>NZ_JBJJLC010000006.1:0-271356 GCF_045449855.1 Marinobacter alkalisoli | reverse complement strand
GGCCAGGTCTATGTCGGCCTGATCACCGACCTGTCCTACAGCAATCCGCACCTGAGCCCGTTCGATGAATTCCAGCGCCTCAAGCTGCACCCGGAGTTCAAACAGTATCTGGAAGGCGGCAAGCGTGTTTCCTACGGTGCCCGCGCCATCACCAAGGGCGGCTTCAACTCCCTGCCGAAGATGAGCTTCCCGGGTGGCCTGTTGCTGGGCTGTGATGCCGGCACCCTGAATTTCTCCAAGATCAAGGGCTCCCACACCGCCATGAAATCTGGCCTGCTGGGCGCGGAAGCGGTGTTCGAAGCATTGAAGGAAGGCAAGTCCGGTGAGGAAATCACCAGCTTTGCCGATCGCTTCAAGGACAGCTGGCTCTACAAAGAACTGTATGACGAGCGCAACTTTGGCCCGGCCATGCACAAATTCGGTAATGTGGTTGGCGGCGGCATCGCCTTCTTCGAGCAGAACATCCTGCATCGCAGCCTGCCGTTCACCCTGCACGACACCATCCCGGATTACGCCACCCTGAAGCCGGCGTCCGAGGCCAAGAAGATCGATTACCCGAAACCGGATAACACCCTGACCTTCGACAAGCTGTCGTCGGTGTTCATTTCCAACACCAACCACGAGGAAGATCAGCCGGTTCACCTGAAACTGACCGATCCGGACATTCCGCTGAAGGACAACCTGCCCAAGTACAACGAGCCCGCGCAGCGTTACTGCCCGGCCGGCGTATACGAGGTGGTTGAAGCCGAAGACGGCAGCGGCAAGAAGTTCCAGATCAACGCCCAGAACTGTGTTCACTGCAAGACCTGTGATATCAAGGATCCTGCCCAGAACATCAACTGGGTGACTCCGGAAGGTGGCGGCGGGCCCAACTATCCGAACATGTAAGTTCGGTTTCCGGTACAAAAAACGGCCCATTATGGGTCGTTTTTTGTTTGGGGTGTCGGATTAGGCGAAGCCGTAATCCGACAAAACCTGCAGACATAAAAAAACGGCTCACAAGGAGCCGTTCTTCGATAACGCTTCGGAAAAGCTTAGTGCACGTGGCCGTGCTCTTGCTCTTCGTCGGTCGCATCACGAGTCTCTACCACTTCTACGTCGAAGTGCAGAGTCTGGCCAGCCAGCGGGTGGTTGGCATCGATGGTGACGGTCTCGTCGCCAACTTCAACTACACGAACAACCTGAGGGCCGCCCGGAGTCTGTGCCTGGAACTGCATGCCCGGCTCGATGGTATCAACGCCTTCAAATGCAGAACGGGGAACCGGCTGGATCAGTTCTTCGTTAACTTCACCGTAGCCTTCACCGGGCTCGACAGTAACTTTAGCCTGGTCACCGGCGTTTTTTTCGTTCAGCGCGTTTTCCAGTCCGCCGATAATGTTTTGTGCACCTTCCACATAAGACAGAGGCTCACGACCTTCTACACGGGAAGAGTCAAGCTGCTCACCCTGGTCATTAGTGAGTGTGTAATGGATGGTGACAACACGAGGTTGGGCCATGTGATCTCCTTGCGTGTCGCAATGACTGTTTAATTGAATTTGGGTAATCGCAAGTATTCATGAACAGCCATACTGCACAGAGGGACTAACGACCACCGGGCCTCGTTAGAGAGCCAGGCTCGGTAACAAGATCGAAAATACAGTTTAACAATTGTAGGACTGCCTTTTCTACCGTCAGTTATTTGGGGCGATGTCAGTCTTTTCAACTCCCCTGCCCGATTTCATAAAAATTTCCGCCGCTCCACACTCCCAGTATCGGCGAGCCGTCATCCGCCTGACCCTCGCTGACATGCTCCGCCAGATCGTAATACGCTGCTGTGACCAGCCTGGCCTCCAGGCCATGCCGTACAAACACCACCGGGCGCGGCTCGTCGCTGCCGGGATAACGCCCGACACTCAGTGGATGTTCGTTGCCAACAGCCAGGGTTTCACCCACATTGGTGGTCAGGTAAAGCGTCTGGTCAGTTCCCTGCCCCTTCACCTCCAGGGTGTGGGCAAGCAGTGGCGCATCTTCCACCTGGACGCGCCACTTCTCGACGGGCGTTACCAGGTAATAATGGTCATCGTCTTCACGGCGAAGGATGGTTGAAAACAGCCGGACAATGGCCTCTCTGGCGAGAGGCTCGCCTTCATAGATCCATTGTCCGTCCCGGGTGATGCGGATATCGATGTCCCCGGACAACTCCGGATGCCACTTGTCCAGCGGGGGCAGGCCCTTGCCTGAGTCACCCGATTGCTCAACCTGCTTCGCAATGCTCTCCGGCTTATGTGCCATGGTTCAAAGCCCTCTCATCCATTCCGGCCGCAAGGCCGCAGTGCCGGGACTGGAGATCGCCAGAGTCACTTCGTCCAGCAGCCGCTGCTTGTCGCGCCCGAGTGTGCCCTTCAATACCAGGTAGTTGGAGGCGTGGTCACTGCGGAAGATCGTCCGGTCCAACTCCAGGTGTTCGAGAAACAGGCGGATCTCACGAAACAGACCGTCCTGGTTCAGTGGTACGAAATCATCGCCAAATCCCTCACGAAATCGTTCCTCACCCTGCGGAAAGCTCACCACCAGTGTGGACAGATAATCCGGCTGGGTGTCACTGCAGAGTTTCGCGGTGTTGATGGCGTGCTGCTCTGACAGGGCTTCACCGCCAAGACCATTGAGAACCATCACCGAACTGGTCAGGCCCGATTCGCGGATTTTCAGCAGGGCGGACCGGGTGGATTCACCGGTTTCCCCTTTGTTGACCCGACGCAGAATCTCATCGTCACCGGATTCCATACCAACATACAGAATCTTCAGCCCTGCCTCCCGCAGTTGGGTAAGCTCTTCTACGGATTTTTTGGCCAGGTTTCTTGGCAGGCAATAGCTCGATACCCGCTGGAGATCCGGAAACGCTGCTTTCAGGTCCGCGAGGATTTCAAGCAGCCGGCGAGTGGGCAGCACCATGGCGTCACCGTCCGCCAGAAACACGCGGCGAACGCTGCCCAGGCTACGTGCAGCCTTATCGATATCGGCGCGAACATCCTCCGGCTTCCTCGCCCGGAACTTCTTCTGGGGCTGAGTGTACATTTCGCAAAAGGTGCACTTGTTCCAGGAGCACCCATTGGTGACAGGCAGGATGAGGGACTTGGCCTCGCTGGGCGGACGGAATACGGGTTCGATGTAATCAATCGGGAAACTGTACATAAATGATTCGGGTGCTCTCTGTTGGCTTTGACTCGCCCCACTCAGGGCAGAAACTGAGCCCGGATATCGGCGCAACCCGGTCCTACTACCGGCATTTCCAATAATATTGCCTGGGAAGTCATGAACGGAATACCACGACGGTGCCCATCCACCAGCAAGGTAGACAGCGCACCCACAAATGGCATGTGCGACACCAGCATCAAGGGTGATATCGATGCCTCGAGCAATTCGTCGAGACAGCGGCCGGGGTCGTCATCCGGCGTTATGAAGTCCTTTTCAATAACCGGGCAGTTGATAATTTCGGACATGATGGCCGCCGTCTGCCTCGCGCGGACCAGCGGGCTGCACCAGACAGCCTCCGGGCGCCAGGGTGATTCGGCGATGTCTGCCGCAACGGTGGCGACCGATGCGCGCCCTGCTTCGGTCAGCTCACGTTCCTGATCGATGGTGTGCCACCCGGCTTCACCATGACGCATGACAATCAGATGCAAGGGCCACCTCCGGCTGTCACTGGTTATTGGCTATGGTCCGGGGCAGAATAAATTCCACATCGGAGTTCTGAACCGACATCATCAGGCTGTTAATGACCGCACTGATAGAGGCGGAGTCGTAAAGAATCTCGTAGAGGCCACGGACCAGAGGCATGTAGATACCAATAGCCTCAGACTTTTCCTTGACCAGCTTCAGGGTGTAAATGCCTTCGGCCACCTGCCCCAGCTCCGCAACGGCATCGTCGAGCTTCTTGCCTTTACCGACCGCGTAACCGACCCGATAGTTCCGGCTTTTCGACGAGGTACAGGTCACAATCAGGTCGCCGACACCGGCCAGCCCCATAAAGGTCATCGGATTGGCGCCAAGACTGACGGCAAACCGGCTCATTTCCGCCAGGCCACGGGTGATCAGCATCGCCTTGGCGTTCTCCCCAAGATCAAGCGCGGACGCCAGGCCGGAAACAATGGCATATATGTTCTTCAGGGCGCCGGCCAGTTCGACACCGTAAACGTCCACATTGGCGTAGACGCGGAAATATTCGCATCCGAGCAGGTCCTGTACGGTGCGGCGCACTTCCGGATCCTTGGCGGCAATAACGGTGGCGGTCAGATCCTTGTTGACGATTTCACCCGCCAGGTTGGGGCCGCTCAGTACACCGATACGACAGCGCGGGATTTCTTCCTGCAGGATTTCACTCATCAACTTGAAACCGTGCTCTTCGATACCCTTGGTCAGGCTGATGACAATCTGGTCGTCGGCAAATTCCGTACAATGCTCACGAATAACGACCCGAAATGCCTTGCTCGGAATCGCCAGGAACACGACCTCGGCCTTGTTGACGGCAGCCGCCAGGTCGGTGGTCGGCTGGACATCTCCGACCAGCTCGATGCCCGGCATATAACGGCTGTTGATGCGGGTACTGCGGATCTCTTGTACCTGGTTTTCGTCGCGCATCCAGAAATGTACGGTGTGGCCGTTATCCGCCAGCACCTTGGTCATGGCGGTACCGAAACTGCCGCCGCCCAGCACTGCAACATCACGGCCCGTGGAGGAAGCCCCTATTGTTTGCGGGTCGTTTTTATCAGGCATAGGTTGTCCGTTCTTTTATTGGATCGAATGAGGTCGCGGCTGCCATACTCACAGGAAACGTGGCCGTGATCAGCCGTGTTCTTCACATTCCAGGGCGCGAACCAGATTCTTGAACTCTTCCCGATTGCGGCTGTTCAGCCCCATCAGAACGCGGTGAGCGTCCAGCACCTTGTCGCGAACCTGTTGTTCGCTGGCGCGCAGTACGGGAATTTCCTCGAGTTGTTCAATCCGGGATGCGGGCTCACGAACAATGATGAAAATCTTGTCGAAACCCATGGAAGTGATGATTCGGGTAATGTCAGGGTTGGTGGATACCAGTGTGGGCAGGAAATGGCTTCGTTTCTGGGCCGCCATGGCGATCTTTGCCAGCAGCCCCAGGGTGGTGCTGTCGATGATTTCGCACTCGGTAAGATCAATCACCACGGTTTTGAAGTCTGGATCCTGGGTGATGGACTCAACCAGATTATCCAGCGTCGAACACAGGTTCAGCCGGATTTCCCCAATAAACTTCAGGAGGTAAATACCCTGATTTTCAGCTTGCAGGATCTTGTAACCAGCCATGTTATACACTGCCACTATTTCGACGACGTGTTTTCTGAACCGGGTTCGGTATCCGTAACCGAAACGATCGCGATATCGTCCGGCAACTCTGTAATCGCATCAAGATTCAGAGCCTGGTTCAGAGATGCGATAGTGTGACGACCTCCCGACACGAGTTCAAGTAGTGTCTGCTCCTTTTCATCCAGGCTTTTTGCCCGGATAACTTCCAGAATGCCATCCGAAAACAGAATGAGCCGAAACGGCTGCTCAAGCGGTACTTCGTATACTTCCCACTCCGGCGCTTCAAACAGCCCCACAGGCAACCCGCTTCCTTCCAGGAATGAGGTGCTACCGCCCTCGAAAGAAAGAATCGGCATCGGGAAGTGGGCGCCTACCGCATAACTCAATTTACGCTCATTTACGGAGATTATGCCAACGAATACGGTTACGTGTTTACCGAGCCCGGTATCCAATAGCTCCGAATTGATCCTGCTCAGGAACCGATCGGGATACAGGATGTCATCACTGGACCCGCGCCGAAGGTTGCGCTGAAGTCGATTGGTGAGGTTTTTCAGCAATACCGTAACGAACGCTGAGCTGGCGCCATGGCCAGAGACGTCGGCAATATAGACAAGCACCTTGTCTTTCGATATCCGGAAATAGTCCAGAAAATCTCCGCTCAGGTACAGGGATGGCTTGATCAGGTGAGACACGCTGAGGTCCGCCAGGCGCTGATCGTTGTCCGGCAACATGCGCAGTTGCACCTTGCGCCCTGCCCGCTGATCGGCCCGCAATTCGGCAATCCCGTTGCGCAGGTCCCGGTTGGCTTCCTCCAGTTCCAGGCGGTAAAGTTGGTTCAATCGATTCACTCGCACCCGGTCGAACAGCTTGCCGATGACATCGTCCAGGGCGGCCTTGTCGTCGGAACAATGCTTCAGGAAAAAGTCCGCGGCACCGGCGCGAAGGGCATTCACCACAGCAACTGAGTTCGCCGTATCGGAACAGGCCACTATCGGAGTGAATGTTTCCAGGTCTTCCAGCCTGGAGGCCAGTTCACGGATTTCGGCGGGCAATATGTCGGCGAAAATAACATCAGGAACGGTCTGATCGAACATGTTGAAGGCCGTGCCGATGTCAGGGCATCCGGTCACGTAGAAGCCCCGTGCTTCCAGGTGCCGGCTCAATTCCGTGCGTGCCTTTTTGTCGGCATCAATAATTAATATGCGCTCGGTGCGCGAGGTCATGGCTTCTGCCCTAAACTACCATCGGTAAAGGATAAATCGGGTACTTAACGCCTATTCTGGCACGACCCTGTGATATAACAAGGCAAGTTTGATGATTTTGGGAGAACCAGGCAATGAGAAGCGCAGTAAATGACCTGCTCGGCGCATATGACAAGCTGATTATGGATCCCGTCCACGGCGGCATTCCACTCTATCGCCATGAAATACGGGTGATTGACCACCCTTTGTTCCAGCGCCTGCGCAACATCTGCCAGAACGATATTCTCAGCCTTGTATTCCCCGGGGCGACCCACTCCCGCTTCCTGCACAGTATCGGCGTCATGCATGTGGGCACCCGCATGTTCCGCTCAATGATTGACGCTTACTTGCGGGAAAAGCAGCTCAGCGAGAAAACCGATCTCAGTCTGAGCCAGTTGGATGCCATCGATTACCTGGCCAAAACCATTCGCCTCGGCTGCCTGCTTCACGACAGCGGGCATTCCAGTTTCTCTCACCAGTTCACCCAGGCCCGCCGCATCCGGGATCTGATGTCCCGCCGGGACCGGTTTGAAGACCTGTGGGAAGGCGTGGATTATTCCACCTACCACAGCAGCCAGCCGGATGAACTTGAGCACGAACACTATTCGGTCCGCGTTGCCCATGAGGTATTGAAGGATATCGACATCCGGGCCGCCGGGCTCGATGCCCGGGACGTTATCGGCATCATGGAGACCACCGACGTCCAGCCCAGTGAGGCATTCCGCAAACATGCAAGGACGTTCTGGGCCTTCATCGCCGGGGATGATGCCCACTCCGGTGCCCTGAGCCATGCGGACATCCCCCGTCTGGTCATGGATCTGCTGTCTTCTATCGTGTCCGGGGAGATCGACGCGGACCGGGCGGACTATATGCTGAGGGATGGCTTCCACTCATCCGTGACCATTGGCGGCTTCAATCTTGATCACCTGCTCAGCAACCTGCGGTTCGGGTGGGATGTGTCGGAGCCCTGGCTGGGGCTCGCCATCACCCAGAAAGGCCTCGGCGCACTGGAGGATTTTGTCTACAGCCGCCATCAGATGTATCGCAAGGTCTACGCTCACAAGACTGCCCTGGGCTTCGACTGGCTCCTGCGCGAAGCCATCAACGAAGTGCTGGAAGACGCGGAAAGCTTCGAATGGGTGGATACCTGCCTGAGCAACATGCAGTACTTTGCGGAGTTGACCGACAACTTCTTCTGGGAGGCATTTCGCAAGGTCGCCCGCCGATACCCCGACAGTTTCTCCCGCTGCATTGTGGATCGCATCAAGCTCAATCACCTGGATACCCGGGAAGATCTGTCTCCACAAGAGATGGACGATCATAGCCAATGGCTGGCGAAAGAACTCGGCCTGGAGCCGGACCACGTGGTCACCTGCTCGATGCGTGCCCGTTTTTCCAACATCCAGGACAATTTCAACGGTATCAAGGTACTGGTCCGGGATCCGATTAACCGCCACCGTTCATTGCGCAAGATTACTGACGTCAGTGCATTCTTCAGCAAGTTCAGTGACGGCACCATCACTCACTTTTACCTGCAGCCGGAGGTAACACGGCCAGACGAATGACCGCCGATCAACGGGTCATTCTCCTGACCAGCGCGCTGGCGCTGTCAAAGGCACCCTCGACACGCCCTCCGCACAGCCAGTCCCCCGCCAGCCCGATGCCCTCCCCGGGGAACCACAGGCATCCGGGCTGCTCGTTGCTGTCAGAGCGCGCGTATAACCAGCGATGCGCTACGGTTTCGTCCGGGGAAAGATCTGTGCCGGTTACCGTCCGGAACGCCTCCAGCATTGTCGCGATGACCTCGGCAGGCGGCGTGTCCACATTTGCGGCGGACCATTGTGACGTGGCGTGAAGTACCCACCATTGTCCCTCGCCCTCACGCCCGGGTTTGCTGGAGTTGTTAGCAACCCAGGACAGCACGTTATTGTCCGGACGCAAGCCTTCGAATACGTCGTACGGCGCCGCCTTGAAATGAGCCGCCAGCGCCCAGCATGGTTGCATGGCGGCAACGGCACCATCCAGCGATTGGGCCAACTCCTGCAAACCACTGGCTGCCAGAAGATCCCTGGCCTGGGCAGGCGGGGCGGTGAGAATGATCTGATCGAAAGGTCCATGGCGCTGCGCGGTAGTGTCGGTCAGGAACCAGCCGCTGTCTTCCCGGGCCATTGTGGCAATGCGCACTTCCGCCCGGACATCAACGCTCGATGCCAGCGCCCGGCTGACCGCCGTCATCCTGGGAATACCGACATAACGCGGCTCATCCGGGAATGATTGCCAGTATCCGTCGGACTGCTGAAAGCCAAGGCGTCCCGGCCAGGGGCCGAAACTGTCTGGGCCGGCATAGCGTTCGAGAAACGCCCGGAAGTCCGGGTTACGGATGGTGAAGTACTGGGCGCCGATGTCGGCGGACCCGCCCGTGACCCGTTTGGCGGCAAGACGACCGCCGGGGCCGCGGCTTTTTTCGAACACCGTTACCTGGTGATTTTGCTGTTTCAGCAAAATTGCGGCAGACAGGCCCGCCAGACCTGAACCAACGACCGCTATGCGGCGTATATTCGGGCACTGGTTAATTTGGTCATTCTTCATTGAAGGTGCATCCAGAAACAGGTGTTTAAACGTAGATCAGGGCAAGCGGACAAAAACTCGCCCAACCCAACACGAAACAGCGATAGTTTACTCACGAAACAAGGGCAGTCTGGGTATGACCCGAGCGCAATACTGGCTAACAAACATTCTGAGATGGTTCGATTCCTCCGCCGGTTCGGATCACATCGATGCCACATCACGGTCGTTCAACTTTATCCGGGTTATCCCATTTATTGCACTTCATCTGGCGTGCCTGCTGGCCTTTTTTACCGGGGTCAGCGGATTCGCACTGGCCTTTGCTGTCGGCTTTTTCGTTTTACGGATGTTTGCAATAACCGGGTTTTACCATCGTTACTTCGCCCATAAAACCTTCAAGACCAGCCGCACGACACAATTCGTGTTTGCCATTCTGGGGGCCAGCGCGGCTCAACGGGGCCCGCTGTGGTGGGCGGCCCACCACCGCCACCATCACCAGCATTCCGATCAGGAGCAAGACCTGCACTCCCCGCATCAGGGCGGATTCTGGTGGTCCCATGCCGGATGGTTCACCTGTGATGCCGGTTTTGCGATGGACGAGCGGCGCGTCAGAGACTGGCTGAAGTTTCCGGAGTTGCGCTTCGTGAACCGTTTCGACTCCCTTGTTCCAGCCGCCGCCGCAGTGCTGATCTATGGCATCGGTGAGGCGCTGGCCGTCTGGGCTCCTGGTCTGGGCACCAACGGTTTACAACTTCTGGCCTGGGGCTTTTTCATCTCCACGGTGGTGCTTTTCCATGCCACCGTATCCATCAATTCCCTGTCCCACGTGTGGGGCAAGCGCCGGTTCGATACTCCGGACGACAGCCGTAACAATTTCTGGCTCGCCCTGCTCACCCTGGGCGAAGGCTGGCACAACAATCACCATCGTTGGCCGCAATCGGTCCGCCAGGGCTTCCGCTGGTATGAAATCGATATTACCTGGTACGGACTCTGGGCGCTGTCCAGACTCGGTATCATCTGGGACCTGAATCCGATTCCCAGGCACATTCAGGAAGAAACCCGGCAACTTGACGCGCAAAAGAGGAAGCAACTGTGAGCACCGCCCCGGCAATCGAAGTTGGCACCCGGAATTCCTCCGTTCCCGGCACGCTCGAGCGCTTCCGGGACCTGTTCAATTCCCTGGACGCCGGCAACCTGAACAAGCTGTCGTCGGTGTACAGCGAAAATGTTCAGTTTCAGGATCCGCTGTCTTCCATGTCCGGACTGGATCAGCTTACCCGGTACTTCGCAGGCGCCTACGCCAACGTGCTGTCCTGCGAGTTTGAGTTCGGCGACGCCGTGATCACTGGGGAGCATGTGGCAATCACCTGGGTCATGCGCCTGCGCCACAAACGCATTCGCCGTGGCAGGGAGATTCTCGTGGACGGTATGAGCCGGCTGGTTATCCGTAATGGCAAGGTCACATACCACCGGGATTATTTCGATGCCGGCCAGTTACTGTACGAACACCTTCCGGTGATCGGTCGTTTTATCCGCTGGATCAGGACGGGCGCGGCATGAGTCGCAGACTCCAGGTTCCGGAAAATATCTGGATTACCGGTGCCGGTTCCGGTATCGGTGAAGCGGTCTCCCGCGCGCTTCTCGAGCAGGGCCACAGACTGATTCTGACCGGCCGTCGGCGGGAACCTCTGGAGGCCATTCAGGCCGTAGCGCCGGATCGTGTGACCGTTGCGCCTGCGGACACCACCGACCAGCAACAGCTCGGGTCTATAGCTCCCCGGCTTGAGAGCCATGGCGACCTGAACATGGCCATCCTTAACGCCGGTACCTGTGAATACCTGGAGGTCAGCCATTACAGCAGTGATGTCATTGCCAACAATCTGCACACCAATATGACAGGCACGGCACGCTGTCTGGATATTGCCCTGCCTGCACTCCGCAGGACCCGCGCAAAGGGCTGCCCGGCGACACTGGTGATTGTCAGCTCCTCAGCCTGGTGGTTTCCTTTCGGGCGTGCCGAGGGCTACGGCGCTTCCAAGGCTGCGCTCAGCTATTTCGCGTATGCCCTCCGGGCGGATCTGGCTGCCGAAGGCATTGATGTCGTGGTGGTGTCACCGGGATTTGTGAAAACGCCCCTGACAGACCGCAACGATTTTCCCATGCCATTCCTGGTCACTGCCGACGACGCTGCCCGGCGAATTGTGAACGGACTAGCCAGGGGGCGTCACGACATCGCGTTTCCCAAGCGTTTTACGTGGACACTGCGGCTGCTTGGCGCCCTGCCCCGCGGGATCATTGACCGAATGGCTGCGGCGATGGCCCGGAAGAGCAACACTTAACAGGAATGATCAGATGAACGAACCACGTCAGCGCATTGCTGTCATTGGCGCCGGAGTTTCCGGTCTCACTGCTGCCTGGCTGCTATCGGAACACCACGATGTTCAGCTCTTCGAGGCCGACGACTACGCCGGTGGTCATACCAACACCGAAAACGTTCAGGCCGGCGGGAAGGAGTGGCCGGTCAACACGGGCTTTATTGTGTTCAATGACTGGACTTACCCCAACTTCATCAGGCTGATGGATCGGTTGGGCGTGGCATCGGAAGTCAGCGACATGAGTTTCAGCGTGGATTGCCACACCAATGGTCTGCAATACAACGGCACCAACCTGAACACCCTGTTTGCCCAACGCAGCAACCTGCTGAATCTGCCATTCCTGAAGATGGTCCGTGAGATTCTCCGCTTCAATCAGGAAACCCGCGCCGATCTGGCTTCAGGCGCCATCAATGATGAAGAAACCCTAGGCGAGTACCTGAACAGGAACCGCTATTCCCGCTATTTCCGCAACTACTACATTGTGCCCATGGGGGCTGCCATCTGGTCTGCACCGGAAATTGTGCTGGAACGGTTCCCGATCCGCTTCTTTCTGCAGTTTTTCAACAATCACGGCATGCTGTCGGTGGATGACCGACCGACGTGGCGGGTTATCTCCGGCGGTTCCGCGCAGTATGTGAACAAAATGATGGACCGGCTCGGGGAACGTACCCACCTGAACAGTCCGGTGACCTCCGTCACGCGGTTGCCGGACAAGGTTCTGCTCACCGCCCGGGATCAGGAACACGAATTCGACCAGGTGATCTTCGCCTGCCACAGCGATCAGGCGCTGGCCATGCTGTCAGACCCGACAGATGCGGAACGCAGTGTCCTGGGAGCGATTGCCTACCAGCGAAATGACGTGGTGCTGCACACTGACCGTTCGGTACTGCCATCAAACCGGCGCGCCTGGGCTGCCTGGAACTATTTTATTCCCACCCACAGCACCGAGCCGGTCTCCGTGACCTACAACATGAACATCCTGCAGAACTTCCACGATGCCCCTGAAACATTCTGCGTCACTCTCAACCGCAGTCAGGACATCGCCAGTGAACGCGTCATCAAACGCTTTGACTACGCCCACCCGGTGTTCACCCTGGAAGCTGTGGCAGCCCAGAGCCGATACAAGGAAATCGGTAACCGGAACCGCAGCCATTTTTGCGGAGCCTACTGGTTCAACGGGTTCCACGAAGACGGTGTACGCAGCGCCCTGCGTGTTACCAGGGCGTTTGGTGTGGAGCTCTAGCCATGGTGATGCAACGGGCTGACAACACCGCCAGCGCACTCGCCAGCCAGTGGCTGGAAGGTAGTATCCGCCACCGTCGCAAAAGCCCGGTTGGCCATGAGTTCAGCTACAACACCGGTATGCTGGCGCTGAACCTCGGTGAATGGAACCGGGTAACCCGCATCAGCCGGCTGTTCTCTCTGGAGCGCTTCAACTGGCTGTCGCTTTACCGCAAGGATTACTTTGCCCCCGATTCGGGAAATCTTCTGGAGGCTGTCCGTCGCCAGGTCCGGCAGGCAACCGGATGGCAGCCAGACGGGGCCGTGGAGCTGATCACCCACCCGCGCTACCTTGGCTATGTGTTCAATCCGGTCAGTTTCTATTTTTGCTATGCCGCTGGCGATCGACCCGAGGCCGGCGCTGTCCCCAGGGTCATTCTCGCCCAGATTACCAATACCCCCTGGCATGAGCGCCATGTCTATTGCCTGGAAACCACCGGTGAAACCAGAACACAGAGCGGATGGCGCTCAGAGCGGTTCGGTTTCAGCAAGCGCTTCCATGTGTCGCCCTTCAATGGCATGGATCAGCATTACCAATGGACGTTCAGTTTCCGCGGACCGGACCTGCGCATTCACATGAACGTGCTTGAGGGCGGGCAAAAGCAGTTTGACGCCACCCTGGTAGTCCAACGCACCCCCCTGACACGTAAACAGTTACACCGAAGCCTGAGGCGGTTTCCGCTGGAAGCCCTGAAGGTCGCAGGCGGCATTTACTGGCATGCGCTGAAACTCAAGCTCAAGGGCGCGCCATTTTACTCCCATCCGGACAAGCTGCGGAATTCCGACCCCGCCTACCGGCTGGGCCACAGCGACACCGGGCTTGATGTGACCGAAACAAACAACACCGAAAAGACAAGTGGAAGGGTCAGCTCATGGAGAACCTGAATACCTCACTGGAAACCGGCGAACGCAATCCCCCTGCGCCGTTGACCAGTCGCGTTGCAAGAAGTCTGGTGTGCCAGCAGCTGGCACAGTTGAAGGAAGGCCTGCTAACGGTTCGCGAATCGGGTTATGACGATCTTGTGTTTGGCGATGGTGACACCGGCCACGCGCCTGCTGAACTAGTCATCCATCATCACAGCACCTGGCGAGACCTGCTTACCGGCGGCAGCGTGGGAGCGGCGGAATCCTGGGTGGCTGGCGACTGGCATTCACCGGACCTGGTCGCCCTGCTGCGGTTCTTTACCCGCAACGTCGACCGGATGAATGCATTCGAGGACCGCTTCAGCTGGATCACCAGGCCGGCGCTGAAGAGCCTGCATTGGCTCAATCGCAATACCAAAGCGGGATCCCGCAAAAATATCAGCGCCCATTACGATCTCGGCAACGATCTGTTTGAGATGTTCCTTGATCCGACCATGATGTACTCCTCCGCCATCTACCCCGACAAAGACAGCACGCTGGACGAGGCCGCCGCTCACAAGCTGGACACCATCTGCCGCAAGCTCGACCTGAAGCCCGGTGACCGGGTCATCGAAATCGGCACCGGCTGGGGTGGATTTGCCATTCACGCTGCCAGGCATTACGGCTGTCACGTTACCACCACAACGATTTCAGAAGAGCAGCTGACACTGGCAAGACAGCGCGTCGCAGAGGCCGCCCTGGAAGACCGCATTACCCTGCTGTTCGACGATTACCGTGATCTGACGGGGCAGTTCGACAAGCTGGTCTCCATCGAGATGATTGAAGCCGTGGGGCCGCAGTTCCTCGACAGCTACCTGAGCCAGATCAGCGCGCTACTCAAACCGGACGGACTGGCGCTGATTCAGGCGATCAACATGCCGGAGCAACGTTATCAGCGCGCATTGCGGAATGTGGACTTTATCCAGCGCTATATCTTCCCGGGGAGTTTCATTCCTTCTTTCGGAGCCATCCTGGAATCTGTCCGTAAGGGCAGCAACCTGGTGCTGACCCACGCTGAGGACATCGGATTCCATTATGCCCGTACGCTCCACGACTGGTGCGAGCGCTTCATGGCCAGCAGCCATCGCCTTGAAACTCACGGGTACGATCAGGCCTTCCGGAGGCTGTGGCAGTTCTATTTTGCCTATTGCGAGGCCGGCTTCAGTGAACGCGCCATCGGTGTCTCCCAGTTGATGCTCGCAAAACCCGGGAACAAGCGGGACAATATCCTGAGCTTATGATTCGCTCCGAAACGTTGCGCAACGTCCTGAACTTTCTGCTTTTTCAGGCCGGCTGGCTGATCTGCGTGCTGTACCCAGGAATGCTTGCCGCCGGTGTCGTGGCAGTGTTCCTGGTGATGCATTTTATTCTGATCAGTCAGCACCGCTGGCTCGAAGCACAATTCATCGGTTTTGGCACGGTGGTGGGCGGCGTTCTGGACGGCATCTGGTTTCAAACCGGAATTCTGGACGATGGCACCGGCGAGGTATTGCTGACACCGATATGGTTGGTGGCGATCTGGGCCATATTTATGACCACACTGTGCCATTCACTGCGATGGGTCGGCCGTAAGCCATGGTTGCCGTGGGTTCTTGCCCCCATGGCCGGGCCGTTTGCCTATTGGTCTGCCAGTCAGCTGGGCGCGGTTGAGCTGCCACTGATGAATCTGTCTTTGCTGGCGCTCGCCCTGGGATGGCTACTGGTGTTCCCGCTGCTGTTGCTGGTTCGCAACGCAGTTTACACGGAGCTTGCGTCATGAACATTCGATCCGCTGTTTCACTCATTACGGCGTCGCTGATGACATGCACGGTGTCCGCCGCCGAGTCAGAGCTCCGTTTCATCGGTAAGGCCAGTGAAGACGGTACCCCGGTTTACGAGGAACGACATCGCGTATCGGGAGAATGCATCGGCGGGCTCTGGCACCCGGATAGACACTCTGTCGACTACCAGCGCCCGGGTGACGGAGATACCTTCGCCACCAAAGAACTTAACTACCAGCATTCTGCCCTGCGACCGGAAATTGAGTTTGAGCAACGGGATTTCGATGAAACCCTCTCCATAAAGCACGTGGATGACGACACCCTCAGGATCCGCTGGCAAAGCCCATCCGGCGAGGTCGAAAACTATGATGTACCCTTCGATGAGACTGTTGTAGTGGATGCCGGCTTCGACAACCTTATCCGTCGCAACTGGAACGCAGTAACCGCGGGACAATCCGTCGACTTCCGGTTCCTGGGCCCGACCCGGGGGGAGCATTACGGCTTCATCATTGAGCCTGCCAGCACGGAAAGGACCGACGTGGCCCACATCGTCCGTATACGGCCCTCCGGCTTTTTTGCCCGTTTTCTGGTGGACCCTGTCATCCTGGGCTACAACGAATCCGGCGTCCTCACCGATTACTTTGGTCTGAGCAATATCCGCAAATCCAGAGAAGAGAACTACACCGTCCACATTCGTTATGAAATCACCCGGCAAGCGAATTGTGAACTGACTCCCTGAATGCGTCCTCTCAGCCAAGGCGGAATCCCTCGCAGGCTGTGATAAACTCCGGCGCTGAGCCCAAGCCAATGAGCCAGCGAATCAGAGAGTAATCACCCATGATCTTCGTTTCCTTCAACGTCAACAGTATCCGTACTCGCCTGCACCAGTTGGCAGAGGTGATCAATACCCTAAATCCGGACGTGATCGGGCTGCAGGAAACCAAAGTGACAGACCAGGATTTTCCTGTCGAAGCGATTCGGGAACTTGGCTACCACGTGTATTTCCATGGCCAGAAAACCCACTACGGCGTCGCCCTGCTATCGCGGCAGGAGCCTGACAAGGTGATCAAAGGTTACCCATGGGATGGCGAAGACGCCCAGCGCCGCCTGATTACCGGGCAATTCTCAACCCACGGCGAGAAAATCACCGTGATTAACGGCTATTTCCCACAAGGCGAAAGCCGGGATCATCCGGTCAAGTTCCCCGCCAAGGAGAAATTCTACAGCGATCTCATGCGCTATCTGGATGACCTGAAAGCGGAAGGCGGCCATGTGGTGCTCATGGGAGATATGAACATTTCACCGACTGACAGGGACATCGGCATTGGTGCGGATAACGCCAAGCGCTGGCTGCGCACGGGCAAGTGTTCGTTCCTCCCGGAGGAGCGCGAATGGCTTGGTCAGGTCGAGAGCCGCGGCTACACCGATGTTTTTCGGCACCTCCACCCTGAAGAAGCCGATACCTTCAGCTGGTTTGACTACCGCAGTAAAGGGTTTGAGCGCGAACCCAAGCGGGGCCTGCGTATCGACCTGATCATGGCCAGCGACAGCCTTCTGCCATTGGCCAGGGAAGCCGGTGTATCCTACGATATCCGTGGCATGGAGCGGCCGTCGGACCACTGCCCGATCTGGGCCCGCTTCGACCTTTAATTCCTGAACCAGGCCGCGACATGAAAAAAATCAAAACCCGCGACCGTATACTCGATGCCAGCCTGATGCTGTTCAATGGCGTTGGTGAGCCCAACGTCACGACCCTGCTGATCTCCGACGAGCTGGAGATCAGCCCCGGCAACCTGTACTACCATTTCAAGAGTAAGGGCGACATCGTCGAGGAATTGTTTGATCGCTATGAAGACGAGATGGTGGACCTGCTGTCCGTACCGGAGGACGTGGAAATCAGCCTCGACCAGCAGAGCTTCTTTCTCCACCTGCTGTTCGAAACCGTGGCGCGGTACCGTTTTCTCTACCAGGATCTGGTGAATGTCCTGTCCCGGCACGACCAACTGCAAAACCGCTTCAAGCGAATCCTGAAGAAGAAAACAGCAGCGTTTACCACGATATGCAGCAGTCTCCAGAGTCAGGGCATGATGGACATCACCGACAGCCAACGTTCATCCCTGTGTGAACAATTGACGCTAACGGCCTGTTATTGGAGCAGTTACGATAGCCTGTCCCACCTGGATAATCGGGACGCAGTTGACCCGGGCCGGGGAGTCTATCAGATGATGCAGCTGTTGCTGCCCTATCTTGGCCCTGACGAGCAAGAACAGGTCTGTCTGATGAGCCAGGACTACCTGTAGCCTGGCTGCCCTGATCCGGTCACTCCTCCTCTGAGTGATCTTCGATCTCACCCCGTAACCGACTCAATTCGGATTCCAGCGCTTCAATGCGCCGCTCCATTGCCTCGATTTCTTCGCGGCGATGAATCCCCAATCGGCGCAGCGCCCCGGATACCCGCTGGTCAAACATATGCTCAAGCCTGTCCCAGGTGCCGGTGGCACGTTCACGGACATCGCCAACACGATACTCGACGGTCTTGATCTGTTTTTCAACGACGCCGCGGGTCTTGTTCTCCAGTTGCTCGCCTTCGTGCACCAGCCTCTCAAAGAACCGGCCGGCATCCTCTTCGGCCTTGGTATAGGCCCCCAGGCCAGCCAGCCAGATCTGGCGCGCGGAATCCTTTATCTTGCCCGCCAGTTGCGGATCATCCTGAGCTTTGTTTTCGTTTTCATCATCAGACATGTGACAACCTCGGGGCTTGGAACTGCATTATGGCTCTATTGTATTACAGGCAAGGGGGAATTTCAGTGGATAGTGCGCCCCTGTGACCCGCACAATGACAGGCGGCAGTATAAGCACTCAATCAATATGAAAAAATGTTTTCAAACTATTGGCACTGTAGCTTGAAGTGTACAAATTATGGTCAATACTTCCCTATACCGGTGTCCCTGCTGACGCCGGTTTGTCTGGAAGTCTTTCATGGATACTACTCGCACGCCTCTGCCCGGCCATCAGCGCCGGGCTTTTTTGCATCCCTCCAGGCATATTCCTATTACACCTATGCATATTCCATTTATTATCAGGGCCTGCACAAGGTAATCACAAGGAGGCCTTTATGATCGACGTTGCGTGGAACAGCTTCACCCCCTGGTCCGCCCTGGCCGGCGGCATCTTAATTGGCCTGGCAGCCGCCAGCTTTATTCTCCTGAATGGCCGCATTGCTGGCATCAGCGGAATTCTCGGCGGTTTGCTCACTCCCCGCAGCAGCGATATTGGTTGGCGCGTCGCTTTTATTGCCGGCCTGGTTATCGCTCCAATCATCTGGATCGTGGCGGGAGATCTTCCGGAGATCCGGATAGAGGCAGGCTATCCAATGATCATCTTTGCCGGACTGCTAGTGGGAATTGGCACCCGCTTCGGCTCCGGATGTACCAGCGGCCATGGGGTTTGCGGCATCTCACGCCTGTCACCGCGCTCGCTGGTCGCCACCGTGTGCTTCATGGCCACCGGCTTCGTGACCGTTTATCTGGTTCGACATGTATTCGGAGGATAATCCAATGAAATACTCATTATCGGCTTTTGGTGCAGGACTGGTCTTCGGTATTGGACTGCTCATCTCAGGCATGGCGAACCCTGAAAAGGTGCTGGGCTTTCTGGATCTGGCCGGTGCCTGGGATCCTTCGCTGGCCTTTGTCATGGGCGGCGCCATCATTGTCGGGGTATTCGCCTTTACGGTTGCCCGTAAACGTACCCTGAGCTTTCTGGGGGCTGAGATGAAACTCCCCGCCAACAAGCAGATTGACCGCCGCCTGATGGTCGGCAGCCTGATGTTCGGGGCTGGCTGGGGGCTTGCGGGGTTTTGTCCGGGACCGGGCCTGGTGGCGCTGGGGGCTGGCGAAGCCAAAGCCAAAGCTGCAATCTTTGTGGCGGCAATGATTGCCGGTATGGCAATCTTCGAATTGATCGAGCGTAGCCGGCGCAGCGCCTGACAGAGAATATCCGGTAAAATAATGTCATGCCGCTCTGAAAGATCCTTTGTGCTATGTCATCATTGCGGTATTTCTTCCATTCATACCCAAAGGCCTGCTTGCATTATGGACCTGAGAAAGATTGATGATCAGATAACCGTGGCTCCCCAGATCACCGTGGACGACGTGGCGGAGATTGCCAGGCAGGGGTTCAAAACCCTTGTTGCCAACCGTCCGGACCAGGAAGAGCCGGGCCAGCCGGCGATGGCGGAACTTGAAGCAGCAGCCCGCGAACACGGCCTTGAATGGGTCTATATGCCGGTGGAATCCGGCAATATCACCGATCGGGATGTGGACCAGTTTGCCCCGATGATCCAGCAGGCTGACAAACCCGTACTGGCCTTCTGCCGATCAGGAACCCGTTGCACCGTGCTTTGGGCCCTGAGCTCTGCCCGCGACACCTCCGCCGAGGAAATTTTCACCAAGGCTTACAGCGCTGGCTATGACATTCGCGGCCTGGCCCCCAGGCTCGCACAACAAGCCGCCAAAAAGGGTTAAACCGGAAGAGCCATTCCCCACTATCGTCAGCCAGGACATTCCAGATGCAGTACAAAGGAACAGAGAACTTCAACCACAGACACCCCGGGAAGCTTGGCGTATTGGTCACCAATCTCGGTACGCCGGACGCCCCAACCCCTTCCGCTCTCCGGCGCTATCTCAGTGAGTTCCTGTCCGATCCACGCGTGGTGGAACTGCCCAGGCCGCTTTGGTGGCTGATCCTGCATGGAATCATCCTGAGAATACGGCCGCAAAAGTCAGCTAAGGCCTACGCCAGCATATGGCGACCAGAGGGTTCGCCACTACTGACACACACCGCCAATCAGGCGGAGGGTATTCGCAAGACGTTGGAAAAGAAATACGGCAACCAGGTCGTGGTCGGGTTCGCCATGCGCTATGGGAATCCGTCAATTGCCACGGTGCTGGATGAAATGCAGAACCAGGGGGTGCGCAAGCTGATGGTACTACCGCTCTACCCGCAATACTCGGCTTCAACCTCCGCCTCAACATTTGATGCTATTGCGAAGGACTTTACCCGCCGCCGCTGGTTGCCGGATTTCCGCTTCGTATCCCACTATCCGGATTATCCGCCCTACATCGAAGCCATGGCGGCCCACATCCGCGCCTTTTGGGAACAGCACGGGCGGAATGACAAGCTGATTCTTTCCTATCACGGCATTCCCCTGAAGTACCTGAAGAAAGGCGACCCCTATCATTGTGAGTGCCACAAGACGTCCAGGTTGCTCGCCGAATGCCTCGGCATCGGGCCGGACGAGTATCAGACCACCTTCCAGTCCCGTTTCGGGAAGGAGGAATGGCTGAAGCCGTACACCGACGAAACCCTGAAGGCCCTGCCCGCCAAGGGCGTCCGCTCGATTGACGTGTTCTGCCCGGGCTTCTCCTCGGATTGCCTTGAGACCATTGAGGAAATCAACGAAGAGAACCGGGAATACTTTATGGAATCCGGCGGCGAGGGCTTCAGCTACATTCCGGCTATGAACGCAACGCCCGGGCATATTGATGCCCTGGTCCAATTGATTGAAGATAACCTTCAGGGCTGGTCACTTCCGGATAACAGCCCGGAAACGCTCCAGCAGCGCGACGCCCGGGCGCAGCAGCAACAAGACATGGTGTACCCGGGCAGGACTTCCTGAAGGCGCAACAACGATGAAACTGAACTGCGATCTTGGTGAAAGTTACGGCGCATGGACCATGGGTCAGGATGATCAGGTCATGCCCCTGATCGACATGGCAAACGTCGCCTGCGGCTTCCATGCCGGCGACCCCATGGTCATTCGCCGTACCATTGCCCTGGCCGCCCGACACGGCGTTCAGATCGGCGCCCATCCTTCCTATCACGACCTTGTTGGCTTTGGCCGGCGATCCATCGCTCATTCCACAGAGGAAATCCAGGCGTTGATGCTGTATCAGCTTGGCGCCCTGGAGGGCCTGTGCCGTGCTGAGGGGCTGACCCTCAGCTACGTGAAGCCCCATGGCGCACTGAACAATGACATGATGAAGGACGCCACCCTTCTGCAGGCGGTCATGGAGGCCGTCCGAACCTTCCGTGATGACCTGCCCCTGATGATACCGGTCACGATCCATTATCGCCGGCACCAACAGCTGGCCGGACAGGTCGGCGTACCGCTCCTGAAGGAAGCCTTTGCCGACCGCGCCTACGATGACGAGGGGCAACTGGTGTCCAGAAAACAGCAAGGCGCGGTACACCATGAACCCCAGCGCATCATCGACCAGGCCGTTTCGTTCGCCACCAAGGGCGGAATTAACAGCGTCAATGGCCAATGGCTGGAACTGCCGGCGGACAGCCTTTGCGTCCATGGCGATAACGACAGCGCTTTGGCCGCTGTGCGCGGCATACGAGACGCCCTGCATTCAGCGCAATGAAGATCTCCGCAATCTCCGAAGACAGCGTGCTCATTACCCTGGCGGATGCCATCGATGAGACCCTGCCGCGCCGCATTGCCCGGCTGTGCGAGTTTATCGAGGCGGATGACAGCAGCGACTGGCTGGTAGATCTCGTACCCTCCTACACCACCCTGCTGGTGATCTACGACCCGGCTCGGATTGATTTCCGCCGCGTCATGGCACACTTGAGAAGATCCCTGCAGATGGATGAAAAAACCGCTCCGGATAACCTGTCCGGGAGTCAGTCCGGTCAGACCACCCGTGAAATTCCGGTGTACTACAGCCCGGAAAGCGGCCCGGATCTGGAATGGATTGCCCGGGAAAACAATCTCAGCGTTGAAGACGTTATTGATTACCACACCGACGCCACCTACACCGTGTACGCCATGGGGTTTGCCCCGGGTTTCGCGTTTATGGGTCAGGTCGACCCGGCCATAGCTACGCCCCGAAAAGACACTCCCCGTTCCCATGTGCCTGCAGGCTCTGTGGGTATCGCCAACCGGCAAACTGCGGTGTATCCAAAGGCCTCTCCGGGAGGTTGGCAACTGATCGGTAAAAGCCCCGTCAAACTGTTCGACCCCACCAACCTGTCCCTGCTGAACGTCGGTGACCTGGTTCGTTTTCGCGCCATTACCCGGCAACAATTCATCGATCTGGGCGGTGAGCTATGACAGGGCTTCGGGTGATCCATGCCGGCGCGCGTGCAACCGTGCAGGACAGCGGCCGGCGGGGGTATCGCAAACACGGTCTGTCAGCTGGCGGCGCTCTGGACATTCATAGCTACCACTGGGCCAACAAGCTGCTGGACAACCCGACCAACTGCGCCTGCGTGGAAATCCTGTTGGGAGGTTTTGAAGCCGAGGCGCAGACCGACATGGTCATCGCCGTGGCGGGTGCCGCAACCAGCATCCGTATTAACGACGCTCCACGAGATGGCTGGCAGAGCATTCAGCTTCGCAAAGGCGACGTGATCGCCATCGCCCCCACCCGCACCGGGAGAGTCACCTACCTCGCAACCCCTGGTGGCTTTGATACCGCTACCTGGTTTGGTTCGCGTTCAGTCGTTGTGAGGGAGCAGATTGAAGGGATCGAACCAATAGGGCCCGGTGACCTCCTCGCACCGACAAAGAGCAATGCCGGATTCATCCCTCGCCGGGTTCCGGGGCGATTCCAGGGCAACTATTCAGAGCGGCTGACCCTGAGACTGATTCCATCCGCCCAGTATTCTCTGTTTCGCCGGGATGACCTGCTGAGACTGACAACCAGCATTTATCGTGTGGGTAACCAGTCGGACCGGATGGGGTACCGGCTTGAAGGC
The DNA here is from genome assembly GCF_045449855.1 of Marinobacter alkalisoli. Classification (NCBI taxonomy): domain Bacteria; kingdom Pseudomonadati; phylum Pseudomonadota; class Gammaproteobacteria; order Pseudomonadales; family Marinobacteraceae; genus Marinobacter; species Marinobacter alkalisoli. Next base: position 248,148 of record NZ_JBJJLC010000006.1, on the reverse strand, counting down.
CCAGCGCTCGAACAGGTGCCGCCAGGCATTATTTCAGAAGGTATCCCAACGGGGTCGGTCCAGATCCCTGGCGATGGCAAGCCCATCGTGTTGCTGAATGACTGCCAGACCATTGGCGGGTACCCGAAACCCGGTACGCTTGGTGCACTGGACGCGGGACGGCTGGCCCAGAGACTGCCGGGGCAGGAACTGGAATTCTGTTTTGCTGAGGTGGCCGATATTCAGAACGAACGGGTCGTATTCCACCGTTTCTTCAGCAAAAGCCGTTGGCACGAGGATGGGATGGACCTGAGCTGGAGGTAAGGCAAGCGTCGTGATCAGAAAGCTTTTGAGAAGATGCAGGATCGGGGGAATAATCAGGAAGTCAGGAAAAAATGGCGGTGGGCCAGGGATTCGAACCCCGGGAAGGCTACTAACCTTCGGCGGTTTTCAAGACCGCTGCATTCAGCCACTCTGCCAGCCCACCGTTTTTTCCATCGCCGTCATTGCGACAGCGGTGAGCATGATACCGGAATTGCCTGCCCTGTCAACGCCCTGCATAAAGCTGACCGAAATTTTCAACATTAACTGCATTTAATGGAATCTGATGCGTGCTTTTCTGTCGTAAATGATTGAAAGTTGTGGTTGTGACATTATAGTGGTGTCAGTGACCAGACGTTTTACCAACGGAGATGACAATGGAAGACAGACGATTCGGCGTTCGCAATAATCAGGGAGCCTACTCCGCTCCCCAGACAGAGCGCGCGACCACTGGCATCAGCGCAGATGCCATGAAGGTGTTGCGCAACACCTATATGCTGCTGGGTATGACCCTGGCGTTCTCGGCCCTGACTGCCTTCCTGAACATGAACGGCACTCACCCGGGATTCCTGATCACGATTGTGGGCTACATCGGCCTGCTGTTCGCGACCTATAAACTGAAGAACAGCCCCTGGGGCATCCTCACGACTTTCGCACTGACCGGTTTCATGGGTTATACCCTGGGCCCGATCATCGGTGCACTCGTGGCTGGGGGCGCCTCTCAGATCGTCGCACAGGCACTCACACTGACCGCTGTGGCGTTTGTCGGGCTGTCCGCAACCGCGCTTATCACCAAGAAAGACTTCAGCTTCCTGTCCAGCTTCCTGACCGCTGGTGCATTTGTGCTGATCGGCGCGATGCTGCTGGCTTTCTTCATGCAAAGCTCCGTGCTTCACCTGGCGGTATCCGCAGGCTTCACGATCTTCGCCTCGATCATGATCCTGTTCGAGACCTCCCGGATCATCAAGGGCGGCGAGCGTAACTACGTGATCGCAACGGTGGGGCTGTACGTGGCTATCTACAACCTCTTCGTCAGCCTGCTGCACCTGCTGATGGCATTCAGCGGCGACGACTGATCAATGACGGAACATTGATCCGGCCTGAAAGCCCCGGCATTTGCCGGGGCTTTTGCTTTCGGTACACTTACCCCCTGACCTCATCGGAATTAACCGTTACAGATGCCTGCTGACAAACATACGTTCACGCTGGTCATTACCGGCGCTCCCTACGCCTCACAGGCGCCTGAAACCGCCCTTGGGTTCGCCCGTGCCGCCGTCAGGGCCGGACACGGCATTGATCGTGTCTTCCTCTATGGTGACGGGGTCCATCTGGCCTCTTCGCTGGCATCCCCTCCCTCGGACGAAACCAACTGGACCCGCGCCTGGAGTGAATTCCTGGCTGAGCATGGCGTTCCCGGTATCGCCTGCATTGCCTCGGCGCTGCGGCGGGGGCTGGTTGATGAAGCGGAACAGCGGCGCTACCAACTGCCAGCCAACAACCTTGCGGCGCCTTTTGAAGTTGCAGGGCTGGGGGAATGGGTGGAGAGCACGGTTCAATCTTCGCGCGTTATCTATTTCCACGGTGGAGCCTGAAGCATGCACACGCTGATTGTGATAGATCAGCCTCCCTACGGCAGCTGGGGAGGACGGGAGAGCCTGGACATGGCCTTTTCACTGGCGGCTTTTGATCAACCCGTGTCCCTGCTGTTTATCGATTCAGGCGTGCTCTGGCTGAAGCAGAGCCAGAACCCCCAGGGTATCCATCAGAAGTCGGTGGAACGGAACCTGGCTGCGGCCGGTATTTTCGGGGTAGAGGCCATATTGGCGGACAAAGCGGCCTGCCAGCGATTTGGCCTCAGCGATGCCACCCTGATCGATGGCGTCAACCTGATTGAGAATACATCCGAAACGCTGGAACAGTACCAACACGTTGTGTTTTCAGGTTGAAACACCAACGCCCAGGAGACAGAACCGTTATGCACACACTTCATATCGTCAGCAAGCCCCCCGGACACACACGGTTTCGTGAGTGCCTGGGAATGATGGGCGCTCAGGACGCAATCCTGCTGACCGGCAATGCCGTCACTGCCCTGGCCGACTCAACCGTCACCCTGCCGGATACGGTGTATGCGTTGCGGGAGGATCTGCGCGCCAGAGCGATTGAATCCGCACAGGATAGTTCAGGACATATCACCTTCGATGATATGGTCTCCCTCACCATTCAGGCACAACGGGTTATCAGCTGGTAAATCATGGCAACGGTCATTCGCAATAACGAGGGTTTTCTGGAGGACGCATCCGCCTGGACCGAAGAGGTGGCCCGGGAGATTGCGTCGGAAGACGCGATGAATCTTTCAGAAAATCACTGGGAGATCATCATGTTCCTGAGGGATTTTTACAAAGAACATGAAATGTCACCTCCCTCGAATCGACTGTTCGTCAAGGCGGTGAAGGAAGCATTGGGTGAGGAAAAGGGAAACAGTATCTATCTGATGCAACTGTTCCCGGGCACGCCGGCCAAGACAGCCTGCCGCATCGCGGGGCTGCCCAGACCAACCAACTGCCTGTAGGTTATTCCCGCGGGCCCAGGCCATTTTCGCGGGATTGACGCTCAAGATCCGCCGCACTCCCCAGGAAGCTGCTCAATCCGTTCTCGAACAGCCCGGATCCGAACTTGAGAAACTGGCGGGTGGATTCCTTGACCGTGCTCTCAGGCAGTTCCCGTATCGTTTCCGCCACGCCTGCTTTCACGCCTCGCGTGACACTGGGCTCTATCTCTTTCGACGCTTCGATAAGCTCTTGCACCTTGCGGTCCAGATACGGGCGCACAACCCTGAACCAGAAGCCGGCTAGCACGCCCAGCACAACCAGGGCGGTGACGATAACCTGGGTCAGTAACATTAATCCGAATTCCATGCGTGACTCTCCTTGGAATAGGTGTTCAAAAATCTACAACAGATGGTTGAGGGCAATAAACTGGAGTATGCCCGCCACGGCGCCGAACAACCCGCCAACCACCATCAGTTGAATCTCTTCCTCCCGGAAGGCCGGGCGAAGGATGTCCTGAAATTCCGATGGCCTCAGTGATTTCATCTGACCAGCAAGTACATCCGCAACGACCGGCGCCCGTTCACGATTGAAAGCAGGGTCACCGAACACATCCCGGGTCGCGAGTACGGCCTTCTGGTTCATGGCTTTCTTCAGCTCAGTGTAGCCGGTCATACCAACGGCGACCTGAGCGGTGAGCTTCATCAATACGGAATTGTCCAATAATGGGCGAAGGTGTTTCTGGATAATCGCCCGCGTACGGTCGCCGTGATTGCCATTGATCATCGCGTCTGCGACTTTCTCGACAGTAATCAGCTCTTCCGCCACCAGACGGGCCCACACATCGCTGATTTCAGGCTGCCGGCGCAGGAACAGACCCTGGACCTTCCAGAACAGGATGCGCCTGGGCTTCAGGGGACTGAAGATCAGGTTGATCGCCAGCCAGTTGGTCAGAAAACCAACGGCAAACCCGCCCAACGGCAACAGCCAGGGTTCCGGATACCTCGCCCACAATGGGGCGAGAATCGCGCCCAGCAAGCCGCCGATGATCGCCCCGCGATTGATAACGGAACGCAGCTCGACCGAACCGGCCTGCTGGAAAATACGGTTCATCAGATCCGGGTGGTGTTCCAGCTCACGGCTTAGGAGGGCCTTGAGGTCCACCAGATCGTTGAGGTCATCCCCGAAATCCTCGACCAGGGATTCGATTCGCGAGGGCAACTGCTCCCTCGCCCACTCGTAAATGCGGTTGCGCAGAAACAACGGCAGGTTGTCCCACAATACCGGCTGGATTTCATACATCACTTCATCAATGTATTCATCCAGTCGCGGATTCACCTGGGCAACCACTTGCTCGACGATTCGATGGGGTTCCAGCTTACGGTAGACCGCGTTGAGGTCCCCGAACTGTTGCAGGGTACGATCAATACAAATGTGCGCCATCTTCTCCGCTTTGCGCGGGATAACGCCCTGCCAGCCGATCACACCGATGCCGATAAACCGCACCGGATAGAAGGACATCTGAATAGCCAGCCAGTTGGTAAACCAACCAACAACAGCCGCCATGAGTGGCACAGAAAGAAGTGCAACGTCGAACAAATCTAACCCCGGTTATAAAAGTGTCGCAGACCCTTTGTGCCCGCGATTGCGCCCTTATTTATCAGACAGGCATGTTACCCGCCCATGGTTTTTGATTGTGTGACAGATGATGAAGTAATTGAAATGCAACGGCATTGGCCGTGTAGCCAAACAAGCGAGGGTAATGCGGCAGCAGTGAAGGGATTCGCCCGGCCCCGGAATCAATTGTCCGGAACCCGGCGATTCAGCACGGGGATTACTGGTAGTAAGCGTTCTCGGTAACGGTATGGTCCGTCACGTCACGGACAGCGGTAATCTCGGGGACACGCTCTTTCAGAGTGGTTTCAACGCCCTGCTTCAGGGTCAGGCTCACCGCGCTGCAGCCCTGGCAACCGCCACCGAAGCGCAGCACCGCAATAGATTCGTCGACAATTTCCACCAGCGACACATCGCCACCGTGGGAGGCCAGATTGGGATTAATCTCGGACGCCAGTACGTAGTTCACGCGGTCCGGCAGCGGCGCATCGTCGTCAACGTTCGGAACCTTGGCGTTGGGCGCCTTGATGGTAAGCTGGCCGCCCATCTGGTCCTTGGAATAGTCTACGTACGCCTCTTCGAGGAAGGGTATGGAGTTATGGTCCAGAAACAGGGTGAACTTGCCCAGATCCACTTGCTCGTCGGTTGGAACAACCTCGTTGGGCGGGCAGTAGGCCAGACAGGTCTCGGCATTCTTGGTGCCGGGCTGGGTCACGAAGATTCGTACGCCCATGCCTTCCACGTCCTGCTTTTCGATAAGTTGTGCCAGGTAATCCCGTGCGGGATCAGTCACAGTAACCAATGCCATGTTTTCAACCCGTTTGAAAGTTTCACTTCATTTTAAGGGAGTTCGCCTGAACATGAAAGACCAAGTAAAATAGTCGGGCATTACGATGATGATGAATTTCCCCTATTGACGCCGATAGTTGACTATTGTCATCGGTACCGGGACGGAATCCTGCAATTTTGCTATGATCCCGCGCCGTTCAGTTAAATACGACGTTAAACACGACTTCCGGAAGTACGCTATGACCGATCGCACCACTCGCCTGGAACAGCTCCACAAGGCCCTGCAGGAACGCATTGTTGTCCTTGATGGCGGCATGGGCACCATGATCCAGAACCTCAAGCTGGACGAGGAAGCGTTTCGAGGTGATCGTTTTGCGGATTACGACCGGGAAGTTCAGGGCAACAATGACCTGTTGAACCTGACCCAGCCTGCCCTACTCCGCAATATCCATGCGGATTACCTGGACGCCGGCGCGGATATCATTGAGACCAATACCTTCAACTCAACCCAGTTGTCCCAGGCGGATTACGGGCTGGAATCCATTGCCAAAGAGCTGAACGTTGCCGCTGCCAGGCTGGCGCGGGAGATCGCGGACGACTTTACGGCGAGGAACCCGGAGAAGCCGCGGTTTGTAGCCGGTGCCGTGGGCCCCACCTCGCGCACGGCCTCCATCTCCCCGGATGTGAACAACCCCGGCTATCGTAATGTCGATTTCCAGACCCTGGTGGACAACTATTACGAAGCGGTGGAAGGCCTGGTCGAGGGTGGCTCCGACCTGATCCTGATCGAGACCATTTTCGATACTCTGAACGCCAAGGCGGCCATTTACGCCACCCAGCAGTATTTTGAAGACAGCGGCATTACCCTGCCGATCATGATTTCCGGCACCATTACCGATGCCTCCGGCCGCACGCTGTCCGGCCAGACCACCGAAGCCTTCTGGAACTCGGTGGCGCACGCCAAGCCCATTTCCGTGGGTCTGAACTGCGCCCTCGGGGCCGACGCGTTGCGCCCATACGTGGAAGAGCTGTCCACCAAGGCAGAAACCTACGTCAGTGCGCATCCGAACGCGGGCCTGCCCAATGAATTTGGCGAATACGACCAGACGCCGGAAGAAATGGCGGAGATCATCGAAGGCTTCGCCCGGGATGGTTTCCTCAATATTATCGGCGGTTGCTGCGGTTCACGCCCTGACCATATCGAAGCCATTGCCACTGCGGTTGCCAAGTATCCACCCCGCCAGATTCCTGACCGCCCCAAGGCCCTGCGCCTATCCGGCCTGGAGCCATTCACCGGTGACAAGAACACCCTGTTCATCAACGTGGGTGAGCGCACCAACGTCACCGGCTCCAAGCGCTTCCTGCGCCTGATCAAGGAAGAGCAGTACGAGGAAGCGTTGAGCGTTGCCCGTGACCAGGTGGAAAACGGCGCCCAGATCATCGATATCAACATGGACGAAGGCATGCTGGACTCGAAGGAGGTCATGGTGACCTTCCTGAAGCTGGTCGCCTCCGAACCGGATATCTCCCGTGTTCCTCTTATGATCGACTCGTCCAAGTGGGATGTGATCGAGGCGGGCCTGCGCTGCATCCAGGGCAAGGCCGTGGTCAACTCCATCAGCCTCAAGGAAGGCGAAGAGGAATTCATCAAGCGTGCCCGTGATTGCATGCGCTATGGTGCGGCCGTGGTGGTCATGGCCTTTGACGAACAGGGCCAGGCAGATACCTACGAGCGCAAGACCGAAATCTGCAAGCGCTCCTACGATGTGTTGACCGGAATCGGATTCAACCCGGGCGACATCATTTTCGATCCCAACATCTTTGCCATTGCGACCGGCATTGAAGAGCACAACAACTACGCCGTCGACTTTATCAACGCCACCCGCTGGATTCGGGAAAACCTGCCCCATGCCAGCATTTCAGGCGGCGTCAGCAACGTGTCCTTCTCGTTCCGCGGCAACGACGTGGTCCGTGAGGCGATCCACTCCGTGTTCTTGTACCACGCCATCAAGGCCGGCATGAACATGGGGATCGTGAATCCGGGCCAGTTGGTGATCTACGATGAGATCGATCCGGAGCTCAAGGAACTGGTGGAAGACGTTGTGCTCAACCGCAGGGACGACGGCACCGACCGCCTTCTGGAAATTGCCGAACGCTATAAAGGTAAAGGCGGCAAGACCCAGGAAGAGGATCTGGCCTGGCGTGAATGGCCAGTGCAGAAGCGTCTCGAACACGCACTGGTCAAGGGTATTACCAGCTACATCATTGAGGACACCGAGGACTGCCGCCTTGAGGCCGAACATCCCATTGAGGTGATCGAAGGTCCATTGATGGATGGCATGAACGTGGTCGGCGACCTGTTCGGTGATGGCAAGATGTTCCTGCCCCAGGTGGTCAAGAGCGCCCGAGTGATGAAACAGGCCGTTGCTCACCTGATTCCGTTTATCGAGGCGGAGAAGAGCGAAGGCCAGAAGGCAAAGGGCAAGATCCTGATGGCCACCGTCAAGGGCGACGTCCACGATATCGGCAAGAACATCGTAGGTGTGGTACTCCAGTGCAACAACTACGAAGTGATCGACATGGGCGTCATGGTGCCCTGCGACAAGATCCTGGAGACGGCGAAGAAGGAAAACGTCGACATTATCGGTCTCAGCGGCCTGATCACCCCGTCCCTGGACGAAATGGTACACGTTGCCCGGGAAATGCAGCGCCTGGATTTCCACCTTCCGCTGATGATCGGCGGCGCAACCACGTCCAAGGCCCACACGGCCGTCAAGATCGAGCCCCAGTACAAGAACGACATTGCACTTTATGTTTCTGACGCGTCTCGCTGCGTGAACGTTGCCTCGCAATTGCTGAGCAACACGGCCAAACCCGCCATGGTCGAGGCGGCCCGTACCGAGTACGACGAGATTCGCGAACGCCGCAAGAATCGTGGCGATCGCACCAAACTGGTGTCATTGAAAGAAGCCCGTGACCGCGCGCCGGACATCGATTTCGACGGCTATCAGCCCCCGAAACCTGCCTTTACCGGCATTCGTGTCTTTGAGGACTATGACCTCAACGAACTGGTGGATTACATCGACTGGACGCCGTTCTTCATCTCCTGGGACATGTCTGGCAAATACCCGGCCATTTTCGATGACCCCAAGCGTGGCGAAGCGGCCCGCACGCTCTTTGACGACGCGCAGAAAATCCTGCGCCAGATGATCGATGAAAAGCGGGTGTCGGCGCGGGGCGTGATCGGTTTCTGGCCGGCCAACCGCAGGGGCGATGACATTGTCGTTTACAAGGACGACGCCAGAACCGAGGAACTGACTACCCTGCACCACTTGCGCCAGCAGGATGATAAAGCCCCGGGCAAGCCAATGATGACGCTGTCGGACTTTGTCGCACCGGAGCAATCCGGCACCGCCGATTACGTGGGCGGCTTTGCTGTGACCACGGGAGTTGGCGCGGAAGAACTGTCCGTGGAATACAAAGACCGTAACGACGACTACAACGCCATTATGGTAAAGGCCCTGGCCGACCGGTTGGCCGAAGCCTTCGCTGAGCGGATGCACGAACGGGTGCGACAGGAATTCTGGGGCTACGCCACGGATGAAAAGCTGGCCAATGAAGATCTTATCCGTGAACGCTATCGCGGTATTCGTCCGGCACCCGGGTACCCGGCCTGCCCCGACCATACCGAGAAGGCTGAGCTGTTCAGCCTGCTGGATGCGACCGGGCAAACCGGCATTGAGTTGACCGAGCACTTTGCCATGTATCCGACCGCTGCGGTATCCGGCTGGTACTTTGCCCACCCCGAGTCCAAGTATTTTGCGGTCGGCAAGATTGGCGCGGATCAGGTCGAGGACTATGCTGAGCGCAAGGGTATTTCAAAGGCGGAAGCTGAACGCTGGTTGGCGCCCAGCCTGGCTTATGACCCGGCTGAATAATTCACTGAAACGGGGCAATCCGATGGCAAGTGAAGGTAAAGAGGATAACGGGGAGCAACAATCCAGACCCAGAAATCCGGGGGTGCTGAAAATAATGCAAAGCATCATTGCCGGCGCCTTTGGTGTCCAGTCGGACAAACGCCGGCAGGAGGATTTTTCCAGCCACAGCCCGCTTCCCTATATCATTGCGGGCCTGCTGTTCACCATTGGTTTTGTCGTGACCCTGGTGATTGTCGTCAAACTGGTACTGTCCGGACAGTAGACTACTGTCCGCTTACCCAGACCACGGCAAATGCCACAACCAGCATGATCAGCAACACGGCTGCCACGGCATCAACACTGCTGTCAGAATGTGCGTTTTTCTTCATTCCGGATTCCTCCTGGTACTGTTTTTGTTATCTGGATCTGGCACACGGGATTGAGCCCCGCCAGAACACTCGCCCTATAAAGTTAAGCACTGAATGGCCATCCGTCCAGTGTTTTTCCCAATTCATTATCACCTAAATCGATAAACATATTTGGAAATAATCATTTTAAGAATATATACACGGTGATATTCTGCCCTCCTGAAAAGGCCATAGAGCCTGATTCCACGCGTTTTTGCAGGACGTTTTACTATGTACGTATACGATGAACACGATCGGCAAATAGCTGCCGAGCGGGTTGCCCAATTCCGTGACCAGACCGAGCGGGCTCTTGCCGGCGAACTGAGCGAGGACGAATTCCTCCCGCTTCGACTCCAGAACGGTCTTTACGTTCAGCGTCTTGCGCCCATGCTGCGGATCTGTGTCCCGTACGGCATGCTCCACTCCGGCCAGCTACGCCGCCTGGCACGAATCACCCGTGATTATGACAAGGGCTACGCCCACTTCACTACCCGTCAGAACGTTCAGCTGAACTGGCCGGCACTGGAAGATGTGCCCGACATTCTGGCGGAACTGGCGGAAGTGGAAATGCACGCCAACCAGACCAGCGGTAACTGCATCCGTAACACGACCACGGATCAGTTCTCCGGCGTCCAGGTGGATGAAGTGGCCGACCCAAGACCCTACTGCGAAATCATTCGCCAGTGGTCCACTTTCCATCCGGAATTTGCGTTCCTGCCCCGCAAGTTCAAGGTGGCGGTGAATGCCTCCGAGAAAACCGACCGGGCGGCCATCCAGGTTCACGACATCGGCCTGCAGATGGTGCGCAACGATCAGGGCGAGCTTGGTTTCCGCGTTCACGTTGGCGGCGGCCTGGGCCGTACGCCAATGGTGGGTCCGGTGATTCGCGAGTTCCTGCCGGAGCTGGATCTGTTGACCTATCTTGAAGCCGTACTGCGGGTATACAACCGTTACGGTCGCCGGGACAACAAGTTCAAGGCGAGAATCAAGATTCTGGTGAAGGCGCTGACGCCGGAAGGCTTTGCCGAGAAAGTAGAGGCTGAGTGGGCCCATATCAAGGACTCCCCCACCCGCCTGACCCGCGAAGCCATTGAGCGCATTCAGGGCTACTTCACCGAGCCGGACTATGATGCTCTGGAAAACGCTTCCGAACAGCTGGCCAGCCAGCGATTCGAGAACCGGCGGTTCGACCAGTGGCTGAGCCACAACGTCGACAGTCACAAGAAGCCCGGCTATGCGATCGTCACCCTGACCATGAAGAAGACCGGCACTCCGCCCGGCGATGTGTCCGATACACAGCTGGAACAGATTGCCGAGCTGGCAGACCAATACAGCTTTGGCGAAGTTCGCGTCACTCACCAGCAAAATGTCGTGCTGGCTGACGTTCGCCAGGACCAGCTGTTTGAGCTTTGGCAAGACATCGAACCCATGGGCTTCGCAACCGCCAACCTCAACACACTGACCGACGTTATCTGCTGCCCGGGTGGCGACTACTGCGCCCTGGCCAACGCCAAGTCGATTCCGGTTGCCGAGTCTATCCAGCGTCGCTTTGACGACATGGATTTCCTCTACGACCTGGGTGAGATTGATCTGAACATCTCCGGATGCATGAACGCCTGTGGCCACCACCATGTGGGCAATATTGGCGTTCTGGGCGTCGACAAGAAAGGCGAGGAGTTCTATCAGGTAAGTCTGGGCGGTTCCTCTCATCACGATGCGACCATCGGCAAGATTCTTGGGCCGTCGTTTGCCCAGGAGGACATGCCGGAAGTGATCGCCAAGATTATTGATGTGTACGTCAACAACCGGAAGGAGGAAGAGCCTTTCCTGGAGACTTACCGTCGGATTGGAATTGAGCCATTCAAGGAGCGGGTTTATGCCTGAAGTTATCACTAAAGTCGGGGCCATCAAGCAGGATTCCTGGGTTGTTGTTCCCCGCCCGGCGGACGGCGACTCCCTGGATATTCCCGAAGGTCAGCCGGCGCTGATTCCTGTGGATCTCTGGCTGGCTGGCAAGGAGCATTTTGAGGGGCGCGATGATATTGGCGTCTGGTTCGACAGTCACGATGAGCCGGAGTTGCTTGAGGGTCAGGTCAATGAGCTGAAGCTGATTGCCGTGAACTTTCCCAAGTTTGCCGATGGCCGGGGTTACAGCATTGCGCGTCTGTTGCGGGAGCGTTTTGGCTACCAGTATGAGCTGCGGGCAATCGGGGATGTTCTGCTGGATCAGTTGCAGTTCATGAAGCGTTGCGGGTTTGATAGTTATGCTTTGCGGGAAGATAAGGATGCTTCCAAGGCTGCCCGTGCTCTGAACTTTTTCAGTCAGGGGTATCAGGCTGCTACAGATACTGACGTGCCGCTGTTTAGGCGCCGAGCTTCCTAATCCCTGACTACTAATTACTCCCCAAACGAACAAAGGGGGAATGGGTAACCAAAACACGCCTCGAGACGTCCATGTGCGGCTTGGGCTCCGCCATCCATGGCTCCGCACAGTTTTGGTTACCCATTCCCCCTTTGTTCTGGCTGACTATTCAGACAGCCGTCCCTTCTAAAGAAAAGAATCGACTCTCTTAAAGAGAGTGATCTAGCACGATCTTTCCTGACGACTCCCCTTTCAGAAACGCTTTCAACGCGCCATCCAGCCCACCTCGCCCAATGTCCCGGGCGGAGGCTTCGGTTTTCGGGCATGCCCACTCGCCAGCGAACTTTTTCCATACAGCGGTTTTGTCCGCCAGCGGAATTTCTACCGAGTCCACGCCGAGCAGGTTTACACCCCGCAGGATGAACGGCAGAACCGTGGTTTCCAGTTGTGGGCCGGCGACGAGGCCGCAGCAGGATACGGAGCCGCCTGGCTGGATCTGTTTCAGGAGCTCTGCCAGGGGCTGTCCGCCGACGGTGTCTACGGCGTTGGCGAATGCGGGCTTGAGCATGGGCTTTTTCTCGGCGGCCAGGGCGTCACGGCCGACGACTTCGGAGGCTCCCAGGGCTTTCAGTTCGTCGGCGTGGTCTTGTTTGCCGCTGATGGCGATCACTTCGAAACCAAGTGTTGATAACAGCTCTACCGCGACGCTACCGACAGCGCCGCTGGCGCCGGAGACGGCGACTTTGCCCTGCTCCGGGGCTGCGCCCATTTTTAGCAGTTTCTGGACGCATAGCCCGGCGGTCAGGCCGGCGGTGCCGTAGATCATGGCTGTACGGTTTTCCCAGCCGTCGGGCATGGTAACGCACCAGGAGGCCGGCACGCGGATGTATTCGCCAAAGCCGCCATCGGTGTTCATGCCCAGGTCGTAGCCGGTCACTATGACCTTGCTGCCAACCGCCGGCTCCCCAGTGGCTGATTCAATGACTTCACCGGCGGCGTCAATGCCAGGGGTATGGGGAAAGTTGCGGGTGACGCCTTTGTTTCCGGAAGCTGACAGGGCGTCCTTGTAGTTCAGGGACGAGTGACTGACCCTGATCAGCACCTCATTCGCCGGCAGGTCGCTGGTCGACAGGGTCTGTTCACTGCCAACGTATTCTCCGTCCCGCTCCTGTACGCGCCAGGCTTTGAATTCGGTCGTTGTTGTCATACTGGTCCCCGTTTGTCTGTATCAGCTACTGGATTTTCTGGTTACGAAACGCGCTCAGCACTTTCCATACGGTGTGCTCGAGGGCTGCGCTGGTCGCCAGGCCAAGCTTTTCCGGCAAGGTCCGTTTGCGCTGGTAGCTCACTGAGATTACGTCTGCACTTTCGCAGGCCTCAATGAGATATTCGTCGGAGGTTTTGATTTCGTCGATCAGGTTCACGTCCAGCGCCCGGCGGCCAAACCAGATATCACCGTTGGCGACCGCCGAGATGTCGAGCTCCGGGCGGCGCTCGCTGACGTATTCCTTGAAAAGCACATGGGTATCTTCGAGATCTTCCAGGAATTTCTGCCGGCCTTTTTCGGTGTTTTCACCAAACACCGTCAATGTACGCTTATGTTCGCCGGCGGTCAGGACTTCGAAATCCACGTTGTTCTCTTTGAGGAGGCGGTGGAAGTTCGGCAGTTGGGCGACAACACCGATGGAGCCGAGCACTGCGAAGGGGGATGCCACGATGCGGTCCGCTACACAGGCCATCATATAACCGCCGCTGGCAGCCACTTTGTCGACGCAGGCGGTCAAGTGCAGGCCCTTGCTGCGGATACGGTCCAGCTGCGCGGCCGCCAGCCCGTAGGAGTGCACCAGGCCACCGCCACTTTCCAGCCGGATAACCACTTCGTCCGTAGCCGGATTCGCCACACTGAGTACCGCGGTAATCGCCTTGCGCAGAGGGTCGGTGTCGCTGGCTTTGATGTCGCCGTCGAAATCCAGGACAAACACTCGCTTCTTGTCTTCAGCCTGACCTTCCCCGGCTTTCAGTTTTTCCTTTTCTGCCTTGGCCCGGGCTTTCTCTTCTTTCTTGTGTTTCTTGGACCAGGCCTTGCGTTCGTGAGCGGAGAGCAAACGGGCGTGCAGGGACTCTCGCAGCTTTCGATATTTTTCATTGAGCTTGCGAACCCTCAGTTCGCCGTCACCGTCGTCACCTTTATCCTTCTGGGCTGCTGACATGACCACCGAGATAACCACGACCAGGGCAACGACGATTGTCGCGGCCTTGGCGATAAACAAACCGAACTCTGTCAGAAATTCCAAAGTGCTTCTCCAGCCAGATTTTAAAGCGGTGATTGTAACTTACAGGTGTCTTTGTGGTAAGCCGCTCGAAAATTTAAAACAAGCGTTCGATCGAGCTTGACACTGCTATGTTGGCACCATAAAGTCGAATGGCTGCGTCGGCTAACCCTGGCCTTCCGGAACAGGCTCACCGCCAGGGACGTCAAGCCGTCGCCAAGCCAAGACAATCATCAATAAGGGTAAAATAATGTCTGTAGCTCAGGTATTTGACAAACTCGAACAGAATTTCAACGCAGACGCAGCCGAAGGCCTGGATCTGGTATTCCAGTTCGATATCGAAGACGACAAGACCTACCACCTGGTCATCAAGGATGGCACCTGCAAACTCCACGAAGGTGCACACGACGATCCTTCCGTAACCCTGATCATGAACTCTGAAACCCTGCAGGGCATCGTGTCAGGCGAAACTGACGGTATGCAGGCATTCATGGCTGGCCAACTCCGCGCCGAAGGCGACATGATGCTGGCTACCAAGCTGGGCGAGCTGTTCAAGATGGGCTAAGCAGTCCCGGACAGACAGACCTGAAAAAACCCTGCCTTACTCAGCAGGGTTTTTTTAGGTCTCTCTACAGGCCTACATCGTTCAGTGATGACTCGGCGAGGCGGAGCAGGTCTGCGTTACAATCTTCTCGCTTGCCTATGCTCTCGATGTAATATTCGAGGGATGTCAGCGCATCCGCCAGAGCTTCCAGCACCTGTGGGGATGGCGCTTCCCGGGAATCCAGCAGTCGCTCCTGAATCGATGCGGCCACACGCTCCAGCACACTGGCGGCGCCGGGATCCCCGACCATATGCAGCCCTCCCCAGATGCTGTGCAGCGTTCCAGGCAGGTTGGCCAGGTGCAGCTTGTCGTAATCAGACTCAATGAAGGCCGTAATGGCACGCTTGGCCAGTGTCAGCGCGCTCCTGGCCTCATCGGCCACTACGTACGTCGCTTCTTGCAGGTACAGGGATTCATCGCGCTTACGCTCACCCGTTGCCAGGGCATCGGTTTCCGAGGTAATACCACGGGTCACAATCTGCATTATGGCGTCTTCTATGCCAAGCACGGAATCCGCCAGGGCGTAGAGTTCCTCATCACCGGGCGACCGCGATTCAGACTCCCAGCCACGCAGGCGGCTCGCCTCGGCCCGGCATTTTCCGGCAAGCTGGCTCAGGTCCAGCATGACCAGGGTGTTACCGAGCCGTTCAAGGGTGTCCGCAATCGATGAGAATTCTGCCAGATCGGGCTCAATGCCACGCTCAATGATATCCAGCTTGTCCTTCAGCTGGTTCAGCTCATCCTGCAATGCTTCGGAAAGAGACTTGAGAACATCCGCACCGGGACCGTACAACCTCCTTGCGTGCGCTTCCAGCATGGAATCCGGGAACTCCGCCGGCGCCAGCCGGTAGGCAGACAGAATGCCGGCCACCTCCGGATTACCGGAGCCGCTGCGATAGAGGATGTAGATCATATCGCGGATCAGTGAATCGGGAGCATCCTTGGAAGTGGCCACCTTGCCGACGTAAACCACTTCCCGGGCATACTTTTCTATCCGCATGAACATGCGCTTGCGGGCTTTGGTAAAAGGCATTGCCCGATCCAGCATAGTGTCCGCCACGATCGCGACAAGACACCACATCTGCCCCATCGGCGCCCCCTGGCACACTCTGGCCAGCCCCCTGGCGGCACGTCCGATCAGCTTTTTGCTGACCACTTCATTACGCTCTCGCAGAATGCCCAGCAGGGCGACCTGGAACGTCAGCCTCATGCGGCGCGCGAGGATTTCATATTCTGATTCATCGCCCTCGAACGGAGCAAGCGCGACCCCGGAACAGAAGTCCGGTCGGGCTTTGACATCAACATCAAAGAAGCAGGATTCGGGGTAAGGTTTTTCCCGGCGGGCCTCGCGCAAGTCATTGATCACCGGGAGCAACAGTTCCGGATGGTCCGCCCGCTGCTGGTGATAGTATTCAACGTAACGCCGTAGAATGAAGAGTGCGCTGTTGAGAGTGGTCAGCAGAATGTTTTTGTCATCGTTGGCGCCGACAGGTACGTCGTTCGCCATGGTGACGGCTTCCTGGCACAACAGGGTGCCACCGCGCAGTTCCACCAGAATGAAGATACCGCGAAGCTGGTTCAGGAAGTCCACACAGTTTTGCAGATCTTCCCCACTCTCGCGATTTTCCTGAAAGCGTTCAAGGCTGGACTCAGCCTGCTTTATGGTCTGCTCAATTTCACTTTTGACCAGATCAAAGGACTGTGACTTCGTCGCCAGAGACGATTGAACCATAAACGCTTCCTGTTGACTTCGCGGAAACTACCGCGTCCTGTTCTTGGAATGTGACCCTGTCGATGGACTTCGAGGCCTTGTTATGAACCGGCTTTGTCCTGTCCGGTTAACTATTGTGTTCGCAAAAAACTGGCGAACTTATCATTACTTATAACATAAAACTCAAGTAGCTCAAGAAACCGGGAATGTAACAAAGAGTACAGCACGACCCAGTTCGCACTCTGGGTTCGGTGTACCCAGATCCGGCGTTATTCTCCCGGATTGTCCATACGCTCCCAGACGGTCCCGCCCGCCTGCTTCGCGAGCAACTCCATGAACTGGTCATGGGCCGCACACTCATCTTCAGACGCTTTCAGAACCTTCAGCGGCTTCCGCTCAGCGGACAATCGACGGATACCATCCGTGCCACTGTCATTATCAGTACCGGCATCCAGGGAAAGTGCAGTCTGACCACCGGTCAGCAGCAGGTAGACATCCGCCAGGATCTCAGCATCCAGCAACGCGCCGTGCAACTCACGATTGCTGTTATCGACTCCGTAGCGCTTGCACAGGGCGTCCAGGCTGTTTTTCTGGCCAGGATGCTTCTTACGGGCAATGGCGAGGGAGTCCACAATACCGCAATGATCAGCGGTTTTGCGGACGGGTTTCAGACGGGCAAATTCCGAGTCCATGAAGCCCACGTCAAACGCGGCGTTGTGAATGACCAGTTCAGCGCCCCGGATAAACTCGAAAAACTCGTCCGCGATTTCAGAAAACACCGGCTTGTCCGCCAGGAATTCATTGGTAATACCGTGGACCGTGATCGCTTCCGCTTCGACTTCACGCTCGGGATTGATGTATACATGATAGTTGCGGCCGGTGAGCTGTCGCTCAACCATTTCCACACACCCGATTTCGATGATCCGATGGCCTTCCGAAGGATCAATACCCGTGGTTTCAGTATCCAGTACTATCTGTCTCATACCCCTGCCTGTCTCTGATTACCCATTTGCCAGTTCTTCGACACCCCGGTTGGCAAGCTCATCCGCCAACTCGTTATCGGGAATTCCGGAATGCCCTTTCACCCAGTGCCAGTTCACAGCATGACGGGCCACCTGGCTGTCCAGCTCCTGCCACAGGTCCTCGTTTTTCACAGGTTTCTTTGCCGAGGTTTTCCAGCCGTTGCGCTTCCAACCGGCCATCCATTCAGTGATGCCTTTGCGCACATACTGGGAGTCGGTATAAAGCTCTATCTCGCAAGGCCTGTTTAAAGCCTCCAGCCCCTTGATCGCTGCCATCAACTCCATGCGGTTGTTGGTGGTCTGTGGCTCACCGCCATGGAGAGTTTTCCTGGTATCGCCGTATCGGAGCACCACGCCCCAGCCTCCCGGGCCAGGATTGCCCTTGCAGGCGCCATCGGTATAAAGCACAACCTTACCGGCCATTACTGCTCCCTGAATTGGATGATTTGATAGTGGATCGGCTGGCACATCCTCGCGATGCACCCACGGTTCCGGAACCGGGCAGTGTAATCACTTTTTGCTGTTTCCACACGGGGCGGCGGGGAATGCGTGAGCAGACCCGCTTTTTCGCAAGGATACAGTAATAGGCGCCCACCGGAAGAATCCCGTTACCGCAGAGTTTTCCGACCAGGTTGCGGCGACGCTCCGTCACCGGCCTCTGCAGCGGCAGATGGTAAAAGCATGAGCGTGAAGACTCCACCGAAAAGTCCAGTAATCTGAGCCAGTCTTCCATACGGCTTTTCATCAGGAACCGCCCGCCCCACGGACCATTCCGGGATCTCGACAACAGCCGGCGCAATCCCCAGATGCTGATGGGGTTGAAGCCGATCAGCAGGATCGTACCTTCACCGCGAAGCACCCTGGAGGCTTCCCTCAATACCTGATGGGGATGGGGGGAGAAATCCGCGGTGTGGTGAAGTATCACCAGATCCATGGAGTCACCCGGGAAAGGCAATTCATCCGCATCGCACACGGCGACACCATCGGGAATGGCCGGGCTCCAGTTCGGGGTGCTTACGATCTTTTGGGAAAAATCGGTACCACTGGCCAATGGGAACCGGTGACTGATACCCACTTGCAGCTGCCTGGCCCCGGTCAGTTCGTCAAGATGAGCATCAACGCACGCACGCTGATCCGCAAGCAGCGCCCGCCCCAGGGGCGTCTGGTACCACCGCTCAAAGCTGTCATGCCGTAAAGAGAAATCAACGGGTTCGCGCGCTGCCATTGTGTTCTGCCCTCGGCCAAGTGATTGCCGCCCTTGGGGCGGTCGGGGTAATGCATTATCATAACAGGCACATCCATCTGGCACATGTAGGGCACTATGCTGACCATCACCGCAATCCCGGCATTTAACGACAATTACATCTGGTGTCTTGCGGATACCGATTCCGGCAAGGCTCTCATTGTTGACCCGGGCCAGGCGGAACCGGTCAGGGAATACCTCAGACAGCATGATCTGACGCTCGACACCATACTGGTAACCCATCATCACCCGGATCACGTGGGCGGGGTAAACGCCCTGGCCGAAGACGCGCCGGATTGCAGGATTACCGGCCCGGCGGGATCACCGTTCAAGGGAATAACCCAGGCGGTACAGCCCGGCGACGAGGTCACCTGGTACTCGATGACCTTTCGGGTCATGGGCGTGCCGGGGCATACCCTTGATCACATTGCCTACTTTTCCGAGACACAGGTCAACGACCATCCGGTGCTGTTCTGTGGCGATACGCTGTTTGTGTGTGGTTGCGGTCGCCTGTTCGAAGGCACTCCATCCCAGATGCGTGAATCCCTCGCGAGCCTCAGGAGCCTGCCCGATGACGCCCTGGTGTACTGTGCCCATGAGTACACCCTGGCCAATCTCAGGTTCGCCCGACATTGGCTCCCGGAGGATAACGACCTCCGCCGTTTTGAGGACACGTGCCAGGCCCTGCGCGATAAAGGGATGGCCACCGTCCCCTCAAAGCTTGGAGACGAGAAGCGACTGAACCCGTTTCTGAGATGGGACGACCCCGCAGTGATCGAGTCAGCACAAAGATACTGCACCGACAACGGCTTACCGTCGGCTACCGATGACGACGTGTTTGCCGCCGTTCGACACGGCAAGGATCATTTTTAACGCGGTTAACAAATCCTCTCAATGACGTAACCAGAGGTTTCTTGACCCCCTCTGGCCGCGACCATAGAATCCTTTCAAAATTATTGCCATAACTTATTAAATGTGCCGGGCTTCCATACATACCCCGGCGCAACCAGCCAGTCGGAAGTATTACTATGCCGGTCAGACAACTTTCCACGATTTTGTTCGCGAGCGCCCTTATGGGCGGCTGCACCACCCTCGAAAACAGTACGCCTGACTGGATAAACCCCGCCACCTATCTCGGCGACGACAATGAGGACGGCGACAGCCCCCTCGACTCCAGGAAAACGACGGTTGCCGCTGGCGACGATGAGCTGAAAGAATCGGTTGAATCCGGCGGTGACGGCGACAACGATGCACGCACAGAACTCGACGAAGCCATCGCCCCGGAATTGAAAGCCGCAGCGGAAGGCGCCAGGGACAAACTGGACGCCCCCCGGGAACAGGCTGACAAGGACGCCGATACCACGACAGACCTTTGGCACCGGCTACGCGCTGGCTTTGAACTCGATCACGACGTCACTGACCCCAGGGTAAAAAACCAGCTCGACTGGTACCGCAAGCACCCGAGTTACATCCGCCGGGTGGTTGAGCGCGGCAGTCGTTATTTGCACTACATCGTTTCTGAAATCGAAAAGCGCGGCCTGCCAACGGAGCTCGCCCTGCTTCCTGTGGTTGAAAGTGCGTTTGACCCTTTTGCCTATTCTCATGGTCGGGCCGCCGGGCTGTGGCAGTTCATTCCCAGTACGGGCAAATATTTTGGTCTGACCCAAAGCTGGTGGCACGACGACCGCCGCGACATTATTGAAGCAACAGACGCTGCCCTGACCTATCTGGACCGTCTGGCCAAACGGTTCGACGGCGACTACACCCTCGCCCTGGCCGCTTATAACAGTGGCGGCGGCACGGTGTCCATCGCCATGCGCCGCAACCGTAACGCCAACAAACCGACGGATTACTGGTCCCTGAAGTTGCCACGAGAAACCACCCACTACGTGCCCAAGCTGATTGCCCTGGCAAAGATTTTCGACAAGCCCGAAGACTATGGCATCGAACTGCCACCGCTGAGTGATGAACCCTATTTCGAAGTGGTGGAAACCGGCTCACAACTGGACCTTGCGCAGGCAGCGGAGCTGGCAGAAGTGGATGTCGACGAAATCTACCTGCTTAACCCTTCCTTCAACCGCTGGGCGACAGCCCCCGACGGCCCTCACCGTCTGCTTATTCCACGGGAAAAGGCCAGCACGTTCAGGGAGGCACTGAGCAATATTCCGGAGAATGAACGGGTAGCCTGGCGCAACTATGAAGTGGTCGCGGGTGACAGCCTGAGCACCGTGGCGCGGAAGTTTTCCACCACAACGTCCGTTATTCGCCGCATCAACAACCTCTCCGGTGACATGATTCGTGTCGGCCAACGGCTGATGATTCCCTCCGCCAGCCAGAATTCCGACCAGTACGCCCTCAGCGCCAGCCAGCGTCTGGAGAAAAAGCAGTCGCGCAACCGGAAAGGTAACCGTGTCGACTACACCGTCCGCCGTGGTGACACGTTCTGGGATATCGCCCGCGATCATCGGGTCTCCGTCCGCCAGGTGGCGGCCTGGAACAATATGGCGCCGGGCGATGCCCTGATTCCCGGTAAGCGGCTCGTAATCTGGTCACAGAACAGCCAACCGAAAACCGCAGCCAGCAACGACCGGGGCAAGGCCATGGTTCGCAAGGTCGGTTACAAGGTGCGCAAGGGTGATTCCCTGTCAGCCATCGCCAGCCGGTTTTCAGTCAATGTGCGCGATATCGCAAGCTGGAACGACCTGAATTCCGCCCGTTATCTCCAGCCGGGGCAAAGTCTGGTACTCTACGTAGATATCAGGAATAGCCCCTGACAAGTTCGCCAATGGCGGGAACTCCGGGCAATAAAAACAATCATTGATTCCTGGACGATTCACCAAAACGTGCGAGATCTATGACAACAACACGGACAACCTCATACCTTACGTCGTTTTGCTCACTGGCTTTGGCACTCCTGGCCGCCCCACTCCCCGCACAGACGGCGGATGCCGACACCCAACACGCCATCGCCATGCACGGAGCCCCCAAATACTCCGAGGGGTTCAACCATTTTGATTACGTCAATCCGGACGCCCCCAAGGGCGGCACGCTGCGCATGGCAGTCGTGGCGAACGGCTATGATTCCTTTAATCCGTTCGTGATCCGCGGTGTCGCAGCGGCCGGGGTCAGCAGTTACCTGTATGACACCCTGTTGGAATCGTCCGATGATGAACCCTTCAGCGCCTACGGACTGATTGCGGAATCCCTGGAAACCCCAGAGGACCGCAGTTACGTCATTTTCAATCTCCGTGAGGAAGCGCGCTTCCAGGACGGCGAACCTATTACCGCAGAGGACGTCCGGTTCTCCTTCGAAACGCTTACCACGGAAGGGCATCCGTTCTACCGGAATTACTACGCCGACGTCACCGAAGTCACCGTGGAAGATGAGCACCGGGTGCGCTTCGACTTCGGCGACACCAACAATCGTGAGTTACCACTGATCCTCGGACAAATGCCCATCCTGCCCGCCCATTACTGGGACGGCCGTGAGTTCGGTCGCAATGGTCTGAAACCACCGGTGGGCAGCGGCCCTTACAGGATCGGCAATTTCGAGGCCGGGCGCTCCATTACCTACAAACGGGTCGATGATTACTGGGCCCGGGATATTGGAAGTCGAAAAGGCCGTTTCAATTTCAATGAAATTCGCTACGACTACTACTCCGATGACACTGTGGCCCTGGAGGCTTTCAAGGCCGGCAGCTTTGATTTCCGCGTTGAATCTTCCGCCAAGAACTGGGCCACGGCGTACAAGGGCGACAAGTTCGACAACAACACGATTGTCACGGAAGCCATTGAGCATCAACGCCCCGCAGGCATGCAGGCATTTGTCCTGAATACCCGCAAATCGGTGTTTTCGGACCCCAGGGTTCGGGAAGCGCTGTCTTACGGTTTTGACTTCGAATGGGCCAACAAAAATCTCTTCTACGGCCAATATACCCGTACAGAAAGTTTCTTCGAGAACAGTGAACTGGCCTCTACCGGATTGCCAGAAGGGCGGGAACTCGAGATTCTGGAGCAGTATCGTGATCAACTGCCGGAGGACGTCTTCACCGAGGATTATCAGCCGCCGGGCATAGAAGGCAAAAACGGTCTCCGGCAAAACCTGCGCAAGGCGATGCAGCTGCTCAAAGAGGCCGGATACGATATTCGCGACGGTAAGATGGTGAACACTGAAAATGGCCGGCCGCTGTCGTTTGAGGTGCTGCTGCACCAGAAAAACTTCGAACGCATCGTTTTGCCCTTCAAGGACAACCTCGCCCGGCTTGGGATTGATGTATCTGTGCGACTGGTCGACACCAACCAGTACATTCAGCGCGTACGGCAGTTCGATTACGACGTGATTACCCAGGTGTTGCCCCAGTCCGACTCGCCGGGCAACGAGCAGCGGGAGTACTGGCATTCCTCCAATGTCGATGTGAACGGCTCCAGGAACTACATGGGCGTCAACGACCCGGTGGTTGATCAGTTGGTCAGCAAGGTCATCCAGGCCCCGGACCGGGAATCACTGGTTCACCGCGTACGCGCGCTGGATCGCGTGCTTCTTCACGGTCACTATGTGATCCCCCAGTGGTATCTGCCCCGCGACCGTATTGCGTACTGGGGTTACCTGGAGCGTCCTGACATCACACCCAAGAATGGCATTGATATCGACAACTGGTGGATTCAACCCTGACCCAATGATTGCGATCGGTACAACGGTGAAAGGGCTCCACTAGATGGGCGTATACATACTACGACGGCTGGCACTGATCATTCCGACTCTGATCGGGATCATGCTGCTCAACTTCGTTATCGTACAGGCTGCGCCCGGCGGACCCGTCGAGCAGCTGATAGCCGAAATGGAGGGTCATGGCGGGGGTGCCCTGGCCCGTGCCAGTGGCGGCGGCAGTGGCGGTGAAGTTGCCTCCTCCGACGGCGACAGCCGTGGCTCACGGGGCATCCCGGAGGAACTGCTGAAAGAGATCGAGGTCATGTACGGCTTTGACAAGCCGGCCCATGAACGCTTCTTCAAGATGCTGGGGGATTATGCCACCTTCAATTTTGGCGAGTCCTTTTTCCGTGAACGAACGGTGCTTGAGCTGATCGTCGACAAGATGCCGGTGTCCATATCCCTCGGCCTCTGGTCCACGCTGATCATCTACCTGATTTCCATCCCTCTGGGCATTCGCAAGGCGATCACCGACGGTTCACGATTTGATGTCTGGAGCAGTTCCGCCATTGTTGTTGGCTATGCCATCCCGGGTTTCCTGTTTGCCATCCTGCTGATCGTACTGTTTGCCGGCGGCAGCTATTTCGACTGGTTCCCCCTTCGCGGACTGACTTCCTCCAACTTCGACGAGCTTAACTGGTACCAGAAAATCGGCGACTATTTCTGGCATCTGGCGCTGCCGGTCACTGCCAATGTTATCGGCGGTTTTGCCACCCTGACCTTGCTGACCAAGAACTCGTTCCTGGATGAAATCAGCAAGCAGTACGTAGTGACGGCCAGGGCCAAGGGCCTCGAGGAAAAGCAGGTGCTCTATGGCCACGTGTTCCGCAACGCCATGCTGATTGTGATTGCCAGCATGCCGGGCGTATTGGTTTCGCTGTTCTTCACCGGTTCCCTGCTGATTGAAGTCATTTTCTCCCTGGACGGTCTGGGCCTGCTGGGTTTTGAAGCCGCGCTCAACCGGGATTACCCGGTGATCTTCGGCACGCTTTATATCTTCACGCTCATGGGGCTGGTGCTGAAACTGATCAGCGACATAACCTATGTGCTGGTTGACCCTCGCATCGATTTTGAAAGCCGGGAGGGTGCCTGAGCCATGATGTCACTCACCCCGATCCAGCAGCGAAGATTGCGGAATTTTCGCAACAACCGCCGGGGCTTCTGGTCCCTGTGGATCTTTCTGACACTGTTCGGGTTGTCCCTGGTGGCGGAACTCATTGCCAACGACGCGCCCCTGGTGGTGTCCTATCAGGGTGATTACTACTTTCCGGTGGTCGAGTCCGTTCCGGAAGAGACCTTTGGCGGATTCTTGCCTTCTGAAGCCGATTACCGGGATTCGTTCATTGCAGACGAAATCAAGGCCAATGGCTGGATGCTCTGGCCACCCATCCGCTTCAACTATGACACCATCAATTATAATCTTGATGTGCCCTCACCCGCCCCGCCCAGCGCCGAAAACTGGCTGGGTACCGATGACCAGGGCCGTGACGTCGCCGCCCGGGTGATCTACGGATTCCGGATTTCCGTGCTCTTTGGCCTGACACTGACCATTGCCAGCTGCATTGTTGGCGTTACCGTCGGGGCGATCCAGGGCTTCTATGGCGGCAAGATCGACCTGCTGGGCCAGCGTTTCATCGAAATCTGGTCTGGTCTGCCGGTGCTGTACCTGCTGATCATTCTGTCCAGTATCGTCCAGCCCAATTTCTGGTGGCTGCTGGGAATCATGTTGCTGTTTAGCTGGATGGGCCTGGTGGATGTGGTCCGGGCCGAATTTCTCAGGGCGAGGAACTTTGAATACGTTCGTGCCGCCAGGGCGCTCGGGCTGGGTAATCGCAAAATTATGTTCCGACACATTCTCCCCAATGCCATGGTGGCGACGCTCACGTTCCTGCCTTTCATCCTGACCGGCGCCATTACCGGGCTCACCTCGCTGGACTTCCTGGGGTTTGGCCTGCCTTCGGGGTCGCCTTCGCTGGGTGAGCTGATCGCCCAGGGCAAGGCCAACTTGCACGCTCCCTGGCTCGGTATCTCGGCCTTTGTGTCGCTGTCCTTGATGTTGACCCTGCTGGTGTTCGTCGGCGAAGCCGTGCGCGACGCCTTTGATCCGAGAAAAAACTGATATGTCCAAGCTGCTGGAAATCTCAGACCTCTCCATTCGCTTTGATCAAGATCATCTGGTGGTCGATGGTCTCTCCATCGACATCACCCGGGGAGAGACCCTGGCCCTGGTGGGTGAAAGCGGCTCCGGGAAATCCGTTTCCGCACTTTCCATCCTGCGGTTACTGGACGAACGACACGCCCGTTACCCTTCCGGGCGGGTTCTCTTCCAGGGTGAAGACATGCTGAAGGCGAATGACAAAAGGCTTCGGCAAATTCGTGGGCACCGGATCAGCATGATCTTCCAGGAACCCATGACCTCCCTGAACCCGCTGCACACGGTAGAAAAACAGGTCAGTGAAACCCTCGCCCTTCACAAAGGATTACGGGGCCCCCAGGCGCGCAAACGTTGCCTTGAGCTACTCGAACTGGTTGGTATCCCTGATCCTGAAACCCGACTGAACAGCTACCCCCACCAGTTATCCGGCGGCCAGAAGCAACGTGTCATGATCGCCATGGCGCTGGCCAACGAGCCGGAACTGCTGATCGCCGACGAACCCACTACGGCCCTGGATGTGACCGTGCAACGCCAGGTTCTGGAGCTGCTACGGGACCTGCAACAGGAATTCGGCATGGCCATCCTGCTGATCACCCACGACCTGTCCATCGTGCACCGTTATGCGGACCGGGTCGCGGTCATGGAACGGGGCAAACTGGTGGAGCAGGCCACCACCGAGCAACTGTTCAGCGCGCCGGAACACCCCTACACCCGTCGCCTGCTGGATGCCGAGCCCCCGGAACATCCCGTCAGCACAGATCAATCAGATCAACCACTGCTTGAGGTCAGCAACCTCGATGTGCGGTTTGTGATCAAAAAAAGCCTGTTTGGCCGAACGACCCGCTACTTCCACGCGGTTCAGGACACCAGCTTTACTCTGGCCCGCGGAGAAACCCTCGGCATTGTCGGGGAAAGCGGCAGCGGTAAAACCACCATCGGCCATGCCCTGCTCAAGCTCACCGGCGCCACCGGCAGTATTCGCCTGAACGGCGAGGAGCTGGCACATCTGGACCAGAAGCGGTTTCGCCCGTATCGCAGCCGTGTGCAGATTGTTTTCCAGGACCCCTTTGGCAGCCTGAGTCCGCGGATGTCCGTCGCTGAGATCGTTCGTGAGGGGTTGGAAATCCATACCCCCGCCAGTGCAGAAGAGCAGGATCGGAAAGTCATCCAGGCACTCTCTGATGTCGGACTCGACCCGGAGGCAAGACACCGCTATCCCCATGAGTTTTCCGGCGGGCAGCGTCAACGTATCGCGATCGCCAGGGCCCTGGTGTTGCAACCGGAAGTCATCATTCTCGATGAACCCACTTCGGCCCTCGACCGCACGGTGCAGAAACAGGTTATCCAGTTGCTGCGGGATATCCAGGCCCGTTATCAGCTTAGCTACATCTTTATCAGTCACGATCTTTCGGTAGTGAGAGCGCTGAGCCATAAGCTGCTGGTGTTGCAGCATGGCAAGGTGGTCGAATACGGAAACGCAACGGAGATATTCGATTCACCGAAACAGGGCTACACTCAGGAACTGTTGAGTGCCGCGCTGTTCTACCAGAAATCTATCGACCAGAAATCTATCTAGCAGAAACCTACGACCAATTGAGCGTTACCCCTACCGAAACACTTCAGGGATAATGCACGGAAACCGAGAACGCAGGGAGAAAACCAATGGGATTACTCAGTGGCAAGAAAGCACTGATTGTTGGCGTTGCCAGCAAACACTCAATTGCCTACGGCATTGCCGAAGCATTTGCCCGTGAAGGCGCGGAACTGGCCTTCACCTACCAGAACGAGAAACTTCAGTCCCGGGTTGAAAAGTTCGCAGAGGGATGGGGCAGCAAACTCACCTTCCCCTGTGATGTTGCCAGTGACGAAGAAATCGAAAACGTGTTCAAGGAACTCGGGAAGCACTGGGATAATATCGACATCATCATTCATGCGGTTGGCTATGCCCCGGCCCATGAGCTCGATGGCAATTTCGTCGATGTAACCACCCGTGAGGGCTTCAGGATTGCCCACGACATCAGCTCTTACAGCTTTGTCGCGCTCGCGAAAGGCGCCCGTGGCATGATGCACGAAAACAGCTCACTGCTGACACTGAGCTACCTGGGCGCCGAGAAGGTATTGCAGAACTACAACGTCATGGGTCTGGCCAAGGCCTCGCTTGAGGCCAATGTGCGCTACATGGCGGCAAGCCTGGGTCGTGAAGGCATCCGGGTTAACGGTATCTCTGCAGGCCCGATCAAGACCCTGGCGGCATCCGGCATCAAAAGCTTCCGCCGTATGCTGGCTGAAAACGCCAGGCGCGCCCCGCTGCGCCGCAACGTCACCACCGCGGAAGTCGGCAACGCCGCAGCCTTCCTGAGCTCCGACCTGGCCAGCGGTGTCACCGGTGAGATCATGTACGTGGACGCCGGTTTCAACATCACCGGCATGGGCGAACTCGAAGACTGAGTTTGCTGTCTCCACCGGGCTGCAACACGCCCGGTGGAGTATGACTAATCTTCGACCATCACCCTTGAGACCGCTTCCACCCAGTCCAGGTAGGATGTATCGTCCGACTCCTGAATCCCGATACCTACCAGCCATTCGCCAGGACTGCCTTCACGGCACCACACCACTTCCACAGTGAAATGGAACGGCGGGCGCTCGCGACCCAACGTTACACTGGCCGATAACAGTGCCCCTGTGGTTACCGGCTGAGGCGTCACCAGACATAAGCCGCCGGCGGAAAGATCCCTGATACGGCACTCGAGAATCCTCGCGCCCGACGACGGACCACCGGAACTACCGGGCATTCCGGAATCCAGCTCCAGGGTCGCGTACGCACTGGCGAAAAGCCGATAGTCTCCCCGGGAGTCCTTACCTGCCGGCAGGTCTTCGTTATTCCCGAAATTGTAATCCACATCACTCATGGCTCTACACCCAGCTCCCTCAGTTGCGACCAACCCGTATTCGCCCCACAACCCGGCTCAGGGTCTCATCAAATTCCGCGGAGCTGCCCAGCACACGGACCGCCCCCGACAGGACGCCCCGAACCAGTTCATCCCCGGGAAACTCCCTTCTGTTGAGGCCGAGGCGGTCAACAAACACCAGCTTGTTGGAGGCGTTGATCCGCACGGCCAGTTTCAGTCTGAGCGGATCACCACTGGCGTCTTTCTCATTGAGAACAATCCAGCCACCGAGCTTTATGTTATCCACCAGCTTGCGCGCGACCGCCAGCCTTTCCTGCTCCAGGCGCTCCTGCTCCGCCTGTTCGTCAGCCTGGCGCCGTTCCTGCTCTTCGCGCCTGCGGTTGTCGAACTCGGCCTGCCGTTCCGCTTCCTCGGCCCTGCGTCGGGCTTCCGCGGCCTCCTTTTCCCTCTTCAGCGCATCGGCCCGGTTGCGTGCTTCCATGGCGGCTTTCTCCCGCTGCGCCTTCTGTTTTTCCAGCACAGCCGCAAGAGACGTGACCGCATCGGTGAGAATACGACCAAACGGCGTTAACGGGGGTAACGGGCGGATTCGACCCTGGTTTTTTGCGGCCTCGAACTCCGCCCAGGGTTGTAGCCCCAGCTTTACGCCAGAGCCGTTCGTCCACAAAATGTCAGCGGTGTCCGGCAATAACGCAAAAAAGTATCGCCGCTGTTCACCGGGCCCTTCCCCCTCAACAAACCAGTGACCTTCCAGCTCCTCGAGGCGTTGCTGATCCGGCCCTTCGAAAGACAACCAGGCGGTGTCCCAGGAAAAACCGGACTGACCCGACAATCCGTCGGCCAACTCGGGACTCTCTCCCCGCAGACGCGCCATCATCACGGTCTGTATGCCCTCCAGGGCCTTCGCCGGCAGTGGTTCGCCCTGAACCCGTTGCCAGACATCCAGAATACGATCACCGATCTGCTCACCTACGTGATACAGGCGGTTGCGGTCCTTGTCAGACAGCGCCGGATCACCAATCCAGACCAGCCACTCAAGGAGTTTGCCGCTGTGTCGCCAGTTTTCACCATCCATGCCGCCAGACCACACCACCTGTTTCAGCAGCGGCATCCAGTATTCAAAAATGAAGGCGGTAATGGGTCTGGGTAACTGACGATCACGGAGGGCACGTCCCACCAGGGCCCTGGCGGTCTGCTCGGCACGCCGCTGCCTGGCGGCGCCGTTCTCGGTTTCGAGCAGGCGCTGGCGGAATCTGGATATCTGCTGAGCGCGCTTGTCGGAATCCGCCTGCCAATCCCGGCAGAAAGCCTCCAGAGGCTCCCGGGTGCCCGTTTCAAAACAGGCGGAGACGGAGATCACCAGAGAGTCCAGCTGATCCAGCAATACTCTGGATGAGCGTCCCCCGGAATCGCTCCAGCCCCGTAGCTCCTGCAGACCATCCAGCCAGGACAGCAGATTGTCGCTGAAGGCGGCCGCTCCCTCCTCGTTCATGCGCCACGCCAGAAAGAAACGCAGGCGGGCAATCCGCCGGGCAAGCTCGGGGTGCAGCCCGCTGGTCTGCACGAACACATCCATGATGCGATCAGCCACATAGGCTGCGTTAATCTGGCGTACGGACCAGGTCAGGGAGACCGAACGTATCAGCTGTGTCACCCGCTCGTCCCGTTGCTCCGTCCAGCAGGAGAGCAGCAACGGCTTCCAGTCGCTGACGGATTCCGCCGGGACTTTTCCGACCGGATAAGGAAGGTCCGGTATTCGAATGCCGGCGAGGACATCCGAAATCCTTTCCATTACCTGTCCAGGGGGCACTGCTGAAAGCGGTTTCCGCCGGTTCTGAGACATCCGTCATCCGCACGTAAGAAGCGTTGAAATGGGCCACCAAATGACGCAGTATAACCAACTCGCCGGGGTTTACCGCAATGGAAACCGGCTTGTTTAGTTCATATTGGCACGGCCTGCAGGGTACCAGAATCCCTGTCTGAAAGGTCGCTGCACTGCTCAGAACCGGGGAAAACAACAGAATGTCGGGCAACAAACTTGAGAACATAAATGTGGCAAATCAGGAACAACTGATTACCCCTGGAGCGCTAAAGCAGGAACTGCCACTATCCAACGCCGCAGCCGAAACCGTTGAGAAAGGCCGCCAGGCCATCTATGACATCATGGATGGCAAGGATCACCGCCTGTTTCTGGTGGTTGGCCCCTGCTCCATCCATGATGTGGAAGCCGCTCGCGATTACGCCACCAGACTCAAGAAACTTGCCGATGAAGTCAGCGACACGCTGCTGATCGTTATGCGTGTCTATTTTGAGAAGCCGCGCACAACCGTTGGCTGGAAGGGATTGATCAACGATCCGCACCTGAATGACACGTTTGATATCGAACAGGGTCTGCACATTGGCCGCCGGTTGCTTCTGGACATTGCTGAAATCGGTCTGCCAACCGCGACGGAAGCGCTGGACCCGATTTCTCCCCAGTATCTGCAAGACACTATTTCCTGGTCAGCCATAGGCGCGCGCACCACCGAGTCCCAGACGCACCGCGAGATGAGCAGCGGGCTGTCCATGGCCATCGGTTTCAAGAATGGCACGGACGGCAGCCTCGACGTTGCGGTTAACGCCATGAACTCGGTTTCTCATCCTCACAGCTTCCTGGGCATTAACCAGCAGGGCCAGGTCGCGATCATTCGCACCAAGGGCAACAACTACGGTCACGTTGTCCTGCGTGGCGGCGGTGGCAAGCCCAACTACGATTCCGTCAGTGTGGCCCTGTGCGAACAGGCACTGGATAAAGCCAGCCTGCGCAAGTCCGTCATGGTGGATTGCAGCCACGCCAACTCCAGCAAGGACCCGGCTATTCAGCCGCTGGTCATGCAGGACATTACCCATCAGATCCTGGAAGGCAACCAGTCCATCCAGGGCCTGATGGTTGAGAGCAACATCAACTGGGGCAACCAGTCCATTCCCGACGACCTGGCCGACCTGAAATACGGTGTCTCCATTACCGACGCCTGTATTGACTGGCCGACCACCGAAAAGGCCATTCGGGATATGCGCGACAAGCTCCGCGACGTACTTCCGAAGCGAAAAGGCTGAGGTCAGACAAGAACGGGGAGCCAGGCTCCCCGTTTTTTATGGCGTTGTGGTAACTGCCCCGATCCAGTCCAGGCGATCCCGCAAACCGACCACCTGCCCGATAATGACTAGTGTCGGAGGCTGTACCTGGCGCTCGTTCACCCGATCCACAATCGTCGACAGATCTCCGGTGATCACTTCCTGCTCAGGTGTGGTGCCTTTGGACACCAGCGCAACCGGCATATCACTGGCCATTCCGTGAGCCACCAGTTCCCGACAGATGATCGGCAGCCCCACCAGGCCCATATAGAACACCAGTGTCTGGTTATTCTGGACAAAATCCCGCCAGGGCAGATCGCAGGTATCGTTTTTAAGGTGTCCGGTGACAAATCGCACCGATTGGGCGTAGTCGCGGTGAGTCAGCGGTATACCGGAATAAGCGGCGCAACCAGAGGCGGCGGTAATGCCGGGCACCACCTGAAAACGGACACCGGCTTCAGCCAGGGTCTCGATTTCCTCTCCACCGCGTCCGAAGATAAAGGGATCGCCGCCCTTCAGGCGCACGACACGACGACCTTGTCGCGCCAGTTCCACCAGGCGGTGATTAATCTGCTCCTGGGGCAGCGTGTGATTGGCCCGCTGCTTTCCTACATGGATCCGCTCTGCGGACTCCGGAATCAATGCCAGGATCTGCGGTGACACCAGGCGATCGTACAACACCACTTCCGCCGAATTGATCAATCGCCAGGCCTTCAGGGTGAGCAGCTCCGGGTCGCCCGGCCCCGCCCCTACCAGGGCAACTTCCCCGCTGGAGGTATTGGGGTTGTCAGTGACCGGATTGGCCCTGTATCGAACTGGTGCATGCCCTGCCCTTACGCCCTTTCCTGGTGCATCGTCCCGGCTAGTCATTGAATCTTTTCCAAACCTCCCATATACGGCTTCAAGACATCCGGAATCACAATGCTGCCATCGGCTTGCTGATAGTTTTCCATGACCGCAATCAGTGCACGGCCTACCGCAAGACCTGAACCATTGAGGGTATGGACAGGCTCGGGCTTACCGGTTTCCGGGTTACGCCAACGAGCATGCATGCGCCGTGCCTGAAAATCACGGGTGTTGGAACAGGATGAAATCTCACGGAACTTGTCCTGGCCCGGCAGCCAGACCTCCAGGTCATAGGTCTTGGCGGCGGAGAAACCCATGTCGCCGCCGCACAGCGCAACGACCCGGTAAGGCAGCTCAAGCAGCTGGAGGACTTTCTCGGCATGGCCGGTCAGGGTTTCAAGCGCAGCTTCCGAATCTTCCGGACGGACCACCTGAACCAGCTCGACCTTGTCAAACTGGTGCTGACGGATCATGCCTCGGGTGTCACGACCATAAGAGCCCGCTTCGCTGCGGAAGCATGGAGTGTGGCACACCATCTGTAGCGGCAGCTCCTTGGCATCGAGAATGGTATCGGATACCAGGTTTGTTGCCGGCACTTCGGCGGTCGGAATCAGGTACAGGGGATGCTCACCCTCGGTCTTGAACAGGTCTTCCTCGAATTTGGGAAGTTGCCCGGTGCCGTAGAGCGTCTCTGCGTTGACCAGGTATGGCACGTAGGTTTCAGTGTACCCGTGATCGCCGGTATGCAGATCCAGCATGAACTGGGTGAGCGCCCGGTGCAGGCGTGCCACCGGCCCGCGCATCACCGCAAAACGGGAGTGCGCCAGTCGTGATGCGGTTTCGAAATCCAGTCCTTTCAGGCCCTCTCCCAGCGCAACATGATCCTTCGGCTCAAAGTCGAAAGACTTGGGTGTACCCCAGGCACGCACCTCAACATTGTCGTCTTCGCTATCACCTGCCGGCACGTCGTCGTCCGGGAGGTTGGGGATGCCGGCCAGGAAGGCATTCAGCTGTTCCTGCAGTGTCCGGAGCTCGTCCTCAGCGTCTGACTTTTGCTTCTTGAGGTTTTCTACCTCGTCCAGCAACGGCTGGATATCTTCGCCTGCGGCCTTGGCCTTGCCAATCGATTTGGAACGCTTGTTCTGCTCGCTCTGCAAAGTTTCCGTGTGCACCTGGATGGCACGACGGCGCTCCTCAAGCTGCTCGAAGGTGGCGGTATCAAATTCGACATTCTTGACGGCCAGCCGACGGGCGATCTCTTCAGTCTGAGTACGGACGCGTTTGGGATCGAGCATGGTTATCCTGAATTTTCCGATTAGCAATATGTGTTGAATGACAGGCCATTATACCTGCACAGGCGCTGGTGGCTACCGTGCCGGGGCCTGTTCAGGAATAGCGTTTGCGGGAACTTTCGGTGTTGCGGGCATTCAGCCGCTGGCGTTTTTCGGCCAGCTTGATTTCCAGCCCGCGGTTAACCGGTTCGTAATAGCGACGTTGATGGATCGCCTCCGGCAGATAGGATTCA
This sequence comes from Marinobacter alkalisoli, assembly GCF_045449855.1. Lineage (NCBI taxonomy): Bacteria > Pseudomonadati > Pseudomonadota > Gammaproteobacteria > Pseudomonadales > Marinobacteraceae > Marinobacter > Marinobacter alkalisoli. The sequence goes on along the minus strand of NZ_JBJJLC010000006.1, from coordinate 214,106 downwards.
CCGGCCGCGAAGGCTTCGGGCTCGTCGTGGGCATAGCGATATTCATCCCCGTGGCCAAGGCTTTTCAGCAGCTTGGTCGGAGCGTTGCGAAGGTGGACGGGTACCTCGTAGTCTGGATCGTTGCGGATGTCTGCCATGCACTGGTTGAAGGCCTTATACACAGCGTTACTCTTCGGCGACATGGCCAGGTACGTCACGGCCTGGGCCAGAGCCAGCTCACCCTCCGGGCTGCCCAGGCGTTCCTGCGCTTCCCAGGCATCCATTGAAAGCTGCAGCGCCCTCGGGTCGGCATTGCCAATATCCTCACTGGCGATACGAACCAGCCGGCGGGCCACATACAACGGATCGCAGCCACCATCGAGCATGCGACACAGCCAGTACAGGGAGCCATCAGGATCCGATCCCCGCACCGATTTGTGAAGGGCGGAGATCTGGTCGTAGAAGACATCGCCACCCTTGTCGAACCGACGCAGGCTGGTCTGGAGTACCTGCTCCAGATGATGATCGGTAATTCGCAGAGTTCCCTGGGGATCTTCCTCGGCAAGGTCCGCTGCCACTTCCAGAATATTAAGCGCCCTGCGGGCATCGCCACCGGAGGCGGATGCCATCATGGCCAACACCGTTTCATCAACGGCTATCTGGCTGTTCAGGCCTTCTTCTGCTTCCAGCGCGCGCCGAAGGAGCACCAGCACATCGCTCTCTTCCAGGTTCTTGAGGACGTAAACCCGGGTTCTCGACAACAGTGCGCTGTTGAGTTCGAAGGAGGGATTCTCGGTGGTTGCACCCACGAAAATAAAGGTGCCGTCTTCGATGTGGGGTAAAAACGCGTCCTGCTGTCCCTTGTTGAAACGGTGCACTTCGTCCACGAACAACAGGGTGTCCCGGCCTTCCGTGTGCTTGCGGTTCTTCGCCCGCTCAACGATGGCGCGGATATCCTTCACGCCACTGAGTACGGCAGAGACGGTCTCAAAACTGAGGTCACCAAGATTGGCCAGCAATTGGGCAAACGTGGTTTTACCAACGCCGGGCGGCCCCCACAAAATCATGGAATGGAGCTGTCCCTGCTCGACCGCTCGCCTCAGCGGCTTGCCTGGGCCCACCAGGTGGGCCTGACCAACGTATTCATCCAGGTTTCGCGGGCGCATTCGGGCGGCGAGCGGCCGAAATCCCTGCTGCTGCCCGGAAAACAGGTTCTCCTGCATCAGGCCCCGTCCCGGATAACGTCCACCTCGTCTGGGTAATCGAGGGTGAAGACCCTGTCTTCAATGGCTTTGTTCAACTCGATCTCATCAAAGCTGAGAACGCTGATCTGCGACAGGGAATCCTCCATGCGCATTTCCTGCAGCTCTCCCTCGTAGAAGGTCAGCCGCAAAGACACAAACAACGAATCCGCATCCCTTGGCTCCAGGGTATACTCGTGGGTATTCTTACCCTTGCTGCGACCTGACACCCTGTAGGTCTCGTCGAGATTGCCGACTTCGCCACTGAGCAGCAACGCCGGGGTTGTCTGAACCTTCTCGTCCAGGCTGTGAACGGTCACTTGCTCCAGGTCAGGGTCGTATACCTCAACGGTTGAGCCATCACTGACAATGAACTGTGAATGTGGTTCTCTGGTTTCCCAGTAAAACAGCCCCGGACGCTTGGCCTTAAGGGAGCCGCGGGATTCCTGGACCCGGTTGCCGTTTTCATTGACGACAATCTGGATAAACCGCGCCTGGTAGGATTCATAGCTTTTCAATGTGTCCGCCAGGTCGGCGGCGGCCTGTTTGCTGGTTTCTTCGGCCTGCACCGTCAATGATGGCATCAGCACAGCCATCAGGAGCGACATCCAGAACAGTCGGGCAAATTGTTTCATCGTCAACTAACTCCTAGTCTCTTGGTGGTGGCGGTGCCAGCACTTCCCGCGCGCCATTATGGCCGGCGGCACTGACCACACCCGATGCTTCCATGGCATCAACCAGGTTTGCCGCCCGGTTGTACCCGATCTTGAATTTACGCTGAACGGAGGAAATGGAAACCCGACGCCCTTCGGTAACGAACGCCACAGCCTCATCAAACAGAGCGTCGGCTTCGTCACCGCCACCCTCGGAAAGGGTCGGTACGCCGGGCAGATTTTCCCCTTCAGCGCCACTTAACACGTCATCCACGTAGACTGGCTCGCCCCGTGCCTTCCAGGCACTGACCACCCGATGAACCTCATCATCATCGACGAATGCACCGTGTACCCGAACCGGCAGACCGGAGCCCGGGGGCAGGTACAGCATGTCACCGTGGCCCAGCAGTTGTTCCGCGCCGCCCTGATCCAGTACGGTACGGGAATCAATCTTGGAAGAGACCTGGAACGACATCCGCGTCGGTATGTTGGCCTTGATCAGGCCGGTGATGACATCCACTGACGGTCTCTGGGTTGCCAGTATCAGGTGAATACCTGCTGCCCGGGCTTTCTGGGCGATCCGGGCAATCAGCTCTTCCACTTTCTTGCCGACGATCATCATCATGTCGGCGAATTCATCAATCACCACCACGATGAACGGCAGGGTTTCCAGTTCAGGGCGTTCCTGCTCATCGTTGGCCAGGTATTCGTCGGGTTTCCACAGTGGATCCAGTAGCGGCTCTCCGGCTGCCGCAGCATCACGGACCTTGCGGTTGTAACCGGCAATGTTACGAACACCCAGGTTGGCCATGAGACGGTAACGACGCTCCATCTCGGCCACGCACCAGCGCAACGCATTGGCCGCCTCTTTCATATCCGTGACCACCGGCGCCAGCAGGTGCGGAATGCCGTCGTAAATGCTCAGTTCGAGCATTTTGGGGTCCACCATGATAAAGCGAACCTCTTCCGGCGTTGCCTTCAGCAGCATGCTCAGCAGCATGGCGTTCACACCCACGGACTTACCGGACCCCGTGGTACCGGCCACCAACAGGTGAGGCATTTTTGCCAGGTTGGCAACCATCGGGTTGCCCCCGATGTCGTTACCCAAGGCCAGCGTCAGGGCGGAGGATGATTCCGTAAACACCCGGGCACCCAGAACTTCGCTCAGGCGAACCATTTCGCGCTCTTCGTTGGGAATCTCGATCCCGACAACGGATTTGCCCGGAATGACTTCCACTACCCGAACGCTCAGGACTGCCAGGGAGCGGGCAAGATCCTTGGCCAGGTTCGATATCTTGCTGACTTTGACCCCCGGCGCCGGCTTGATCTCAAAGCGGGTGATCACAGGTCCCGGATTGACTTCGACCACCTCTATGGAGACTCCGAAGTCCGCCAGTTTTTCTTCCAGCAGCCGCGACATGTGCTCAAGGGATTCTTCCGAATAGCCCTTCTCCTTATGCTCCTCCGGCGGATCAAGCAACGTAATCGGAGGAATCGGGCTTTCCACGTCTTCCAGCAGGGATGGCTGGCTGCCCTTGCCGTTCTTGCCACTTCTGGCAGGCTCATCCCGCTTGAACGGCGATATCTTCAGTGCCCGGGATACGGGGCCGTCAGGCGCAGCCTTTTCTTTTCTGGCGGTGCCATTCACCGAAGGCGGATCCACCGGCTCCATATCATCCCGTGAACTGAAGCTTTCCAGACGTGCGGGTTCCTCGTCTGTCGAGGAGTGCAGGCCATCCATCGCCGGCTCCTTGCGGTCCGCTGACCTTTTGTCGGCCGCTGGCCTGGGCTTTTTGGGACCAAACCCCGGAATCTTGTGCCACCAGCGGCCGCCGGTCGCTTTGTCCGCCCGGGAGCTATCAACCCGATCCTTCACTACCGGCGGTTCCGGCTGCGGCTTCGCAGCAGGTTCAGGCTTTTGTCTTTTAGCAGGCTTTCCATCGGCACTGAACACATTCTTCAGCCAGGTGCCAAAACGGATAGTGGTCAGCCCCACCTGATCCATCAGCCAGAACCAGGACAGACCCGTGGTGACGGTAAGTGCAAACAGGAAAATTGAAATGAGTAGCAGGGTCGTCGCGGGCAGATTGAAGAACCGCACCATGGCTTCGGATACTGCAGTACCCAACACCCCGCCGGAAGACACTCCCAGGCCGAATACGGAGTACAGGGACAGCAGACTGGTCGCCGACAGCAAGATCAACAGGAACCCGCCGAATCGCATCATCAGCAAGGGCCAGTGGAGGTCCAGCGGGTCGTTCCGGCGGCGAATCAGCATCACCGCGTAGCCTGCAATCATCAGCGGGAACAGGAAGGCCACGTGGCCGAAGAAGTCCATCAGCAGGCTGGCAATCCAGGCACCGGTGCGACCGGCGTAGTTATCGACACTGGTTTCATGGCCGATACTGGCCCAACCAGGGTCAGAGGGGCTGAATGTCACCAGTGCCATTGCCAGGTAAATACACAGGGCAATCAGGGCGATCACGGCGCCCTCGCGGCTGCCCTGGGCGGCCAGCCGACGAAATCGCTGCTGTTTTTCAGTCAGTTCCTGTGTCTTCTGTGCTTTTGCAGACTCTGCCATGAATACTCAGACGTTTCCGTTACTGTTATTTTCAAGGGCCCTGAAGCCTCGCTCAAGATCGCTTTTCAGGTCCTCGACCGCTTCAATACCAACCGACAGTCTGACGAGGTTCTCTGTAATGCCGGCTTCCGCCTTGTCTTCCGGAGACAACCGACCATGGGTGGTTGTCGCCGGATGGGTAATCGTGGTTTTCACATCCCCGAGGTTCGCCGTAATGGAAATCATCCGGGTACCGTCAATGAATGCCCAGGCTTCTTCCCTGCCCCCTTTCAGTCGGAACGAGAGCACGCCACCGAAGCCGGTTTGCTGGCGTTTGGCCAGCTCATGTTGCGGGTGGTTCCCCAGTCCGGCATAGAATACCTCGGCCACTGCCGGCTGCTGTTCCAGCCACAGGGCCAACTCTAACGCATTGTCGCAATGGGCTCGCATACGGATTGGTAAGGTTTCCAATCCCTTAAGGAACACCCAGGCGTTGAAGGGGCTCATGGTCGGGCCTGCCGAACGCAGGAATCCATAAACCTCTTCCATCAATTTGTCAGACCCCACTACTACACCGCCAATGCAGCGGCCCTGGCCATCCAGATATTTGGTGGCGGAATGGATGACGATGTCAGCGCCATGTTCAAAGGGGCGTTGCAGTACCGGGGTGCAGAAACAGTTATCCACCACAAACAGGGCGTCATTGTTATGGGCAAGGTCAGCCAATACCTTCATATCCGCGACTTCGCACAGCGGGTTGGACGGTGTCTCAATAAACAGCATCCGGGTTTCCGGCCGGATGGCGGCTTTCCATTGCGCCATATCCGTCAGACTGACAAACGTGGTCTCGACGCCAAACCTGGCCATGTACTTCTGGAACAGCACATTGGTTGTGCCGAAGACGCCCCGGGAACAGATCACATGATCACCGGATTGCAGTAATGACATGCAGGTACTGAGAATAGCGGCCATACCGGACGAGGTTGCCACTGCCCTCTCCCCGCCTTCCATGGCCGCAATACGGCCTTCAAACGCCTGCACCGTCGGGTTGGTGAACCTGGAATAGATGTTACCCGGCTCTTCTCCACCAAACCGTGCGGCAGCCTGGGCCGCACTGCCATAGACAAAGCTGGAGGTCGGGAAGATCGCGTCACTGTGTTCCAGTTGGCCAGTACGGATCTGTCCGGCACGCACCGCCAGGGTGTCAACTGACATGCCTTCGAGATCCGATTCCGGGATCCAGACCTGTTCGTCGCGGCAAAATGTCATGGTTTGCTCCTGAAATTCGCGGTGTGGCGGTTAGTCTTCATCGTTGTACAGATCAATGATGCCGTTATCGGCGGAGTCCCCTCCAGCCGCCTGGAAGCGATTCTCGTCGTTACGCATGGCTTCCAGCTTGTTGAGGTAGGCCTCGTCGACATCCCCGGTGACATAGTTGCCGGTAAAGACGGAACATTCCCAGCCTTCAATGTCAGGGTTCACATCACTGACACAGGTGATCAGATCACCCAGGTCCTGATACAGCAGCCAGTCAGCGCCAATCAGGTCGCGGATCTCATCTTCGGTTCGATCATGGGCGATCAGCTCGCTGGCCGACGGCATATCGATACCGTACACATTCGGATACCGAACGGGGGGCGCGGCCGATGCAAAGTACACGTTACGGGCGCCGGCATCCCGGGCCATCTGCACAATTTCCTTACAGGTGGTGCCACGGACAATGGAATCATCCACCAGCATGACATTCTTGCCACGGAACTCCAGATCGATCGGGTTGAGTTTCTGGCGCACTGACTTCTTGCGCATTTTCTGGCCAGGCATGATGAACGTCCGACCAATGTAGCGGTTCTTGATGAACCCCTCGCGGAACTTCACCCCAAGCAGGTGAGCCATCTGCAGGGCGGATGTCCTGCTGGTATCCGGTATCGGCATCACGACATCAATATCGTGATCCGGGCGCTCTCTCAGTATTTTTTCCGCCAGGGTTTCCCCCATCCTGAGGCGTGCCTTGTATACCGACACCTTGTCGATGATCGAGTCCGGACGGGCAAAATAGACGTGCTCGAAAATACAGGGATACAGGTGCGGATTTTCTGAACACTGCTCAGTGTACAAGGTACCGTCGGTTTCAATGTAAACCGCTTCCCCTGGCGCGATGTCCCTGACCAGCGTATATCCGGCGGCACTCAGTGCCACACTCTCGGAGGCAATCATGTATTCCTTGCCTTCGTCGGTTTCACGCACACCGTAACAGGCCGGACGGATGCCATTGGGGTCACGGAAACCCACGATACCGTACCCGGTAATCATGGCAATCACCGCATAGGCACCACGACAGCGCTTGTGAACTGCACGGACGGCAGAAAAGATTTCATCCTTGGTCGGGTCCAGTTTACCGAGCTTCTGGAGCTCGTGGGCAAACACGTTCAGCAGGACCTCGGAATCCGAGTTGGTATTGATGTGGCGCAGATCAGTACGGAACAGATCCTTGCTGAGATCATCGGCGTTGGTCAGGTTACCGTTGTGAGCCAGGGTGATGCCGTAAGGGCTGTTCACATAGAAGGGCTGGGCTTCGGCCGAACTCGAGCTGCCGGCCGTCGGGTACCGGACATGCCCTATCCCGACATTGCCGACGAGACGGCGCATATGCCGGGTGTGGAACACATCCCGAACCAGCCCGTTGTCCTTACGAAGGTTAAACCGATCATCCTGAAACGTAACAATGCCCGCCGCATCCTGGCCCCGGTGCTGTAGAACGGTCAGCGCATCATAAAGCGACTGATTCACGTTGGAAGTACTGACTATGCCGACAATGCCACACATGGATACGGTAATCTCCGAAGCGTTATTACTGAATGTTAGCGGGACGCGGAAACAGGTTCCACGCCTTCTTTCTGCTGAGGTTCGTCGGGACTGGCAGCGTCATCGGCCGCCGGTCCCAGGAATCGGGCAAATTCATCCCCGAGTGTGCGTCTGGACCAGTCTTCCACGACGGCCAGCCGATCAATCATGATGGAGGTTTTCCACCAGGTGTCCTGAGCCAAAGGGGTATAGCGGGTGAACGCAATGCCCACAATGACCACCACCACGCCACGAAGCAGACCAAACCCCATGCCAAGTACGCGGTCCGTGGCTGACAATCCGGTTGCACGGACAAGGTGGCCGATCATGTTATTAATAATGGCACCGATGATCAGGGTGCCAAAGAACAGAATGGCGAACGCTGCGACCAGGCGAACCAGAGGGGTCTCAACGGTGCTTTCCAGCAGGGACTGCATCTGGGGATGGAATGTCCGGGCGATAATAAACGCGCCGACCCAGGTGACCAGCGACAAGGCTTCTTTAACGAAGCCCCGCTTGAGGCTGATAAGAGTGGATACGGTGATTAGGGCAATGATGACCCAGTCAATCCAGATCAGCGCTTCCATGAAAAACCCGGTGGTGATATTGAAGCGCGAATTCTAACAGGAAACGCCCCCGCACCAAACTGCCGGTTTCGCATAACACTTACGGAAGACCGTGTTATTTGTCCCCGGTGGTCACAAGGCTGTTCAGACCAAACTCGCGATCGAGTGCTTTCTTGGCTCGTTCAGCCTCGGCTTTTTCGGCAAACGGGCCACTGAACACGCGGGTCAGGGTCGCATCGCCACGCTGTATTTCCTGCAGGTGGGAGCTGTAACCGGTATCGCGAACCTTGTTGCGGAGGTTCCGGGCATTATCGGCACTGCCAAAACTTCCCAGCTGGACAACCCAGGCACCTTCCAGAGAGCCGGCGTATTCGGCAGAAGCAGCCTGCTGAGGCTCTTCACCGTCATCCTGTTCGGGCTTGGATTCGTCTGCCACCGGCTGCGACACCGGCTCTTCCTGGGCGGCTTCAGGTTCCGGTGCCGGTTGAGGCGCCGGCGCCTGCTCAACGGGCTCTTCCACCCGCTGTACCTGTTGGGAATCGCTGTCTGCGACTGGTTCCGGTTCATCCGTTTCCTCTAGCCGATAGGCCGGGGCGTCTGCTTCCGGCGGCTCCGGGGCATCAACCTCGGGGAATGGGGGCTCCTCGGGAATCTTGATCGAGTTGGAGGTACGCTCGGAATGGGGCTCGTCAAACAGCATGGGCACAAAAATAACCGCAAGGGAAACCAGTACCAATGCGCCGATTATTCTTTGCTTAAGTCCGTCCACGTCTTGATGTCCCCTGTTTTATACCACTGGCGGCCACGGAAGTTGGCGATCAGGCCAGATACTAACCGCCTGCTGCGGAGAACTCAAAGTCTCTACCCGGGCATGACCAAACTTTAAGGCGGAAGTCCGCCACTTTATTACTCCGCCCCAAAGAACCGGCGGGTTTCCGCCACCGTATAGAACGAGCCAAAGGCAATCACCAGGTCATCCGGCTTGGCCAGATTCATGGCCGCCTGAAGCGCACCGGAGACCGTATCGCACTCGGTAACATTGAGCCCGGAAGATGCAGAAGCAACCCGCCCTGCGAGTTCCCCGGCAGCCAATCCGCGATGACAATCCAGACCGCCCACGTACCAGTGGTCCACCACCGATGCCATGGCCGACACCACACCCTCGACATCTTTGTCGGAGAGCGCCCCATAGACCGCTAAAATCCGCCCTGCAGGCGATTTCATCGATTCAAGACGAATGGCCAGCCAGCGGGCCGCATGGGGATTGTGACCAACATCCGCATACACGGCGGGGCTGTCACCCAGCTTTTCGAACCGGCCCGGCGCGCGGACCTGACCAATGGCCGGAACGAGCGAATCCAGCGACTGCTCAGGCTCCAGCTCGTGGAAGGCGACGATTGCGGCAGCAACACTGCCTAAAGGCAACGTTACTGGCGGCAGCGCAACGGTGACATTGCCGTCGCTGAAGCGAAGCACCCTCACCTGCCCGGCCTCCTCCAGACGGTAGGTATCGCCCAGTCGATGCAACCTGACACGCTGTGCCGCCACTTGCTGCAAGACGGATCGCGGTGGGTCGATATCGGCATAGACTGCCGGAATGCCGGGCCTGAGGATGCCTGCCTTCTCAAAGCCGATCACCTCCCTGTCATTACCAAGGAAGGCAACGTGATCAATATCCACTGAAGTGATAATAGCCAGGTCAGGGTCGAGCACATTGACGGCATCCAGGCGTCCGCCAAGACCGACTTCCAGGATCCAGTCTTCGACCCCTGCCCGGGCCAGCAATACGAAAGCCGCCAGTGTTCCGAACTCAAAGTACGTCAGCGTGACATTCTTGCGGGCGTTCTCGACTTTTTCGAACGCGGCAATCAGTTCGTCATCCGCTACGTCTTTGCCATTCAGCCGCACCCGTTCATTGTAATGCTGGAGATGAGGCGAGGTGTAAGCCCCCGTCGTGCGACCTGCGGCCATCAACAGGGACTCCAGACAGGCCACGGTACTGCCCTTTCCGTTGGTGCCGCCGACCGTGATGATCCGTGCAGCCGGTTTACGGGGGAACAACCGGCGCAGCACCACCAGTACGCGGTCAAGTCCAAGGTCAATTTCTGCGGGGTGAATGGATTCCAGGTAGGACAGCCACTGATCCAGCGTGGCTCCGGCACCCGGAGCTTCCGGGTGCCGGGACATGTGGTCAGCTTTCGGCGGCATCGGCTTCCGGTCTTTCTGTCACTTCAAACTCTATCGGGTCTTCCGTCGCCGGCTTGTCATGCCCGGTAAACTTCGCCAGCACATGGGTGATACGCTCACGCATCTGGTGGCGATGGAGAATCATGTCGATGGCGCCGTGCTCCAGCAGGAATTCACTGCGCTGGAAACCTTCCGGCAGCTTCTCCCGAACAGTCTGCTCAATGACCCGCGGGCCGGCAAACCCGATCAGGGCGTTAGGCTCGGCAATGTTCAGGTCACCCAGCATGGCCAGACTCGCGGACACCCCACCGAACACAGGGTCGGTCATCACGGAAATATAGGGGATACCTTCCTGCTTCATGCGCTCCAGCACAGCCGCTGTTTTCGACATCTGCATCAGGGAAAGGATCGCTTCCTGCATGCGGGCACCACCGCTGGCAGAAAAACAGACCAGGGGAATACGCTCCTCAAGGCAGACATTCGCCGCCTGCACGAACTTCTCGCCCACAACCTGCCCCATGGAGCCGCCAAGAAAGTTGAACTCAAAGGCACAGGCCACCAACGGCAGCCCAAGGGTCGTGCCCTTCATGGCGACCAGGGCGTCTTTCTCGCCCGTCGCCTTCTGAGCGTGGGCAAGACGGTCCTTGTAGCGCTTGCTGTCCTTGAACTTGAGCCGGTCCCAGGGTTCAAGATCTGCGGCAATCTCTTCCCGGCCGTCGGCATCCAGGAATACATCCAGTCTGCGCCGGGCGTTCACCCTCAGGTGATGATTACACTTGGGGCAGACATCCAGGTTTTTCTCAAGCTCAGGCTTGTACAGGAAGGCGCCGCATTTGGGGCACTTCTTCCACAACCCTTCAGGTACGCCAGTGCGCTGTTTGGATTCCGAGCGAATCTTGCTCGGCATGATTTTGTCCAGCCAGTTACTCATGTTTTCATCCTGTCCTTTGATGCCTGCCCGCCTGGTTGCCTGAGATTCAGGAAGCCAGACCGTCCAGTGCTTCTCGCATTGGGTGGAGCAGATCCGTCAGTGCCCGTTTCAGCTGTTCAGGATCCGCCTGATTTCTGGCTATTGTATCGACCAGAACGCTGCCAACAATTACACCATCGGATACCCGACCAACCGCTGCAGCGGTTTCCGCGTCACGAATACCGAAACCAACGCCCACCGGCAAGGCGGTGATGTCGTGAATATGGGCAACCCTGGAGGCCACTTCATCCACGTCTATGTTGCCAGCACCGGTGATCCCCTTGAATGAAACATAGTACACATAACCGGATGAGTGCTCACTGATTGAGCGGATCCGGTCATCGGTCGTAGTGGGCGCCAACAGGAAAATCGCGTCGAGCTTGCGGGCGGTAAACAGTGGAGCCACTTCGTCCGCTTCCTCCGGAGGCAGGTCGACCGTCAGGATACCATCGACTCCGGCATCGGCCGCTGCGTCCGCAAACGCCTCGTAGCCCATGGCTTCCATCGGGTTCAGATACCCCATGAGGACCACCGGCGTGGTGTCATCGGTTTCCCTGAACTGTTTGATCATAGCAATAACCTGGCGCAGCGAGGTGCCATGCTTCAGGGCCCGTTCGCAGGCCAATTGAATCACCGGGCCATCGGCCATGGGATCGGAGAACGGCACACCCAGTTCGATAATATCCGCTCCAGCCTCTACCAGGGTGTGCATCAGACCAACGGTTTGGTCCGGGTGCGGATCACCTGCGGTAATGTAAGGGATCAACGCCTTGCGTCCCTGCCCTTTCAGGGACTTTAGCACCCCTTCAATTCGACTCATGCCTGCTCCTGTCTCTTGTACACTGAGTGTTTACCGTTTGATCAGACTTCAATGCCATCCAACTGGGCGATGGTGTGTATGTCCTTGTCGCCACGGCCAGAGACGTTAATCACGAGCACCTGGTCCTTGTCCATGGTGGCCGCCAGTTTCACCCCGTAGGCCACAGCATGGGCGGATTCCAGCGCCGGCATGATGCCCTCCACCCGGGTAAGCTTGCGGAACCCGTCAAGCGCTTCGTCGTCAGTCACCGACACATACTGGGCGCGGCCAATGTCTTTCAGCCAGCTGTGCTCGGGGCCAACGCCCGGGTAATCAAGACCCGCGCTTACGGAATGGGTGCTGGCGATCTGGCCGTTCTCATCCTCCATCAGGTAGGTCCGGTTACCGTGGAGCACACCCGGACGGCCCGCGCACAATGGTGCGGCATGCTGGCCGGATTCGATACCCAGGCCACCGGCCTCCACTCCGTACATCTGCACACTCTCATCCGTGAGGAACGGATAGAACATGCCAATGGCGTTAGAACCGCCGCCCACACACGCTACCAGAGCATCCGGGAGCTTACCGGCCTGTTCAAGAGACTGCCTGCGGGTTTCGCGGCCAATCACCGACTGGAAGTCCCGCACAAGCAAGGGATAAGGGTGTGGACCAGCGACCGTACCGATGATATAGAAGGTTTCATCCACGTTTGCCACCCAGTCACGCATGGCATCGTTCATGGCGTCCTTCAGTGTCTTGGTGCCGCTTTCCACGGCATGGACCTCGGCCCCCAGAAGCTTCATCCGATACACGTTCAGGGATTGGCGCTTGACGTCTTCTGACCCCATGAACACATGGCACTCAAGCCCCAGGCGCGCGCATACCGTGGCTGTCGCAACGCCATGCTGGCCGGCACCGGTTTCGGCGATGACCCGTTTCTTGCCCAGGAAGCTTGCCAGCAGCGCCTGGCCAATGGTGTTGTTCACCTTGTGGGCGCCAGTATGGTTCAGGTCTTCCCGCTTGAGCCAGATCTGGGCACCGCCGGTTTCACGGGTCAGGCGTTCGGCAAAATACAGCGGACTGGGGCGGCCAACATAATTGGCAAGGTCTTCATCAAACGTCTTCTGGAATGCCGGGTCCTTTTTCAGACGCAGGTACTCTCTTTCCAGCGTCATCAGCGAATCCATCAGGGTTTCCGACACAAACCGGCCGCCGTAGGCACCGAAGTGACCCCGTGCATCCGGAAGTGCGCTCAGCATTTCTTCAGTCAGTTTCATCGACACGGTGAACCTCGTTTATAAAGTCGGAAATTTTCGCGCTGTCTTTCACGCCCTTGCTACTCTCCACACCGCCACTGACGTCCACCGCCCAGGGCCGGACCTGTGCTACAGCGCTGGCAACGTTATCAGATGCCAGGCCTCCGGCCAATATCAGCGGTAACGGGCGATGGGCCGGAATCAGTGACCAGTTGAAACTCTTGCCGGTCCCCCCGTACCGCTGGGGGTCCCAGGCGTCTACCAGCAAACCGCTGGCGCCCGCGTAACGATCGTACGCCAACTCGATATCACCAGAGCTCCGGACACGGACAGCCTTGATCCAGCGCTTGCCGAAACTGGCGCAGAATTCCGGTGATTCATCACCATGGAACTGGAGCAGGTCCAGGGGGACGGTTTTGAGGACCTGTTCAACCCACTCCCTCTCCGGATTCACAAACAACCCTACGGCCCCGGTGAAAGCCGGCAAAACCGACACCAGATTTTCTGCCTGTGGAACGGTCACCGATCGGGGGCTTGATTCGTAGAATACGAAACCCAGCGCATCCGCCCCCGCCTGTGCAGCAGCGCGAACATCCTCGGGTCGGGTTATGCCACAGATTTTGACTCGGGTTCTCATAGGCCTTGCGTCAGTTGGTTCGATGGGTCCACGTGGGTTGCCTTGGTCGATTGTCCTCACCCTCAAACCAGGGCCGTAGAAACCCTGGACCACAGAGTGCCGGCGGCACTCCGAATCGCTCAGGATAGCCCACATCCACCAGATACAACCCGAATGCCGGTGCGGTCACTCCAGCCACCGTCCGGTCTTTGGCCTCCAGTATCTCACGAATCCACTGCACAGGTCGCTTACCAGTACCAACCGCCATCAGTGCGCCGGCAATATTCCTGACCATGTGATGAAGGAACGCATTGGCCTGTACATCAATTACGACGAATTCGCCTTTTCGGCTTACCTGTATATGCTCCATAAAGCGGTTGGGGCTGCGGGACTGACACCCAGCAGCACGAAATGAGGAGAAGTCGTGCTCACCCTGAAGGAATTGGGCGGCCTCGTTCATCTTTTCCGCATCCAGGGGGCGAAATGTCCAACTGACCTGTCCGCGCTGGATGCCAGGCCGAACCGGGTGGTTATAGATGACGTAACGATAACGGCGATAGGTGGCGGAAAACCGGGCGTGAAAGTCGCCAACGCCATTCCCGGCCCAATGCACGGCGATGTCGTCAGGCAGTGCTGTATTGATGCCCATCACCCACGAACGCAGGTTGCGCACCGATGACGTGTCAAAATGAACAATCTGGTAACTGGCGTGAACACTCGCGTCGGTACGTCCGGCGCAGACCAGATCCACCTCGTGATCGGCCACTTTTGACACAGCCCGGGTCAGCTCCGCCTCAACCGAGCGAACACCGGATTTCTGCGCCTGCCAGCCGTGAAAGGAGCGTCCGTCGTATTCAAAAGCCAGGGCGACGCGACCATCGCCTATGGCATTATCCGTGGTAAGTGCTTGCGGGTTCAGAAACAAGTGACAATCCGACTAACCTGTATAACAAAACAAAACGCCGGCTGTAGCCGGGTCAGCGCCCGGTAGCCGGCGTTCTGCGTTCGATGAGCCTGATTATAACGAATCAGGACAGATTTTTAAGAAGATCCTGCGCTTCTGTCTTCTGCTCATCGCTTCCTTCCAGCGCAACTTCCTCAAGAATGTCGCGGGCGCCGTCCATATCCCCCATTTCGATGTAAGCACGAGCCAGATCCAGTTTGGTCGCCGCTTCATCAGTACCTGCGAGGAAGTCAAAGTCGTCATCATCGCCCAGGTCGGATTCGTCGAGATCTTCAACCGCGGTTTTACGGGAATCTGCATCCAGTGAATCCGAAGCCACGGGTGGCTCGACATCAGCTTCTTCGAAAGATTCAGAGGCATCGGCCGAAAACTCATCGGTTTCACCGAGATCCGAAAGCTCCTCTGGCGTTTCGTCCTTGTTATCCATCAGGGAATCCTCCAGATCAAGTTCCTCATCCAGCGCCGGTGCGGGCTCTTCAGTTTCCAGCGTATCGGCATCGCCGGACTCCGAAAACTCTTCCATCAGCGCCAGGTCTTCGTCAGAAACATCCAGCTCAAGGTCATCCATGCCGGACTCTTCGCCCGCCAGGGGGTCATCGCCGGACTCGTCGGCAACCTTGTCGAGTTCCGCATCCAGCTCATCAAGGAAAGACTCGTCGAGATCACCAAGACCCTCACCTTCCTCAGTATTGCCTTCCACGGGTTCCTCAAACGATGACACCTCATCCGCCTTTTCGGCAGCGTCATCCGTGGTGAGATCGCTTTCAAGGCTGTCAAAATCTTCCAGAGACAATTCATCAGACAAATCGTCGGAAGCCTCAAGGGATGCCGTGTCGGCGTCACTTTCCAGGGAGGAACCCTCAAAGTCAAAGCTCAGGTCATCATCCTCTTCAGCTTCAGCGCCTTCAACAGCGAGGATTTCTTCATCCCTGGATTCATCAATGCCCGAGAGATCGTACTCGATCGCGCCGTTGTCGGAGTCAGCCTCTGACTCAGGCTTCGGCTCCACTTCCGGCTCTTCTGTCAGATCCAGGTCGGAGAAATCGGTATCAAATTCTTCAAGCTCGTCGTTGGACTGCTCTGGCTGACGGGACTCCTCCGGGTTGTCAAGGGTCTCATTCGTCAGATGAACGCCACTCTCAGGCGATGCTGACTCTTCGCCAGACGTTTCTTCTTCCCGACCAAAGGAATCAGAACGCAACTGGGACTCCAGGTCATCAATACTGGGCATGGACTCTGCTTCGTCCAGCCTTTCCCGCAGCGTACCGGCTTCCGCAATGGCGCTGTCATCTTCCAGCGCCTCAATCTCACGGAACTGCTTATCAAACGACTCCCGATCCTGAGTGTCTGCGTACACGCCCAGCAGCTTCAGCCTGAGATCAGCACGGCTGGGTTCCCTGGAAATCGCTGTTTCCAGAGATTGAGTCGCCTTATCCATCTGGCCGTAGGCGATGTAGGTTTCCGCCTCGGCCATGGGATCACCCGCTGCTGTATCGACAGGCTCATCGTCTTCAAGGTTCAGATCAAAGGTATCTGAGCCATCACCCTCTTCCCCATTCAATTGCTCATAGAACGCCTTTTCGCGATTCGCGTTACGACGCGCCAAAAGCAACAGCAGTAACAAAAGCAGAATCAGGCCGCCGCCAAGGGCGATCTGATACATGGGGTTATTGGTAATCGCATCTATGACATTGCCAGGAAAACCCTTGTCCGGCTGTTGCGCCGGAGCAGCCGGCTGAGTGGCGGGTTCCTCGGTCGTGTCCGGCTCTGTAACCGATGACTGAGTCCCGGGGTCGGGATCACCCGCCCCTGCTTCCGCACCAGGCCCGTCCTCATCAGACAGCCCGGCATCGTCAGCTGCCGCCATGTTCTCTTCAGCGGGCTCGTCGCCCTCGACTGCAGCCATGTCACCATCGGCTTCAGCGACGTCGTCACCGGATTCCAGTCCTTCAGCACCTGCGGCGTCAGCAGACTCACCGGCCGCATCCGCAGTATCGGGTGATTCTGCGGCGACTTCCTGATCTTCACTGCCCGGTTGTTCCGACTCACCCTGGCCAGCGATCTCATCACCGGCGGCCATGGGGTCATCATCCATGCCCCCCTCTTCGCCAGGCTGGGCTGTCGCTGACGTATCTTCATCACCGCCCATCTGCTGCATCTCAGCCAGCTGGCTATCTTTCAGCTCCAGCAGGCGTTGCAGGGTTTCGACCTGATCCTGCAAATCTTCCACCCGGCTGTTCAGCTCCTCGCTTTCCCGGCGAGCACTTTCAAGCTCTTCCATTGCCACCGCAGAACCCGCATCGACGCCGCCAGCGGTCTGACCATCGCCCCCGGCGGACCCGCCATCTTCGCTATCACGGCTGCCGGAATCTTCAGCCGCAATCAACCGCAGCTCATCACCACCAGCACCTGCGGTGTCCGAAGCGGCCCCGTCAGACGACCGGGACTCGGTGGCGTCCACCGTACGGGCCTGACTGGAAAGCGCCTCATTCTGCATCGAGACCTGGCGATTGGCCTCACCACGGCTACGGCTACGAATCTGTTCCAGATCTGGAACCCTCAGCACTTCACCGCGCTTGAGACGATTGATATTGCCATCAATAAACGCGTCTGAATTCAGATCCTGGATAGCCAGCATGACCTGTTGCGTAGAAACGCTGTCATTCGGCTTCACGCTTTGGGCAATTTTCCAGAGCGTGTCGGAAGAATTGGTTGGCCCAAGCGTACGGGGGCCTGCAGTGGTGCGTGAAGATGAGGTACCGTCAGATAGGCGCTGCCCGGAACGTTGTGAGGTTCCGGTGCTGGTTTCAGGTGGCGTCGACTGGCGGGTGGCCGGCGCAGACACCTGCTCCTGAATACCCGAATCTTCAGCGTACACAGGCGGGTCCACCAACAGTGAATACTCCCGCATCAGCCTGCCGCTTGGCCAGGTCACTTCCAGCAGGAAGTTCAGATATGGCTCGCGAAGCGGCTCTCTTGAGGATACGTTGACGATCAGATTGCCGTCATTGCTGGTCGTAACCTCAAACTTGAGTTTGGTAAGGAAATAGTTCCGATCAATACCGACTCTCTGGTAATCGCCTTCAGAAGCGATATTGACGAATACATCGTCAGGATCGACTCCCTGGCTTTTACGCAGGTTGATATCTGCTTCAAGAGGCTCATTGAGATAGGACTGCAGTTCAATTTCACCCAGCCCCAGGGCCTGTGCGACACCGGAACCGAGCCCTCCCGCCAGAGCCAGGGCAACCGCAAGCTTGCGTACCTTCATGCTTTTTCCTTACCAGTCTCCGTTATTCGTTACTGCTTTTTCAAACAGAATCGGACGAGGTTGGATGACTTCCGTCTGGTTTTCTATAGTTATTATGTAATCTTTTTAATTTTCAGTGGGCCAAGTATTGTTGATAAAGCCCGTTTTATCAATCAATCAGCTGCAGCCGTTGTACCATTTTTTTACAAAAGGCGCGGAACTTACTGTTACCGAACGATGATCGGCTTGATCAGCACGGGAAATAGTAGCCCAACTCAGGCACCAACACCTACAAACTCGCTTCTGAAAAATAACAGGGGCGGAGACTGATTTCAGCCTCCGCCCCCTGACCGGTTCTCTGAAACCGGACACAGTTGGCATTTAATACCAACTGTTACACAGCGGTTAACGCTCCTGGAGAATCCGGAGCATCCTGCGCAGCGGTTCGGCAGCACCCCACAACAGCTGATCCCCCACGGTAAACGCGGAAATATACTCCGGCCCCATGGTCAGCTTGCGGATTCGGCCGATCGGCACGCTCAGGGTTCCGGTGACCTTGGCCGGGGTCAGCTCTTCAATGGTCGCGTCACGATCATTGGGGATCACCTTCACCCAGTCATTGGCCTTCGCCAGAATAGACTCAATCTCGGAAACCGGCAGGTCCTTCTTGAGCTTGATGGTCAGTGCCTGACTGTGAGAACGCATCGCGCCAATCCGGACACAGATACCATCAATGGGAATCGGGTTGTCGGAGCGACCCAGGATCTTGTTGGTCTCTACGCCCGCCTTCCACTCTTCCTTGCTCATGCCGTTATCAAGCTGCTTGTCGATGAACGGAATCAGGCTGCCGGCCAGGGGCACCTGGAAGTGCTCGGTCGGAAAGCCATCGGAGCGCATGGTTTCGGTGACCTTGCGGTCAATGTCCAGAATCGCTGACGATGGGCTGTCCAGCTCGCTCTTGACGCTGCCGTTCAACTCTCCCATCTGGTTGAGCAGTTCGCGCATGTTCTGGGCGCCGGAACCGGAAGCCGCCTGGTAGGTCATCGGAGACACCCACTCGATCAGATCCTGCTCCAGCAGGCCACCGAGGGCCAGCATCATCAGGCTGACGGTGCAGTTACCACCGATGTAGTCCTTGACGCCCTTGTCCAGCGCTTCGTCAATAACGTTGCGGTTGACCGGATCCAGAACAATTACGGAATGATCCACCATCCGCAGCGTGGATGCCGCATCAATCCAGTAGCCTTCCCAGCCCGCGTCACGCAGTTTCTGATAGACCTCGCCGGTGTAATCGCCACCCTGACAGGTAACGATGACATCCAGGGTTTTCAGGATATCGATATCAAACGCGTCCTGCAGGGGAGGAACGCCTTCCTTACCTACGTCCGGAGCCGGTTTGCCGGCCTGGGATGTGGTAAAGAATACCGGTTCGATATCCGCGAAATCGTTTTCTTCACGCATGCGTTGCATGAGGACAGAGCCCACCATGCCACGCCAGCCAATAAGTCCAACTCGCTTCATGTGCGACCTTTGAACCTCGTTTTATGCCCGCCCTCTGCCTTTATCGCTGGCAGGGACAGGATGGATGATCCCGCGGCAACTGCATCCCGTTACCGTCGGGTCTCAAAAACATTAACCCGGGCCGCGGCTTACAACGCCGCCAGAACCGCCTCACCCATTTCACGGGTGGACACCTTTTTCGCCCCTTCGGACATGATGTCCGCGGTTCGAAGCCCCTGGTCCAGTACCTTGCTGACGGCCGCCTCAATGGTTTCGGCGGCTTTTTCCTCGTTCAGGCTGTACCGCAACATCATGGCAGCACTGAGGATTGTTGCCAGCGGATTGGCCACGCCCTGACCGGCGATATCCGGCGCTGAACCGTGGCAAGGCTCGTACATGCCCTGCTTTTCAGAGTTCAACGATGCCGATGGCAACATGCCAATCGAGCCGGTGAGCATAGCCGCTTCGTCCGAAAGAATATCACCAAACATGTTGCCAGTCACAATCACATCGAATTGTTTGGGGGCACGAACCAGCTGCATGGCCGCGTTATCAACGTACATGTGGGACAGCTCAACGTCCGGGTACTCCCGGCGCAGGTCCTCCATGATTTCCCGCCACAGAACCGTCACCTCCAGCACGTTGGCCTTGTCGACGGAACACAGCTTCTTGCCGCGCTGCTGGGCGGCCTCAAACGCGACCCGACCGATACGACGAATTTCCGATTCGGTGTAGGCGTAGGTGTTGTAACCCTGGCGCTCGCCACTTTCCAGTTCACGCACACCGCGGGGCTGGCCAAAATAGATGCCACCGGTCAGTTCCCGCACAATCATAATGTCCAGGCCGGAAACCACTTCCGGCTTCAGGGAAGACGCTGAAGCAAGCTGTGGGTAGAGAATCGCCGGGCGGAGGTTGGCAAACAGTTCAAGACTGGAGCGCAAACCCAACAACCCCTTCTCAGGACGCTTGGCCATGGGCAAACCGTCCCACTTGGGGCCACCCACGGCGCCCAGAACGATCGCATCCGCCTTGCGGGCCTTATCCAGGGTGTCCTCCGGCAGCGGGCTGTCCGTTTCGTCGATAGCCGCACCACCGACCAGCCCGGACTCAAAGGCCAGACCGAGGTCGAACTTCTCGTTGATTTTGTGAAGCACTTTCTCGGCTTCAGCGACGATTTCCGGGCCGATGCCGTCGCCTGGGAGCATAAGTACAGTTCTGGGCATGATTTTTCCTTGTAAATTTTACTGGTTTGTCGGATTACGCCTTCGGCTAATCCGACCTACGATCGTGCACTACGACATTGGGTTCTCATGTAGGTCGGATTAGCGAAAGCGTAATCCGACACTGACGCCCCTCAATTACCAGCGCCAAACAACCATGGAGCGGTTTTCCGGCGGCTCTCTTCGTATGATTTGATCAGCTCAGCATCTTCCAGCGTGACACCAATGTCGTCCAGCCCGTTAAGCAGGCAGTGTCGGCGGAAATCGTCGACATCGAAACTGAAGGACTCACCAGACGGTGTGGTCACGGTTTTAGCCTCAAGGTCCACCGCCAGCTGATAGCCTTCCTGTGCTTCGGCTTCCTGAAAAAGTTGATCAACCACTTTTTCTTCTAAAACAATGGGCAACAGGCCATTCTTAAAGCAG
Source organism: Marinobacter alkalisoli (assembly GCF_045449855.1). Lineage (NCBI taxonomy): Bacteria > Pseudomonadati > Pseudomonadota > Gammaproteobacteria > Pseudomonadales > Marinobacteraceae > Marinobacter > Marinobacter alkalisoli. Next base: position 193,078 of record NZ_JBJJLC010000006.1, on the reverse strand, counting down.
TTATTGTAGAAAATATCCGCAAAGCTGGGCGCAATGATCACCCGAAAACCGTAATCATCCAGCGCCCAGGGGGCGTGTTCACGACTGGAGCCGCAGCCGAAGTTGGCCCGGGCCAGAAGTACGCTGGCATTTTTGTATCGGTCCTGGTTCAACACAAAGTCCGGATTGATCGGACGCTGGGAACTATCCTGGTCCGGCTTGCCTTCGTCCAGGTAGCGCAGTTCGTCGAACAGGTTCGGGCCGAACCCGGTGCGCTTGATGGATTTCAGAAACTGCTTGGGAATGATCATGTCCGTATCCACATTGGAACGGTCCATGGGGGCGACAACGCCCTGGTGTTGCGTAAATGCGCGCATGGTTCTCTCCTGTGGATCAGTGCATCAATTCGCGGACATCAATGAAGTGGCCTGTGACCGCGGCTGCCGCGGCCATGGCCGGACTGACCAGGTGGGTACGGCCACCAAAGCCCTGACGCCCCTCAAAGTTCCGGTTCGAGGTAGACGCACAATGCTCGCCCTGCCCCAACTTGTCAGCGTTCATGGCCAGACACATGGAACAGCCCGGATCGCGCCATTCCAGCCCCGCCTCGATAAAGATCTTGTCCAGGCCTTCCTGTTCGGCCTGAGCCTTCACCAGTCCGGATCCGGGAACCACCATCGCCTGCTTGAGTGTCGGAGACACCTTACGGCCTTTCACCACAGTCGCCGCTTCACGGAGATCCTCGATGCGACCGTTGGTGCAGGAACCAATAAATACGCGATCCAGCTTGATATCGGTGATCGGCATATTCGGCTGGAGTCCCATGTATTTGAGCGCCCGGACGATGCCTTCACGCTTGATGGGATCCGCTTCTTTCTCGGGGTCAGGCACATTGGCATCCACACCGGCCACCATCTCCGGCGAAGTACCCCAGCTCACCTGAGGCTTGATGTCGGAAGCTTCAAGCTCCACGACCTTGTCAAACACCGCGTCATCATCGCTGTGCAAGGTGCGCCAGTAGTCAACGGCGGCCTCCCACTGCTCGCCACTGGGCGAGAATGGGCGATCCTTGACGTAATTGATGGTGGTATCATCCACGGCCACCATGCCGACACGAGCGCCCGCCTCGATGGACATGTTGCAGATGGTCATGCGGGCTTCCATGCTCAGCCCCTGCAGCGCTTCACCACCAAATTCGATGGCGTACCCGGTACCACCCGCGGTGCCAATCTTTCCGATAATGGCCAGTACGACGTCTTTACCGGTTATACCGGGGCCAAGCTTGCCATTGATCTTGACCAGCATGTTTTTCATTTTCTGCTGCACCAGGCACTGGGTGGCCAGCACATGCTCCACTTCCGATGTACCGATGCCGTGGGCGAGACAGCCGAAGGCACCGTGGGTGGAGGTGTGGGAGTCGCCACAGACGATGGACATGCCCGGCAAGGTAGCGCCCTGCTCCGGGCCAATGACGTGGACAATGCCCTGGCGCTGGTCCTTGATCTTGAACTCGAGGATGCCGAATTCATCGCAGTTTTTGTCGAGGGTTTCGACCTGGATGCGGGACACCGGGTCGACGATACCTTCCACACCGCGCTCGCGATCGGTGGTAGGCACGTTGTGGTCCGGCGTGGCAATGTTGGCGTCAATCCGCCAGGGCTTGCGGCCGGCCAGGCGCAGTCCTTCGAAGGCCTGGGGCGAGGTAACTTCGTGCAGCAAGTGCCGGTCGATGTAGATCAATGCGGAGCCGTCGTCCCGCTGTTTGACGAGATGGTCGTCCCATAATTTGTCGTATAAGGTCTTGCCCGCCATGGTTCTCTCTCACTCTTTGGGGGTTTCTGATTATGACTCTCTATAGGGCTATCTTACCGCTCTGCACTGGATAACCTCAATTCATGTTTTTCATCTATCGCATGCCTACTAGTTATCGATTATGCTTTGGTGAAGGTCACGAATTGGTATAGCGGTTTCAAAACACGCCAACAAGCACGTCCATGTGGGCTCGTTTCGGGCCGTCCATGGCCCTCAACGGTTTTGAAACCGCTATACCAATCCGCTCCCCGGCACTTGGCAGTAGCCGCTGAGAATGTTTTGGAAGGTGCTGCCCGCCATGCGACCTCCCCCAAACAAGCAGGCAAAGGGAAAAACCGTGGACTCAAATGCACTGAAGGCTTTTTTAACGATTGTCGATCAGGAATCGTTCTCCGAAGCCGCCGAAATCCTCCATCTGACCCAGCCTGCTATTTCCAAACGTTTGGCGGCACTCGAAAATCAGCTCGGCACTTCGCTGATTGATCGCAGCCACCGCCAGATCAGGCTCACGGACGCCGGCGCCCGGCTGCTCCCCCATGCCCGCAAGATTCTCGATGAGATTCATAATGCCCGGGTTTCACTGTCGCCGGATTCCGGACAGGTGGAAGGCGAGCTGCAGATCATCGCCAGTCACCATATCGGGCTTCACCACCTGCCAAACTGGCTGCGCCGGTTCAGCCGGGAGTTCCCGAATGTGTCGCTGAACCTGCAGTTTATGGAATCGGATGCGGCTTTTGAGCAGATGCGCAAACGTAACGCGGAGCTGGCGTTTGTCACACTTAGTGACAGCATGGAAGGAAATTTCATGGTATACGATCAGTGGACCGATCCTATGGCGTTTGTGGTCGGGCCAGAACACCCACTGGCAGGGCTTGAATCGCCCGGGCTGGAGGATCTCGCGGAACATCCGGCGTTGCTGCCGGACACTACAACAGCGACCTATCGGGTGGTCAGCCGCTTGTTCCTGGAGGCCAATCTGCCTCTGCACCCGCAGATGCCGACGAATTATCTTGAGACCATCAAGATGATGGTCAGCGTCGGGTTAGGCTGGAGCGTGCTGCCAGTGAGCATGATGGATAACAGCGTCCATCGTCTGGATATCGGGTTTCCGGTCACGCGGTTACTCGGTGCCGTCGGTCTTTCCGGCCGTCAGCTCAGCAGTGCCGCCAAGGCACTGATTGAGGTGGTCAAAGCCGAGGAAGGCGCCTGAACAATCTGTTATTTCGACAACAACACTCTGGATTGCAACTGCAACTATCCTGGATTTCGGGGATTTCTCATGGAATTTGATGATTATCTGAAGATTTTGGCCAAGAATGATGGCTCTGACCTCTACCTCAGCACCGGCGCACCGCCCTGTGCAAAGTTTCACGGCACGCTGAAGCCGATTGACCGCACGCCTCTTGCCCCGGGTGCGATCAAGGACATTGCCTATCAGATCATGGATAACGAGCAGGTGTCGGAGTTTGAACAGGAACTCGAGATGAACCTGGCCTACAGCATCCGCAATGTCGGGCGTTTTCGGGTCAATATCTTTCGTCAGCGTAATGAGATTTCCCTTGTTGCCCGTAACATTGTCACCGAAATCCCCAATGCGGATGATCTGGGGCTGCCGCCCATACTGAAAGACGTGATGATGGCGAAACGGGGCCTGGTGCTGTTTGTCGGCGCTACCGGCTCCGGTAAATCTACCTCACTGGCGGCCCTGATTGACTACCGGAATTCCAACTCCTCGGGCCATATCATCACCATTGAAGACCCCGTGGAGTACATCCATCGTCACAAGAAATGCATTGTGAACCAGCGGGAAGTGGGCGTGGATACCCGGAGCTTTCACAAGGCGCTGAAAAACACCCTGCGCCAGGCACCGGATGTGATTCTGATTGGTGAGATCCGCGACCGGGAAACCATGGAGCACGCCCTCGCCTTTGCTGAAACCGGCCACCTGTGTATTTCCACCCTCCACGCCAACAACGCCAACCAGGCCCTGGACCGGATTATCAACTTCTTCCCGGAAGAACGGCGGCCCCAGCTACTGATGGATCTGGCTATGAATCTGAAAGCCTTTGTATCCCAGCGGCTGGTACCCACGGTCGATAAAAAACGCTGTGCCGCTATCGAAATTCTGCTTGGTACGCCGACCATTTCCGAGCTTATCCTTCGCGGAGAGCTGGATAGCATCAAGGAAATCATGGAAAAATCGGCCAACATAGGCATGCAGACCTTCGATCTGGCACTGTTCAATCTCTGGAAGGAGGGGAAGATTTCCGAAGAGGAAGCACTGAAGAACGCGGATTCCGCCAACAACCTTCGCCTGAAGATCAAACTTCACGGCCAGGATGGAGAATCCGGCAAGCCCGCCGGACCAACCGGAAGCGGCCTGTCACTGCAGATCGAGGAAGACGAAGAAGACGAGCCGGAATAACCCCGCGTCAGGCGCTTTCATCTTTCGGCGGGGGTCTGAGCCCCCGCCAGGTGATGACGATCGCCACCATCATTGCGATCGCCCCACCCCAGAACGCCGCTGATGTACTGATACCATCCACCAGAAAACCCGACAACCACGCACCCGCCGCGCCGCCGGCGCCAAACGTCAACCCGCTGTACAGCGCCTGGCCCTGGCCATGGTGGTGCTGGCCAAAAAAGCCCTGGATGTATTGCACTGAAATGGCATGCAGGGCGCCATAAGAAGCCGCGTGCAGCAGCTGGGCAAACAGCAGCACAGCGACCACATCCGTTAACTCGGCAATTAACATCCAGCGGATCATGGTCAGCGTCAGTGCACCGATGGCGATCTGGCGAACCGAAAAAGTACGGGATAGCCGATGCATCACCAGAAACAGCCCGATCTCCGCCACCACCCCAAGAGACCACAACAGGCCAATGGACAGTTTGCCATAGCCGTGTTGCTCCAGATGGATACTGAAGAAGGTGTAGTAAGCCCCATGTGACACCTGAAGCAGGAAGTTCATCAGGAAGAACGACACCACCGCCGGATGGGTGACAATGGCCTTGAGACTGCCTCTGGGCGCGGGAGGCTTACGTTCGCCTTGTTCCGACGGCACCAGAAAGGCTGACACCGCAATGCCCGCAAACACCGGCAGAAGCAGCCACGGCAGCTTCTGGATAGGCACCCACTCCAGAATCCCGCCTACCAGGGCCACGGCGCCGATAAACCCGACTGAGCCCCACAGCCTGATCTTGCCGTACTTGTCCTTTTGCTTGCCCAGGGATCTGAGAGTGATCACCTCATAGAGCGGTAGGATGGCATTCCAGAAAAAGGTAAACGCCAGCATGACAAGAAGCAGCCCATAGAACCCGGGCTCCAGGAAAACACCGGCAAAAAACAAAGACCCGGTAATGGCGCCAAACCGCACCAAACGCACTCGCCGCCCCGACCGGTCTCCCAACCAGCCCCACACGCTGGGCGCGACAATCTTGGTGAGCTGGATGGTCGCCATCAGCGTGGCGATCTGAAGATAGGAAAAGCCCTGCCCCTCAAGGTAAAGGGACCAATAGGGAAGAAGCCCTCCCAGGAGGGCAAAGAACCAGAAATAGAGGTTTGAGAGCCGCCAGTAGATAACAATAACCCTTCAGGATGCCACCAATGCCCGACAATTGTCGGATTACGCCTTTGGCTAATCCGACCTACGACCACCCAGTAAGCGGGGTTGGCGTCAGAGTTGGCCGAGAACCGGTGTAGAGACCTCCACATCGCCATTCTGTCCGCGATGGCGTAAATAGTGGTCCATCAGCACGATGGCCATCATTGCCTCGGCGATCGGCGTTGCCCGGATACCTACACAGGGATCATGGCGACCGGTGGTAATAACCTTCACGGGATTACCGTCAACATCAATACTCCGCCCCGGTAACCGCAGGCTGGATGTCGGTTTCAGGGCAATACTGGCCAGGATCGGCTGGCCGGAAGAGATCCCCCCAAGCACGCCGCCAGCGTTGTTGGACAGGAAGCCTTCAGGCGTCATTTCATCGCGGTGCTCAGTGCCCTTTTGCTCAATACAGCCAAAGCCGGCGCCAATTTCCACCCCTTTCACTGCGTTGATACTCATCAGCGCATGGGCAAGGTCCGCGTCCAGACGGTCAAAAATCGGCTCGCCCAGTCCCGGCGGCACCCCGTCAGCCACCACGTTGATCCTGGCGCCAATGGAATCCCCCTCTTTTCGCAGGGCGTCCATGTAAGCTTCCATCTCCGCCACCTTGTCGACGTCGGGACAGAAGAAGGGATTCTGGTGTACCTGATCCCAATCCAATTTTTGCGCCTTGATCGGACCGAGCTGCGACAGGTACCCCCGGATGCGGATGCCCAGACGCTGCTCAAGAAATTTCCTGGCCACCGCACCTGCCGCAACCCTCATGGCAGTCTCACGGGCAGAAGAACGACCGCCGCCCCGGTAATCGCGAATGCCATACTTATGGGCGTAGGTGTAGTCAGCATGGGCCGGACGGAACTGCGCGGAAATCTTGGAGTAATCCTTGGATCGCTGATCGGTGTTTTCAATCACCAGTCCAATCGGGGTGCCGGTGGTCTTTCCCTCGAACACCCCCGACAGGATTTTCACCTCATCCGCTTCACGACGCTGTGTGGTATGTCGGGAAGTTCCCGGCTTGCGGCGATCCAGGTCCCGCTGCATGTCCTCTTCGGACAACGACAGACCCGGAGGGCAACCGTCAATAATGCATCCCAGTGCAGCGCCGTGACTCTCACCAAAGGTGGTAACTGTGAACAACTTTCCGAAGGAGTTTCCCGACATGATTCAGTATCTTATCCAGGTTTTATAAAAAAGGTCTCAGGATTTTTCCTGCCACTGGCGAAGGTCTTCTGCGGTCATCAGGAAGACTCCGTCCCCACCATTTTCAAAATCCAGCCAGGTCAGCGGCATATCCGGATAGGCCTGCTCAAGGGCCACCCAGCTATTGCCAACTTCGACAACAAGCAGTCCGCCCGGGTTCAAATGATCCGCCGCGCCGGCGATGATCCTGTGAGCAATGTGCAGACCGTCATCCCCGGCAGCCAGCCCGAGTTCCGGTTCATGGCGAAACTCATCCGGCATGCCGGCTATATCCTCGGCGTCAACATAGGGCGGATTACTCAGGATAACGTCATAACGCCCTTCAATGCCGTCGAACACATCCGATTGAACCGTGCGTACCCGGTCGTCCAACTCGTGAAGCTCGATGTTGGATCTGGCCACGTCCAGAGCATCCGGTGAGATATCCGAAAGATCGACTTCCGCGTCTTCAAATATCGTGGCGGCTCCGATGCCGATGCAACCACTGCCCGTGCAGAGGTCGAGAATACGCCCAACGGGGCGATCGCCAAGCCAGGGTTGAAGGCCGCGCTCAATCAGCTCACCAATGGGAGAACGCGGAACCAGCACGCGCTCATCCACATTGAACGGCATGCCCATAAACCAGGCCTCACCCAGCAGATAAGCCAGCGGCACACGCTCTTCGATGCGCCTGCGCATGCGGCTGATAATAAGCTCCCGTTCTTCCCGTATGAGACGGGCATCCAGGAACAGCGTGTTGTTTTCCATGGGCAGATGCAGGCTGCGCATCACCAGTTGCACGGCCTCGTCCCACACGTTGTCCGTGCCATGGCCGAAATACAACTCCGAGGCGGAGAATCGGGAAGAAACGTACCGCAGGAAGTCCCTCACGGTATGCAGGTCATCGATGGGGCTGGTCACGGTATCCGGATTCCTGTGTGGGTGCGTATCTGGCCGGCATTATACGCTGTTTGCCCGCTCTACTGCAGCCCCAACCATCAACCCCGCTCAGACCGCAAGCGGGCCGGAGCTGGTGCGACTCTCCTCGTATCGGTCCAGTGCCGCTGCCATGCGCTCCCTACCCAGTTGAATAAGCTCCGGCGCCTTGTGGTAGTCGTAGCTGCGGGACGCATTCTTCGGCACATTCACCAGCAGGTCCGGCGGATAACCGGCAATCTTGTACTGGACCAGGGCGCTCTGCATGGTTTCGATGGTCAGGTTCATAACGTCAAACTTGCCAATACCCAGCTTGTCCCAATCGATGGTTTCATGGGCCAGTTCCGGATCATCCTGTATCTTCTCGGCCTGCTTTTTCTCCACGGCCTTGCTGATCTTGTCCTCCGGCGAATCACCGGTGGGGCCACCCCCCTTGCGACTGGTGAAGGTTTTGATGGCGTCCCAGTCAAACCAGCGCGACGCTTTATCCCGGATAACGTTCACCCATTCTTCAGTGTCACTATCATCGCTTTCGCCCGTGTCATTGAAGGCCGCATCGGGAATTCGGCGGCGGCGGTCATCCTCGCCACTGAGGTTTACCGCCACAATCATATCGGCGTGGGAAGAAATGGTGGGAATGATGGGTAGCGGGTTCAGCAATGCGCCGTCGACCAGGACCCGACCATTCAGAACCAACGGCGTTACAACGCTCGGAATCGCAACGGAGGCACGAATCGCCTGATCAAGAGGCCCTTCCTGAAACCAGATTTCCTTGTGTGACAGCAAGTCCGTGGCAACGGCGGTATAGGCGATGGGCAAATCCTCAATGCGGGTGTCCCCTAGCATGTCACGCACCACGGAGAATATTTTCTCGCCACGAATGGCACCCACCGCATTGAAGGTCACATCCAGTAACCTGAGCACATCAAACTGGCCGAGTCCGGTCACCCAGTCCTTGTAATCCTTCATTTTCCCGGCCGCATACATTCCGCCCACCAGGGCGCCCATGGAACACCCGGATATGGCAATTATCTCATAGCCCCGCTCTTCCAGAACCTCGATCGCGCCAATATGGGCGTAGCCCCTGGCGCCACCGCTGCCAAGGGTCAGCGCAACGGTTTTGCCCTTGCCCGGTTTCAACGGTTTTTTTTCAGATGACGCAGGCGATTTCGCAGCAGAGATACCGGTTCCCTCGACAACAGCAGACGCACCGTCCGCCGGCTTCTCGGCCTGATCGGCATGCTTGTCTGTCGGTTTATTCACCCGGATCACCTCGTAATCACAACAATTTCGACACGATCACCCTGACGTTCGGGAGAAAGTGAAATAACGGACGGCCCGACGGTTATCAGTGTCTGACGACTCTTTGATACCCCGCTTTTTTCGAGGACCTGTGACAGCGACTCCATGGCATTTTGTGCCCGCTCCATGGCTGCCTCCAGGGGTTCATCCTCCCCGAGTGACGCAAAACCGGTGAGTACCACCTGAGCGCCCTCTTCCTCTACCCAGTTATTCAGCATTCGACGATCCGTTGCACTCCATTGAAAGCGATGGGTGATGCCCCCCTGCCACGGAATGATGATTGGACCACGGACCCTGGCATTGGCGGAATCGAGACCGGGAATTGCCGCGCCCTCGCCGGCCTCCAGATGCTCTACCCAGACATACTCCCGTTGGTTGCCGCGGGTAACAGTGTAGACCAGGGTCAGCCAGGTCTTGCCGGATTCTCCCGTCACCGCGGCAACCAGGTAGTCCTGATCGGCGTCACGCCCGTACAACGTGGACTGATCAAAAATCTGGTTCGCCCAGACATTACTGCGACCACAACTGCGACCACTGCATTCAAACAGCACCTGGGCACCGCGGGCCTGCAAAAGAGTCTGGTAATGCTCCCGAGCTTCGCCACGACTGGCATCCCGGTTAATCTGGTAAAGCCGGCCTACGCCCTTGACCGGAATCCTCGCCATGCGATCAGAGCGGATCTGGTTGTTGACCTCCCTGACCGGACTGAACAGAATCAGATGACCGGATGACACAACCGGAACTTCCTCTTCCAATGAAGACTGGGGGAATGCATCCGGGAAACCGGACAGGTCATCCTCATCAGCCTGCACAACAGGGACGATGCCGGCCAACACAAGCAAACCGGCGATGAGATAGTTCAGTAGCGCTTTAACCGTCATGGTTGATAAATGTCCTGATTGCATGGCTGACGGGCGTTACGTTCCCGTCAAAATGACAGTGATGGCCGCCCGCCACGGTTACCGTTTCCATCCGGGAAATCGCATTCAACCGTGGTTCCCAGCCCTTGCGATGGGATAGCAGGCCATCTTCGGCACGAATGAAAAGCGTGCGGGTAATTACCTTGTGCAGACAAGCCAGAACCTGCGACTCTTCCAGCATCATGATTGAAGGATGCCGGAGCCTGGGATCGGTGCGCCAGACATACCCCTGCCCAACATCTCTCATGTTGCGGGGGATCAGCGTCATCGCGGCCTCGGGGGACAATGGGCTCAGGCCACCTTCCCTTGCCTTGGCCGCGGTCTGTATATCTGGGTACACCACTGACTTACCCGAGCCGGTCATGCGTTTTTTGATGGCTTTACGCAACTGCGGGATGGTGTCTTCCGGTGGCCGGCTGATCGGGCCAATGCTGTCAATCATCACCAGACTGCGGACATGTTCCGGAAACGCCGCGGCGTAGAGCACACAAACGATGCCGCCGAGGGAATGCCCGACCAGATCCACCTGGTGCTCAGGACGATCGCCAAAATGGCGCTCGACCAGTTCCGCCAGGTCGGATACGTAATCCATCAGCAGGTAACTCTGACCTTCCGGGCGATGACCGGAATGACCGTGACCCGCCATATCCACGGCGTATACGTCCCGTTCACGACAGAGTTCCGGCGCCAGGTGAGCAAATGTCAGACTGTTATCCAGCCAGCCATGAAGCATCAGAATCGGACAGGAATCGCTTTGGGCATCGGCGGCGGGCCAATGCAGCCCGGCCAGTTCGATATTTCGCAGGGGCCAGTTTATTTCTTTGCAGGGTGTATCAACGGCCGTATTTGGGGATAACGCAATATCATTCATTAAAGGGTTTATTCGCTTCCGGTTACATGGTGTGGGTCGGACGATCTGAACTCAGTGACCCGGCCAGATAGGACTCAATCTTGGTCCGCGCGGTTTCATCGTCCCCATTGAACTGGACACCGATACCGGCCGCCCGGTTCCCCTGAGCGCCTTTCGGGGTAATCCAGATTACCTTTCCGGCAACCGGAATCTTCTCGGGCTCATCCATCAGGTTGAGCAGCAGAAACACTTCATCCCCAAGCTGATACTGCTTCTGGGTGGGGATGAACAGCCCACCTTGCCGGATGTATGGCATATACGCAGCGTACAGAACGGCCTTGTCCTTGATGGTGAGTGTCAGAATGCCACTTCGTGCGCCAAAACCGGGGCCCATAGTTAACACCTTTCTGTCTGTATGGCTGTAAACGTTGTTTTGTCGGATTACGCCTGCGGCTATTCCGACCTACTTAACTAATCCGACCTACGGATCAAATTCCCTGATATTTCGCAATCATAGCAGCAGTTGACCGAAATCGCTCTCCCTGCGGTGGCCGATCGGGATCAGACCGATGCCCGTTTACGTGGCATTAAATCCTGCCAGGCGATCAACAGCCGACCGGCTTCCAGCTCCGGATTCACATTGTATACGCCGGCAGACCTGGCCTCATGGATCAACTCCAGTATCTGGTGTGCGCGCCAGGGCGGGTTGGATTTGGCCAGATAGCCGAGCATATCCGCCGCATCCGTATCCCTCGGGCTGCCACCGGCGGTTATCCGGGCCAGGTCCGCGGCCCAGCCCTCAAATAGCCACAGGGCGCCTTCCAGGCCCATGGCTTTGAAAGGTTTTGCTGCTTCCCCCACCGTTAACTGCCCTTTCATGAACTGGCGAAACTGCGCCAGCGCCTGATCGCGCTGCGTCAGGAAATCACTGGTCAGGTACTCGTAGGCCAGTCTGGGCGCATTTCCGGAAAGCGCCAATGCTTTACCGCACAATTCGGCTGACGGTTGGTCTGCCTCGTCGAGCTTCATAACTTCCGCCGCCAGCCATCGGGCAGCCGCGTCGCCATCAGGAATCGCAATCAACAGGTTCTGGCACCGGGACCGGATAGTCGGTAAAACCGGACGCCCGCTTTCCTGCAGCAAAATCAGCACCACATCGTCGGATGGCTCTTCCAGGGTTTTGAGCAGGGCGTTCGCGGAGTTGATATTCAACTGGTCCGCACGATCAATAATGGCGATCTTGCGCTGCCCGACCTGCGGGGATGACACAGCAAACGTGGACAGTGCGCGCACCTGGTCTACCTTGATCATCCGCGATTTTTCCGGGGTGTATATCCGGATATCCGGATGGGTACCCGCCGAAACCAGCTCACACTGCTTGCATACGCCACACGGCTGATGGCCATTATCACTGTCGCTGGCTGGTTGGTCGCAGATCAGCAGTGCAGCCAGCCCGTCCGCGAACATCCGTTTACCAACACCACGCTCCCCGGTGACCAGCAGCGCATGGGGCAGCCGGTTCTCGGCAAGACGTTTCTGCAGGCTCTGCCAGGCTTCATGGAGCCAGGGCATGGACGCTTCGGATGGATTCAACCTGTTACCCTTCCAGTGCTGTTCTAGTGGTGGTTTTACGGGGCTTTGAGGGGGCCCGTGACATCTGTTTACGCATCGTGACCAGGAGGCGTCGCATCTGCTCGCGGGATTGACGCCCTTCCCCGTCCGGATCGCTGCCATAGTAATGCTTGTTAACCATCCGGGCAAAAGCCCTGGCGGTTCCGGCGGCGGCAGGCCTGGCCGAACCAATCCTGTCGGCCAGTTGGGCCGGAGTCTCTCCGAATCGCACCGGAATGCCGGCACGTTCACAAAGCCGGTGCCACTGATGGATTAACCTTACCACGGGATCACGACTTGCCGACCGACGCACCTGCCACGCCGAGAATGCGCCTGCCACTAGCAACGCCAACCCGACAATGCCCGCCGTCGCGTAACCCAGCTCTTTGAGCCCGAGCCCCCCTGGCAAACGGGACATCAGGTCCATCTGTGACTGGCCCTGATAGCCAACGACCCAGCGCTGCCATTGGTAATTGATCCTGTCCACCTGCAACGACGCCCATTGCAGCACGGGGATATTGCCGTACCGCTGCGGCGAAGCCCAGTCGTCTTCCAGGAAGGAGCCTTCACCGGCGACAGCATCCCGCAAACCGGATTCAATGCGGTCGGGAGCGATTGCAGCCGTCGGATCCACGCGTACCCATCCCTCGCCGTCAATCCATGCCTCCACCCAGGCGTGGGCGTCGTACTGACGAACGATCAGGTACTCGTCATCAGCCCCGGGATCGCCACCCTGGTAGCCCACAACCACCCGTGCCGGAACGCCCGCCGCCCGCAACAAAAATGTGGTCGCACCGGCGTAATGGGCGCAAAAGCCCCGTTTTGCATCGAACAGCAGGGCGTCAATGCCGTCTTCCGGCATCGCCGGCGGTCGCAGGGTGTAGAAGTACTGTTGCTGCCGGAAGCGGGCCATCATCGCTTCGACCATGGCGCCGGGGTCGGGATAATCGGCTTTGAGCTCCTCCGCCAGCGCCCTGGCCCTGGGGTTACCGCGACTCGGCAGTTGCAGGTATCGGCGCAGGCTTCGCGGCGCATCAGCGTCATCGGTTTCACCGTCAGCCAGGGCCATACGATAGCGCACGGCACTGTCCGCCGGGCGACGAAACCGGAAAAGCCCCTCATCGATCGGCAACACATTGTCCGAAACCGCCACGGAACCATCCAGCGCGAACGCCCAACGCTCATCCGTGGGCTCCATCAGCACCTCGTATTGGTCGGATTCAAGATCGCCCGCGCCGCCATCAACCGCAACCCGCCCCGGCCGCCTGAAGGGCTCATCACGCCCCTGGCGCCAGGTTTCTCCGTCGAGATAGTCGAGAATCAGTCCACGCCAGTACCGATCCCGGTAGGCCGGAAGATCATCGCCAAAGGTGGCCCGGAAGGCTCTCTCGCTGCTCTGCGCCAGGTTGGAGATGTCACCCGGCCGCATGGTGTCACTGATACCCGATCTTGCCTCACCGGACACCATGGGCACGCTCCATAACGGTGCCATCCTGGGAAAGAAGACAAACAACAGAACCACTATCGGCAGCGTCTTCAGTAACATCGCCCCCAGCCGCCGCCAACCGGATGCCATGGACTCCGGCAGGTCGGGCGCATTCAGAACCTGAAGCCCCACCAGCAACAAGCCGACCGCCATCAGATTCACGACGGCCCAATAGATCTCCTGATGGAACAGGAAGTTCACGGTTGCCAGATACACCAGAATAAAGAACAGCACATAGAAATCCCGCGTAGAACGGGTCTCCAGCCATTTCAGGCCAACCGCGAGCACAAAAAACGACGCCGCCGTGTCCACCGTAAAGCGCCCCTGAACGGTGGCGATATAGACCGCGATCACCCCCAGCATGATGCCGGTTTTCAACCATTTCCCCGGTAACCGGACACGGCCGGACTGTGCCAGCCAACGCCAACCAGCAAGGACAATACAGCTGGCGACCAGCCAGAGCGGAAGTCGATCCCATTGAGGGGTGAGCAGCAGCGTAAAGCTGGCAATCACCCAGATCAGGGCCCTGGTGGGTAATACGGGTGCCTCCGTTCCCTGCAAGGTCTGTTCGCCGTAACCGCTGGCAAGGGTCATCAAACGCCCTCCCCGGCTACCGTCGACCCGGCAGCCTGGCCCCGTGTACCGAAAGTAGCCGTGGAATCATCCCGCGGCTTCTCAAGCCCAAACACCGCCAGACTCTTCAGGCACCGGCTGACATGGGCAGGTCCCGCGTCCGGACCTATCTCCTGTCCCGGCAGACTTAAACCGAAAGGAACGCCGGTTCGGCTGCGTTCAAGCACCTGGGCAGTGAGATAGCTGACTCTCAATTCCTGATCCACCCCCGGAAAGGCCTGATAGTCGAGCCAGTGAGGGCTGCCCTGCTCACCTTCCCAGTCGGCAATCACCATCTGGCCGGTACGGGCGTATCGTTTCCATAACACCCGCTGGGTCAGATCCCCCTCCCGCCATGGCCGCATATCCGCATGGTCATTGCCGTCCATGGAACGGGAGGTATCCTGATCATCGCCGTCTGTCACGGTGCCAGTTGCTTCCGGTGCCGGAACCGGCCGCGGGTAGACAATGCCGAAGGATGCCGGTCGCACCCAGGACCAGGCCTTGAGCAATCCGAACGGAAACCGGGTTTCGACCCGGACCCGATCGGGACGAAAATACCCACGACGGGGGCTTTCAGCAGACAGCACCATATCCCCGGCCTGGCCTGCCGGAACGTGTTGCTGACTGAGGGTGTAGCGTTCGCAGCTGAGCGATATGGCGACCGCATCGTGCCTGCCAGACACGGCACGGAAACGAAACGGAATCCTGTCTCCGGCAAAACCCTCGCCGGCCTGAACAAGGGTAAGCTCCAGGCCCGCCAGGTTCCGGTGGGTCTGGTGCATGGCCGCCACCAGAATCGCGCCCAACATGAACGTGAGAAGATAAATCAGGCTGTTCTGATAATTGATCCCGGTGATGAGCATGATGAGCAGCAGCATGCCAAACACCACCCCGGGCCCCGTGGGCAGTATGAAGATGTTGCGCTGACTGAAAACCTGCTTGTCCGCGCGGGGAATCCTGCGATTGACCCAGCGCTGCCAGCGTGTACGAATAGCCTGAACCATATGGCTCCTGTTACCCAGCCAAGAACATTAGGCTGCCTATATAACCATCTTTTAAAGGATTTTTATAACAATACTGACAATACACCGATGGTGATCACAAACCCGCCAGAAATCCCTTGAATTTGTGTCTGGCAATCCGAATACTGATTTATGGGGCGCTGACTGAGTGCCGTACCTTTTCAGACGCACCTCACCTTCGTGGATCACAGGCCAAGAGGCTATACCATGACACGCCCAACGTCCCTCTCCATTGCCATTGCCAGCGCCACCGGCCTTGCCGTTATCAGCTCCGCGCTGTCGGCCGGGGTCCAAACCATGACATCCGATGAGATGGTGGAAACCTATGTGAAGGACTCCGCCGTTATTGTCGTCCCCAGGGATCAGCAAAAGAGCGCCGCAGACCGACAGCGCATTATTCGCTCCCTGACAATTTCCCCCGGCGAACCGGTGCTGACAGAAGCAGAAGAGGAAGCCTATCGGGAGGCCCTCCAGCGCTACCAGGAAGAAGGCAAATCCGACGCCCTGGAACAGGCCGAGGAAGAGTTTCTCCGCCGCGCTTTACTGCTGCCTCAGGAAGAACTGGCTCGCGCCCAGCCCCGCGCGGATTTTGCGCCCACGATCCAGCCCATTATTTTTGGCCAGCAGGCCCAGATCCCGGATGAACCTTTCACCCAGACATTCCTGAACGACCAGCTCGGTATTGGCTACGATGGCCAGAACGTAAACTTTTCCATTGGTAATCCCCCGGGCATTGACCGTATTGAAGTTCCCCACGCCATTAACGAAGGGCCGGTCACCCTGACCCCACGGCCGGGGGGTGGTTTTGATTTGTCGATCGCGGTACCTGATCAGTAACGGCATTCAGAACCACCTGGCGGGATAGATCGCATTCCTGTAACGGTGCCTCGCGAGGCACCGTTTTTTTGTTCGCAATTACCTGGCAGACAAAAAAATGCCCCGCCAATGGCGGGGCATAGACAAGCTAGACTCTTTCGAGTGTTCGCTTAGTCAGCATGGCCATACACAGCCAGCTTGGTGTCGGTAACCGCCAGGTTGTCGATAGCGAAGGAACCGATGGAAGTACCACCGATTTCAACTGCACCGATAGACATGTCCATGTAGACGTTGTTCACGTCGATACGCAACACGTCTGTGGCAGTGGAGGCGCCGAGGCCAGCACCCTTGTAGACATCCAGGTTGACGTTGGCGAAGCCGGCCAGTACCTGAGCTTCCTGAGATGCCGGGTCCAGACCGAACTCGCCATCACCGTCTTCAGACATGACAGAACCGTCGCCGTCATAGTCGAAGTTGGCGCCAGCACCGGTGATCACCATGTCACGGACACCGATACCCAGGAAGTCTACGTCAAAGTCCATATCCTGTACGTCGAAGGCAGCAACGATGTTCAGGTGGTCAGTGGCGGTGTCAACGCGCAAGTCGAGCTGTGCCAGGTTACCGTATCCGCTCATGTTGGAGATCAGCGTGGTGCTGTCTGACCCGGTGCCGCCGGCCAGCAGTTCCATGGAGCCAACGGTCATACCCCAGTCGATCGGGTTGCCGTCCAGGGTGCCAACGTGGATAACCGCGTCACCGTCATCGGCCACGTCGATATCGATCTTCAACTGGTCCAGCAGATCAGTGTAGCCGGCGGCTGCGCCATCAGCTGTCACGCCGGCACCACCAAGAACGATGTCGTTGACCGCGAAGGAGCCTTCATCCGTGTACTTGAACTGGCCGATGCTTACTTTGGTTTCCAGTTCAATGGTCACACCGGCCTGACCGGTGACGTTACCCATTGCACTGTCATCCATTGCCCTCAGGTCAGCGTGAGCCGCGAAAGGGGCAGCGGCGACCGCTGTGGCGAGTGCGATTTTCTTCAGGCCTTTCATATTATCTCCTTATAAACTCATGTTGTTGTTATCTGAGTTTGTATTTTTGTTGTGGAGTCCCTTACCCCACGACTTCATTTAAGATTGTTTTACAGTCCTAGTCCGTGACTGCATTCACAGTTCTTCACGAGTCGTTTACAACCTGAAACAAACGCGCATTACTTCTCAGTTTCACCCCTGATGGGCCGGCGATTCATTCTTGTCGTCGTAAAACATCTGGAAAGGCTTTTCCCTGGTAACCGCCTGAGAGAACGACACTTCCCCACCATCCAGACGGAAAGGCACAACCTTGTTGGCGGAAATGCCGAGTCGATGCTCATGCTCTATAACCAATGCCTCGGCATCGTCACCCTCTTTAACCTTGCCGGTATAAAGTATGACTGCCGCATTGATCTTCCCGCGGCGTGCAATCGACTTGAGCGCTGCCCGGTACATCAGAATCCTCACCCGGGCGGGCGCCTGCCCTGCCTGATCATCAATATTGATTCGCCTGATGGTCTCCCCGTCATCCAGCAGCATCCAGGCCGCTGGCATGTTGGGGTCACTATCACTTAACTCGCTGGTGTACTCCTCCGTTGCCTGTTCCGTGAGTTTTACCAGTTGCTGTTGACCAATAACGGCGAATCTCGCCAACTCCTCCTTGGTCAGCATGCCATCAGAGAGTACGCTGTTCTCTGGTATTTCGACGGCCAGCGTATTTTCCTGGGATAACGCTAGAGGGGATGTGAGCAAAGTTGCGGTCAACGCCATATTGACCAGTGACTTGTTGAGGTTTGTCATCCTAATCTTCCTTATTATTTTCAACCGGTTTCCACACGACAGCCCCGGAAGTCGGTTAAAATAGATTGACCAGCCTGTCCGGAGCTGAGGAATGTCCGCTCTATTAGATCAGCGGGAGTTCGGAACCGACAACGCCCGTTTTGTGGGCTGATTATCATTCTTCTACATTTGTTACGGGGTTAGTTTGAACCTGCCTGTTTCCAGATCCATTACCAGCGAAGAGTACAGCCACCTATTGGATCATGCCTGCGAGGAACCCGACTTCGCTTATATCGGGAGCGTTGGATCCGGCGAGTCTCGGGGCGTCATCTGTGGGTTTTCCGCCTGCGCCTACCGCTCCCTGGAGATCAGCCCGGGCCGGTCCGCAGCGGCTGATCTCCGCAAGCTCGCCGGGCAAATGGAGGAAGCATCCCGGCACTATGCCATGCCCAAGAATGAAGCCGGGGAACACCTGACAGGCGGCTGGATTGGTTTCCTGGGGTATGAACTGGGCTACGTGAAAGAGAAACGCCTGATTGACCAATGCCCTGACGTTGACGTTCCACTCATGCACGCTGGCCTGTACTTGTGGTCCGCCAGCCATAACAGGGCAAGCGACAGCTATTATTTGTGGGTCCACCCTGACTGCCCGGGGAAAATCCGCAGAAAACTCCAGGACTGGCTGACCGGCGACCCAGCCTCACCGGATGAGGGGTGGCGCATGCCCACTCCGTTTACGCCTACTCAATCCCGGGACGAATTCGTAGCAAGCGTTGCAGCGGTTCGCCAGTACATTGAGGCCGGCGATTGTTACCAGGCCAATCTCTCCCAGGAGTTCAAGGGTCGCTATTCGGGCAATCCATGGCAGGCCTTCCGCGCGCTTTCAGACGCCAACCCCACGCCGTACAGTGCGTTCATCCGGACTGGCAGGCATTCAATACTCTCGATTTCTCCAGAACGCTTCCTGGAAATCCGGGGAAAAACCGTTCACACCAGTCCGATCAAGGGCACCCGCCCGCGCGGTGCGACCCCCGAACAGGACGCTGCCCTGGCGGACGAGTTACGTGCCTCGGAAAAGGATCGTGCAGAAAACCTGATGATCGTGGATCTGCTCCGGAACGATCTCGGTGTCAGCGCGGTGACCGGAACCGTGGCGGTAGACCAGTTATTCGCCCTTGAGTCCTACCGCAATGTTCATCACCTGGTCAGCCATATCCATGCCACACTCAAAGAGCATGTGTCACCGATAAAAGCACTTCTGGATGCCTTCCCCGGCGGCTCCATAACCGGAGCGCCCAAGATACGGGCCATGGAAATCATCCGGGAGTTGGAACCCCACTGGCGCGGTCCATATTGCGGATCGGTGTTTTACTGGGGTTTAAACGGTGTATTGGACAGCAATATCGCGATCAGGACCCTGCTTTGTGATAACGAGGGGACAATACGATGCTGGGGAGGTGGAGGGATCGTTGCCGATTCCGATCCGCAGGCGGAGTATGAGGAAACGCTGACCAAAGTCCGGCCGCTTATGGAGTTTCTGGAGCGGCTGGAGTTGTGAGTCGGATTAGTGGATGTCGGATTAGCCGCAGGCGTAATCCGACACAACAATAACACCCGAAACTCAGGCGCTGTGAACAGCACTGGCCTTGAGGAACTCCTGCCTGAGATCGTCAAACGTGTGAACCGCCGGGAACTGCGGGAACTCGTCAATGACGTTTTGCGGGGCGTGGAACAGGATGCCGGATTCCGCCTGGCTCAGCATGGTGGTGTCGTTGTAGGAATCTCCGGCTGCGATAACCCGGTAGTTCAGCAGCTGGAAGGCCCTTACCGACTGGCGCTTGGGATCGCGCTGGCGCAGCAGGTAGTTGGTGATCTGACCGTTCTCCGCCACTTCCAGCTTGTGACAAAGTAGCGTCGGGAAGCCCAGTTTGGCCATCAGCGGCATGGCAAATTCGTAGAACGTATCGGACAGGATGACCACCTGGAAGCGTTCACGCAGCCAGTCCAGAAACTCGCTGGCACCGGGCAGCGGGTCCAGTTCACCGATCACTTCCTGAATCTGGGGCAGACCATAGCCGTGCTCGTCCAGCAGGCGCAGGCGCTGCTTCATCAATACGTCATAATCAGGGATATCGCGGGTGGTGGCCCTCAGTTCCTCAATGCCGGTTTTTTCCGCAAACGCGATCCAGATTTCCGGGATCAGTACTCCTTCGAGGTCAAGGCACGCGAGTTCCACAGTGATCTCCTGATTGTCATAGTCAGTGTTTCCGGCGGCCAGCCTGGACGCTCGGGTTTCAATGGGCCCGTATGATAAGAAAATCCGCCGCCGAATGCATCGTGCTTCTTGCCCGCTATAAGGATATACGACCAGATTCCTTTAGCCCGGCGCGCCTTAATGGTAGATTTATCACACATTTATGAAGGACTAAGCTTTTCATGACAGACATTGGCGCGTTACAGCAGGAACTCGCAGGCCAGAGCCCCCGGGCCATTCTGAAAGCGGCCCTGGCGAAGTTCGATAATATTGCCATCTCCTTCAGTGGGGCCGAAGACGTGGCCCTGATTGAAATGGCCCACAAGCTCACTGATAACCTTCAGGTGTTCACCCTGGATACCGGTCGCCTGCATCCCGAAACCTATGAGTTCGTGGAACGGGTGCGCAAGCATTACGGCATTAACATTGAGGTGATGTTCCCGGATGCGCAGGAAGTAGAGGATCTGGTCACCCGCAAGGGTATGTTCAGTTTCTACGAAGATGGCCATTCGGAATGTTGCGGCATTCGCAAGGTCAACCCGCTCCGCCGCAAACTGGCGACCGTCGACGCCTGGATTACCGGGCAGCGCAAGGACCAGAGTCCGGGCACCCGCAACGACGTGCCGGTGGTGCAGATAGACGAGGCCTTCTCCACGGACGAACGCCAACTGGTGAAGTTCAATCCCCTGGCGGACTGGACATCAAAGGAAGTGTGGGACTACATCCGCATGACGGAAGCCCCATACAACAAACTGCACGACAGAGGCTTCGTCAGTATCGGCTGTGAGCCCTGCACCCGACCGGTGCTTCCGGGCCAGCACGAACGTGAAGGCCGCTGGTGGTGGGAAGAGGCCACACAGAAAGAATGTGGCCTGCACGCCGGGAATCTGATCGCCAAAGACGATCAGTAAGTCGGCAGCTCGACATCCCTGAACAGCTCTTCGATTTCCGATCGGCTGCCCTGATGCGCAACCGCCTCATCCACCCTCTCCTGGGTGAGATGGGGCGCGAAGCGCTGGATAAACTCGTACATATAACCGCGCAGGAAGGTGCCCTTACGGAAACCGATGCGGGTGACGCTGGGCCGGAACAGCTTGCGCGCGTCCAGGGCAACCAGGTCGGTATCAACTTTCTCATCAAATGCCATGCTGGCAATGATGCCGACCCCCAACCCGAGGCGAACGTAGGTCTTGATCACATCGGCATCGGCGGCGGTAAAGACCACCTTTGGTGTTAATCCCTGGGACTGGAACGCTTCATCCAGCTTGGAACGACCGGTAAAGCCAAATACATAGGTGACCAGCGGGTACTGCGCCAGCTCCGGCAAGGTTAATTCGGATAGTTTGGCCAGTGGATGGTTCCTGGGCACGATCACGCTGCGATTCCACTTGTAGCAAGGCATCATGATCAGGTCGTTGAACAGCTCCATGGCTTCGGTGGCGATGGCGAAATCCACCGCGCCGTTGGCGGCCATTTCCGAAATCTGCATCGGGGTTCCCTGGTGCATATGCAGGGAAACATCCGGATAGGCTTCGATAAAGCCACTGATAACCGGCGGCAGCGCGTACCGGGCCTGGGTGTGGGTAGTGGCAATACTGAGATCGCCCTTGCGCTGGTTGCTGAACTCCTGGGCAATTTTTTTGATGCCCTCTACCCTGCGAAGTATTTCCCCCGCTTCACGGATAATGATTTCCCCGCCCGGAGTGATCCGCGTCAGGTGCTTACCGCTGCGGGCGAACACCTCGAGACCAAGCTCATCCTCCAGCAATCGAATCTGTTTGGAAATACCCGGCTGCGAGGTAAAAAGACTCTGGGCGGTGGCAGATACATTGAGATCATGGTGCGCGACTTCCCAGATATAGCGCAACTGTTGTAATTTCATCGACCCTGTTGCTCCCTGAATTCCCGGAAAACTCGGGCTGCGTTACCGCTGTGCTTCAGCCCACACTGATAAAACACAGAATACGCATAAAAATGTCATTTTTCATTCTTTTTTGGTATACACAATACCTTCCCACTCAGTTTAGACCAAAAACCGAATTACGCTGCATTCCTAATGCCGTTTTTGCAGCCAGCACCCTTGACTTCAGTGTGACAAAGCACACAATCCGAAATCGATACTCCAAGTGCATTCAGGGATACGATGCTGCTAACCACCAAGTTCCTCAGACCCACCTCCGACCCCCGCGCCGTCAGTCGGGAACGGCTGTGCAGTCTGTTGCAACCCGGCTCCCAAAAGCGGCTCAACCTGGTGGTTGCGCCGGCCGGGTTTGGTAAAACAACATTGGTGAGCCAGTGGTGTACGCAGTTGGGCACGTCGACCGCCTGGCTCTCCCTCGATGAACATGACGACGAACCCCGACGCTTCTGGCAGTACATGGCAGGCGCGTTTGAGCACAGCGGACTGGCAGGCATGGACATCTGCCGGCAACAGCTCAGCCATTGCTCCCTGCAGGAACTGGAGGGGCCCATTACCAGCCTCATCAATGCCCTCGCCGCGGATGGCGCCCAATGGTCCCTGGTGCTGGACGATTTCCACTTCATCCGGAGCACCGATATCCAGCGTCAGTTCTCCTATTTTGTGGACTACCTGCCGCCGGGGGTCACGGTAACGCTCGCGTCACGCACCGAGCCTCCCCTGCCCCTGTCCCGTTGGCGGGTCCGGGCGTGGATTGAAGACATTCATCCCGGGTTGCTGGCGTTCTCCGAGGAGGAGTGCCAGCGTTTTTTCCAGGAAACCATGGGTCTGGACATCTCTGAGCAGGAGGTCCGGAAAATCTGCCGTAAAACCGAGGGCTGGGTGGCAGCCATGCAGTTGTCGGCACTCTCCGGGGTCAACAGATCCACTCGTGAATCCTCGGCCCCGCCTATCACCGTCGATGTCGACGAGCGTCGCATCAATGACTATGTCCTGAGCGAGGTGCTGGAACAGCAGCCTGGGGATATTCGCGACTTCCTGATCAGTACGGCCTGTTGCCCCAAGCTCTGTTCAGCACTGTGTGATTCCGTCCGGGGGGCATCGAACAGCCAGTCTCTGCTCGAACAACTGCTGCGGCAAAACCTGTTCCTGATCCCTCTGGACACCCGCAACCACTGGTTCCGGTACCATGACCTGTTCCAGGACGCGTTGCTGCAGCGGGCATGGGCGTATGATCCGGACATGGCCGCACAGCATTGGCAGCGGGCAGTGACCTGGTTGCTCAACCATGATCACGTGCAGGAAGGCATTGCCCAGATCGTTCGCCAGCAGGACTGGGCCTGGCTGGCACGGGTTCTCGCGGAGCACGGCAATAACCTGATTCACGGCGGCTATCACCTCCCCGTCCTCAACTGGCTGTACTCACTACCGACCGACGTGGTGGATGACAGCCCGCAGCTGCAGATGTTGCGGATCTGGGCCCTGTTCTTTGCCAACCGCGTGGAGATGCTTGAGCCGCTGCTTTCGAACCTCGAGGATATCCTGGATAAACGGGTGGCCGACTCCCACCCGGATGCCGAGGGCGCCCTGGGCCTGCAAAGCGAAATATCCCTGATCCGCTCCTACCTTGCGCGTACCAGAAGCGATGACAAGAGTGCCAGTGATCTGACACGCCAGGTGCTCAGGGATATCGACCATACCCGCATCCCCCTCAAATCCGTTACCTACTACGGTGTCGGCCTGGACTACTACGGCAAGGGGGACCTGCCATCCGCCAAGGAGGCGCTTCGTTCCGCTGTCCGTTATGGAGAACTGGAACGCAAGCCCAGCACCGTGCTCTCCAGTGGCGGGCTGCTGGCCTGGATCCAGTACAATCGCGGCGATATCGATGACGCCCTGGAAACCTGTACTTCGGTGCGTCGCTGGGTGGACCAGCAGTATACCGATCCAGCTCAACCCAGGCTGATTTCCTGCTGGCAGAACAGCGCGCTGACGGAAATATACCGGGAGCGTAACGAACCGGAACTGGCGGCCTCTCACCTTGCGCCGCTGCTTGACCATGTCACTAACGGTACCGAACCCGGGCAACACGTTGTCATTCAGTACGTGCGGGGCCATCTCGCCTTCAGCGAGGGTCGTTACGAAGAAGCCATCGAAGCCCTGGAGGACGCCGCCACGGTCGCCCGGCGGCGGCGCGATCACATCCTGTTCGAGCCACCCGCCTGTTCCGCATTGCTTGCCCGGTGTTACCTGGCAGCCGGCCAGCTTCAGCGGGCACAACAGTGGGCCCAATCCGTCACCGATGAGCATTTTTCCAACCCCCTGAACCGGGAGCAGAACCAGATCAGTACGGCCAGAATCCTGGTGGCTGCGGGCCGCCCGGCGGAGGCCATGGCGATACTTGCGCCGTTACGTCTGAGTGCTGAAAAAGATCAGCATTTCCGACACCTGGTGGAGATCCTGACGGTTTACGGAGAGGCCCTGCATGTTGAGGGAAAAACTTCAGAGGCCAGCCAGATGTTGGCTCAGGCGGTACAGAAGGCCGCGGATGCCGGATTCATGCGACTGTTCGCTGAGGAAAGTCCCACCGTACGGGCGTTATTGATGGAGTTGCCCACCCTGCGAGCATCTTCCGGCTGGAATAGCCGTTTGCTGGCAATGCTTCGCGGTATCAGCAGCCCGCCAACGGGCCAGGAACAACCCCGGGGCAAGGATAACGTCGAGACAATAGCCGCATCTGGCGAGGTCCTTGCGGAAGCCCTGAGCCAGCGGGAACAGGAAGTACTGGTACTGATCAATGAGGGACTGGCCAACAAGGACATCGCCAACCGCATGAACGTTGCGCCGGCCACCGTCAAGGCACACATCCGTAACCTTTACGGCAAGCTTGGGGTCAGCCGCCGGACCGAAGCCCTGGCCAGGGCCCGGGAACTCGCTTTGTTGGATTAACCCGGATTCGCGGGGCGCATTTTGTGATGCACCTCACATTTCAAGCGAACTATTGCGCCCCACTACGCCCTTTGGACGATCCGTCTACGCCCCTTTCCCCTCTATGATTCATTTCATGGTGAGGCGAGCCCTCACCAGGAATTCTGAAACTTCAGGCCTTCAGATTCCTTGTTCCGCGTTGTTTTCGACGCCCGGGTTCGATTCAGAACCCCTTTTGACAAGAGCCATTCCCAAACGGGATGGCTCTTTTTTTATGGCTCACTGTTCGATGATACGGCGAAAGGGCGGCAAAGCATCCAGCAGTAACTGTCCATAGCGGCGGGCAACGATTCGCCGGTCAAGGATGGTGACCCGGCCGGTATCCTGCTCGGTCCTCAGCAACCGCCCGACAGCCTGGACCAGTTTGATGGAAGCATCCGGAACGGTAATTTCCATAAACGGGTTTCCGCCCCGCTGGGAAACCCATTCCGCCAGACTCGCCTCGATCGGATCGTCCGGTACGGAAAATGGCAGGCGGGTGATGATCACATGGCCGAGGTATTTACCGGGCAAATCGATACCTTCAGCAAAACTGGCCACCCCGAACAGCACACTGGGGCGCCCTTCATCCACGCGGCTGCAATGCTGCCTTAATACCTCGCCCTTGGCCATGTCGTCCTGGGTGATGATCAGGTCCGGGTATTCCGGCGCCAGGGCATCGCGAACGAGCTGCATCTGGCGGCGGGCGGTGAACAGTACCAGTGTGGCCTTCTCACCCACCCAAAGATCCGGCAGGCGTGACACCAGGGCATCGGTGAAGGCGTCATCGGTTGGCATCGCCGTCATGGCGGGTACCTCTACCGTGGCCATTTCGGCGTAGCGGAAGGAACTGGGAACCACCAGGAAGCGGCTGGCTTCCGGCAACCCTGCCCGCGCCTGCAAACGGTCAAAACGCCCAAGCGCCGTCAATGTGGCGCTGGTCAGCACAGCGCCATAAGCACGGGACCAGAGCCTGGAATACAGCAGGTTGTCGGCCAGTACCGGACTGCTATACAGGGTAATGTCCTCGGCATGGTCCCAGCGCTGGCGAATGGCCCATCGTGCCGCAGGCGGGCTTTTTGATTTCGGTTTTACCTGAATCTCTTCCCCGTCGGCCTCGTCGCTGTCAGCCGGCCTGGCCCCGGTGGTCTCACACCAGGCTACCCACAGCCGAAGCTGATCCTCGGATCTGGCATGAAACGAACCAATGACCGGGTACCAGGATTCCGCCGTTTCCCGGTCCACATCGTGCTCCTTGCGCTCATCAAACGCTTTCTGGAGCTCATCCACCAGAACGCCCAGCTGTCGCACCAGGTTGGCGGTCGCAATTCTGGCATCGGCAGCCAGCGCCGCCAGGGCTTCCGGTAACTCTCCGTCCGGGTATCGCCACTGTGCTGAACGGCGTTCTTCACTGAATTCCCAGCCGGTATTCTGCTCCGCCTCGTTGTAGACGTCGGTCAGAGCCATATCAACCCCCCGCGACGCCTCACTGACCCGATCAATGGTTTTTGCGGCCAGGGTCGATGGCGCCAGGAACGGCTGCATTTTTCCCATGGCCTGGGACAGTTGTTTCAGCCACTGGCGCGTCGCGTTCAGCGGTACGGACGCGGCGAAATGGTTCAGCGCCTTGTCCGGGAGGTGATGGGCCTCGTCGAAAATGAACAGCGCGTTCTCCGGCTCCGGCAGAATCGCTCCGCCGCCAAGGGCCAGATCCGCCAGGACAAGGTCGTGGTTGGCCACAACAATGTCGGCGTCGTCCAGGTCTTTGCGAGCGTCAAAGAACGCGCAGCTGTCGAAGTAGCTGCAGTGGCGGTTGGTACACTGCCGGTGATCGGTGGTGACCTGTCGCCAGATGTCATCGGGAATCTGATCGGGCCAGTGATCACGGTCGCCGTCCCAGGTCCGGGAGCCGTAGCTGGCCAGCATATCCTCGAAGAAGGCGCGGGTTCCGGGCTCCTCGCTGCCGGGTCCATCCAGCAGGAACAGCGGCATGGTATCGCTGTCGCCGTTACCCTCGTCATGGAGGCGGGCCTCAAGCCGGGACATGCAGAGATAGCGCCCGCGCCCCTTGGCCAGGGTCCAGCTGAAATCCTGCTTGCTATGTTTCCTGAGATCCGGCAGGTCCTTGTGGACGATCTGGTCCTGCAGCGCCACGGTGGCCGTGGAAATCACCAGCGTCTTGCCCAGCGCCTTGGCGACGGGAATCGCCGCAATCAGGTACGCCAGGGTCTTGCCGGTACCGGTGCCCGCCTCCACAACGCAGGCCGACGGCGGCGACGTACGCTGGCCGTCGTTATCGGTGATATCGCCCATATAGCGGGCAATTTCCGCGATCATCAGCCGCTGTCCATAGCGGGCCCGAATGTCCTTTCCCGCCAGGACATCCCGGTAGGTCTGCTGAATCTGCTGTTTGGTTTCGTCGGTCAGGGCCATCAGCGCGGGCTCACCCAGTCGCGGACCACACCCACCCGGAACTGGCGGCCATTCTTGCTCAGCACCACACCTTCCTCGGTAATGCGTTCGACGCGAATACCGGAAAAGCTGTCACCGGTCCTCATGTACTGGTTGTTGATCATTACCCGCCGGGCGGAAGGATCGGACGAGTAGATATGGCTGTTGAAAATCAAATCGGGAATACTCTTCTGAAATGGCAAAGGGAGTTCGACCAGGTGAGGCACGCGCCCCGTCGGTTCCTGTTCAGGCAGCGCCGGAACGCTGTTCGTCTCTGTCCGGTTGGGTACGATCACCGTTGGCCGAAGGCGGGGCTCCGCCTCACCGCTTTCGGCGAGAGCGTCCATTGGCTCCTCTACGGCCTCACCGGCCGGTTCGGTCCTGGCCGTATCCGATTCTGGAGATGACGTCTGGTTTCCATCCTGTTGTGGCTGAACCGGGGCCACCGGCTCCCTGGCTGCTGCTTCCGGCGCGGTGGCTGACACATCGGCACTGTTCCCGGCACTGTTTCCGGCACTCGTCCCAGCACTCGTCCCAGCACTCTCATCGGTGGCGGGCGCACCCCCGGGCCAGAAGATCACCGCCAGCACGATAGCATTAATAATCAGTGCGACAGCCACCCACACTGCGGCGGGCACCGTTTTTTTGCGGGGCTTGTGGATCAACTGGACCTGCTGGCCCAGGTCCGGAATCTTTCCCTGGCGACGCTCGGTTTCGGATTTCCGGAGAGCATCCAGAATATAGGACATCAGTCATCCCTCCGTGCCAGATCCGTTGGCGACAGTCTTGGTCCGGATTCGTTCAGGTCATTGTTTATCTGGATAACCGTCATGGCGCCTGCGATACCATCAACCGTCAGCCCTTTCTGCTGCTGGTACCAGCGTACCTGCTCGCGGGTTTCCATGCGCTTGACCTGGTCGCTTTCCTGGCGCCCGTCGGCGTGCAGGTCTGCCAACTCCATCATTCGGGAGCTGAGCCAGAGTTGCTCGGTATCACTGTCGGTGCTGTCCTCACTATCATCCATGTAAGGCGGTAGTTGCCATAACACGGTAAAGTCACCAAACCAGTAAGGCTCAATGGAGTCAAAGGCCACCACCCTGGAATTCCCGGCCATGGCCAGAACAACCTGGTCGCCTTCAAGGTGCCGGATCGTCACATACCGGCGCTGCCCCTCATTGTTACGAAGCTCAAGCACGGCCGGCCGGTTCAGAACTTCCAGACTTCTGCGCGCACCCTGCCGCGCCAGGCAGGACAGCCCCCGGATCCGTGCGTAGATGCAAGGGTCGGGATTGTCCGCGGGCTCATACTCTCTTCCCCAAAGTTCAAACAGATCACGGAAAGCACCGGCCCGGGACTGTGAGTGAGACTCGAACCCGAAATCCAACGCCGGTTCCGGTTCAGACTCCGTCTCTGACGAACGCTCCGGATCGACAGGCGCCGGTGGGGTTTCCTGCTCAATGCGCTCAACCCTTCCGCCGACGGGATCACTGGTATCGACATCCGCTTCTACCGACGCCTGTTCCGTAGAATCATCCGCATCCACCTGCCAACGTTCGAAAAGCCAGGCGGTACCAACAACCGCAACAAGAATGGACGCGGCCAGGGCGAGATAGCGGGGCTTGTTGGTGCCCGCCGTCATCGGGCGGGCAGCGGGAGCATGGCCGCCATTCACTTCTTTTGCCGCCGTGCGGATATGGGCGGCCGTGATCACGTGCTCGCCTTCGGCATAAGCGCCCAACAATGCACGATCACTGATCAGATTGATCAGCCGGGGTATACCGTCACTGGCTTTGAACAGCTTCTTGATCGCCCCCGGGCTGAAAATGTCAGCCCGCAAACCTGCGACGCCAAGACGATACCGCAGATAACCGGGCAGTTCGTCACGCCCAAGGGCATCCAGGTGGTAGCGTGCGGTCACCCGCTGGTTAAGCTGGCGCAGCTCGGGCCGCGCCAGTAACTCCTGGAGCTCAGGCTGCCCAAGCAGCACAATCTGCAGCAGCTTTTTTTCAGCGGTTTCCAGGTTGGTGAGAAGGCGCAACTGCTCCAGTACATCGGCAGACAGGTTCTGCGCCTCATCAATCATCAACACCTTGTGCCGCCCTGCCCCATGAGCCTTGAGCAGATCCGCATTGATCAGGTCTACCAGTTTCTTGATGCTGGATCCCACCGGGTGGGGAATTTCCAGTTCATCACAGATGGACGACAACAGTTCCCTCGCGGACAGCCGTGGATTGAGAATCAGGGCAATGTCGACGTTGTCC
This sequence comes from Marinobacter alkalisoli, assembly GCF_045449855.1. Taxonomy (NCBI): domain Bacteria; kingdom Pseudomonadati; phylum Pseudomonadota; class Gammaproteobacteria; order Pseudomonadales; family Marinobacteraceae; genus Marinobacter; species Marinobacter alkalisoli. The sequence goes on along the minus strand of NZ_JBJJLC010000006.1, from coordinate 163,274 downwards.
GGTACGTTCTCGATAAAACAGCGGCTTACCGTGGTTTTCCCCGTTCCCACCTCACCGGTAATCACAATAAAGCCACCCTGCCCCTGGATCCCGTACATGAGGTGGGCCAGCGCTTCTTTGTGACGCTCGCTCAGATACAGGTAGCGGGGGTCCGGAGCAATCGAAAACGGGGGTTCCCGAAAACCGAAGAAATCGTAATACATGAGAGTCCAGTCAGGTGCTCAAGCGGAGCTTGCAGAAGTCATTGGGAAGGTTCTCCCCAACAGGCTTCCCGGCCATCGCGGTATCATACCGCCCGGTTCCGGGAGATGTCATCTCAGGAGCCACCGGAATCTGCATTGCTTACCAGTTTGAGCCCGGCGTTTGCCCGTTTTTGCTGATGTTTCAGCCGCCGGATGCATCGCTCAAGGGTTTTGGAAATTCGTGCGTGGGAACGGATCATCGAGATTTTCGGCCAGGTTGCCCGCTCACCCGCCAGGATCATCTCCCGCACGTATTCCGGCTCCGGATTCGCCAGCATACGCCGGTAATCCCGCAAGCGGTAGGAAGCTGCAATGGTCACATCACCGGAGTAACGCTGAGCCATGATGGTATAGAGCTGGCCGGAAACCTGCCGCATGATCTCGGGACGAACCCGCTTGCGGAGATAATCAAACAGGCCCTGACCGTGAAACTGAATCTCGGACTTGAGCAGATGCAGCGGCAGATTCGACAGGCTGAGCTTTTCGTCCCGGCCGCGGCGATTCAGGAAAGGCACCACGTGGGGATTGGTCTGGCTGACGATGGTGAAGTTCACGTCATAAAGATGCATCAGACGCTCAATGGGCAGGTCACTGACCACCGAGCCATCCACGAACTTTAACCGGGACGTGTACGGCAGCGAGTTGCCATGGATGTCTTTCTTCATCAGGGTTACCGGCGGGTAAATTCCCGGTACAGCGGCACTAGCCAGCGCGGCACTCCACACCAGAAGGTACGGCGAGGTGTAGCCACACAGCAAGCGGGCCTTCTGATGCGCCTGTACCGGCGATACGCTGACGTTGATCGAGCGCCCCGTACGCTGGAACGCCTCCTCAAACGTATACTCGCCAATGTTTGCCCGCAGGCAGGCCTTCAACTGATCCTGGTCCATCAGTCCGTCACCCTGCATCGCACTGATCAGTCCGCGCCATTTCCAGGCTTTCAGGTTGTGATTCTCCGGCACCAGCATTTCGGGGATTTCCGCATCGGTGTGAACACCCAGTATTCCGGCAATAATCGCACCGATACTGGACCCCGCAATCACCTGGGGCAGCAACCCTTTCTCCCACAACGCCTTGATCACACCAAAATGGAACATACCCAACGTCGCCCCGCCGCTCAGCAACAGCGTCGGACGACCGTAGCTGGTCAGGGTATCCCGGAAGAACTGCAGTTTCTCAGCCACCGGGAAACCGGGCACCGGGTGATCACAGAGGAAATCCAGCGCTTCACAGACCTGGGTGATGTATTCCTCCACCAGGTGCTTGGTGCCAACGCGGGAACGGCTGTAGAGGGCAGCGTTGCCCATGTTGCCGAGGTCGTGGTGAAGACCTTCCCGCAACGCTCGTTTCAAACGCTCGAAATCGTTCTGCTGTCGATACTGGCGAAGGTTGCTGAGCCGATCGTAGATCAGCTCATAGTGATAGAGGTCAGAAACAAACTCCTCTTTCCACTCCACATTTCCTTCGAGGAAATCGAGTTCCAGGGCAGCGGCTTTCCAAACTTCATAATTGGGCGCCTCCGCCAGCATCTTTCGAAACTTGCGAATGCGATCATCGGTCATTGCGATCAAAAATCTTCCAGCATCAGATCATCATCTTCCTCTGCAAACGGATCAGACGTGGTTTTACCATCGTTGATCAGGTATTCCCTCCGTTGCAGATACGCGTTCCTGACGAAAGTATAGCCGTCCCCGGACATAAAACCCTCCGCCGGGATGAGATCGGCTCGTTTATCGACAATCTGCAGGGCCCTGGCGAAGTAAACCTCCGGTTCCTCCACGGCGTCCCAGGCGGACGGAATAACCCAAAAGTCAGTGCCGAGCCCGACTAAATCCCTGGGGTTGGATGGCCCCAGGAGTGGCAGCATCAGGTATGGACCGGACTCAACCCCCCAATAACCCAGGGTCTGACCGAAATCCTCCGGACGTTCCGGAAGATCGAAAGCAGTAGCGACGTCAATCAGCCCTCCCAACCCGAATACCGTGTTGTAGGTGAACCGGCCAGCCGCCACAACAGCGGCCTCGCCCTTGAGCTGGAACAGACTGTTTGCGAAATTACGGACTTCGGAGAGGTTATTGAAGAAATTGGTCACAGCCCGGTCGGCGAACCCTGGCATCACCGTACGGTACGTCTTGGCTACCGGCCTCAAAAACCAGTTATCGATGGTCTCATTGAAGGTATAGACCTTGCGATTCCAGTTTTCATAAGGATCACTTTCATTAACCGGCCCGGACATCTCGGGGGCGGGTTCCTGCACGTTCTGGGCGGCCACGTGCGCAGCACCCCCCATGAATCCGACAAGAGCGGCCAGCACTATGACAAGTGCCCGGCACCGGGAAAAATAATCTGTCATTTTTGAGCCTGAGGTTGTTAAATCCGTTTCAGTTCGTCGAAAATACCGGCTCTGTTTTTCTTTTTATTCGCTCTCAGGTTCGGAGGAACCCGATGTCAGTACCGGGAAATCTAGTCAACACCTTGTCCGTCCCCCTTCGTTGGGGAGATATGGACGCATACGGCCACGCCAACAATACGGTCTATTTTCGCTTCTTCGAGGAAGCCCGGATCGTATGGCTGAGATCCCTTGAATTAGGCGGACCCGAGGCAGCCGAGGGGCCAATCATTATAAAGACCAGCGCCACCTTTCTGAAAGAGCTGAACCACCCGGCCACCGTTGTGGTGAAAACATACGCCGACAAAGCCGGCAATACCAGTCTGGATACTTACCATACCCTGACGGATGCCGACACGGGTGAGTTGTACGCAGAAGGTTACGCCAAGATTGTCTGGTTCGACCGCGTAAACCGCTCATCCACCCGGCTGCCGGACACACTCAGGGCCCTGGCAGCAGAATAGATATCAGCAGGGGCTATCGGCGGCGTACCACTACGCTGCCGATGGAGTAACCGGCCCCGAAGGAGCAGATCACGCCCAGGTCACCGGATTCCAGGTCATCCTTGTGTTTGTGGAAAGCAATGATGGAACCGGCGGAACTGGTATTGGCGTATTCATCAAGAATCACCGGCGCCTCATCGGTATCGGCATCGCGACCCAGCACCTTGCGGGCAATCAACTGGTTCATGTTCAAGTTGGCCTGGTGAAGCCACATGCGACGCAGGTCATCTGCCGCCAGTGACAGCCCCTTGAGCTGGTTCAGGATCGTTTCCGCAACCAGCGGGGACACTTCCTTGAACACCTTCCGACCCTGCTGTACGAACAGCTTGTCCGGCTTGCCAATGCCAGACTCATCGCCCCGGTTCAGGAAACCAAAGTTATTGCGGATGTTGTTGGAGAACTTGGTCTTGAGACTGGTGCCCATAACTTCGAACCCCTGCCCTGAAGCTGTATTTTCCTCTCGCTCCACCAAGATCGCGGTGCAGGCGTCGCCAAAAATGAAGTGGCTGTCGCGGTCACGGAAATTCAGGTGGCCGGAACAGATTTCCGGGCTGACCACCAGCACCGCACGGGCGCTGCCGTTTTCCACGGAATTGACCGCCGCCTGCAGGCCAAAGGTTGCTGAACTGCACGCCACGTTCATGTCATAGGCAAAGCCTTCAATACCCAGAGCGGCCTGCACTTCGACAGAGATCGCCGGGTATGGGCGCTGCATGTTGGAACAGGCAACGATCACCGCATCCACGTCCGCCGCCGTCTTTCCGGCCTGCTCCAGGGCTTCCTTGCAGGCCGCCACCGACATATCACACTGCACGGACGGCTCATCATTCCCACGTTCGGGGATGTACGGCGCCATACGCTCCGGATCAAGAATCCCGGTCTTGTCGATCACGTGACGACGTTTAATACCGGATGCCTTTTCAATGAAGCTTGAGGAAGAAGGCTGCAGAGCTTCCAGTTCGCCACGGGCGATCTCGTCGGCATGCTGGCCATTATGGATCTCAACGAAGGCGTTGAATGCCTCCACCAGTTCGTCGTTGTCGATGGTTGCAGGCGGTGTATACAGACCGGTTCCGCTGATGACGGCTTTAATCACGCTAACCCCACGTCATGGTAGTGAAAACAAATGAAAGAACGTTCCGCTTATGCGCCAAATAGTAACACAGTCCTGATAATTTGCTCGCGCCGACGAAGGTCTCAGACCCGAGTCTTCTCCCACTGGCGGTCCAGCCGTTTAACAGACACCGGCATGACCGTGCCCAATTGCTGGGCAAAGAAAGACACCCGGTACTCTTCCAGCATCCATCGATACAGCACCAGTTCCGGATCCCGTACACCCTGGCGCTGCTGCTCTGCCTGTTTACTGGCGTAGCGCGACCAGAGCGGCTCGATCGTATGAAGAAACTCCCGCTCACGCCCCATTTCCCGCGGCATTTTCTCGAAACGGACAGACGCGGCTTCGAAGTAGCGGCCAAACTGTTCCAGCCACTGGGTCGGGGTGGCGACCAGAAAGCCCGGATAGACCAGGTTCTGAAGCTGGAATTTCAGGTCCGCCATACTGTTCGCCTGCGCCAGGCTGATCTTGCCTTTCAGCTGTTTGGCCACAGCATGGTAGCCCTTCATCGCCTGGTGGAGCCGCTCGTCCGCCTGCTCCAGGGCCGGGATGAAATCCCCCCGCCCGCCGTCGAAGATAGCTTCGAACTGTTGCCGGTCACGGGGCAAACGGTCCGACAGAAAGTGTTCCATGGCCGTTGCCACCAACAGGTCATCCAGCAATACCCTGGCCTGCCCCACCGGCGCAAACATTAACGCTGAACCCTTGAAGTACGGTAGCTTCCGCTCCAGATCATCCAGGGTGTTGCCGAACCGGTTAAGCATCAGCCGGGCGACCGCCTTGCGGGTAGCATCCTCTGCGGTCAGCGGGTCCAGGTAGCGGGCCTGTTTCACGGCTTTACCAAGGTCTTCCAGCGCCGGGTAGACCGTCACCTGCATACCGCCTTTTTCGGTCTGGACTGAATTCGGGAGCGACCCGAAATCCCAATCGACATACTCCTGCTCCGACTGGGAGTCGTCAGGTGTCTGGGCAGCGGAGGCCAGGGCCGCCTCGGCCTTGCCTTCAAGCTGGTCCTGCAGCACCGAGGTTTCCCGCCCTTCGGCCATCACCTTATCGCCGTCCCCCATTACCCGGACGTTCATCCGCAGGTGTCGGGGCAGCTCGTCTTCCGGCCAGGCCTCCGGATCAATCCGCACTCCGGTCATTCGCCGCAACTGCTCACCCAACTGGATCGCCAGGGGTTGATTGGACGCCTGCATATTCTCCAGGGCGGCGTCCACGAAATCCGGGACCGGCACAAAATTCCGACGCAGCGACTTGGGAAGTCCTTTGACGAGGGCGATGCATTTCTCCCGTAGCAGTCCTGGCACCAGCCACTCCAGTCTGCGTGACGGAATCTGCTTCAGCGCCATCAGCGGCACCTGCAGGGTGACACCGTCCCGCTCACTCGTGGGCTCAAATTCGTAACTCAGGGGATACTGCACACCTTCCCACTCGAGATAATCCGGGTACAACGAGTCCGCCTGCTCGTCCACCGGACGCTGGAGGATGTCCTGCTCGGTGAGCTCCATGTTTTTCAGCTCGTCAGCACTGAGCCCCTTCCACCAGGTTTCAAAGTGGCGACCGCTGACTATGTCCTCCGGCAGACGCTGGTCGTAGAACGCCACCAGGGCTTCGTCATCCACCAGCAGGTCACGACGCCGGGTTTTCTTCTCCAGATTCTCGACCGTATCCAGCAATGCCCGGTTACGCTCGATGAACGGGGCCCGGGAGCGGTAATCACCTTCCACCAGTGCGCGCCGGATAAACAGCTCCCGACATTCCTTCGGGTTTACCTTGCTGTAAGGGATACGCCGGCGCGGCACCACATCCAGGCCGTACAGGGTGACTTTTTCATAGCCCATGACCTGTGCACGCTTCTGCTCCCAGTGGGGCTCAAAATAATGGTGCTTCACCACATGCCCTGCCAGGGGCTCGATCCATTCCGGCTGTATGGCGGCCACCATGCGGGCGAAGACACGGCTGGTTTCGACTATTTCTGCCGCCACGATCCATTTGGGGGCACTTTTGGACACCTTGGAGCCGGGGAACAGGGTCACCTTGCGGTTGCGCGTGGCCAGGTACTCGCGCTTTTCCACCTTGACCGCGACCTGCCCCAACAGGCCCGCCAGAATGGCTTTGTGCAGGGAATCATAAGATGCGGGTTCCGTGTTGAAAGCCAGTTTCTGTTCGCGGCAAATCAGGGTGAGCTGACGGTGGATATCCCGCCACTCGCGCATGCGCATCCAGGACAGGAAGGTTTTCTGGCAAACCTTCTTGAGCTGATTCTGGGACAACTCCTGCCGCTGTTCCTCATAGAAATTCCACAGGTTGAGCAGGCTGGCAAAGTCTGACTCCTTATCATTAAACGGCGCGTGGGCCTGGTCTGCAGCCTGCTGTTTTTCCTGCGGGCGTTCGCGGGGATCCTGGATGCTCAGGCCGGCGATGATCACCAGCGTTTCCGCCAGGCTCCCCAACTCCGCGGCGGTCACCAGCATTCGCGCCAGCCGGGGGTCCAGCGGCAACCGTGACATGGTGCGACCAAGGCGGGTCACCTGACGCTTGTCATCGACAGCGCCCAATTCTTCCAACAGCTTATAGCCGTCATTGATCAACCGGCGGTCCGGCGCCTCCAGAAACGGGAAATGACGAATTTCCCCGAGGCCGGACGTCGCCATTTGCAGAATGACAGAGGCCAGGTTGGTGCGAAGAATCTCCGGATCGGTGTATTCCGGGCGATTGATATAATCCGTTTCATCGTACAAACGGAAACAGATACCCGGCGCCACCCGGCCGCAGCGCCCTGCCCGCTGGTTGGCACTGGCCTGGGAGACGGGTTCAACCGGCAGGCGCTGAATCTTGGAGCGCACACTGTAGCGGCTGATGCGCGCCACGCCGGTGTCGATGACGTAACGAATCCCGGGTACCGTCAGCGACGTTTCCGCCACGTTGGTGGACAACACAATGCGCCGGCCCCGGTGCCCCTGGAAGACGCGATTCTGCTCCTGGTTGCTCAGACGGGAATACAGCGGCAACACCTCAGTGTGCTTCAGATCCACGTGGCGCAACACCTTGCTCAGGTTGCGGATCTCCCGCTCACCCGGCAGGAATACCAGAACATCGCCCGGAGGTTTCTTCTCCTGCCGTTCGTGCTGCTCAATTTCCCCGATAGCGCTGATCACCCCGTCCGTCCAGCTCTGGTCGCGGTCATCCTCATCGCCGGTCAGGGGGCGGTATCGAACATCCACAGGATAGGTACGACCGCTGACCTCAATGACAGGCGCGTCACCAAAGAAATGACTGAAGCGCTCAACCTCAATGGTTGCCGAGGTGATGATCACTTTCAGGTCGGGCCGCTTGGGCAGCAATTGGCGCAGGTAACCCAACAGGAAATCGATGTTGAGACTGCGCTCATGGGCTTCATCGATAATCAGGGTGTCGTAACGATCAAGGAAGCGGTCATGCTGGACTTCCGCCAGCAGGATGCCATCGGTCATCACCTTGACCCGGGATTGCTCGGAGGTGTTATCGGTAAAGCGAACCTGATAACCCACCTGCTGACCGGTCTGCTCCCCCAGCTCCTCGGCAATGCGCCCGGCCACACTGCGTGCCGCAAGTCGCCGCGGCTGGGTGTGGCCGATCAGCCCACGGATGCCCCGGCCGCTGTTCATACAGATCTTGGGGATCTGGGTGGTCTTGCCTGAGCCGGTTTCACCGGCAATGATCACCACCTGGTGTTTTTCAATCGCGTCACGGATGTCATCCACCCGATCCGACACCGGCAGGTCCGGCGGAAAGGTCGCGGGCTTGTGCAGCGCCTGGCGTTGCTGCACCCGCGCCAGCCCACGATCAAGCCAGCCCGCCATTTTCTCCAGGTCTTTTTGCCCTGGCTTCCCCTTCTTCCGCGCCAACAGCTTGTGGATGCGGGCGGCCTCCTGCTGATTGCAGGCGTCCAGTTGCTCCATGATGGCTTTGACCACAGCCTTGCTGTCCGGAGTGGAAGCCTTATCCGGTGTGGCAGATGCTGATTGCGACGGGGTCCGGGACATGAACAGGATTCACCAGTGTCGAGAGAGATCAAAAGGAAATTGGCGCCAGTCTAACGGGAACTGCCTGCCTGTTAAACGAAAAAACCCCGCCAAAGCGGGGTTTCTGGACCGTAAAGCCTGCAAGCGCAGGCTTTGACCGGGTTTTACTCTTGGCCTCTATCAGGCGTTCGCTTCGTCACGCAGCTCGCGACGCAGGATCTTGCCTACGTTGGTCTTGGGCAACTCGTCCCGGAACTCGAAGTTCTTCGGCACCTTGTAGGCGGTCAGGCGCTCACGACAGAACTCTTTCAGTTCGTTCTCGGAAACACCGTCGGCGGTCGCCACCAGGTATACCTTGACGGCCTCGCCACTTTTGGCATCCGGAATACCCACGGCAGCGCACTCAACCACCTTCGGATGGCTGCTTACCACGTCCTCGATCTCGTTCGGGAAGACGTTGAAGCCGGATACGATGATCATGTCCTTCTTGCGGTCCACGATGCGGATATAACCGTCTTCCTGGATCAGGGCAATATCACCGGTCTTGAGATAGCCATCCTCGGTGAAGGATTTCTGGGTATCTTCCGGACGCTGCCAGTAGCCGCGCATAACCTGTGGGCCCTTGACGCAAAGCTCGCCAGGCTCGCCCAGCGGAGTCTCGTTTCCTTCGTCGTCGATGGTCTTGATCTTCGTGGACGGAATCGGAAGACCAATCGTACCCAGCTGAATAGCGCTGTGCGGGTTAAAGGTCACGACCGGTGATGTCTCGGTCATGCCATAGCCTTCGCTGATCTCACAACCGGTGACGCGCTGCCACATCTTGGCGGTGTCGCTGGTCAGCGCCATACCACCGGAAGAGGTCAGCTTCAGTCCGCTGAAGTCCAGGGCCTTGAACTCGTCGTTATTGCAAAGCGCCACGAACAGGGTATTCAGGCCCAGGAACGCGGTGAACTTGTGGTTCTTCAGCTCCTTCACGAAGCCCGGAATGTCGCGGGGGTTCGGAATCAGCACGTTGTGGGCGCCGGCTTCCAGCATGATCCCGCAGTTCAGGGTAAAGGAGTAGATGTGGTACAGGGGCAGCGGCGCGATCACCACTTCCTGACCTTCCACCACGATGTCTTCCATCATCGGGCGGGTCTGCAGCAGGTTGGCCACCAGGTTGCCGTGGGTCAGCATGGCGCCCTTGGCCACACCGGTGGTACCGCCGGTGTACTGCAACACGGCAATGTCGTCCTGCTTGCATTCAACCGGGGTAAACTTTTCCCGGGCGCCGGCACTCAGCACCGCAGGCAGCTTATGGGCCTGAGGCAGGTTAAACGGCGGCACCATCTTCTTGACGTGTTTGACCACGGCATTCATCAGCGTACGCTTGATCGGTGAATGCATGTCGGCAACTTCAGTCACAATGACATGCTCAATGCCGGTCTGCGGCAGCACCTTCTCGGCGTTTTCCGCCATGTTGGCAAGAACCACCAGAGCCTTGGCGCCGGAATCGTTGAACTGGTGCTCCATCTCCCGCGTGGTGTACAACGGGTTGGTGTTCACCACGATCAGTCCGGCGCGCATGGCGCCGAAGACCACTACCGGGTACTGACTGACGTTGGGCATCTGCACGGCGATGCGATCGCCGGGCTTGAGATCGGTCTTGTTCTGCAGCCAGGCAGCAAAGTTACGGCTCTGGGTGTCGAGATCACGATAAGTCAGGGTGGCGCCAACAGCACTGAATGCGGGCCGATCGGCGTATTTCTTCACGGCCTGCTCAAATACATCAACCATGCTTTTGTATTTGTTCAGGTCAACCTCACCGGGTACACCAGCGGGGTACTTGTCCTGATAGAACTGCTCGAAATCCATCACCATCTCCTGTTTGGCGCTTGTGTTTATAATGATTTACCAGTGTCGTTGTGATCAAAAAATCAACCCGACAAAAGTATCAGCCGAAAAATGAGGGGGAGAGAATAGCAGTTTTAAGAACAATGAGGTAGTTTTCAGAGCACACCTGTTCTGGACTTTTTAATCTGCATAATCGTGGAGCAACCGATGAGCGAAACACCGGATACCCTTCAAAATATCACCTACGACGAACTTAATGAGGGCGATTCCGCCACCTTCAGCCGCACCCTGACGGAAGACGAACTGGTGCTGTTCGCGGCCGTGTCCGGTGACGTGAACCCGGTACACCTGGACTCCGAGTTCGCCGCCGAATCCATGTTCAAGGAGCGCATCGCCCACGGCATGTGGAGTGGTTCACTGATTTCCGCTGCGCTGGCCACGGTGATGCCGGGCCCGGGAACGATTTACATGGACCAGAGCCTGTCCTTCAAGCGCCCTGTCAAGCTGAACGATACCCTCACGGTCAAACTGACGGTGCTGAAGAAAGAATCGAAAAACCGGGTCGTGCTCGATTGCGACGTTCGTAACCAGAAGGACGAAAAAGTGGTCAGTGGCGAGGCAAAGGTCATTGCCCCGACCAAGAAAGTATCGCTGAAGAAGCCCCGCCTGCCGAAAATCATCATTGAGCACTGATCAGCCCGGCAGGAAATCGATCGGGAACTTCACCTTGCGGGCCGCCACGTCGTCGGCCCCAAAGTTGAACAACTGAACCCGGGTCGCGATACGACGCTCAAGTTCCGGGTGATCCAGCTCCGAACTGACCACCTCACACCGGGAAACCGAACCGTCCGGCTCAATCACCAGCTCCAGCAACACCTTGCCCTCCAGGGTGGGATCCTGCCTCAGCTCACGGCGGTACAGCGAGTACAGGGCGGTTTTCTGGGCATCAAATACCTGGCGGATATTGCTCATTCCCCGCTCATCCGGGCCCCGGTCCGGCTTTGCCACCGGCTTCGGCGCCTGCTCAGGGGCGACCGCCACTTCACGGACCTGATGCTCCTCAACCTGTACCTGCTTTGTCGGACCACGATCGCCCGCAACACCACCACTGCCACTCAGGGCCTCACCAGCCCCGGGATCGTCGCTCTGTAAGTGACCGGAGTTGTCGGATACATTGGCAACCAGAGCTGGCTCCGCATCAGACTCAGGGGCGCGCAATGCCGCCAACTGATCTTTCATGGCCAGCAATCCCGAACGTGAGGCCGTTGCCCTGGCCTGCTCGACGGATTGCGAATCGGTCTCCTCACCCGGCGCCGGATCTGGCGGCTGACGCACCTCTTTCCGACTGTCCGGCGCTGGCTCCTCCTCCAGTTTCTCTGCCTTTTCCGGTTCGGGCTCCGGATCCTTGACCGGCTCGGGCGCACTGACCGGTTCCGGTGGATCCTGTTTTTCGATCAGCCGTGCCAGCCGGGGCGGAACATCCGCACTTTCATTCCGGTCCGGTTCCGGCACCTCCGTCAGCGGGATCAGGATCGCAGGCGGCAAGCACAGCACGAGCATCAACAACAGACTCAGACCGAAACGACCGGTTTCCCCGTTTTCCGGCGTCCAGGGCAGCTCCATCCGATTGCGGCCAGGCTCAGCCATTGCGGACCTCCCCATCGGATTCGACCGCAAGCCTCACCCGGCGGTACTGCTGATCAACGCAGGTCTGCATAATCTTCCGTAACAGCCGGTAGTCGGTGTCGCGCCCGGCCATGATGGTCACCTCGAACCCCTGCTCCGGCACCTCACCCCGGCGCTCACGGTGCCACGCCAGCTCCGCCGACAGGCCCGTCACAACGGCATCTCCCGTCTCAATGGCGTCCAGATGAGCCACTTCCCGGCCCTGTACCAGAACGGACCGGCCCATGACCTGAACAGTCAGGGTCTCTTCTGCTTTCTGCTGCGCAGAGGACAGAGGCAGCGGAACATCCGAGTTGTTCTGCATGACCTTCACATCGGAGGAGTTGACCATCAGGAAGAACACCAGGATGGTGAAAATATCCATCAGCGACACCAGGTTCAGGCCCCCGGTGCGGTGCATGCGTCGATAATGCCGCTGCATGCGGCGGGAACGACGGGATGTTTTCATGTGCCCTCCGGGGCGTCCGCCAGGGCGACATCCGGAAACAGTTCTGCCTCCACGCGACTGGCAGCGACAACTGTCGGATAGGAGCGCACGGTATCCATGGCGGTCACCAGGGTCTGATAGTCAATATCCGGCCCGACCTCAAGCACCACATCCGTCTTGTCCGGTACCCTCGCCTTGATACGCTTGAGGGTCTCAAGCAGGCCAGCGAAGTCCTGTTCGCGTTCCTGTAACGGCAGGGTGCGGATAACGCCACGCTCGCTGTCGGAAATCTCCATTCCCTCGGGAATCAGCGTCACTACCAGTCGCAACTGTTCGGCGGAGGGCGCCTGCCCCGGCTCCATGCCCGGAAACTGCAGCTCAATGGTCCGGATCTGGCTGAACACCATCCCCAGCAACAGCACCGGCACCAGCACAATCATCAGGTTCAGAAAGGCGGTAATATCCAGCTCCGGGCTGTTCAGGGCCCGGCGATGTCTGCGTCTCATACTGTTAAATCCCGGCTCAGGCGGCAGATTGGCTGGCGCCCGAATCTGAAATGATGTTCAGTAACTTCACCCCGGCCATCTCGAAGCTGTCGACGATTTCATTTGTGCGTGTCTGCAACAGCGCGTGGAACATCAACAGGGGTATCGCGGACATCAGGCCGAACGCGGTGGTGTTCATGGCCACGGAGATGCTTTCGGACAACAGCGTGGCCTTCTGGGCCGGATCCGCTGCCGCCACGGCGGTAAACGCGGAAATCAGACCAATAATGGTGCCGAGCAGCCCCATCAGGGTGGCAATATTGGCCAGGGTGGCCAGGTACTGGGTGCGTTTTTCCAGTCGTGGCAACACCTCCATCAACCCCTCTTCCATGGCGTATTCAATCTCTTCCCGGCGGTTGTTGTTCAACAGCCGTCCGATTCCCGCCCCCATAATGGAAGCAATGGCGCTGTCGGAGCTGCTCGCCGCTTTCATCGCGCGCTGATAGTCCCGCTTCTGCAGCAGCGGTAAAATGCCCCGCTCGAAGGCCCGCCGGTTACGGCGGCGTACCGACCCCAGATAAATAAAGCGCTCCAGGGTTATGGCAAGGCCGATCACCAGTACCACAGCAATGGGATACATGAAGGGGCCACCTTCCTGAAAAAAACGAATAACGGTTTCCAGCATGTTCAGACTCCTGCAGTTACGGCGCAGACTGGTATGAATCCGGTGACGGATCCAGGGTTTCACGAAATATCCGATGACGCTCAAGGGCCAAAGGATCCAGGGGTTCAAGCAAATCGGGGGCGTGATCGTCCAGTTTTGCCCGGGGCCGTCGCGGCAAGGTGGGCGGCTGCCAGGGCAGGATGTACAGCACGCCGGGATCATCATCCCGGGAGTGAGCCGTTATTCCTTCAACGCTCAGAGCCTCGGCGGAACGCTCACCGGGATCATCCGCCAGGGCGTATCCGCCGGTCACAACCATGATGATGAGAGCCCTCATCAAGGCACAGGGCATTCGGCTAACCATCTACTGCAGCCTCCGTTCCAGGTCCGCGATCCATCCCGCCACCAGCTTGTCCTCGCTATCGGTCAGCGCCCGATAGCGACGGTAATGTTCCAACGCTGTGTTGAGATCAAACAGATAGAGTTCGGAGATGACCGCAAGGTTGTAGTGCAACTCGGGTGTTTCCGGGGCTAATTCGATACCGGAGCTCAGCAGCCTGGCGGCTTCCCGGAACTGCCCTTGTTCCCGTAATGTCAGTGCCTGGTTGTTCATCGCCACGATGTCTTGACTGGTGGCCGTCTCCGCGCCGGAGTTTTCCGGCGATTGCTCCGTGCCGGGCTGGCTGGCGCAACCAGCCATCAGCCCCAGACAAAGCAGCACCACCAAAAACCGGAATTCATGCGTCATCATCAGGGTCCTCCTGTGTCATCCAGCGCACCTCCCGGGCGTACCGCCCGGGAAACAGCGTTGCCAGCGCTTCCAGGCTCTTCGCGATCCACTCGCTGTATTCTCCATCCGCCAACCGCTCATGATTGCGGGCGTGAAGGTCGATGGCTTTCTCTTCAAACGGGTAGGCTTCTTCCTCAAGCAGCATCTGGTATTGCGCTCGCTCAAGTTCTTTCAGCGCTTCCGGGATGTCAGACGTCATCAGGTCAGCGGCCAGGGTTCGATAGAGCTCGGCGTGACGGAACAACGCTTCGGACTGCAGCCTTTCCCGATCCAGCCGGCTGGATTCCACGAAGCGGTCCCGCGCCTGCTCAAGCGCTGCCTGTTTGCGCGCCAGCGATTGTTCCAGGGGGTGGACGAGTGCTATGGCCTCAAACTCCATGGCGGCTGATTGCCCCAGCGCCATGGCCGCATCAGCCGACCATCGCAGGGTGTCCGCTGAATGCCACTGGCTGTCGAGTTCAGCGCTCACCAGTTGCTTCTGGAACCTTCCGGGCGATATATCCGATTCCACCAACCGCTGGCGCATTGTCTGTAAGCGGATATGCTCGCTGGCGTTTGCGGGTTCCCGGGAGGCATCCAGGTATTGCTGATAGAGATCGTTGCGACGATCCACCGCGCCGCCTTCGTGGAAGAGCTCCGCTGCCCGCAGCTTGCGGGGCCAGGCATCCACCTCATGGACGGCCGCATCCATCAGTTCCGATGCGGCCCGGACAGGCTGGCCGGACCTGGAGTAAGCCAGCACCAGTTTATCGCTGATTGCAGCCGTCAGGCCGTGTGCGGGGAAATCGGAACGGAACCGGGTCAACTCGTTGATGGCAGCCGGCCATCGTTCCGCCTGAAGCAGGCTGTTGGCAGCATCGTAGCGTCCCTTGATGGCAATATCCGAACCGGGCAATACCTGATCCACCCGCTGGAAATGCGCCACGGCGGAATCGGTATCCCCCGCTTCCCATGCTGCCTCTCCCTGACGGTAGACCGCCGTGGCCAGCTGCCGTTGCACTGCTTCTGCCTCATCCGGATCAATCCCGGTCAGGCGGTGCTCTTCGATCAGCGTGGCGGCATTGCGCCAGGCATGCTCTGCCTGCCCATGGCGAGCGGCCCTGGTATGGACTTCGCCAAGCACCAGCCAGGCGCTGTACTTCTCCTCCGGAGTTGCGGAGGCCTGGGTCTGGACTTGCTCAGCAAAACGGCGTGCATCGCTGTAGGCTTCCTGCTCCAGCCAACGGTTGGCAATGTCAGCATTGAGACCGGACAGCCTGGCATCACCCGGAAAACGATCCGCCAGTCGCTCCGCCGCCAGGGACAACTGCTGGAGACTGGTCTCAAAGGCTATCCGGCTGTCGAGTCCGTCCCGGTGAATGGTGACGGCTGCCCAGGCGGCGTCATCTGCATCAGGGTACGAGTCGAGGTGATAGGCCGCCTTCAGGTAGTTATCAAGGGCACTTTGGTACTGTCCCGCCTGCAACCGGGCGTCACCTGCCAGCCTCAGTAAGTCACCCGTTTCAGCCGCGCGCTTACTGAGCCCTTCGTAGTACGCTGCCGCCTTCGCAAAGTGGTTGCCAGACGCACTTTCACCCTGCTGGTAATAATAATCCGCCAGCCTGCGGCTCAGCGTCTGCCACAGCGACTGATACGATTCCGACAGCTTGCCGTACTGCTGATCATTTCCGTACGCGGCAACATAGGCTTCCCGCGCTTTGCGAACGCGGCCGGGGTTATCGGCCATGGACCAGACATCAATCACCTGTGCCATGAAAGCCGGCGCCTCGGGGTGATCCGGTTGCCGCCGGACAAAGGCCTGATTGACCGCAACGCTGTCTGCGAACCTGCCGAAGCTGGCGTAATGATCTGCCAGCCGGTCAAAGATCAGATAGTCATAGGGCCTGGGTCCGCCGCTGGCCAACCAGACAGTCAGGGCGTCAATTCCCTGGGTGTCGGCGGCCATCAACGCCAGTACCCGCAAGGTATCATCGACGAGTTCTGTATCGCTCGCGGGCAAATGCGTCATGCTTGTGGCATCCGGCAACTGCTGATCAAGCACCGCCAAAAAGGTGGACGCTGCCCGACCCCATGCTGGCTCACCCTGCTTGTACTGGCTCCAGCCTTGCATATAGCGGGCTTTGAGTTTGAGCCTGTCGCCACCAGTCCCGGAAATCAGCCGGTTGTATTCCGCCTCGGCTTCGGCGTATGCCGCCCGGGAAAACGCGGCTTCCGCGGTCCGGAAACGGGCCTCGGGAACCAGGGGGGATTTCGGGTACAACCCGGTTAATTGCTTCAGCCGCTGAATGGATGCGTCACCCTGCCCCACATAGGCGTGGGCTTTGGCCATCTGGTACAGCAACTCGTCCAGCTTCCCACGGAACGATCCGCTTTCGATGATGGATTCGTAACTGTCGAGGGCTTCCCGGTACAGTCGTTGCTCTTCTGCGTTATCCGTCTGAACCACCTGACCGGACACCTGCTGAATGTTTGCCAGACGGTTCAGGGCATCAATCCGGACTTCCGGTTTATCGGACGAGTCAAACAGGCGCTGGTAGCGTCTGGCTACCTCCGTGGGTGATATGGCCGGCATCGGGCGCGACTCGAACTTCAGGAATACCGGCCGCATGTCGGCAATGGTTTCACCATCACGACCGAGTTCCACCCGGAATGACTCCTGGGCACTGACCCCGGACACACCGCCAGCCACCAACCACAGCGCCATCAACGACCACCTTGGCACATTCATTCCAGAGTACGCGCTCATCACTGGTCACCCCTTTCGAGCGATTCCAGCGCCAGATATTCGTACAAATGAGCAATCTGCTGTTCGGTTTTATCCAGCCCATGGCCCATCCGTTCATCCTGCCGTGCGACGAACGCCAGGGTCTTTTCATCAAGCACGGCTTCCGCCCGCACCCGCAAACCGGAGGCTCGCGACTGCAGCGCACCAAGTCTGGAAATAGCGGCCTCGGTGCGTGTCAGCAACCGCTCCAGCACCGTATTCCGTCGTGCCAGCCTCTCATCCAGTGTCGCCAGGGAAGATTCCGCATCTTCCAGCACGCTCCCTGCACTGGCCAGGGATTCCAGTTGCCGCGGATCACTGATACCGGCCTCCAGCCTTTGAATCCGTTCGCGCAACGCCTCAACCCTGTCCATCAGCGTGGCCTTCCGGTCACTGGCGGCTGCCGGAGGTGTTGCGAGACGGGCTGTCAGGGAATCACGAAAAACGCGAAGGTGACTCGCGTTTGCTTCCAGCGAATCTGCAAGCCCGGTCAGCCCTGACACCCGGGCAACGGCATCCTGGGCCGCCGGGCTTTCCATGAATCTCAACAGGTAAGCCATGCGCGGCTGTGTGAGGGTGCGATTATCCGCCAGAAACCATTGCGCGTCGGAAGACCGGGCGTCCTGAACCAATGCTTTCCAGGCGCCATCCTGACGAATGCGGGAGGCCAGCTTACGCAGGGTCACCCGTTCGCTTTCAAAGGAAGCATTCGCGGCAAGATACGCTTCACCCGCCTGCCCGAGATAACCGGAGAGGTCATAGCCCCGCCCGATTCCCAGCCAGGCATCTTCCACCCCGGGATAAGCCAGGGGGTACTTCTTCGCACGATGCCAGGACTGCATTGCTTCGCGATGGTTGTTCCGCGCAGCCAGCGCCAGACCATGGAAATACAGTGCGCGAGGCGTGTAATAGCTGTCGAGGGGCACCTGCTCAAGAAAACCGATGGCCTTCTGGTATTCTTCCTGCTGGTAAGAAAGGTAACCCGCGCGCACCAGCAGCTGACTTCGCAGATTGGTGCTGCGCTCGCTGACGGTGTCCTGCTCAGACATCGCCAGGGCGACGCGAAGGGCAACCAATGCACGGGCCGGATTGAGATCCCGCTTGCTGTAATCCGCCGCAAGATTCATGTAACCAAGGGCGGCCCAGTAACCGGCTTCCATGCCCGACAGGAGCTGCCCCGCCCTGTCCCGGTGACCTGCCCGACGTTCCAGTTCCGCCTGCTCGTAAAGCGCCCGCTGACGAACCTCGCCACTGCGCCCTGACGCCATCTGAGCCTTGAGCCAGGACGCCGGATCTCCACTGAGATTGCTGGCGTAAAACAAGGCGCGCTCCGGCTGACCCGAAGCCAACGCGAACCTGGCCAGGCCTGCTGCCAGCGATGGCTGGTCACGTTCGCTGGCCGTAACGGAGGACAGCGGCATTGCCGCAAGCAGCGCCGTGAAACTGAACCATTGCACACAAACTCGCCAACGACGGCCTACCAGACTGACAACCATGGTCCCTACTTCCACTCCCTGAAAGAAACCTGCGGCTCGTAATCCGGCGCCCTTGCATCCAGGGCTACCTGGATACGGGATTCCCCTGGCTGCTTGCGGAAACGGTGAGTTGATTCACGCCTGACATAGCGATCATCCGGGGCCCGGGCAGTCAGCACCGTTTTGAGGACATGGTCACCGTGGGGAAGATTTCCGGTATACAGCTGCTGGACACCACCCTGCTCAAGGGCGGTGAGTTCCCGGTCTGAGTAGAGGTGAGAGGCAACCGGGGTGTCATCAACGTACAGCTCTACGGAATCCAGCATCAGGGCATCTTTGCGGGCAAGTGTCAGAAATACTGTCACCTGGGTGTCGGCCGGATGGAGAATGTCTTCCTCAAGCGCGAAAACCTCCACCGCCAGGCTTGCGACGTCTGCCTTCAGCTGACTGATCTCTGCGTCCAGCCCATCGGCAGCCGCATGGCTGGGGGAAAACAGGGTATGGCCAAGAACGACCAGAAAGATGACGGTGAGTCTGAACCGGCCCCGACTCGAAACGGGGCCAGTAGCCTGCTCTGCGGCGAACATACGCTTCCTGCCTCTTGTTATGCACCGTTACACACTGACAAGAAGCGTAACACCCGGTTACTTTCAAGAACGGTATCCAGATCACCAATTGGACAACTCGACGTGTCGACTTATTTGACGGATATTCAGGCGGGACTTGCGGAAGCGATTCAGGGGAAAGAGTACGGCAGCCTACTGCCCTGTTATACAGGGAATTAACTCAAGTGGCCCCGAAATTGCTCCGGGCGAAGTAGCGGGGAAGCCGTGACAGCAACCCCGTTGTTTAGATGCCGAGCTTTGCCGATGCACTCAACCGCATCGGCTTTTTTTATTTACTCAACTGCTTCATGGCCGATTCCAGGCCTTCAATGGTTAACGGATACATGTGATCGTTAACCAGTTGCCGGGTCATGCCCAATGAACCGCCGGTTCCCCAATAGCTCTCCGGCAGCGGATTAAGCCACACCACCTTGCGGAAATGATCGGAAATGCGCTGGAACCAGGTGGCGCCGGCCTCTTCGTTCCAGTGCTCAATCGAACCACCGGGGTGGGATATTTCATAGGGCGCCATGGTGGCGTCCCCCACGAAGATCACTTTGTAGTCCGGGGTGTACTTGTTGAGGATATCCCAGGTACTGGTGGTTTCGTTCATGCGGCGGATGTTGTTCTTCCACACGCTTTCATAGACGAAGTTATGGAAGTAGAAGTACTCCATGTGCTTGAACTCCATACGCGCGGCGGAGAACAGTTCCTCGCAGACACGCACGTGGGGATCCATGGAGCCACCGACATCAAAGAAAATCAGCACCTTGACCGCATTATGCCGCTCGGGAACCATTTTCAGGTCGAGGTAGCCGGCATTTCGGGCCGTGGAGCGAATGGTATCGTCCATGTCCAGTTGGTCCGCGGCGCCCTGGCGGGCAAACTTGCGGAGCCGGCGCATGGCGACCTTGATGTTCCGGATGCCCAGCGTGATGCTGTCATCCAGATCCTTGAATTCGCGCTTTTCCCAGACTTTGACCGCCCGACCCTGACGGCCACCCTTCTGACCAATCCGGAAGCCTTCCGGGTTGTAGCCGTCGGCGCCGAAAGGCGAAGTACCGCCAGTACCAATCCACTTATTGCCACCGGCATGGCGTTCCTGTTGCTCTTCCATGCGCTTCTTGAAGGTTTCGATCAGTTCTTCAAGACCGCCAAGAGAATCGATTTTGGCCTTGTCTTCCTCACTGAGATGCTTCTCGAATTCGGCCCGGAGCCAGTCATCGGGAATCAACATCTCCATCAGGTCCTCGAGATTCTCGATTCCCTCGAAGTAGGCCTTAAAAGCACGGTCAAACTTGTCGAAGTGGCGCTCGTCCTTTACCAGGCACAACCGTGACAGGTAATAGAACTCCTCCATATCCGCGAAGGCCAGCCGGTTTTGCAGGGCCTCCAGCAGATCCAGAAATTCGCGCAGGCTGGCGGGCACTCTCGCCCGCCGCACTTCGAGAAAAAAATCAATCAACATAAGGTGTAGCTCTTGCTGAATGTCAGCTGCGACGACGAGCCATGAAGGCCAGCTTCTGCAGCAGGTGAACGTCCTGCTCGTTCTTCACCAGGGCGCCGTACAGCGGCGGCAATGCAGAGCTGGTGTCCTTCTCCTGCAACATTTTGGCAGATAATTCATCCGCCATCAGCAGTTTCAACCAGTCGATCAACTCGGAGGTGGATGGCTTTTTCTTCAGGCCCGGCACCTTGCGCACGTCAAAGAACACCTCCAGGGCGTCCCGTACGATTTCCTGTTGCAGCCCCGGGAAGTGCACGTCCACGATGTCTTGCATGGTGTCGTGATTCGGGAAGCTGATGTAGTGGAAGAAACAGCGACGCAGGAAGGCGTCCGGCAGTTCTTTCTCGTTATTACTGGTGATCACGACGATGGGCCGCTGCTTCGCCTTCACGAACTGCTGGGTCTCGTACACGTAGAATTCCATGCGATCGAGTTCCAACAGCAGGTCGTTCGGAAATTCGATGTCGGCCTTGTCGATCTCGTCAATCAGCAGCACCACCTGCTCGTCCGCCTCGAAGGCTTCCCAGAGCTTGCCCTTGACGATGTAGTTGCTGATGTCCTTGACCTTCTCATCCCCCAGTTGGGAATCACGCAGGCGGGACACCGCATCGTATTCGTAGAGCCCTTGCTGGGCCTTGGTGGTTGACTTGATGTGCCAGGGAATCAGCCTCAAACCCAGGGCTGAGGCCATTTCTTCCGCCAGCAGTGTTTTGCCGGTCCCGGGCTCGCCTTTAATCAGCAACGGGCGTTGCAGCGAGATAGCCGCATTCACCGCCATCTGCAGGTCATCAGTAGCTACGTATTTCTCGGTACCGGTAAACTTCATTCTGTTGGTTCCTGTTCGGTTATCTGTTTGTCCGCAGCGGAGTATAAAGCCTTGCCCTGCCAGTGATAAGGGCTAACGACGCCGCTCCGGCCTTATGGTTTGGGTTCTTCCTCGTCCTCCGGCTTGTCGCCGTCGGCGGGAGGGGATTCCGGATCATCACCGTCCTCGGCGTCTGGAAGATCATCGAACTCGGAGAGATCAAAGTCTTCCAGACCGAAATCTTCGGCGTTTTCGTCGTTATCGACCTCGGCGCTGGCCACCGGGATTTCTTCTTCTGGCTCTGGCTTGGATTCAGGTTCAGATTCAGGCTCGGGTCCGGGTTCCGGCTCGGGTGCAATCACCGGCACCTCCTCGTCATCCTGACTTTCCTCGCCTTCCTTATCTTCAGTGTCGGTTTTGGTGTCGGTGTCAGGCGCTGCTTTGCGCTTGCGCCGCACAACGGCATATACCCCACCAGCGAGAATAAAGATCAAAACAATACCGCCTGCGCTCATCGCCCAAAGCGGCACAGCCAGGTCGGATTCCTCCGGTTCTACGGGGTCGGCCCGGGGCTCCTCGACGGCACTGATATCAATAGGCCCGGCGCTGGCGCTATCCTCTTCAGGCTCAGGCTGTGGCGGCTGAGCGGGCTCTTGCTCACCTTCTGCCACAGACTCTGGAGCGTCCTCCTCAACGGGTACCACGGGTTCGGTGACCGCCGGCTCGTCTGATGGCGCGGAGGAAACCTGGTCTTCCGGAACATCGAAACGGCTGACACCGGTGAACTTGCGGGAGAACGTCTGACCGTCAGCAACCACATCAATCACATACTCCCCGGGAGACGGCATTCGCCCGATGGTGTCCCGGTAGACCCCGTTTTCGGGCGGCTGCTCCCCGGACAGACCCTTGGTCCCGCTGCGGTCATCCTCGGAGGTGATGGTGACACGAACGTCGATGACATCCAGAAAATCCGGATCGGTGAGTTGGTCCTGATCTTCAAAAAACGCTATCTGCAGCGCTAGCGGTTCTTCTTCGGAGAATTCCGGCGGCAGCGGGCTCACCACCATGCGCAAGTCACTGACAACAGTTACCCGGCTGCCTTCGCCAAGCTCACCGTTCAGTCGCCACTGCCCTTCTTTCGGGTCGGTGACAGTAATCAGGTCATAGCCGGATTCCCGCGCCCAGCGCATGGTATCACCCGGATTGCCAACCACAGCCATGTTGCCATCCGGGTCTGTTAGCTGAAGCTCACGGGTATCACTGGTTTCGTCCTCACCCCAGAAAATCAGTGCGGTAAATTCCTGCACGCCGCTGTCGACACTGAACCGGTTGCCTTCGATGGGCACCTGCTCCTGGGGCACGGCGGCATTCAGGGCTTTCAGAAAGGCGCGGTTCAGGGCATCGGCGGAAGGCGCAATACTGTGGCTGCCCCCGGTTTCCCCCGCCAGGGTTTCGAGAAACCCGACATCCGCTTCGCTGGACAACGCCACCGTATGGAACGTTGCCCCTTTGGCGATCAGCTCATCCAGCAGCGGCCCCAGAATGCGTTCACGCTCGGCCTGATTCTCCTGGTCACTGTCAGAGATATCGACCTTGCCGTCGGTCAGCAGGATGAAGTCCGTATTGGCCAGATCCCCATCGGTAAAATAATCGTCGCTGGCGACTTCAATGGCCTCGCCCAGATTGGTGCGAAGGGCAACGGAATTGATCTCTGAGGACCGGTTGATCATCCGTTCCCGCCAGCTGTCGTCAACGCGATCCCGGGGAACCAACATGTTGACGTACTGACCGAAGGTCCAGAGACCGGCGACAGCGTCTTCCGGCAGCATTCTGGCAAGCAATCGCACGGCCGGTTGCCGGAGATTGTCAGGGTCGTTGTCTTTCATGGACCCGGATATGTCCACGATAATGCGGACATCCGCGCCCTCGGGAAGCTGAACATCGCCTGCTTGCTGGGCATTTGCCCACACCGGCAAGCTGAGGGTGACAACGAGACAGACTCTCAGTATCCAGCGCATCGTGACTCCGTTTTATTATTGTTCTTTACGCTTACCGCTTCACCAGTCGATAGCGAACCAGGTCCAGCAACCACACCAGTAGCATCACCAGCGCGGCAATACCCAGGTTCAGCACTGCCCTGCCCGCGGCATCCGCATCGCCAAGGATCAGCTCGTATCCGCCATACAGCCAGGCCGGTACCCACCAACCAGCCACATCGGCGGATTCCACCGGGGTCAGCAACAGCACCACCAGAGCGGCCTGCAGCAAGGTGCGCAGGCCATACAGCGGCAGCATCCGGAACAGCCGGGACACCATGTAAAAGAAAACCACAAAGGAAACGGCGTAGAGCGCCCAGAAAATGCCGTATGCGAGTTGAGCTTCAGTATCGATCATTACAGGACCCAGTGAATTATGTGTTCTTCCCAGTCTTCTTCCGGCACGCCACCTTCCGAGATCACGCGATGGCGAACCGAGACTCCGGCCTCATGAACTGTCTGCGGATCACCCGACCGTAGCGGGTGCCAGTCCGGCAGCGGGCGGTTTTCCGCCAGTGTCCGGTAGGCACAGGTAAACGGTAGCCAATGATAATCCGCAAGCGCGTCAGGTGTTAGTACGGTGCAGGCCGGAACTTGCTCCAGCCGCTGAGGATAGACCGTACAACGGCAGGTATCCGTGTCCATGTACCGACAGACCAGATCGGTGTAGTACACGTCTCCGGTGTCTTCGTCTTCCAGTTTGGCCAGGCAGCATTTGCCACAGCCATCGCACAGGGATTCCCACTCAGCAGGCGTCATCTCGTCCAGACGTTTACGCTGCCAGAAGGGAATCTCTGCAATCATGACTGCCGTTGCTCCGGCTTTTTGCGGAAATCCACCACGTAGCTGTCGTTTTCCTCGGGCATCTGCAGGTAGAAGTCCTTGTCCGCGATAGCATTCAGCACCTGACTGCCATCGGTACGGGCCAGCTTCCTGTCAGGCGTCATCACCAGATCCATGGCGTGAACCGGCGCTCCGAAAATACCGCGCAGGCTCTCTGGCAGGTCATCCCATACCTGGCCCCGACGCACGTAAAGGTAGGTGTCCGCCTTTTTGCTGCTGCGAAACACCGAAACAAACTGTTTATCCGTCATGATGTCAATAAATCCTCAAGCTGTTCACGAACCGGTGCAATAATCTGGCTGCGCCAGCCACTGGTAAATAGTCCGGCCGACAGGTCACGCTGGTGAACCACGGCCTCAAGTCGTTTACGGGGCGCCAACAGTTCCACGGGCACATCCGCCGCCTCCGCAGCCTTCACAATGAGTCGCTTGAGCTGCTTGTAGAAGGCTTGCTCCTCACGGGTCAACGGCGCTGCAATCTGTGGCAGGTCCGTTGCATCGGCCTCACACCCTTCAGCAATCAACTGCAGTATTTTATCACCGTAACGGCGGGTCACCGGCTGGGGCAGTCCCTGGATGTTGGACAGAGCCCGCAGGGAATCCGGCAGGCGTTCGGCCATGGCAATCAACAACGGATCGGCGACCACGCGGCCCCGGGGGCGATCACGGAGACGGGATTCTTCTTCACGCCAGCAGACCAGCTTCTGCAGCACCGCCTGCCGCTGCGGATTTAACGTCCAGCCACCGCGGAGTTTGAGGTAGTGGTTCTGTGGATCATCCTGCCCGGATAGCTCAGCGGCAAAGCGGGCGGACTCATCATACAGGGCCTGCTCGAGGTTTCGCTCCCGGAGATTCGCCACGACCCAGTCGTACATCGGCGCCAGGAACCGGATATCGTCCAGCGCATAACGCTCCTGGGCCGCACTCAGGGGGCGGGAAACCCAATCCGATCGCGTGGCGGATTTATCCAGAGTTTCTCCGAACAGGGTCTCCACCAGGCGGGCATACCCCATGGAAAAGCCAGCGCCGGCAAGTGCGGCCCCGATCTGAAGGTCCACGACACCGGCGGGTTCAAGTTGCAGCCAGTGCCGGAACAATTCCAGATCCTCGCTCATGGCATACAACAGCTTCGGGGAATCGGCGTCCGCCAGGATTCGCCTGAATTCTCCGGACTGCTCGGCAACGCCGGGATCCACCAGGCAATACTCACTGCCCAGACCAAGCTGGACCAGCCCGGGAATCGGAAAGAAGGTGCTGACCCGCTCAAACTCGGTGTCCAGTGCCAGGAACTCGCCTTCGCCACCGGCGAGCCAGCGGTCGAGATCCTCCGGCTCGCGTAACCAGTGAATAGTGGCAGGCGCAGCGGGTGCCGTTGCGACTGGAGTCGTGAAAGCCATAGAAAAGTGCCCGATCAGTCTTTAGTCAGCCAGGGGCTTGCGCCCTCGGAATGCGTGAGTCAGGGTGAATCCGTCGACATACCCGAGCTCTCCGCCCACGGGAATGCCATGGGCCAGCCGGGTAATCAGAACGTCTTTACCGTCCAGACGGTCGGCAATGTAGTGGGCCGTGGCCTCACCCTCTACGGTAGGGTTGGTTGCCAGGATCAATTCCTTGACGCCCTCGGCCTTGATGCGCTGTAACAGCCGCTCAATACCAATTTCCTCCGGACCGACACCGTCAATTGGCGACAGGTGCCCCATGAGCACGAAGTAGCTGCCACGGTAATCGCCAGCCTGCTCGATGGCCAGGAGATCGGAGGGGCTTTCCACCACGCACAGGGTACCGGTAAGACGAGCGGGATTCTCGCAGATGCCGCAGACAGGGGTATCGGAGAAGTTCTGGCAGCTATCGCAACGGCGGACGCCGGACATGGCAGTGTTCAGCGCCTCTGACAGCCGGAAACCGCCGGAACGTCCCCGTTCCAGCAGGTGAAATGCCATGCGCTGGGCGGTCTTCTGCCCGACCCCAGGAAGACACCGGAGCGACTCCACCAGTTCATCGACCAGCGGGCTAAACGCCATGCAACATCCTCATGTAATTTATAAACAAAAATATTTAACCCTCTAGATTAAAAGGGCATTTTAAATCCTGGAGGCAGGCCCATTCCGGACATCATGCCGGACATTTTATCTTTTTGGTTGGCCTCGACACGACGCACGGCGTCGTTGACGGCCGCCGCAAGCAGATCTTCGAGAATCTCTTTTTCCTCGCTCATCAGGGACGGGTCAATCTCCACCTTGCGAACATCGTGGCGCCCATTCATGATGACCTTGACCAGCCCGGCTCCAGACTCGCCAGTGACCTCTTCCTTGGCAATCTCTTCCTGGGCCTTCTGCATTTCTTCCTGCATTTTCTGGGCTTTTTTCATCATGTCGCCCATACCATTCATCATCTGTTCATCTCCTTCAACGGGAACCTTGTATAGGCCGGATACTCTCTTCGACTACCCTGCCCTCAAATCGTTCAACGATGGACTTCACATACGGGTCGCTCCGGATCGCGGATTCCGCAGCCTGTTGGCGGGCCAGGCGCTGCCGTTCTTCCCAGGCCGCCGGTGTCTTGCCGCCGGTTTCACCCTGCTCTATACGCAGATTGATGGTGTCGCCGAAGCGGTTTCTCAAGGCGGCGAGAATCTTTTCCTCATGCCGGGCGTTCAAAAGACGGGCATGCCCCTCTTCCATCGTTAACAGGATGGAGTCTCCATCACGGGTGAATGCGGTGTGGCTGGCCAGGTTACCTGGCATACCGATAATGCCGAGACGGCGAAAGTCCCTCTCCCAGACGAACTCACCTGAAAGCTCCTGTTCCGGCTCCGGGCCCGGTGTTGGTTCGGGTTCAGGAACAGGTTCGCGCGCCACGGGCACGGGCTCCTGGCCCGGAGCGGTCTCGGTCAGATACTCCGGCACGGGGCCGGGATCGAATTCCGGCTCTGGCTCTGGAGTTGGTTCAGGCGACGAAGCGGACTCCACGCTGGCTTGTGGCTCTGGCTGCGGTTCCGGCGTGGGCTCAGGTGCTTTTTCCGGCGCCGGCGGAGGTGTTTCGGCTACGGGCTCCTGTACCGGCCCGGCTGGCGCTGGTTGAGATGCCGCAGGCGCTGGTTGCGACGCTGCCGGTGCAGGGTCAGGCTCATCGCGGGATTCCGTTGAACCGGACTGACCGCCTGAATTGAACGCAGGAGGCTCCCGGCGATCGGTACCGGGACGGAAGGCCAGCATCCGCAGCAGGGTCATTTCAAACCCCATCCGGGCATCCGGAGTCACTGCCAGGTCCTTGCGCCCCATCAATGCAGCCTGATAGAACAGCTGGGCATCTTCCGCGCTCAGTTGTCGCGCCAGCGTCTGTACCTGGGCGGCATCACCGAGTGCGTTATCCACACTGCCCGGCACCACCTGCTCCATGGTGACGCGGTGAAACAGCGATAACAGGTCGGCCAGGATCACGCTGTAATCCGGCGCGAAGTCGGAAATGCGGTGTATCTCTGAAAGCAGCGATGGCCCGTCGTTGCCCACCAGGGCATTGACCAGCTTTTCGATATCCCGCTGGTCAATCGTGCCCAGCATGTTGCTGACATCACTGGCGGCCAGTTTCTGGTTACCAAAGGCGATGGCCTGGTCCGTCAGGCTCAGGCCATCACGCATACTGCCATCCGCCGCACGGGCCAGTAACCACAGCGCCGGCTCTTCGAATGGAATCTGCTCTTCGGTCAGTACATGCTTCAGGTGGCCGGCGATGTGCTCCGGCGTCATACGCTTCAGGTTGAACTGCAGGCAGCGGGACAACACCGTGACCGGCAATTTCTGGGGATCGGTCGTGGCCAGCAGGAACTTCACATGCTCTGGCGGCTCTTCCAGCGTCTTGAGGAAGGCGTTGAAAGACTGGTTGGTGAGCATGTGCACCTCATCGATCAGGTACACCTTGAAGCGGCCACGGGTGGGCGCGTACTGGACGTTGTCTGTCAGCTCCCGCATGTCATCCACCCCGGTACGGGATGCCGCATCGATCTCGATCAGGTCAACAAACCGGCCTTCCTGGATTTCCTGGCAACTGGTGCATTCACCACAGGGCCTCGGCGTGACGCCGGTTTCGCAATTCAGGCACCGGGCCAGCAGCCGGCCAATGGTGGTTTTACCCACGCCACGGGTACCGGTGAAAAGATAAGCATGGTGAAGACGTTGATTTTCCAGGGCGTGAATCAATGCCTGAAGCACGTGCTCCTGACCAACCATGTCCTCAAATGTACGGGGGCGCCATTTACGGGCAAGTACCTGGTAGCTCATGTTTCGCCAACTGCAGTGAAAATGGCCTTAACCTTAGCACGGACATGGACTGATAAGAAGCCGGCGGGCGATCAGTTCGGGCTGGAAAAAGCGTCGATTTCAGCGGGATAAGACAGAAAGAAAGGTAAAATCTGGGGGTGACTCCACCAGCGACACTCCGGCACACAAGTCCACCGCTTCGGC
Source organism: Marinobacter alkalisoli (assembly GCF_045449855.1). Classification (NCBI taxonomy): domain Bacteria; kingdom Pseudomonadati; phylum Pseudomonadota; class Gammaproteobacteria; order Pseudomonadales; family Marinobacteraceae; genus Marinobacter; species Marinobacter alkalisoli. The sequence goes on along the minus strand of NZ_JBJJLC010000006.1, from coordinate 134,640 downwards.
TGCTCCCTTCCGGGCCTGACCGGGTTCACGGTTTATCGTTGCGGAGGCACCAATGGAGCCACCATAACGGCGTTTCAGGACATTTCCCTGAAAGCGGCGCGCATAGTAACAAAAGGGTTGGCGGACTACAACGACTTATAACGGCAGCGGCACTTCGTCCTGACGGAACCAGCACGCGAGGCTGTACCGGGCACGGTTCGCCGGCAGAACCTCATGGGGAATTTCCTCACTCAGGAACAGCACCATGCGCCCCATCTCCGGCAGCACCAGGCCGCACGACTCATCCTGATTGTCACGATTGAACAGCTGCAATGCACCGCCATCTGCCGCCTGCCACTGCTCATTGAAATAGAGCACCAGACTGACAATGCGCGATGCACGGCCGGCAAAACTGTCGAGGTGTTTGCGGTAGAAATCTCCGGACTGATAGGTCGCGTAGTGAGCCTCGAACCGTTTGAGCCCGAGGAACAGCCGCCGATTCAGGCCTTCCTGTATCTGCGCCAGGCAGTCAAACAATACCCGTTGTGGCAGTGTAATGCCCTGCAACCAGGCAATCCTGTCGCGTCTCACGGAGCGGTCACGGGTCAGGTCGGCGCCGCGGCCGATCCCCGCTTTCTTCATGGCGTCCGTTACATCCAGTATCCGGACCTCTTCCCGCAAGGCGCTCAGCAATGCGTCTCCCAGACGGTCACGGACATCCACGCTGACCCATCCGCACTCGGTCAGCTCCATTGCCAGATCATCCAGCCATTGCTCGGTGACACCACCGTACCCACTGCCAACAGAGGAAGCTTCCGATGAGACCACGGCCTCGCCGGCAACGGCGTCAAATTCGCAACTGCTATCAGTGATCAGGGTATTCCTGATCGGGCTAACAACCGGGTGATCCATGGTGCGGCTCCTCTGCAAGCCCGGTATTTTATGCCGGAATCTCGCGGCAACGTCAGTTTTAATTTACTCTGTTGGTACGCAAATACACCTAATCCCTGAGCAACACCCCAGGGACAGACACATCACGTAACACGAGGCATTGAGTGACAACACAACCCGGGCACTGGTCGTTTACCCGCTGGACTACCATCGGGCAACTGGAAGCCATAGACGTTCATCATCCACTGTTCCGCGCTCAACTGTTCCTCCAGGGAGCTCACCTTACCCACTTTGCCACACACGACAAACCAGACTGGCTCTGGCTCAGCGACACCGCGCGCTTTGAAACCGGTCGGGCGATTCGGGGTGGCGTGCCCATCTGCTGGCCCTGGTTCGGAGTGCCGGGGAGAAACCCGCCAGAAGTCCGCAAACGCATCCACACCACCGATTCCCATGGTTTTGCCCGTACCGCCCTCTGGAAACTGGAGGATGTTCAGGAATCCGCCCACGAAGTTGAAATCAGCCTGTCACTGGCGGCCAATGAAGATTTTTCCGACCTGTGGACGGGGCACGCGCTGGCGCTGGCGACCTTTAACTTTTCGGTCAAGGGCTGCCAGATTGCGCTGACGACGACCAATCTCGGTAGCGAGCCCATGGCTTTCACGCAGGCACTGCATACCTATTTACCCACGGCCGACATCCACCGAACCCATGTTGAAGGGCTCGATGGCTGCGACTATGTAGACACGCTGCAGAACTGGAGCTACCACTTTCAGAAAGGGGCGCTATCGTTTCAGGGCGAAACCGACAGGATATACGAATCCGGCGCCCCCCTGGTTGTCACCACACCCGGCAGCCGCCGTTCACTGGCAGCCATCGGCAGCGACTCCACGGTTGTGTGGAATCCCGGTCCGGAGAAAGCGCAGGCACTTTCGGACTTCCCCGACACTGGCTGGAAATCCATGCTGTGTGTCGAAACCGCCAATGCCCTCAGCGATTACCGGGTGTTGAATGAGGGGCAAAGTCATACCCTCGGCGTAATGATTGGACGAGTGTAATCTATCAGGGAGCCTCAATGAGCCTGGCATCAATTCTCAAATCCAAACTGGTTCCTGCGGAGCTGAGCGAGCAGATCAATCGCATCCGTAAGCCGATCGGCAGCCTCGGCTACGACCCCTGGGGCTACAACAACGAAGCCATCAAGTATGGCTTCTCGCTGACCAGACAGATCTACGAGAAGTATTTCCGGGTCCAGGCCAGCGGTGTGGAAAAGATCCCCTCCGAGGGGCCCGTGCTGATCATTGCCAATCACAGCGGTCAGTTACCGATTGATGGTCTGCTCATTGGTTACGCCCTGGCCTCCCGAGAGGTGAATCCCAGGATTCCCCGGGCGATGATCGAACGCTTCTTCCCTACCGTGCCCTACCTGGGCAATCTGTTGAACGAAATGGGGGCAGTGCTGGGTGATCCGGTCAATTGCGCCAAGATGCTGGCCAACGATGAGGCGGTCATTGTGTTCCCGGAGGGCGTGCGGGGTTCAGGCAAGCTCTATCATGATCGTTATCAGCTCAAACGGTTCGGTAATGGCTTTATGCACCTCGCCATGAAATACAAGGCCCCTATCGTTCCCGTTGGCGTGGTTGGGTGCGAGGAAACCATTCCCGCCATCGCCAACATCAAGCCACTGGCGAAGGCGTTGGGCATACCCTACGCGCCCATTGCATTGCCGGTAATCTTGCCGGCCAAGGTCCACCTCAATGTGGGCGACCCCATGTATTTCGATGACCTGGAAATCCCCGAGGAGAAAGTGACCGATCGGGTTGAGCAGGTGAAGGCGGAGATCAGCAAGCTGATTGACAAGGGTCTGAGCGAAAGGAAAAGGCTGTTCTGATGAGCGAGCAACAGAGACCACGCATACTCGTGACCGGCGCCGCAGGGGCCCTGGCACAACAGGTGATTGACCGGCTTCGTGAAGACTGTGACCTGGTAGCGGTGGATTTCCGCGAGCAGGTCTACCTGGGTGACGACATCCCCAGTTACTGCATCGACTTCAACAAACGGGTGTTCGAAGACCTGTTCAGACGCTACCGGTTTGACGGCGTCATTCACCTGGGCCGGATCATGTCCAGCCAGCTGACCCGGATGCGTCGATACAACGCCAATGTCCTCGGTACCCAGAAGTTGCTGGACCTCAGCCACAAATACGGCATCAAACGGGTGGTGGTACTCTCCACCTTCCACGTTTACGGCGCAGTGGCGTACAACCCCGCACTGATTGACGAGGAAGCCCCATTAAAAGGCGTGGGGTTGAGCGCAGACCTGGTGGACTCCGTAGAGCTGGAGAACCTTGCCAACATCTACCTCTGGCGCTACCCGGAACTGAACATCACCATTCTGCGCCCCTGTAACATCGTCGGGCCCGGGGTGAGGAACTCCATCAGCACCCTGCTTGCCAGCGAACGGGCGCCGGTGCTTGCCGGGTTTTCCCCGATGATGCAGTTCATACACATCGATGACATGGCGGATGCCATTGTTCTGACCTATAACAAACCCAAACGGGGTGTATTCAACGTGGCGCCGGAAGACTGGGTTGCTTATCAGCATGCGCTTAAACTGTGTGGATGCAATCGCCTGCCGATTCCGTCCATACCGCCAGCGCTGCCAAAACTGATTCTGAAAACACTGAGCCTGAGAAGTTTCCCGTCGTATTTGATGCACTTTTTCAAGTATCCTGTCGTCATAGACGGCAGAGCTTTTGCCAGGGAATTTGGATTCAGCCCCCGACGACCGCTGAAGGAAATCTTCCGATTCTATCGGGAGAATAAAAAGCCGGTGTGACGGCATAACACCGCCTGAAGGCGGATGCCGTCAGGGACAGGAGGCATAACAACGCAGGACGCGAGGCATGTTAAGTAATTTCAGTCTAATCAGCCACACCACGGCAGCCGTCTCTTTTGGCCTGCTCGGACTGGTTATTGCCTCCCATTATCTTCGCCGGGATATCGACAGGGTTCTTCTGCTGGCATCTGTCGTGTCAATGATCTGGGCAGGCGCCCTGGTTACCCAGAACCTCTGGGGCCAACCTTCATTCTTCATCCGTTATTTGCTGGAACTGCTGCGGGATGCCGCCTGGATTACCCTGCTGTTTGCCCTGCTCCGGAATTCCTTCCGGGCCACGGCCATTGTAGGACGGCTTCGCCGGATGCTGGCCATTGCCACCATCACACTGATTGTCTTCCTGCTGGTGTTCGGGGCACTGGAATACACCTTTGGCCTGGATCTCCTTGACGGCAAGACCAAGGTTGTCGGCCAGATTGTACTATCTCTGATGGGACTCTCGCTGGTTGAGCAGATCTGGCGAAACTCCGTATCGTTTGGCCGATCAAGCATGAAATACATCTGCATCGCCGTCGCCACGATGTTTGTCTTCGATTTTTTCATGTACGCCGACGCCCTGCTGTTCGGCCAGGTGTCCGAGTCGTTCTGGAATGCGCGAGGACTGGTCAACGCGGCCCTCGTCCCCCTGTTCGCCATCAATACCATTAACACCCGCAAACAACCGGTGGAATTCCAGCTTTCCCGCTCAGCGGTCTTCCACGCAGGCACCTTTATGTTTGCCGGCGCCTATCTGCTTTTCCTGGCCGTTGGCGGCTACTACGTCCGGGCCCTGGGCGGCGCCTGGGGCGAGGCATTGCAGGTATTGTTCTTCACCATTGCCCTCGCATTCCTGGTAACGCTGCTGACCTCCCGACGGGTCCGCTCAAGGCTGATGGTGTTTATCAGCCAGAATTTCTTCGACTACAAATACGATTATCGCGAAGAGTGGCTGAAAATGACTCGGGAGCTGGCGAACCTGAGCGATGAACCGCCCTTACCCGAGAGGGTCGTTCGCATCCTGTCAGGGCTGGTGGAAAGCAACGCGGGAGCTATCTGGCTGCGGGACGAACAGGGCGCCTACGCACTCAAAACCGCCGTCAATATCACCACCCCCAAGTTCACCACCATTGAAGGAGACGGGGAGATCAGCCGCTTCTTCAGGGAACGTGAATGGATTGTTGACCTTCACGAATACCGTGAAGACCCCATTCGTTACAACCTGCTTGAAATCCCGGATGCCATCACCCGCATTCCGGATGGTTGGCTGATCATTCCGCTGTACCTGGGAAATGACCTCTATGGCATCGCCCTGGTTGGCAACCCCTATGCCCCCGTCGAACTGAACTGGGAAAACTTTGACCTGATCAAGGTGGTTGCCCGCCAGTCCTGCAACCTGCTGGCCCAGGCAGATGCCCAGAACCGCCTCTCCCGGGCCATGCAGTTCGAAGCTGTCAGCAAGGCCTCAGCTTTCATGGTTCATGACCTCAAGACCCTGATCGCGCAATTGTCGCTGCTGGTCAAGAACGCGCCCCGTCACCGCGACAATCCCGCGTTTATTGATGACATGGTGAACACCACCGATCACGCCGTGCGTAAAATGGCAAACCTCGTGGACCATATCCGCAAACCCGCCGAAGACATTGAGTCGGCGGAAATACTGGATCTCCGGGATGTGGTTATCCAGCTCGCCGAACATTACAGTCGTTGGCTTCCGGCCCCGCGCATCATCGGCAACCCCTCGTGCAGCCTGATCAAGGCTGACCGTGAACAGCTGTTCAGTGTCCTTGGACATCTTATTCAGAACGCCCAGGACGCAACACCACCGGAAGGCGAAGTAACACTGACCCTGAAAATTGCGAAGGACAATGTCGTCCTGTTTATCCAGGATACCGGCGCCGGCATGACGGAAGAATTTATACGCTCCCAGCTCTTCAAGCCCTTTGAGAGCACCAAAGGACTGACCGGCATGGGGATCGGCGCATACCAGGCCAGAGAATATCTGCGAAAAGTAGGGGGCAACATTGACGTTACCAGTGAGCCTGGCGTCGGCTCCTGCTTCTCTGTTCGCTTCCCGCTGACCACCCCCGCCGATCAACGCGAAACAGAAAGTGAAACGGATAGGCCAACTGAAGAGCGGCCCAGGCAAGGACAGAGCGCCAATTAATTGGCGTTTTGAAAATTTAAATCAGCCCAACGTTGCAAAGCGTCAATATTCAGTTGAGAATCAATAAAGGGATGAATTGATCAATATTGCATCAGCACAGTCACAGGACAAAAAAAAGGGATTTAGGACTGTTGTGAGTAAACGACTGTTAATTGTAGAGGATGACCCCGGCCTTCAAAGCCAAATGCGATGGTGTTTCAGTGATCACCTGGAAGTCGCCATGGCGACGGATCGTGATTCCGCTCTGACAGCGCTCAGACGCACCGAACCAGACGTCATTACCCTGGATCTGGGCCTACCGCCAGACCCCGGCGGAGCATCCGAGGGGTTCAGCCTGCTGGAAGATATTCTCCGCCTGTCGCCGCAAAGCAAGGTCATTGTGGTGACGGGGCGCGAAGACAAGGAAAATGCCGTCAAGGCCATCGGCATGGGCGCCTGCGACTTTTATCAGAAGCCGCTCGATGCGGATATCCTTACATTTGTTGTCAATCGCGCCTTCCGAATTGCCGAACTGGAAAAAGAAAACCGGGAACTGTCCCAGTACCCCAACAGCACAAGCATCAAAGGGATTGTCGCCGCCAGCCCACAGATGCTGGCTATTTGCAGAACCCTGGAGAAAGTCGCCCCCACTGATGTCACCACGCTGATCACCGGGGAAACCGGTACCGGCAAGGAATTGCTGGCCCGCGCACTCCACGACCTGAGCCACAGGCACGCCAAGACATTTGCCGCCATCAACTGCGCCGCCATCCCCGAAAACCTTCTGGAGAGCGAGCTGTTCGGCTTCGAGAAGGGGTCATTCACCGGCGCCACCCAAAGCAAGAAAGGTAAAATCGAAAACGCCAACGGCGGAACCCTTTTCCTGGATGAAATCGGCGACATGCCGATGGCGTTACAGGCCAAGCTGCTGAGATTCCTGCAGGAGCGCGTTGTCGACCGGGTAGGTTCGGTCAAACCGATTCCTGTAGACGTGAGGGTTGTCTGCGCTACCCACCGGGATGCTCGGACACTCATCGATCAGGGTGAGTTTCGTGAAGACCTCTATTACCGGATCAGCGAAATTACCCTGGACGTGCCCCCGCTGAGGGAGCGTGAGGGGGATGCCCTGGTGATTGCCCAGTCGCTTCTGAGATCTCTCGGCAAACATATGGACCGCCCCAACCTCACCTTCACCGAGGACGCCATTAACGCCATCACCACATACGAGTGGCCCGGAAACGTCCGGGAAATGATCAACAAGGTGAAGCGGGCCACCATTATGGCGGATGGAAAACGGGTCACCGCCCTCGATCTGGAGCTGAAACCGGGTACCGACAGCAAGGACAACCAGCTCAATCTCCGGCAGGTCCGTGAGACCGCTGAGCGCCAGGCCATCATCCAGGCACTGCAGAGTTGCGGGTTTAATATGGCCCAGGCATCCAGACTATTGGGAGTCACCCGACCTACGCTGTATAACCTTACGGACAAGTACCGTATCGAAACGTCACATGCGGCCTCAGGGGTCTGACAAACGGACAGGGACATCAGAACAAGCACCTGACAGGAAAAGGAACAGGGCCATGAAAGCAGTTGTTACAGCACGCGCCATCCTGCTATCGGCTGCCGTTGCGATCGGAATGGCCGGTTGCGGCAGCGATAATGAAATGAGCCAGGAAGAGATCCAATACCTGAGTCACCTGGATCAGTCCCGTTTTTTTCAGCGCCAGGGCGAACTCAAGGCCAGCACACTGGAAGCCCGCAGCGCTATCGACCTGCAGCCTGACAAGCCTGCCCCCTACTTCATCATTATCAACAACCTGTTGAAAGCTGGTGATGCCATTAACGCTGAACGCCAGCTCAACCGTGTGATGGCCGACATTCCGGAACAGGCGCTGGACAGCGCAACCAGAAACCGGGCACACCTGATCCGCGCCGAAGCCAATCTGATGCAGGGCCAGTTTGACGAAGCCCTGGCCAATCTGGCCGACGTGTCCACTGAGGATCGGGCGCTGGAAAGCGAAGCCGGCCTCCTGAAAGGCCGGGTCCTGTTGGCCGCAGACCGTCTGGACGAAGCAAAGCAGGCTTATGAACAGGCGCTTTCCATCACCAAAAACTCCGCCCTGCCCCTGGTCGGTCTTTCCCGGATAGCCCATGCCGCCGGAGACCGGGAAGCCGTCCAAAGCTATATCGGGGAAGCGGAACAGGTGAATGGCGAGAACGCGGAGCTCTGGCTCTGGAAAGCGCAACTCGCCCATGAGGCGGAGGAATGGAAGACAGCAGAGGACGCCTACATTCGCGCCCTTGAGGATATCGGCCAGTACGACATCATGACGTTCCGCAAGTACGAAACCATATCCGCCCTGATCCGTGTTCTGAGGGCTCAGGGTAAGGCATCGGAAGCCTTTGTGTACGAGGAAATACTCGCGAAATCGGGCCCCGGCACGATCAAAAGTAACATCGCCGCCGCCAGGGAAGCCTTCAAGGAAGGCGATCTGGATTCCGCCGCCAACTACCTCGAAGAGGTACTGACGCATGCTCCGAACCACGAGCAAAGCACACTGATGCTGGGGATGATTCGCTTCCGTCAGGGTCAGGTTCAGGAAGCAGAGCGACTGCTTCGGCCGATAGCCGAAATGGGAGACTCCGAAGCCGCCAGCAAACTGCTTGCCGCCGCCCGGATTCAGATGCGGGATCCGGAAGAAGCCCGGGCCATTCTGGAAACCCTGTCCGACAAGGACACTGACCCCGAAACACTTGCCCTGGTTGGCATCGCATCCCTGTCATCCGGCGACCTGGAGGCGGGCGAACCGCTGATCGAGGAAGCGTTATCACTGGCCCCGGACAACCACGCACTCAGGCTTCGCTACGCAGGCTACCTGATACAGCGGGGAGAGTTTGCAAAAGCCATTGCCCAGACAGCGCAGGTGCCAGCCGATTCGGACCTGCATGCACAGGCTCTGATAGTCACTATCGAAGCGCACCTGTCATCCGGTAACAACGCTGATGCGATCGCCGTGGCAGATGCCTGGATCAAAGACGAACCCGACAGCACGGCCGCCGTCATAGCCCGGGGCAACCTGGCAGCACGAACCGGCAGCCCCGACCAGGCCAGAGGCTACTTCCAGCAAGCCTCGGAAAAGTCGCCGGACCTGGCCGCACCACACATCGCCCTTGGTAACCTTGCCAGAAGTCAGCAGGATCTTGCGCAGGCACAGACGCATTTTCGCCAGGCAGTGACCCTGGCTCCTGACAACCGACAGGCACTGCAGGGACTTGCTGACGTCATGGAGCCTGCGGAAATACGAACCTACATGCGGGATCTTCTGGAACAACAGCCGGCCGCTACCGGACCAAAACTGATCCTGCTTGAGGCAGCCCTCATTGAAGGAGACAACCGGGAAGCCGACGAACTCTCCGCCGCACTGCTTGAACGAACCGATGAAAACACCCCTGCGCGGGCCGAGCCCCTGGTCGCCGGCATTTACAATTCGGTAGCCTCCCGCTTACGGCAAGACGGTAAGACTGAACAGGCGGCGACGGTACTGGAACGCGGCCGGGTGCTGTTTCCTGAGTCCGAGAACATCACACTTCAGGCTGCAGCCGTAGCGTTTTCCGAAGGTAACCCGAAACAGGCCACGGAACTGCTCCAGGAAGCGAAGAAATCGCAACCCCAATCCGCTGCTCCCTACACAGTGGAAGCGCGGTACTTCGAGCGTCAGGGACAGTTCGATCAGGCTGCAGCGCTTTACCAACTGGCTCTGGAAAAATCGCCTTCGGCGGACCTCCACAACGCCTACGCCCGCTCCCTGCAGCAGGCCGGGCGCAAGCAGGAGGCCATGGGGGCCCTGGACAATGCGCTCGCCTCCTACCCGAACAGCACGCAGTTACTGCTGAGCCAAGCCATGCTGCACCAGTCAGACGGTGACCCCGAGAAGGCCCGGCAGGGCTACGAAACCCTGCTGAAATCAGCCCCGGATAACGCCCTGGTGCTCAACAACCTGGCCTGGCTGTACCATCAGCAGGGCGATGCCAGGGCGATGGACCTGGCGCGCAAGGCCTATGAAAAAAGCCCGGACAACGCATCGGTCGCGGATACCTACGGTTGGATCATGTTCAAGGCCGGTAACCACAAGGACAGCCTGCCCGTTCTGGAAAAAGCCTACCAGCTGCAGCCCGATTCCGAGGAAATTGCCATGCATCTGGCCGAAGCCTACAAAGCTTCCGGCCGGACGGACGAGGCTCGCGCAATTCTGGAGAAATTCGGCGGGCAGGGGTAAGCAAAATGCGGATTCGATATAACCCATAGACCCAAAGTCCAAAACAATCCAAGAAGCCGGTGGCGGCCCTTACAGACTGAAACAATACTTAACGTGTTGCATCATTGACCAGGAAGGCGGGTGACGTATGTCTGTTTGCAAAGTGCTGGGAGTAGGAAGTGCAGTCATTCTGATCAGCGGTTGTCAAAGCTGGCAGTTTCGAGGCATAGAAGATCTCCCGCCAACAGCTGCGCTACCCGAAGAAAGTCAGCCTGGGGTGGTAGAAGTCCGATACTATGACAATCTCGATGGCATCCAGATTGACACAATGACCGCCTCCGAAAAGTTTCCTGATAATCCTGATGAAGTAGCCGAACTAACCAGCCTGGAAGATCCGGAGAATCGAGCTGAATATTACGGATCTTATGTCAGAGGGTTCATCGAGCCACCAAGTTCTGGTGAATACCGCTTCTTCGTCAGCGGCAATGATCAGGCAGAATTCTGGTTAAGCACGTCCGATTCTCCGAATGATGTCGAACTATTGGCCATGACACCAGACTGGACCAACGTCAACGAATTCACCAAATACAGCTCCCAAACATCCCGTTATGTGACCTTGGATTCCTCCAAACAGTACTACTTCGAAGTGCTTCAGAAGGAAGGCTACGGTAGCGACCATTTCGCAGTTGCCTGGGAAGGCCCCGGGATAAGCCAACAGATCATTGGCAGCGCTTACATCCATTCCTGGGCCAAACCGGTCTATGGTGACGATGTCAGCTCTGGTGAAGCCTACTCCCTGGGCTATCGGGTGGGGTTCCTTGACGGCTCTGAAGGCCTTGCATTCAACCCGGACTATCCTCCACTCGATGCGGACAAGGACGGCATCTACGACAACTGGGAAGTGGTCTATGGGCTTGATCCATCCAACCCCGACGACGCCGCTTCTGATCCTGACGGAGACCTGCTCGCCGCTGCCGATGAATTCCTGATTGGCACCGCCGAAAACAACCCGGATACAGACGGTGACGGCATTCCCGACGGCAGCGAATACGCCTATGACCTGGATCCACTTGATGCCTCGGATGCCGAGGGGGATCTGGATAATGATGGTTACACCAATCTTGAGGAGTATCAGGCGGGGACAGCATTGAATGACCACGAAGACATGCCGGTCGAGGAAGCGGAGCCTGAGCCGGAAGCGGAGCCACAATTCATTGCAGGCTTCACAGGCCAGTACTTTGAAGGTACATCGTTTGACCGGCTGGTTCTGACCCAGGTCAACGAATCCGTCGACTTCAACTGGGGTCGCGGCAGCCCCAACCCGGACATGCCCAGCGACCAGTTCAGCGTGCGTTGGAGCGGTACCTTTACTGCGCCCCATAGTAGTGGCAGCAATAACTACGAGTTTACCGTCAGAACCAACGATGGGGTCCGCCTATACGCCAACGGCGAACTGGTCATTGATGACTGGACACAGCATGCACCGACCTCCTTCAGTTATGAGCGTTCACTGGAAGCGGGCGAGCAATTAAATCTGACCGTTGAGTACTTCGAAGATGTAGGCAGCGCTGTGGCTCAATACTCCGCAAGGAACATCACCACCAACCAGAACCTATCGACCGCGTCGACCGTTACCACACCAGACTATACCTCTCCCAGTAGCCAGGACACCGATGGTGATGGAATCCCCGATACCTGGGAGCTACAGCACGGTTTGAACGCCTGGGTGCCGGATGCCGATGGCGTCAACAACAATGACGGTATCAGCAACCTGCAAGCGTACGAGAGTGGCCTGGATCCCTACACCCTTGAAACCGTGGAAACAGACGGTGACGGAACCACTGGCGAAGAACCCGAAACCACCGAGCCGGAAACTACCGATCCGGGAACCGTAGACAGCTCCGTTACCCTGTCCTGGACGGCTCCGTCCACACGCATGGACGGCAGTTCGATCGACCTCAGCGAGATCGATTATTACATTATCAACTACGGTCAGAGCGAGTCAGACCTGAGCAGCGAACAGGAAGTCAGTGGCGAGCTTACATCCTACACATTCGACGGTCTGGCATCGGGTACCTGGTACTTCACCATCCAGGTCGTCGATACCAACGGCCTCACCAGCGCACCGTCCAGTCCAGTGTCCGCAGAGGTGCAATAAGGTGATGGGGGAGCAAGTCCGATGTTCAGTGTCGTGACTTGCTCCCGTACAAACCATCAAGATGCGCCTGAGCCTTTTCCCGGACCTCCGGGAACAGCGTATTGAGAGTGCCCACGGCGTCACAACTATCACAGGTTAAGGCCAATACAACCAGAGACGCGTCGTTGCGAGCGTTCAAAGCTCCCGGTAGTTGCGCCAGCTTTGCCTGCAGCTCATTGCTTTCCCAGCGCCCCTCAACGTAATACCCATAGGCTACGTGAACTCTGGTCTCGCTTTGCCGGTATTTCAGCGTCACCCCGCCCAGCATCAGCCCCGGTCCGGCACCCACATCAAAAGTCTGTTCCGGAACCAGATGACTGGTGTCGTACAACCGATTCCCGTAGTGCACCAGTTCTGCGCCCGGCCTCTGTACTTCATAGGTGTATATCCCGGTCAGGATTTCAACCGGACCGTTGGTGTCTGGCACAACCTCATCGCGGCTCATATAGACATGTACCTGGGACTGATCCGGGCGCTCCATGACAGGAACCCATCCCTCCAGCTCGTTCCTGAACAGAGGCAGCCACTCTGAGCGACTGACCAGTGGTGCCGGTTGAACCCGTGAGCCGGAAACCCCGTGGGCGCCCTGCCCGTTAATCGTTGCCCAGGAAGCGAACAAGAACAGCGCCAGGGGAACAACCCCAAGCATCAGCATCCTGCCTACAGGAAAGCCACCGCTGCCGGACGCAGGATCGGGAACACGCTTTGCGGTCCCCTCCCCGCTCCTGGCTTCCCGCCTTTCCAGATAACGGGCAAACAGGAACAGCGGAACCAGTGTGCCGGCAAACACCCACCACCCGAAATGGTCGTGCGCATTGATCAACGAAGATGTCATGTTGGACTCATAGCCCACATAAATAATGACAAAGACCCGAATCCAGTTTGCCAGCAATGACAGCATGACAGCCGCCACAAACAGGTTAATCCGGGCAGTCAGTGAGCGGTAATTCAATTCGCTGTGGATCGTTGCCAGTGTCAGCCCCACCAGCAGATAACGCAGACCCGAGCACCCGTGGGCAATCTCAAAGGCCCCCACACCCGGAAAGTAAACAAACACGCCTTCAACGATAAACTCAATGTCGAGCCAGGACAGCAGGAATTGGTTGACCGCAACCGTTACCAGCTGCAACGGCCAGGACAGGTAATCCCACACCGGAATGGCAAACACCAACACCCCGATAGGCAGGAAAAAAAGCATGGTCTGACGCCAGCCCCACACCAGCAGCAACGTGCCAATCAACAAGGGCACCAACGCGATTTGCTGAAGCGCCTCGATCAATAGCAGGCTTCCGATCAGGTAAACCGCGGCAGCGGCCAGGAGAGGCAGCAACCAGATCGAATAAAAGTCCGGCACCGGCCGGTTGGCCAGCCATTTCCGGACCGTCAACGCCAGACTGACGATCAGCACCAGAAAGCCGTGGGAGTATGATTGATCAAACTTCAGCCAACGACTTCCCAGCACCTCCAGCGCCGGCCACAGGCCAATTGCCAACAACGCCACCAGGGATACCGGAATCAGCCAGTGCAACGGGGAATTCGGGGACAAACGTTCCATGTCTACAGCGCTCAGCCTTTAAGTAGATACAATCGCTTTAACAACCGGCTTCGGACCACCATAACCGAAATCAGGGGTTCTGTGCGGGTCGCCAGTCGACTCTTATAGTTCTCGTTCTTTCCGCCACCGGCCAACATATCAAACGTATGCACGCCTGGGTCCTCAAAAGACTTCTCGACACTATAACCAAGATGGAGCGTGCCAAGGGCGATTTTCCGGTGAAAAGACTCATCAAATCCGGACTGGATATTGTAGGTCACACCCTGAAACATCACGTTATACAGTACTGATATCGCTTTGTGATTGCAGGTCAGGACTGATAGTTCCGGCACTCCGCCCTCTTTTTCAATCCGCGAGAGGAAATGTCCGTGAAAGCGAAGGCTGTCATTACTGAAGCACGGGCGGCCCCAGCGATGACCATGGAACTGGTTCAGCAGCGTAAAGAAGTCTCCCCGTTGCGGAGGCCAGAAGTTTTTAAGCTCAATGTGGCCTTCGGCCTGCAACAGCTTCCTCCGGTTATAGAACTTCAGCCGGGAATTGGAGCCCAGTGAAGACAGATAGTGGTCAAAACTACCCGATGTCGAAATGCTGTAAGCATCATCACTGGCAACGGTCCGGACTAGCCAGCCCCGCTCCCGGGCAAGCGCCTTCAGGGCCCGGAAATCCCCGGAGTTCACCCGCATATCGCGAAATACCGCTTCCGACCAGTGGCTCTGGTCGAGACCGTCAAACAACGAAGTCAGTGAATGAGCGGTTCCAAAACCGTTGTACTCGGTGCGGGGGGTGGAAAGGCGTCTGTAGTTTGTGCCCACAAACTGCAGGCAACGAATCGGGAGGAGTTTCCGTAAACGGTAACGATCCAGATAAAGCCCGGACCTGCCTCCGCCACCATCGGACAACAACTGGAAACCGGGAGTATCACCCCAGATATCCCACCAGCTCTTCTGCCACGCCTCAGTCTGAAACAGGCTCACAAATTGATCGTCCCTGAGTTGGAGGCCCCGCAAGGCCCTTGTCGAAAAATCTTACAATTCCGTAATAAACCTAGACCTGTAACAACGTTATCACACTGTATTAGAGATTTAATATTCGTCGTGGCATCAAAGATGCTGCCTCCTGAACGATGGCTTCATGGATCTGCAGGAGGCGGGCGACATGACATTTTCCGGGTCCCGAGGTGGTCGACTCAACCACTTTTTCATTGTGCTTTTCTCACTCTTACTGCTTGGATTATCCAGTTCCGCATTCGCGGCGCCCAGCCTGCTGATCAGCAAATCTCCTGACCGAAGTGCAGCAATCGCCCTGAACGGAGCTGAAATCAGCGATATTGCCTATATCTTTGTCGGTCCGTCCACGGGCGTTAACCGGGTGGATTTCTATCTCAACAGCACGCCTCCCGGCACCCCCAGACTCATCGAACGTGTGGCCCCCTTCGACTTTAACGCGACAGAGGCCGACCTCACGGCAAAACCGTTCGATACAGCCTCCCTGCCCGATGGGCAGCACAGTATTCACGCTACTACATATTATACCAACGGCACGTCTGAGGTACTGTCCGCCACTTTTACAGTCAACAACTCCGTACCGGTGCTGGAGTTCAGCCAGGCAGGAGTATCGTTCACGGCCCAGCAAGGATCCAGCAGTACCCAATCGCTGTCTGTCAGCCTGGCATCGTCCAACGACGATAACGTCAGCTTTACCCTGTCAGACGATGCCAACTGGCTCAGCCTGTCACCAACCTCCGGCACTACCCCGGCGACCATCACCGTCACAGCGGACCCATCGGGATTGCCGGCAGGAAACCACACAGCAACCGTCGAGGCTTCCGGCACTGGTGTGGGCAAAGCCTATCTACAGGTGTCTTTCGACATTATCGCGCCCGCTGCCAGCGATTACACCCTGATGGTCAGTTCTTCGGCAGACAGGTCGTCCGCATCAGCACTCCAGAACGCCAGCGTCAGTGGCGATATCTATGTTTTCATACCCACGTCACCCGGTATTTCAAGAGTCAATTTTTATATCGATAACCCGCAGAAGTCGGGATCTCCCAACCAGTCCGAAGGTCTGGCTCCGTACGACATGGCGGGTACAGCACCTAATGACCTGGCGTTCCCCTATGACACCCTGGCTCTGGCGGATGGCTCTCATACGGTGACTGCTGTGGTCAATTTGTCCGATGGCTCCGTTCATGAAGTCACGGACTTCTTCGACGTAGTCAACAATACCAGCCAACTGTCCTTCAGTACGGAAACACTGGCTGGCTCGCGGCACGTGGATAACCCGGAACCGGTCACCAGCACCGTCACACTCTCTGCGAGTGACGATTCCGGCGCGACATTCAACCTGTCAACCGATGCCCCCTGGCTCAGCGCTTCCGGAAACTCCGGCACCACACCAGCAACCATCACGGTGACCGCCGACCCGGCTGGCCTGGCCGAAGGCACGTATACCGGCAAGGTAACCGCCACGGCAACGGGTTATGAGAACGACGAACTGACCTACACCCTGACGATCACAGCCGGGAGCCAGGGGATCCTGGTGTCCCCGACATCCCTGACTTTCTCAGGTGAACCCGACACCCCGATCGCCGGCAAGTCCCTGGATGTCAGCCATTTCGATGGCGATGCACATGACTTCAACGTCAGCACCAACATGCCGTGGTTATCCGCGCAACCTTCAACCGGCACCACACCGCAGGCCATCACGGTCAATGTGGACAGCAGCGGCTTGGCGTCGGGTAATTACACAGCCATCCTGACCCTTACCTCCAGCGGTAGTGATCCTGTTGATGTGCCGGTCGGCCTGACGATTGCCAGTAGCGACAAGTGCGCGCCCGTTGACTGCTCAGATGTACGGGTGAGTTTGCCCTATCAACTCAGTTTTACCGAGAGCCAGGGTTACTACATGGATAGCAATGGCTGGGGTACAGGCTTTACATGGCTGGATGAACCCAGCGCGGGCGCTGGCTATATCCCCGAAAACCTGGAGATGCACTTCCTCGAAGGTTATCTCGAGTACAACACAACTGCTGGCATCCAGTTCGTGAGTAATAATACGCAGGACAATGCCTTGGGTGTAGGCTTCGCGGCACCCAATCAGATCACCCGTATTACCACTCAGGTACTGGATGTACCCGAAGGTACCGGAAACTACGAACAGGCCGGACTATGGTTCGGTAACAACGAGGACAATTACATTAAGTTGGTGGTTGTCTCCACCCCCAATGGGACGCTAATCCACTACCTGATGGAAGTGGACGGCCAAGTCGTAACTGAAGAAAATGTCTCTGTCTCGGGCCTCATAGGCTCAGATATTGTATTTGGGATGACGGTAAATCCCTTTAATCGCACAGTAGGGCTCAACTACAGCCTGAATGGAGGCTCTACCGCCCAGGTGGACACGTTAGTGCCACCAGATGAGTTCTTCAGCTTCGATGCCGCCGGCATAGACCCGGAAATCGGCACCCGCAGCTTTGCCGGCATATTCGCAACCCACCGGCACGCCGCAGCATCAATGATCTATAAGTTTGATGAATTCACCCTGCAGGAAGGCGATGGTCCCCTCGCCCCGGATTCAGGCGTGGACTTCATCCGCAAAGACTACAATGTAGACTTCCCGACCTCCATGGTCTGGGGGCCGGACGGCCGCCTGTATGTAACAGAACTGTTCGGCACTATCCACGCGCTGACCTTTGATGCCGATCTGAATGTCGCCGACGATCAGGTCATCGAATCTCTGGTCAATAATATCGGGCCAAGACTTACCCTGGGTATTACCGTCTCCCCGGACTCCACGGAAAACGACGTCGAACTCTGGGTCGCACACTCCAGTCCCTCGGTGGACAATGGTGAGCCGAACTCGGGCATGGTCACCAAACTCGGTGGCGCAAACTTCAGCACGGTTCAGCACGTCATTACCGGACTGCCCCGTGCCATTGCCAACCACTCGATCAACTCGCTTCACTTCGGGCCACAAGACAACCGCTTGTACATTGCATCGGGCGGTAATACAGGCGCGGGAGCGCCCAACGAGTCCAACTCGGAATTTGGTCAGATGGAGGAACAGCCCCTGAGCGCCGCCATTCTTGTCGCGGATGTCTTCGCAGCCGGGTTTGATGGCACCTGCAACAACACCAGTGACATCTTCGGACCTCCCCCTTGCGACGTTGTTCCCTACGCCACGGGTCTTCGCAATAGTTATGACTTTGTCTTCCACAGCAATGGCAATATGTACGCCACTGACAATGGCCTTGGCGTAACCGGCACCTACCCACCGAGCCCGGAACCTGCGTGTTTTGGCTTTGGCGATACCTCCAGTTACCTCAACGGGGGCCACAACCCGGGCGCCCAACCGGACCTTCTGCTGCTGATCAAACAAGGTTCCTATTACGGCCATCCCAACCCCTATCGGGACGAGTGTGTCTTCAAGGACGGTTCCTATCAGGGCGTCGCCCCATTGCCCAACTATGAGGAGCCGATTTTCAACCTCGGTGAACACAAATCCTCGAATGCCATCATTGAATACGATGGCGGTGAGGGCTGCGTTGGCGACTACCTCAACGGCCAGTTGTTGATCACAAACTACTCCGTGGGTGATGACATCTTCCGGGTTGGCCTCAACGAAACCGGAACCGAAGCCACTGATGGCGCTCCCCTGGCGACGGGCTTTAATGATCCGTTACCCCTGGCCCGTAACACCACAGGAGACATGTTCATTGGCCAGTTCGGCGGCGGCAAGGTCACCTCGCTGCGGCCGGTCAGCCTGGGTTGCTGGGAATCCAAAGTGCCAGCCCCTATTGCAGTGCTGGACGCCAGCGGCGCGGCCATTAACGGTAAGATGTATGCCGTGGGCGGGAAGAACAGTAGTGGTCATCTCAACACCCTGTTGATCTACGATCCGGCCAGCAATACCTGGAGCCAGGGTGCCAATCTCCCGGGTGAAGGCGTTGAGAATCCCGCCGTTGCCGTACTGAATGGCAAACTCTATGTGTTTGGCGGTTCCACCGCGCCCTTCTCCGGCGCTGTTGCCAATGCCGCAGTCTATGATCCGGCCAGCAACAGCTGGACTCAGCTGGCGGATATGCCAACGCCTCGCGGTGGCCCGACTGCCCAGGCCGTTGGCGGCGTCATCTATGTCATTGGCGGCATGGGGGGCAATGGCGCCTCCCTGGCCACCGTCGAGGTCTACAACCCGGGAAGCAACAGCTGGCAGTCCGCTCCCTCACTGACCTATGTGCGGGATAATCCGGGCTCCGCCGTACTCAACGGCCAGATTTACGTATTTGGTGGCAGGCACCGGAATGCGGATGGCACCACAACCACCGGGGAAATGAAAACCGTGGAAATGTTTGATTCCGCAGCCAACAACTGGGTAGAAAAAACCCCGATGCCTACCGGCAGGCGGGCCATGAGCGTAGGTACCATCAATGGAAAGGCCCAGGTCGCGGGCGGCGAACTCAATGGAGGCAACTCCTCCGGCGTGTTCAATCAGAATGAAGAGTATGATCCGAACACCAATCTCTGGCGCCCCCTGACCAAAGTGCCGACACCGAAACATGGTGCCGCTGCGGCAACCATCGACGATACGTTCTATATCATGGGTGGCGGTATCACCTCTGGCTCATCCTTCACCAGTTCGATGGAAGCCATGCGCTTCTGATCCCACTCGCACCATCCTGTCGAAGGCTGAATCACCAGCCTTCGACAGGATACTTCCGACCCGTGATCTACGTTGCTATCTCCTGCCATACCACATACGTTATACTTTCTGAAACCAGTCGAATGACAGCAGTGGCAGGGACGCAAATGCCAAAAGCTTCAGTGATAATCCCGGCATACAATGCCGAGGACACTATCAGCGTAACGATTCAGTCAATTCTCCAGCAAAGCTTTACGGATTTTGAGCTGATCATCGTCGATGATGGCTCCACCGATGACACCCCCGGGGTTGTCCGTCGCTTTGACGATCCGCGTATCCGTTTGTTCACCCAGGCTAACAGCGGCCGCCCCGCTGCCCCCAGAAACCGGGCTATCCGCAAATCAGAGGGCGAACTGATCTTCATCTTCGACTCCGATGACGTCATGCTGCCCGGCAAGATGGCCACAACAGTGGCCGTGATGGAACAGGTACCGGATGCCGGCCTCGCCTTTACCGGTTTTGCCTGCATTGACGAGCAGGACAACATCGTCAATCCGGACTTCCTTGCGCCCTACCAGACCCTGCACCAAATCCCCAAAAAGCCAGTTGGAAAACAGGCATACCTGATCGAATCCCACGCCGCACTCCGGGGCCTGGCGGCATCCAATTACCTGGGCACATCTGGCGTGGCGATACGCCGGGAGGTGTTTGACAGGGTGGGTTATTTCGACGAGGAAGTCCGCAATTCCGATGATTTCCTGATGTGGCAGGCCGTGGCCAGCCAATACGACCTGCTGTATATACCGGAAGTGTTTCACCAATATCGCATCCGCTCGGGCAGCATATCCCTGAGAAACATTGAAGACCGCGCCCCGGGCCTGATTGCCTGCACCGAAAAAATGAAGCGCTTTCATCAGGGTGATCCGGCGTCGCTCAAACTGCTGAACCAGAGAATTGGCCGGTACTATTTCGAGGCCGGCTATTCCTATTTCTCGACGTACAGGATGAAGGAGGCCCGGCATGCCTTTATGAGCGCCCTGGGCAAGCGGGTGGACAGAAAAACGCTGTTTTACCTCTCCCTGTCGATGCTTCCGGCCAGGGCCTTGAGTCAGCTCAAGCACCTCAAATCCATTACCAGTAACTGACGTGTCTACCGCCATCGCTTTACTCAAGGGCTCAGTGACGAGGGTATCGCAAACGTTCGTCAGCATCATCGTGGCGTTTGTGATGATGCCCTTCCTGATCCACGAACTGGGGGATCACTGGTACGGCATCTGGACCGTGGTCGGCAGCCTGGCTGCAGCCTATCACCTCTTCGATATGGGCATGGCCAGTGCAGTCACCCGTTACGTCAGCCAATCCTTTGGCCTGAAAGACGACCACCAGGCCAACGTCACCATCAATACAGCGCTGGTCATCTATATCGCTATCGCCTTTGTGATTGTTCTGGCCAGTATCGGGGCCAGTTTCGCAAGCAGGTTTTTTCTCGAATCGGAAACCGACAAGGACCTGGTGCAGTTACTCGTACTCATTATTGGTGTGTCCGTTGCGCTGGAATTCCCCTTCAACGCCCTGGCTGGCGTGGCCAGCGCAAAACTGCGCTTCCATCAGGTGGCCCTCACGCGGATAGCCATGACCTTGCTGGGCGCGGTACTGACCTGGTGGTTCATTTCCAATGGCTACGGCATCGTCGCACTGGCAGTTATTACCTTTTGTACCGCCAGGATCTCCAACCTGCTTTACCTGTTGATCTGCAAATCCGCGTTTCCAGGCCTGAGATTCTCAAAAACCCTCGCATCCCGTGCAAACAGTAAAGAACTGTTCCAGTACAGCGCCTGGTCCTTCGTCATTGCCATTGCCTACCAGCTAAGGAACAACGTAGACAACTTTGTCGTGGCAGGCTTCCTGTCCGCGGCCAGTGTGACCCATTACGCCATCGGACTGAGGTTGGTGGATTACGTGGCGCAGTTCCTCAGCCAGGCCACCAACATGTTTGTTCCCATATTCACCAGCTACCACGCACGTGAAGACAAACGGGAACTGCACAGCAAACTGCTGTTCATCACCCGGCTGAACCTTGTTGTAGCATTGATTGCCGGCGGCGGGCTGGTGATCTTTGGTGATGCCTTTATCGTTCGCTGGATGGGCCCCGACTACAGCGACGCCTACTGGGTTATGGTCATTCTGCTGACAGGACGCTTGATTGGCTTCGCCAACCACCCGCTCAATTCCGCAATGTACGCAGCCAACAAACACAGCATTGTCGCCAAGATTGACGTGGTGGAAGTCATTCTGAACCTTGGCCTCAGCCTGATCCTGGTTCAGTTTTATGGGCTGATTGGCGTCGCCCTTGGCACCATGATTCCCCTACTGCTACTACGCCTTTTTGTTCTGCCAACATTTGCCTGCCGTGCCATCGAATTGCCAACCAGAGACTATTATCTCTGTATGGCGCGACCGCTCGTCGCCCTGCTCATCCCGCTCTCAATACTGTTTTACTGGATCCATGTCAGCGTGAAGCTGGATGGCTACCCGGATATCATAGGGTTAGCGATGGTGATGTCATTGATCTGCGGGATTGCGGGCCTGAAACTGGCATTTTCAGAATCCGAAAAAGTGGAACTCCGGAAACTGGTGCCCAATCAACGACTAAAGTCATGGATATGACAGTATCAACCCAAGGTGAGGATTATGGATAAACCGTTGGTAACAGTGATTGTACCCGCCTATAACGCATCCGACTTTATCGCGGAAACGCTGGAGAGCATCCTCAACCAGACCTATGACAACCTCCAGGTCATTGTGGTGGATGACGGATCAACCGATGATACCGCACGCATCGTTCAGTCTTACTCTCCCCGGGTAAACTATATACACCAGGCAAACAGTGGCGGATGCGCGGCCCCCCGAAACCGGGGCCTGAAGCATGCACAGGGGGAATTTGTCACCTTCTTTGATGCGGACGACATCATGCTGCCAGACAAGCTGACCCGGCAGGTGGATGCTCTGACACAGCACCCGAATGCGGTCATGTGCATTACCAACTACTGCAATTTCACCGGAACGGAACGATCGACCGACCACATGTCCACGTGCCCGACCATGGTCCCTTACCTCGACAGGTACAAGAACTCAGACTTTACGCTGGGCTCCGAGGAATGCCGCAGTATCCTGATCAGTGAGAATTTCACGATTGCCTCCGCCCCCCTATTCAAAACAAAGATTATCAAGAGGCTCGGCGGGTTTGATCAATCACTCAAATCCTGCGAAGACTTCCATTTGATCTACCGGGCAGCCATGCACGGCGACATCATTGTAAGCCCGAATGTTGGCTTTGAACGACGCCTGCACGACACGAACATGAGTAACGATAACGAGCGGATGTTACGGAACCTGATTGCCAGCCGTCGTGATCTGAGCCTTTCTGAACCAAACGCCATCCTAAAGCGGCGCTTACAACATCGGGTACGACGCTATTGGAGGAACCTACAGAGCTGCCTGGTAACGAAAAGTCAGCTCGCTTCAGCAATAAAAATGTACAAAGAGACTTTTCCGCCAAAATCACTATCTGACCTAAACCATGATATTCGACAGGCTATAAAGATCAGTCTTTACTCATTGCCATTTAGAAAACATAAAGACGAACAACACTCTCGTCAACCCTGACGATTTATCCGCCGAGCAAGAGAAAAACGTTTTCCTGCTAATGAGTTGTCATTTTTAGTTGCTCCATTGTTTTCTATGCTGACCTCTGACACTTTTCCTTTAATTATATTCATCAATACAACAGACAGGCCACCAAATAGATACCATTCATAACTTTTCAAACCATAGCTAGCAAAACTGAATAAAAGATTCATTAACAACCAAACCTGCATCGCCTGAGTGCATCGACTAAGAAAGTGAGATTCCGGAAGTCTGCTCTTGATAAGTCGTCCGGCTTCTATAAAGTTCATTATCATGGTTTTTAAATATAGAATAAAAAGAACAAGACCAATCACCCCAATCTCCTGAACTATCTCTGCCCACAATATATGTGAGACTCGATCGTTTCCTGCAACGTTCCAATTAGCCTCACGAGAAGTTCCCAAGCCGTGTCCAATAATTGGTCTATTCATAGCCACTTCAAAATCAGTGAACCACCCTTCAACTCTACCCTGCGCGGTCGATGCCTGGCGCGAATCTTCACTGACCAACGATAAGTACCTGTCTTTCTGTATATCGTTAAGCGATGACCATATAGCAAAGATACCTACAACTCCCAAACAAAGAAGAGCCACCTTTCTTTTACTTTTTATAAATATACCAAATGCTATAATTCCCAACGCCAAGACACCGGAACGTGAGAGCGTTAGGCCCATTGTGTATAGTAGAACAGGAACTATAATTGCGTATAGCATCCAAGTTTTCTTATTCAATGGCGCGAACACATAGTGTAAAAAGGGAAAAATAGAGGCAATAACAAACGCCAGACCATTGGCATTTATAGTATCACTTGGGGCTCCTGCCAGCCTCCCTGCATAGTCCGATCCGCCGAGATAGGTGCTCGACCCCAGATAACCTGTTGTAATATTCAAATAGAGAGGTTCAAAAACTCTAAAAATATTGCAAGATATAAAGACAAAGAGCAAAAGTTTTAAGCGTCGTTCTGAAAAAACCAGATTCACTGTGAAAAAATAGAAAATGGCGCCTTTTACGAACTCGTACAATCCATTATTAACGACCGAACCTGGCCACTCGACCAAAGGAAGAACAGCAACCGAATATATAAATATCGCCAACAAGTATTTAGAAGCATCATCCAGACGCCCACCTTTAGTGGACTTATTAGAAAATATAAGAAAACAAATAACCCCAACCAAAACCAGGTCGAATCTTATCAACCCAAGCACTGAAAACCGAGCAGGTATATGAATAAAAAAGCTTACAAGATAAATCAGATACAACCGAAATGGCAATTCGGTTTCTCGAAGAAACTTATCCCTATCGTAAAAAACTGAAACATCCATATTAAACCTCAGGAACTCAGTTGTTGTGTCCGGTACTAGACCTCAAAGCACCCTTCTCTTCCGACCACTGATTAAACCATCAACATATCACCATTGCTTATAAATGATCTACACTCTATAATAGCAGATTATAGATACTGAACATATTCCATGTGCTACCTAATAGCCTTGATAGTCAATAATAAATTTAAGCCGAACAAACGTGAAAATATTTGGTTATAAAAAAACAAGCAAAGTTACAAAACAATATTATACGTAATTTTTTATGTTGTAAAATATAGATAAGCGGATCAAATGAATATCTGAAGCGGTGCTCCGTCTACCGCCCCGACCTCACGGTGAATTTATGATAGGCAACACTAGACCCTCATTTGTGACACCGCTGCTGCTAGCTTCCGGACTTCTGTTTTCAACCGCCAGTTTGTCCGCCCCCCAAGTCACAGAAATTCAGGGTGAAATCAAGCTTGGAGGACAGTTAACCATACAAGGTTCTGGCTTTGGGGATCTTGATCCTAATTACCGAAACCTATGGGATACGGTCGACAACCAAAGCGCCTTCGCAGACATGTCGCATGGAACAACAATTCCTGAAAGCGAAGGTCCGTGGACAAGAAACGGCAGCCCTTGGGCAAACCCGATCACCATCGCCAAACAGTCTGGTCATCGCCACCCAGGATCTTCAGCCCACTACATGGGAAAAGAAAAAGCATTTCTGGGCGTTCCTCGCGCCTTTGACAACAATACAAACAGAAACATCTATGTAAGCTGGTGGTTCTATGCCAGCTACGACATTGACCGATACAGTGGTCACAACAAGTTAATTCGCATTTGGGATGACCTGGATGGCACAAAAACCAGGATCTCATGGACTCAGGTACTGCTTGGCGCTTATGGCGACACCAATTGGGGTGGCTGGGGCGGTGTGGACGGCGCCTGGAACCGATTGGAGGTGTTTGCCAACGCAGACGAAGGAACAATCGATGTCTGGACCAACGGAAAACCTGTGCATTCCGTCACGAATTATCAGAAGGAAAGCTCGCCTGATGGTATGACAATTTGGCTGATTGGGTTTGATCCGAACTACGATGACTACACAGATCTTGAAATACGCATGGATGACATTTTTGTTTCAAGCTCCCCGGCCCGTGTGGAGCTCTCAACCAGCCCAACTTGGAACGATGCGGGTAGTAAACGTGAAATTCAACCGTTTTCCTCCTGGAGTTCAAGTAGAATCGAGGTTGATATTAATCTCGGACAATTCTCGACTCAGGACAACCTCTACGTTTATATAGTTGATCCCAACGGGAATGTTAATAGTGAAGGATACTCAATTTGTCCTCAATGTCCAAAGAGCCCATCACTTGAGCTAAATTGACAGTATTTATCGGAATATTGTCCGAAGGTAGCTTTTGATCAAACCAACACTTCTTCCTAAAAGGTAGAGGTAGTTTAGAAAAAAGGACTGAAAGAGAAGAGAAAAATTCTTCCCTCTTTTCATTTTTATATGGCGATACGATGCGAGCGAGATTGCGGAAAAAACTGTAAATCCTATAAAAAAAGAAAATATATATATACCCGCGCTAAAAAACAAAGAAACTAACCCAATAAAAAAACTAGCTAAAAAAAAGTGAACAAGCAAAAACACTAGATCTTTTTTATTCTTTATTGTTCTCAGATAATCAGTAGATTGCCAAATCTGTCTTCTAAAAAAAGAGCTCATCGAGGATGGATAACCCAAGTGAATAACATCAACACTGGGCGATAGAATCAAAATCCGGCCACTCTTTATTATTTTCATAGAGATTTCAGTATCTTCTCCGGCAGTCAACGTCTCATTAAACCCCCCAACTTCATTAAAAATGCTTTTCTTTAAAAAAAAACTTGCTGTACTTAAAATATCAACTTGCTTTTCAGTTGATTCAGGATTCTTCCACCCCCACGCCCTTTGAATCCAGGTGGCATTATCCGCGACAGAGCAACGACCACCAACAGCTCCGACAGAATCTGATCCTATCAAGAGAGAGACACCATTACTCAACCAATCAGGGGGCGCAACGCAGTCAGCATCTAGATATGCGAGGACATCGCCTTTACTCAGTCTTGCACCTTCGTTTCTGACTCCTCCAATAAGCATGCTTTTAGCATCAACTACTTGCACCCCTGCATCAACAGCAATCTGTTTTGTTGCGTCGCTTGATCCATTGTCGATAACAATCACCTCAAATTGATCGGATCTGTAATCTTGGTGTTTAATACTATCTAAACATTTCTTAATATCCCTTTCCTCGTTATACGCAGGTATCAATACCGAAGCAAATATCTTCATAAAAACCCTTATTTTTAAATAAATACTCAACTTAATATGGCGCATAAAAGGCCGCAACCTTCCGAAATTTACTCTTTCCCAATTTGCCTTCGGCTTGAACATTAAAATTACAGACCTAAATTTTAATTTATTAAAACTACCTAATTGACTTACCATTCTTATTTTTATGGATAGTTATGACCCAATCTTCCATTTTAACCTTTATAATAACCAGATCCCTAAAAGACGCTCCAACACTAAGCATTAATAAAAGCTTATCAAAATATCGGTAGTTAATCTTTCAACGAACTCTCAACTGAGCCGAAGACGAAAAATGATTTCATGGGAGCCTGAAAGCGAATGATCTAAACCTATAAACTTTCTATATACCTAGAATCCGCCTTAAACCTGTTCTTGCAAGTGACTGAACCACAAACCTTAGTGGATATTTTCTCAGATTTGCAAGAAAGTATTGATAACTGGAATAACGGAAAGCTTTTCTTTCTAACTTATACTGGTTTTCATACTCCAAGTCCGTGCTAGGTGTGCCTTCACGATTCATATAATTAGTCCACGAGAGAAGGCTTTTAATTTTCTGTGTCTCAAAACTATCAGCTTTACGTAGTTTCAGGTCATCACCAATTTTTACAGGGACAACCTTGTAATCTGGCACTCGCCCACTCTCAAGCCTTACTTTAGCAATTGCAGTTAACTTTGTGGAGTCCGGCCATAAATCAAATACAAAATTTCCGAGTGAATAGAAGATCAACCCATTTTTATAACGCTCAACCGGTTGAAGCACATGTGGGTGATGACCAAATAACACATCAACCCCTGCGTCGATCAACTTCCTTCCAAGTTCGATCTGGCTCGGTGCTGGATATTCCAGGAATTCCAAGCCCCAGTGAATGGAACACACCAAAAAGCCACTGTACCTCGAGCGTAACTGACGCACTTCCTCCAAAAGAATGCCCGTTGACTCCCTCAGGGAGTATAGAACCGGTCGATCTTTCGTCCACTCCTCAGGCCGGATGGATACAGCGAATACTGCACTGACTCCCTCACAATCATGTACAAACTCGTGTACAGATGTACGCCTCTTATCGCACTCGATGCCGATAACAGATACTCCAAGTTTTGCAATCTGTTCTACCATATCCTCAAAGGCTTTCACTCCATGCTGCATCGCGTGGTTATTAGCCACACCCATTACATTGAAACCAACATCCTTCACAACTGAAAGCTGACATGGATCTCCCCTCATCTCGAAAGAGGGCAGCCAATACCGGTTGAAGCCAACGTTAGAGACTACAGTTTCAATATTACAGAGGTTAATGTCGCCGCTTATTAGCTCATCCTCTATCTCTCGATATACCTTTCGCCCATGCTTCTCAAGGGCACTACGCATCCCATGTCCGACACAAACCGGATGATCCCCAAGAGAAATATCCCCCACCGCGTTAATGTCAAGTTTCACCTTCCGCATTCCTTTCGTGGCATTGAATGTTCTGAATAAAATAACTTCGTTTACCTTTAAAACGGTCAAGGCGACCGATAGTGCCTGGAAAAACTCTCAATCGTACAGTCGTGCGGCGATAGATGTTTTTAGTCAGCCGCTCACAAAATTGCGTAAACCCAATTACAGGCTCAGAGCTCACATGAACCTCGCATTGTCCAAAATCGTCTTGAACAACTATAAAATCGAAAATATCCTTGGAGTTATCAAAATAATCATTCAAAACCCTTGAAAACTCAGATGAATGAAACTTTGTTTTACCTTCTCCATAGACATAACGATTTCCAATTCGACCTTGAAGTTCTTCTACTACTAATGTGGAGCCGAACTCACCCCCAGATTTCTCCTCCACTTTCCCAATATCACCAATCTTATACCTAACAAACGACTGACTCGATCTATATACATCTGTGACCAAAATATAATTATCCGGAGATTCAACTACTAGCCATGGATTAACGAGCCTTAGATTTCCATTCCGGTCTTCAAACCCCAGTATATCAAATTCAGTAGAGCCATACTCTTCAACAACTCTTGATTCAAATGCGCAGGCAATAACCTTTTTGTGTGTTGGCAATACCTGCTCCGCAGTGCAAACTACAAGTTTAACTCCAGGAACTGACAAATTTTTCTCAACCAAATACTTGGAAAGGGAAAGGATGCAGGACGAATAACCATAAACATAGTCGGGTTTCCATCTGCGCAGTTCCTCAACAACTTCCTGCAAGTTATCGCTAACGACGAAAAAAGATTTTCGGTGCAGGATCCACTCCTTTAAACAGTTTAAGTAGTTCGGCCTACTTGTACCCCATATCCTAGCTTCTCGGGCACCAAGCTTCACTCCATACTGCCTGAAGCAATAGTCTCGGACCGCCAGCATTCGACTGACCTCTGGCCTAGACAGAAAAACTTTTGTTCTAGTTCCACTAGTGCCTGAAGTAAAACGATTAAATAGCCATTTCGGATACTGCTTTCTGGAAGTCCTTTGATTAAGGATCAATTTTGATATAGGCGTAGCGTCCGTCAGCGCGTCGTACGATTCGATGGCATTTCCGACACCATCTTCGGGGTGTATATTTTCGAGTATGGAGTTTAAATATTGTCTGTGTGGCCCATCACTTAGCTTCCAAACGCGCTCCACTTCCGATCGCCAAAAACGGATTCGAACGCCAATAAGAGCGTAAGAAATAATAGTAACGCAAAACCTTACACGCTTAAGGAAATTCGAGTCATACGACATGTTAAGTCATCGCCAGATATGAGAACCCAAATAAGTTCTTTTCGAACAAGTCCAGTCTTCGCCCTATCGGATACCGGTTAATACACCAGTTGTCATCAATAGGCCTTTTTGCTGGGAAAGCAGAAACCGCATAACGATAACCGCATTGGTGAATACACTCCTTTACACGTTGATCAAAGTCGACCTCACGTCCATTTGGGTAACAAAATACATCTACACTCATTCCTGTTTCTGCTTCAATTTTCTGCCTCGATCTCTGCAACTCATTAGAGAGTTGTTCATCATTTAGCTTCGTCAGGATGGGGTGGCTAATAGAATGGCTTCCAATATCGAGCCCATCTCCAATCATTTGTTTGATTTGTTTCCATGAAACCGCACGGAAGTTATCGGGAGCTGTAACAGGTTTAGTCACTTTCAGCTGCTTGTAAAGCTCGTCTATGAGCGCGAGCTTCTCTTCATTGGATGTCGTGAGGCAATGGTCAGCAATGGTGTTCCAACTCTCGAACGGATCTACCTTCACATTAAAAGACTGGTTAAAAGGAGGTAGCGTGAGCTGCTCAGTTCCAGCGTGACTAATCGCATAACGGATCTGATCGGGCCATAACCAAATGTCACCGTTTACGAACCCCGTGGTCACAAATAATGTTGCCGGTACACCTGCAGCCTGCAGGATCGGAAACGCAACCTCTGCAAAATCTGCGTATCCGTCATCAAATGTCACCACTACTGCATTGTCCGGCACCTCTCTACTTTCATGCGCAGACAGCAGGTCTCTCAGAGTCATTGGCAGAAACTCTCTCTTGATAATATCAACCTGCAGCCGAAACTGATCCGCCGTTAGGCCCTCAGCATTTGGATCTGAACTAATCCGGTGGTACATTAGGATCTTAGGGTGACGTCGCGACATTAACTTCGCAAGCCGAAAGCCACCAAACGGGCGCGAGCCCTTATAAATAAGCTGATTGAAAGTCATCGCCTCTAAACCCTCCTCAACATAAGCTTTGCCAGAGAGCGCCAAGCGGGCCAGTATGTAGAATCCCAGCGCAGCCCCGTCAGGATATCCTTCAGCGGTTCGGAAAATGTCCTCTCTGCGCACGCAATGGCCATGCCTCGACTCACATACATATCGGCCCAAGCACGCGCAATTAGTGTGTTCGGGAGAGTATCTGGGTATAAATTCAGAAACTTGTTCAAGATCAGGAACGCGTTGTCATAGCGACTGCGATAATTTTTTGACATCTGGCCAGACCATATCCTGTATATATAGGTCTGCTCTGGCGTGTACTGAAACTGCCAGTCTATGGAGTAACGCAGCCACAGGTCCCAGTCGATCCCCATGGGCAAGTTCTCGTCGAACACCCCATTCTTATCAATACAGGCGCGACGGATGATTGCCGTTCCAAAAGGAACGAAGTTTTTGATAACCAGCTTCTTCGTCACAATTCCACTGTAACGAGGATATGGTTGGGGCTTACTAACGTCGGCCCCGTACTGGTCAATGTAGGATACTTCGCTGTAAACCACCCCGACCTTCGGGTTTTCAAACAAAGGCATCTGGACAATTAACTTGGACGGATGCCAGAGGTCATCAGCGTCACAAAAGGCTATATACTCTCCACCTGCTTCCGCTAGTCCACGGTTTTTTGCCTTTGGTTGGCCCCTGTTCTCCGTCTGGATGTAGCGAACCCTGGAGTCATTACCAAATCGTTTCATGCTTCCAGCAGTATTGTCACTGGATCCATCGTCCACCACAATCACTTCCAGATTCTGCCAACTCTGGGCCAGTACAGAATTAACGGCGCCGGGGAGGTATTGGCTCATGTTGAAAGTTGCGATAACTACGCTTACCAAAGGCTCGTGTTTGTCCTTCATATTTTGCATATTGAAAACCGATACTTTCCCGAAGGATCTTGGGAGATTACTGGCACATCAACGATGTCCAGCCCAACCCGCTCATCAAAAACTTCTCTCATGGCCAGTATCAGGCCCTGATCCGTTTGTTCGTTGAAGTCTTTGCCCTTCACCCGATTAATAACAATATGATCGACTCTGTCCTGCACCAGTTGCATTTGTTCAACCCCTGGCACCTTCGTCAAGGTTCGCTCAATCAATGAAATTCCAGCCACATGGCCACCACTGGGGAGTTTCAGGAAGTCCGCCACACGCCCCTCCAACCGCTTGAGGATCGGTAGCCCTCTTCCACATGCACATACTTCCTCGGAAAAAGCGCCCACATCCTCCACTCGGTAACGGATGAGCGGCATGGCAAAGTTATTCAGATCGGTTACAACAATCTTACCGGGTTCACCCGGCTTTACAGGTTGGTTGTCGGCGTCCAAAAACTCAACGACCACATGGGGCAGATTCAGATGCATCCCACTATGCTGTTCACATTCACAGGCGATCAGCCCAACTTCTTCACAGCCATACCGGTTGGTTACTTTACAACTAAAGGCTCTTTCGATGACTGCCCGCTCAGGCTCCAGCAACATCATGGAGGTGGCAACGATGCCTTTTGGTCTGAGGTCATTACATCCATGTTCCAGTACATACTTCGCGAATAGGTAGATGGAATGTGCATGCCCGAAAATTGCTTTCGGGTTTTCCCGTCGCCACTTATCAACGAAGTCTCCCATACTTTCGTCATTCAGATTCATAGTATCGAGGTAGATGGTTCGATCCATCAGATGATGTCTGAGGCCTTGCTTCACACCTCTTACAACAGGAGGATTCCCCCAGATTGCCGCTTTCTTCTCACCCAGGTCCCATCCAGCCCACCGATCTGCCCACAATTGCGCGGCGTTTCTTCGCTCCTGGCAGCACTCATCAAAATACAGGTGAAGGGATACACCGGTTGATCCACCGGTTTTGGCGGCCACCAGTTCATTCTGCTGATACTGATCACTGATAAATTCGTCCGTGTGATTTCGGACGTCCTGTTTAGTAATCACTGGGAATTGGCGGAATTCCTCCCACGTTGTTACTGAGTCGGGATTGATGTCATGTTTCTTGAAAATGCGCCGGTAAAACTGACTATGCTGGCCAGCATGTCTCAGAAGCTCTATGAGCCGATTCCACTGTAGTTCACGAAGTTGATTGGCGTTCCACCACTGTTGTTCTTCCAGCTCTGCGAGTTCCTTCAATCGGGAGCTTCTGTCTTTCCAGTCCCACAGTGGATAAAAGACGTATTTCGAGAGCCGGTCTATCATAACGGCGCCTGCTCCTTCATTTTCTCGTCCATTCGTACGTCCAGCCCCGACTTACCCACTGATTGTTCTATGAAATATCGCGGGCGTCGCTTGGTTTCCATGTAAACCTTGGACACATACTCCCCTATGACGCCAAGGCTTAGTATCTGGATTCCACCCAGGACATACATTGGTAGAACAGAAGACGCCCAGCCCGGTATCGCATTATCTGTAAAGAGGCGCACCCCCAATGCCCAAGCAGAAATCAGCATACTGAAGATGAAAATAACCAACCCTAGCCCCGCAATGAATCTCAGTGGCACTGCAGAAAACGACGTGATTCCGTCCACTGCTAGAGCAAGCATCTTTTTGAGGGGATATTTCGATTCCCCAGCAAACCGTTCAGACCGGTCGTAATAGACTTCAGTGGTGGAAAAGCCGATTGTCGGAATAATTCCCCTCAAGAATAGGTTCACTTCCTCGTACTGACGGAGCGCTTCAATGGTACGACGGCTCATCAAACGATAGTCGGCATGATTGAAAACGATATTCACGCCCATCTTGCCCAACAGGTAGTAGTAGCCTTCCGCTGTGAATCGCTTGAAAAAACTGTCAGTGGTTCGTTTCTTGCGAACGCCATACACAATCTCATGACCTTCGTAGTACTCCATGATCATGGTCCTGATAACGGTAATGTCATCCTGCAGATCAGAGTCAATACTAACCAGAATGTCACCATCGGCGTTCTCGAGCCCCGCCAGCAAGGCATTCTGATGTCCCCGGTTACTAGCTAGTTTAAGGCCGCGCACCTGAAGCGATTCGTTTGCATACGCCTGGATAATGGTCCACGTCCGATCCCTGCTGCCATCATCGACCAAGCACAAGTGGCTCTCCGTGGCAATCAATCGATCGAAAACCAGGCTATCAAGCAAGGTCCGTAGCTGTTTTACCGTCTCCGGTAAGACTTCTTCCTCGTTGTAGCAAGGTATCACCACAGAGAGGACAACAGGTTTCTCAGCTTGCGACTTCACATCAATGATCCTTTATCGAGTGGTATGTCCAGTTCTTATGGGCAACAAAATTCCAGATCACCACCACACCAGTGGCAAACACTTGAGCGGCGATATAGAACATAGAGAACACGTCAGTCAGCAAATACACCAGGCTGCTGTTGAGAGCCAAACCGATGATCGCGACAATGACGAACCTAATGGCTGCCATTCGGTGCTTCGCAGTACTGGAGAATGTGAAATAGTAATTCAGGGTGTAGTTGAAGATTCCGCTGACGATGTAACCGATGGTTGATCCCACTACAGCACTCGCCTGAACTCCCTCGACAAGCGCAATAAGTATTCCATATTGGATCAAGGTCGCCGCACCCCCGACACCTAGAAACTTGATAAACTTCATGCAAGCCGCTCCATGGTCTGGTTTGCCAGTTGTCTCTGATATAACCCATCGTGTTCAGCGAGACAGCGAGGCCAGCTATAGCTATTCTCCACCCTGGCCCTGGCCTTCAATGCCAGTTGCTGTCTCAGGTCAGGTTCCTCAACCAACCGGGTCAGAGCCTTGGCGAGGGCTTCGGAGCTATCTGTTGGCACGGTTAATCCGGTAACCCCGTCTTCAATCAGTTCGGTGTTACCGCCCACGGCAGTTGCAACGGCAGCAACCCCCCGGAACATATACTCAAGCAGAGCATTGCTTAAACCTTCAGAATCGGAGCAGATAACGCCAACGTCCAGCTTGGCAAGATACCCGGTCACATCGTCGATCCGTCCGACAAAGATCATGTGCTTGCGCACCCCAAGATCAGTTGCAAGTTGTTCCAACTCGGCTCTCATATGTCCATCCCCCACAACATGCCACTGAATGTGAGGATGCCCCTGGTGTACTAAGGCCGCTGCCTTGATGAATAAGTCCGTTCTTTTTACTGCGCGGGTCATATTGCCCACAATACCGATATGACAGGTAGACCCGGCATGATCCACAAAGGGTAGCTGAGCCGTATCGACCCCGTTCCTGACGACAATCGCCTTGGTCCGATCAATCCCGAAGTGCCGGGAAAAATGATCCACCACTACTCGCGCGTTACAGATGTATGCGGTCATCAAAGGATAGATACTCTTAAGCAGAAGTGTCTGCTTTCGGTTGTTCCAGAACGCCAGATCACGGAGACAGGCGATGCGAACTGGGGTCATCGCCATACGCGCGGCCAATCCTGCGAAGACAGTAGAATCCTGGAAATAGGTTTGAACAACCTGAATACGCTCCCTGCGAAGGAATCGCACAAGCCACCAATGAGACCGTAGGCCAGAAAAGGAGAACAACTTTGGCACATCCAGCGAAATATGGGAGCAATTCTCCGGGATAAGCTCGGGACTGGTGGGTCGGAGGGTCAACAAATACGGGGTATACCTGGACCGATCCAGCCGGTTAATAAGCCCAATCAACTGCAACTCCGTACCCCCACGAACCAACTGATCGATGCAATAAAGTATCTTTACTGGGGGCTTGTTGTTGGAACCTGGCGTCATCATGAGCACGCTCCGGATATCAGTTTCTTATAGATATCATGGTATTGCAGATGCATCGTCTGACTGGAGTAGCGGGATTGCATAATGGCCTGCGCACTAGAAGCCAACCTCTGCCGAAGACCAGCATCCATTTGAAGCTTTTCAATGGCGTCCGCCAGTGCCGTGGGATCTTCCCTTGGTATGATCAAACCGCTCTCACCATCCCTGATAAGCTTTGGAATATCGCCAACACTAGTCGTAACAGCGGGAACACCTCGCGCAGTGCTTTCCAGAAGGATCATCGGCATACCCTCGTCCAGCGATGGCAAGGCGACAACATCACTCATGGCCAACAACTCAGCCACATCCTGGCGAAACCCAAGCAGAGTCACTCGGTCGCTTACCCCAAGTTCACTGATACGGTTCGTCAGTGTTTGCTTCAACCCACCTTCCCCGGCAATCAATACCTGTACCTTAACGCCTCGATGCTTCAATAATGCTGCTGCATCAATCAGGGTCCACTGGGCTTTCTGACGAGTGAGACGTCCAGCATTGAACACGCAGAATTCTTCAGGCTGAAACCCTAGAGACGCCTTCAGTTGCGCGGGTTTTTCCGGGTCAGGGAGAGGCTCTATGGCTACACCATTCTCAACCACGGATACTTTTTTGCCAGGTACGCCGTTACTCAACAGAATTCTCCGGATTTCATCGGAGACCGCCACGACTTGAGGAAACCACCGGTAAAACAGTTTCTCCAAAGCAATCATGAGCCGCGTTTTAAGTGGTCCTTTTTCCATTTCAAACCAAAGGTGACAGGTTGCGATTACGGGGATACCAGTGAGCCCCCTGAGTACAAATCCATAGACTGAGGGTTTGTAACCGTGGGAATGAATGATCTCTACATTCATGTCCTTCAACTGCCGGGAAACTCGCACCAACGCCAAGGGAAAACGGCTGTTGGGAATAACCAGCTTCACCGCTTCGACGCCAAGCTCCACCGCAGCATCAAAAAGATCGCTTTGCTCTTCTTCACAGCCAACAATACAACCCACAACCGGAACGAATTCTCCATTGCGAAGCATTTCCCGGGATAGATTGAGGATCACCTTCTCTGCTCCATAAAGCCCACCACTTTCGATAAAGTGCAGAACTCGCTCAGGTGTCGTCGCCAACGCACTATTTCCGTCTATAAATTTCGTAGGACAGTCCATTTCCACCACCACCAGGTCCGGTCAACGTGGTGACCGGCTCATAGTTTTTTTCCAGTATCTGCAAGAGCCGTTCTTCCTTACTCAGGTCGAAGTGCTCCTGCACGAAGATATATTGCACGCTGTCAAATGGCATCACAGTGTCCATGATTCTCGGGGGAAAACTGTGGTAACCAAAATATCGGTAACCCACACCCGACCGAAAGTTAAGCATATCCAAAAGGCGGTACCGGGCCCGCTCTTCCCATAAACGAATATGCCTGTGGGTAAAGGATTCTCCTTCGGTCATGGCCTCGGAAAATCCATTATCCAGCACGGTTTTGTGTAGTTTTATCGCACTGGTGTTCAGGGGAAGATTCAGTGCGGTGTACCCCAAGATATACATCGTTTCATCGGCATCGACCTTATTGACTACCCACCGACGAAGATCCCCGTAAGGGACATCCCTGAAAGACTTGCCTTCAAACCATAGCTGACCCGAAAAAACCGCAAGCAGTGCTATCAGTACCGGTACTTTCCAATAACCGGATGCAAACCGGACTACCCCTGCGGCCGCCGCGACGTAAAACAGCGGTAATGCCGGTAACATCCAGTAGCCACGAAGTACCCGAATACTGGCAAACAGAACCAGCCAGCAGATGGAAAGAAACAGAACGCTGGCCAGCTTGCGATCAGCAGCCCAATCCCCTGCCTTGCGTACCGACCAGGCCGTAGCAATCAAGAGGGGAATCACCAGCCACCCAGTACCCCGTAACATAGTCACGAACTGATCCCCCCACTCCAACCACGGAGAAGCATCGTCGCGGGCGTTTAGCAGTCGAAGCTTTACGTAAAGGGCTGGATCGAAAACCACGGAGCCGGCGGCCACCGCAAATACCATGACCGCAACCAAGCCGAACCAAAACGCTCGCCGGATCGCCTCACGCAAACCGACACATCGCCAAAGATCCAGGCAGACAAATATGACAAAGAACGCACCATGCAGCTTCATGCCGGTTGCAAGACCAAGCATGACGCCGCTGAGTATCAGTGTTTGCTGCTGTTCGCCAAAATTGGAGCGGTAATACAGGTACAGTCCGGCAACGGAAAAGAACACCGTCAGAGTGTCCGGTCGCGCCACAACATAGGCCCACAAAGTATTGAAACTCAGCAGATAAAGGCTAGTAGCAATCGCCGCTATCCATTCGCGCTGAGCATGCCGACTTACCACTTCTCGGGCCAATAGGAAAATCAACAACGCCGTCAACACGTCGACGACGAGCATGAGCGAACGGTAACTCAGCACATAGGGATCGGGGTTGCCGTGAAAGTCACGATACGCGTCGGCAACTAGATTCAACCCAATTGCGCCGTCCTCACCAATATGGCGAGCAACGTAGGTTGAAATCGAGGAGAGCCCGCTAATCCAGCTTTCTAGGTACATGCGCTGTGGCGGTGCCTGCCCAAACCATACATGAAAACCACCTTCGTACTTAGTGTGGTCGTCAATGGTGACGTAGGGTGCGCCAACCTCAATGACACTTAGCTTTGTGCCTACCGAGAACAACAATACAATCAGTAACATCAAATAAGGAACTGTGCGTGAAAACCTGCTGATCATACGGGCAGCCTTAACCTGGTCTGGAGATTTGGTGGATATTTCGATAGGCCGAGTCACTCCTCACCCCTTCCTCGGATTCCAGACCACCTTCTTCTCCCCTTTTAAGAAAGCGAGCGTAGCCTTGAAGGACGCGACGTTCAGAAGCAGGAAGTAGTATGGAGCGGTATACAGAAATGACAGGTTTTGCCCCGGAGTCTCGTTTCTACGGCCGACCCAACCCAGTCCGTACAAGGCGATCAGCCCGAACAGGCAGACGGAATAGAATCCGCCGCTGGGGGCGAGCGCCAGGGTTGTGATCGTGAACATCGCAAGGGGAATAAAAGCCAGGTAGCGCAGCAGTTTGTGGGACACCATCTGCAGCGCAAACAGGCCAAATCGGACCGGATTCATCAGGTGCGACATGTCCTTCAGGGCCCACAGGGCACGCAGCCCGACACGAACCCGCATGCTGAATTCACTGTCGCTGTCGTCGTTGGTGTTTTCCTTAAGCAGCGCGCGGGGCTCATACACCACACGATACCCCTGTTCCACGACTTTCAGGGGCTGCACGAAGTCCGGCAGCTGGTCCGCGTGCAATGGTTGGTGCAAGGATTTGCGCATGGCGTCGATGCCGCCATCCACACCGACTATGGACCCCAGCTGGGTCTCGTACTCGCGAAGCCGGTTCTCGTACTTCATGTACGCGCTGCAACCATCACCAACGAGGGAGCCATCCTGATTGGCATAGACCATTTTCCCGGTGACATAACCCACGTCCGGGTCGGCAAAGTTGCTGACCAGGTAGTTGATGGCGTTGACATCCCAGTGGGAGTTGGCATCCGCAAAGAGGATGATGTCTCCCGTTGCCCGGGGAATCAGCAGGTTCAGGCCGGAGGTCTTGCCCTGGCGCGGCTCCTGGCGCACCAGATGGACCGGGCACCGGGCTTCACCGGCCATTGTGGTAACGATGTCGTCGGTACCGTCATCGGACCCGTCGGACACCACCAGGATTTCCAGCAATTCAGATGGGTAGTGTTGGGCCAGCTTGTTCTCGAGCGTTGCGCGGATGTCAGCCGCTTCATTAAAGGCCGCGATCACAATCGAGACCGATGGACGATAACCATCCTCCCGATTCACTGGCATCGGGCGAAAGGCAGCCAGCATCCGCGCCAGTAACGGATAGCCGGCGTAGATGTACAGCAACAGTAACAGTGACAGCCAGAACAGCAGTTTCAGCATTGTCATTCATCCATGAGGTATTACAGGGTTCTCAGTACCTGGCTGTTGGTGGCATCCCGGCCACCAGCCACAAATGCGGGTTCCAGAACCCCGCTTGCCTTCAGCACGTTGGACATGGTGGTAAAACTGAAACGCTTCAGTAACCGTTCCAGCCGCTCCTCACACACGTCCAGGTTATTGTAGTGTCGGAACCGGGACAGCCATTTCACCTTCAGCCGGGGCTGGCCGGGGTCCACCTCCCAGGGGTGCAGGTAAAAAACAAAAGGCTGGCCCTGGCGGTTAATAGACCCCAACCCCCATTGGCTGAACCAGTATGGAAACAGGCGGAAGTATCCGCCCCCGGCAATCGGGAGCGTGTATCCGGGGAGTTTCAGCGTACTGAGCGGAAATTCCGCCAGCTCGTACCCCAGGTCGGTTGTGACGCGGTGGGGCCAGCGCGGCGTTCCGGGCATGCCATAGCGATCATGATGAACAGGGAAGATGGAAGAATCCCAGGTGAAGCCTTCTTCCCAGAGGATATCCAGGGCCCAGCGCGACTGCGCCGTAATCGAGTAACTGGCGGCGCGGTATCCGCTGATCCGCTCGCCAGTAATGTCTTCAAGAATCTGTTTGGATTTCCGGGTTTCTTCCCGGAATAGCTCCGGGGTTTGCGTGTAAATGAGCTGATGGCTGTAGCCGTGGCTCGCCACTTCGTGGCCCGCATCCCGAATACGCCGAATCAGGCTGGGCGAGCGCTCCGCGACCCAGCCCAGCACAAAGAACGTTGCCCGGGTACTATTCTTCTCGAACAGGGCCAGCAAACGGTCGGTATTGGCTTCAACGCGGTACTCCATGGACGACCAGTCATCACGGCTGACGGCCTCAGCCAGCGCTGCGACCTGGAAGTAATCTTCCACGTCCACGGTGAGTGCGTTCTGTATGTTTCCATTCATGGCTTTATTCCCTGCCTTACGAATGCGTGGGTCTCCGCCCTAAAGAAACTGATAGTTCAGCCCGACTAAAATCCAGTTTTCGTCGAACTCACGGGTTGTGATGTCACTGTCACGTCGCTCATGGCCTACGCGGGTGATCACGCTCAGCCTCCGGTTGAGCTGGAAGTCGATACCGGCATTGGCCCTGAACAGTACATCCTCCGTGTCATCATCCTGGTAGGTCAGGAAGTCGTAACCGACCCCGAGCGTTGCCGTCAGCTGACCGGTGATGGGGTGCCGGTAGTCGGCGCTGAACCCCGTGCGCTCTTCTTCTGTTTCAAAATCAAGGTACTCGGAACGGTTGGCGTACGCTGCGGCGGACAGGCTGGAACCACGGCTGAACTCCTTTCCCACCCCTAACCGTATGGCCGACACTTCCACCGCGCTGGTCTGCTCCAGGTTGAACACAAACTCTCCGAACCGAATATCGAAGTCCGAGGTCTGGTCCGTTAATTCCCGGCTCGCCTCCAGTGACAGTTCGGTTGTCGGGTTTATATCCCGGGTCAGGATTAGGTCACCCACTATGGCGTCACTTTCCCGGTCACTGTTATTGAGCGAGGATTCGATCTGGCTGTAACCTACGGACCCACGCACGCTGGTTGCCGCCCAGGTCTTGCTGAAGGTGGCGCTCAGGGTTTCGCGGTCGATTTCTTCGTCCGTATCCAATTCTACCTGGTTCACGCTGGCACTGAGCCCGCCGGTGAAGGTGGAGCTGAAAAAATGATCCCAGCCGATGGTTCCAATGTAGCGCTCGCCATCGGTCTCTTCCGGTTCACTGTATTCCGTATTTTCATACTGCGCAGACAGGAACAGTTGATCCACGGATCCGAGGTTAAATGTCACCAATGGGCCGGTGCGGAACACATTCTTACGGGTCCGGTTGGTCGGTGTGTTGCCGGTCCGGCTGTCCTGCACTACGTCCCTCAGTTGGTCTGTCATCTGCCAGACTACGTTGTTTCCCAACTGGCAATCGCCGATGAAGTCCAGGTTGGCGAAGGTTTCCGGGTCAAAGGTGTCATCCAGCCAGTAAGCATAACCAAGCCGTGCTCCGAGATCGGAATTACACCGCCCCGGATCTGAGGTGTGCTGAACCCCCACACTGACCCGGGATTCCAGGTCGGATTTCTCATCAAAGGCAGACTGTCGTGCGTTGTCCGAGTAGCGCGATTCAAAACCGCCGGATAGCGTCGCCGGAGCAGACACTACAAGCCCGGGCATGACCGTGAGTATCCCGAGGGCACACTGTTGCCACGATCGAATTCTCTCTGGTACTGCGTGCCTAGCCATTGACTACAGCCCCCACAAATTTCTCCGAATGGAAGGCTGTGGCCGCCAGCTCCGCCACTTTCGGCGTGATGCGCCCATGGGGCACCACCAGCATGGCGTAATCGCACAGCTCTGCGAGAATACGGGCGTCCGGTGATTCGGTAATGGATGCGGTATCGAGCACGATAAAGCGATCCGGGTAGCGCCTCC
Source organism: Marinobacter alkalisoli (assembly GCF_045449855.1). NCBI lineage: Bacteria > Pseudomonadati > Pseudomonadota > Gammaproteobacteria > Pseudomonadales > Marinobacteraceae > Marinobacter > Marinobacter alkalisoli. The sequence continues at coordinate 92,861 of NZ_JBJJLC010000006.1, read as the reverse complement.
TCACCGCCTGGAGAAACTGCTTCATCCGGAAGGATGTGAAAAACTCCGCGGGTATTTCCCGCCGGCTACCGGCGGGAATCAATCGAAGCCGAGGGATACCCGTCGGGTAAAGGATGCGGGCGATGTCGTAATCAGGGTCATCCAGAAAATCGGTCAGGCCGGCTTCCGGCATGATGTCCAGCGTGGTGTGCAGAGTCGGCTCCCTGAGGTTGCAGTCGATCACCAGGGCGGTCTTGGACTGATCGAATGCGAAGGCAGCCGCCAGGTTCAGTGCCACAAAGGATGCACCCGCGCCGGACGAAGCACCGCTGACCACAAGCGTGAAGTTGTTGCCACCGGATGCTTCCAGCAATTTGGTTCGCAGATCCCGGAACCGGTTAACCAGATGTCGGTTGTTGGAGTCGGGATAGATAATCCGCCGCTCGTCCATATCGTCCGGCGTGAGCTTGCGGGGCTCCTGCATTCGCACGATCTGTTTGCTGATGACATACCGATCAACGGCTCCGGGGCCAAGCTCCAGGGAACTGGGCACCAGCATCCTGGAATCATCCCATTCGGAATAGGGAACGCCCTCCCCGTTCAGTTCGTTCTTTCTGCGTAACCAGTAATTCTCTTCCCTTTGGTTGTTGTCCTCCCGGGGGCTTATCTGGTCGTCATCGTTGTCCAGTGGGGCCTCGACTTTATCGTTATGTTCAGTCATCCAATTACTCCCATCATTGAGGCCACTACCAGGGCGATGTAAACAGCCACCGCAATGATCGCGCAGGCCCCCACCAGTATCGTTACCCGGCGGTCACGGCGTATTTCGAACGGGGTTCTTACTTGCGGAAGCTCAACCAGAACCGGCAAACCGATGTCGTCTTCCAGTTGCTGCCTTGCCTTTACCCGGGGATCGATCTGCAACAGCCCCGCCGCCAGTCCGAACGGCGCAAGCAATCCCAGGAACAGCCCTGCCACGGCAAAGGTTGAGAATTTGGGGCCAGAGGCGCCCAGCGGGAACTGCGCGGTTTCGTTGATCCGATAGTTCAGACCCTGCCCTTCCACATCCAGGTGCATGGACACCCGCGCCCTTTCACGGCGTTTCAGCAGGTCGTCGTAAATCTGCTTGTTCACTTCCATGTCACGGGTGAGATCGGAATACTGTGCCTTGTTTCCCTGTATCCGCTCCATCCGCCTGGTTTGTTCAGCCAGCAATTGCTCAAAGGAGTTGATGCGGGTGTTAATGGTCTGGATGTTGGCCCTTGTGCGGGACAACTCGGACTGGATCTCCTGGTAAACCGGGTTGGACACGTCCTCACCGCCCCGCGTAATGGCGCTCTCGTCCTGGTTAGCCATTGCCCTTGCACGCTGTCGCCGCAGTTCCTGCAGTTGCTCCCTCAGGATGACAATGTCCGGGTAGGTATCGTGGTAACGCAGCCGCAGGTTATCCAGTTGCTCCTCGAGAGAACTGATCCGGTTCTGGTAGGCATCCGCCGTCCGGCCCTCACGAATGGTGGGGTTCACCCGATTCAGTTCGTTCTCCAGGGATCGCGCCCGGGTTTGCAGTTCGGCGCGCTCAAGTTCCGCCAGTTCCAGCTGATTTCTCAGGCTGGCCATCCGGTTGTTGGCTGTCCCTTCCGTACCATCCACGTTTTCGGACAGGAACTGTTTCAGGCGGGCCTCCACTTCTGCTAACTGGCTTTCGTAGCTTTTGACCTGCTTGTTGATGAACTCATAGGCATTGCGGCTTTCGGCACGCTTACGCTCATTGCTTTCCTCGATAAACAGCTGCCCCATCCGCTGGGCAACCTGAAATGCCTGCATCGGCGATTCTGACCGGAAACCAATGGCGAAATAGGTATCCCCTCTTGGTCGAACGATCAGGTTATTCCGCAGGTAACCAATTCGCCCTTCCAGTCGCTCGGGCTCTACGTCGGCCGCTCCTTCGCCGAAAATGTTTTCATCAACCGCGACTTTCTCCACCACGCTTCTGCTCCATAGCAACTCTTTCGCGGCGGACGCCCGGTCATTGATCTCCGTGGTTACGGCGCTGCCTTCCATCAACGGGCGGATAATGTTCTGGTCGTCGATGAAGATGATGGTTTCCGATTCGTACTTGTAGGGCCACAGGAAGCCGGTTGCCAGGACACTGAAACTGACAACCACGAATAGCAGGAGCGTCAGCCACTTCCTTGCCCGCACTTCCCTGACGATTTCAACCGGTAATTGTGATAGAGGTAAGGCCATAGCGAACAACCCACACTAGATTCTGTAGAGTTTCACGGTGCGACCGACGCTCAGAAATTCCGCTCGGGAACGCTGAGAATATCGCCAGGGCGTATCGCATAGTTGGTCTCGACATCGCCGTTGTTGAGGATGTCCTCAAGCCGGACCGGAATGGCGATGACTTCGCCACCCACCTTGCGATAAAGCATCGAGTTATTCAGTGCCGCGAACGGCGTGGCGCCACCAGCGCCGAGTACAACATCAAGCACTGTCATGCCCGCACGGTGGGGGACGGACACGGGTTGCTGCACCGCTCCGGTTACCCGCACGCGATCGCTGTATTCGTGACTGCCCATGGACGTCACCACGATGCTGACCTGTGGCTCGCGGATATATTGGGCAAGGTTGATTTCGATCTCCTCCGCCAGTCCGACCGGCGTGCGGCCACTGGCCTGGACATCACCAATCAGAGGCACGGAAATCTTGCCATCCGGGCGAACCGGAACGGTGATGCTCAGATCTTCGTTTCGCCAGACCGAAACCTTGACCACGTCAGTGGCGCCCAGCACATATTCATCAACACTGGTTGATGTGTCGACGTTCAGGGCACGCCGAATTTTCTCCGGTGAGGAGGGCGACGGAGTGGCACAACCGGTAGCCAAAGCTACCGCAGCCAGTAACAGGGAAATCCCTGCGAAGGAGTACATCCGTGACATTGTGAATCCTCTCTACAAGTCCTTGCTTCATTCCATGTTCCGGGAACAGCACAACCCCGAAACTACCTTGATCCTTTTTTGAACAATACCACTTCCACTGTCTGAATTATAATCAACAAATCCAGCAACAAGCTCTGATTCTTGATGTAATAAAGGTCGTAACGAAGTTTCTCCCGGGTGTCCTCTTCGTTGTCCGCATAGGCAAAGCATAGCTGCGCCCACCCGGTCAGACCCGGCTTTACCCGGTGTCGCTCGCTGTAGAAGGGAATTTTCTCCGACAACTGCTGAACGAAGACCGGGCGCTCCGGCCTCGGCCCCACGAACGCCATGGTTCCGTTCAGCACATTGAATATCTGGGGCAGTTCGTCGATCCGTACCTTACGGATAAAATCGCCTACCTTTGTCACCCGGGCATCATCCCTGCTCGCCCACACCGCGCCATTTTTCTCGGCGTCGGTAATCATTGAGCGAAACTTGTGAACCTGAAATATCCTGCCATTGAGTCCAACACGCTCCTGACTGTAGAAAACCGGAGATTTCAGGCCATCCTCAATCTTGATCGCGATGACAGTCAGAATCATGAACGGCAAACTGGCCAGAAGCAGCGTGGTAGCCGCCATGATGTCCAGTGACCGTTTTCCGATCCCGAACACCGACGAAACGGTGAAGCCGTCCGAAAACACCAGCCACCCGCGGGTAATCATTTCCAGGGCCACTTTTCTGGATTCCTGTTCGTAAAAGGTAGCACCGTCGATAATTTTGACGCCTTCCATCTTGCATTCCAGCAGGTCATCCATGGGCAACCCTTTCCTGCGGTCATCCACGGCCACCACGATCTCAGTCACTGGGTGGCGCAAGATGTACTGGTGCAGCGTGCAAGGCAATTGAAGCAGGTGCTCCTCCGCAACTTCGGTGTGCTCTCCGGGGAGGGGGACGAATCCGGTCAACTTGAAGCCCTGGCGGTTAAATGGCGTTCTCAGGTCCTCCAGCAACTGCCGCGCCCTATAGCCGGAACCCAGAACCAGCACTTTCCGCTTGAAGGCATCCCGGCCGGCCACCGCGAAAAAGATGGAACGCACAATGCCCAGCAGGAAGAAGCCAAATACCGAGGCCGACGTCAGCACACCACTGGATCCGAGGTACCAAAGCCAGTCACTGGCCAGCAGGTAGGTAAATCCGGATGCCGGAACCGCCACAATCAGGGCCATGATCGTTCTGAGCATCATCCCCGACATGCCTTCTTCGACATGGGATTGATGAACGCCGATTGCAATCATTACCAGCAGGCTGACCAGCGCGAAGACCACGGCAGAGGGAATCAGGACGCGAAGATTTTCCAGGAAATACGTCAGATCGCCGAAATAACGGAAAAAGGTGGCCAGAAGAAAACTTCCGACCAGCACAAAAAAATCTATCAGGCCCAGAATAACAAAGGGGACATGAATGTAATGCCTGAACAATCTGACGTGGGCCACGTCAACTCCTTTTGTTGTTCACTCGAACTGGCACCGTGCATCCCATGCAACGGAATCTGCTGTCAACAACAAGTGTAATGTAAATTTTTGTAACTTCAACGAAGTTGATAAATTTCCCGACACCGCCTGTCAAACAAGTTAACAGCGCAACCCGGAAACCGGGTTGCGCTGTTCTTCTTTTTATTTACAGCAACTACTCGTCAGCCCCTGCGGCGACGCATCATGCCAATTCCCATAAGCCCCAGGCCCATAAGCGCCAGAGTGCCGGGCTCGGGAACCTGGCCGACTGTCACATTATCGATACCAAATCCGTCATTGGTGTGATTGGATTTAAACACCAGGGAGGTAATGGCAACATCGCTGATAAAGCCCAGGTAATACGCTGCGCCCTCGCCCTGTGCACCCGTGAAGATGTCATTCATGCTGTAGGTTGCTGTGGTGTCGTCTTCGAAGACGATATCCAGCAGGCCACCAACGTCATTGGGATCGGTCATGTAGAACCCTACAGCCTTGAACATCCCGCTGATGGAGAACTGCATTTCCTGGGAGTCCATGCTATCGAGCCAGTTGTTATTGCCTGGTTCGTCCGGCAGCGGATACCGGCCAATGAACGGACTGGTCGTGGAATCCAGAACTGCTAATCCACCCGTACAGCTGAAGCCGCCGTCATTACATGCCTCCGTGGCGCCGTTTCCCCCGGTCTGGAGCTGGGTAAACGTGCCAACGCCGGTATTGATATTGACGAATTGGCCGGATGAATCTGTGGCGGCGGTAAAGCCTTCAAAGTCTTCCGTGGTAGTGTCTTTGAGGTACGACAGAAAGTGCGCCTCTGCGGCTTCTGCGGTTGCCGTTCCTGGCCCACTCAAGGTCACATTCATCACGGCGGCGCTGGCAGCCGACACCGAGAACAATGACGCAAGAGCAATCCCTGCCGTTGTTGTTGCAAGAGCCCTTTTCATTTGCTCACTCCTTTGTGTGATCATCCATTTACTGCGACACTCAATACAAAGCAATTGAAGGGCCAACTTCACTTTCTGTTATTTATCAATATGTTATTTATTTCCCTCTTTATCGATGTAAAGTTTCCTGACTACGTACTGTTTCATATGCGACATATTCGGAAACCGCGCTTACAACCCCGCCCCCTCTTTGGACCAACAGAGCGAATCAGATAACAAACAGGCCGACAAACACCTGAACCGGCATCGCTTCCAGCGTTTTCTGGTCGGTACATAGGTCGACAATGCGATGGCAACGTTGGGCCGGGAACCGGGTGGCCAGGTTGTTACGGAATTTGTCCTCCAGAAGCGGAATGCCCTCTTCCCTGCGGCGCCTGTGGCCTATGGGGTACTCTACCGCCACCTTGTCGGTGCTGGATCCGTCTTTGAAGAACACCTGGATGGCGTTAGCGATGGAGCGTTTGTCCGGCTCCAGGTACTCGCGGGTATAACGCTCGTCTTCCACGATATCCATTCTGGCGCGGATGTCGTCAATGATCGCGTTTGCATTGTGAAAGTCGTCTTCGTAGTGCTCTGCCGTCAGGCTTCCGAAAATCAGGGGAACCGCCGCCATATATTGCAGGCAATGATCCCGATCCGCGGCATTGGCGAGCGTGCCTTCCTTGGAGATGATGCGAATAGCAGATTCGTGAGTGGTGATGACAATACGGTCGATGTCATCAAGCCGGTCTTTCACTTGCGGGTGTAGGGTAACGGCTGCCTCGGCTGCTGTCTGGGCGTGGAACTCTGCCGGGAAGGAAATCTTGAACAGGATATTTTCCATCACATAGGATCCGAAATCCTGCGGCAGGGAGAACCGCTGCTGGTCCTTCGGTTTCAGTTTCTGGTCTTTGTTGGTCTTGCTGAACAGCACATCGTAGAAGCCCCACTGGGGTGCCGTCAGAACGCCGGGAACACCCATCTCGCCGCGCAGGGCGATATCCGCCAGGCGTACCGCCCGGGAGGTGGCATCGCCTGCCGCCCAGGATTTGCGGGAGCCGGCATTGGGTGCATGGCGGTATGTACGGAGGGACTGGCCGTCCACCCAGGCATGGGACAGCGCAGACAATAACTGCTCGCGGCTGGCGCCCATGAGTTTGGCGGTAACTGCGGTTGATGCCACTTTGACCAGCACCACATGGTCCAGCCCTACCCGGTTAAACGAGTTCTCCAGCGCCAGCACGCCCTGGATTTCATGGGCCATGATCATGGCTTCCAGAACCGCGCGCATGGTAATGGCGTCCTTGCCTTCGGCTACGCGTTTCTGGGAGAGATGATCCGCGACCGCCAGGATGCCGCCCAGGTTGTCCGATGGGTGCCCCCACTCCGCCGCCAGCCAGGTATCGTTATAATCCAGCCAGCGCACAATGCAGCCAATATCCCATGCGGCCTTCACCGGATCGAGGCGAAAGGAGGTGCCAGGCACCCGCGCCCCGTGGGGTACCATCGTACCCTCAACGATGGGCCCCAGGTGCTTGGTGCACTCCGGGAAGCGCAACGCCAACAGCCCACACCCGAGGGTGTCCATCAGGCAGTTGCGGGCGGTGTCCCAGGCTTCTGCGCTGTCGACCTCGTAGGTCAGGACGTAGTCCGCAATTTTTTGCAGGACATCGTCGTAATCCGGTCGAACGTTCTGGTCTACATTGCTGCTCATTGGCGCTCTCCTTTTCCGGACGGATGAGGGACGGCCATGAATAACGGCTGACTTACCCGGTAAGGGTAAGTCTAGGTCATTACTGAGCGGTTTGCGGTACCCGAACCCAGCCCTCCATCAGGATCCGCGCGCTGCGGCTCATAATGGCTTTGGTGGCGGTCCACTGACCGTCTACTTGCTTTGCCTCGGCGCCAACCCGCAGGGTGCCGGACGGATGCCCGAAGGTCACATGGGTACGGTCACCGCCACCAGCGGCCAGGTTCACCAGGGTTCCCGGAACGGCGGATGCCGTCGCAATTGCTACCGCAGCGGTTCCCATCATGGCGTGGTGAAGTTTGCCCATGGACAAGGCGCGTACCAGTACGTCCACATCCCCTGCCCCGATCGACTTGCCGCTGGAGGACACGTAATCCACCGGCTTGGCGACAAACGCCACTTTCGGGGTGTGTTGACGATTGGCGGCTTCCTCGATGTTCTGGATGAGTCCCATTTTCACCGCACCGTGGGCACGAATGGTCTCAAACATGGCCAGGGCTTCGGGATCGCTGTTGATGTCGTCCTGCAGCTCGGCGCCCTTGTACCCGATGTCCTCCGCGTTGACGAAGATGGTCGGGATACCGGCATTGATCATGGTGGCTTTCAGGGTGCCCACGCCGGGTACCTCCAGATCGTCCACCAGGTTACCGGTGGGGAACATGGAGCCTTCGCCATCGGCCGGGTCCATGAATTCCACCTGCACTTCGGCGGCCGGGAATGTCACCCCGTCCAGCTCGAAATCGCCGGTTTCCTGGACTTCACCGTTGGTGATCGGCACATGAGCCACGATGGTTTTGCGGATGTTGGCCTGCCAGATGCGGACGGTACAGGTGCCGTTCTCCGGAATGCGGTCTTTGGCGACAAAGCCGCTGTTGATGGCGAACGCGCCAACCGCAGCGGTCAGGTTGCCGCAGTTGCCGCTCCAGTCCACGAACGGCTTGTCGATGGAGACCTGGCCAAACAGGTAGTCCACATCGTGATCCGGCTGGGTGGGTTCCGCCAGGATCACGGTCTTGCTGGTGCTGGAGGTAGCGCCGCCCATGCCGTCGATCTGCTTCTGGTAGGGATCGGGGCTGCCGATGACGCGCAGCAGGAGTTGGTCCCGGGCTTCGCCGGGGGTTTGGCACGCTTCCGGGAGGTCTTTCAGGCTGAAGAACACGCCTTTGCTGGTGCCGCCACGCATGTAGGTGGCGGGGATTCTGATTTGGGGGTTGGTAGGCATAGGGTACCTTTTACCTTTTTTGTCGGATTACGGCTGCGCCTAATCCGACCTACGGAGATATCAGCGATTGGCCGACGTAGGTCGGATTAGCGAAGCGTAATCCGACAACGCATTCCTTAAGCTGCGCCTTCGGACTCCAGGAAGTCCTGTGCAAAGCGCTGCAAAACGCCACCGGCGCTGTAGATCGACACTTCCTCGGCGGTATCCAGGCGGCAGATGACCGGCACCCGCTCGGTGTCGCCATTCTCCCGGTGGATAATCAGCGTCAGCACCGCGCGGGGCTCAGGCGTGCCTTCCACGTCGAAGGTTTCGGTGCCATCAATACCCAGGGTCTTGCGGGTTGTGCCTTCCTCGAACTGCAAAGGCATCACGCCCATACCCACCAGGTTGGTCCGGTGAATACGCTCGAAGCCTTCGGCCACGATGGCCTCCACGCCTGCCAGTGCCACACCCTTGGCGGCCCAGTCACGGGAAGAACCCTGACCGTAGTCAGCGCCGGCGATGATGATCAGCGGCTGCTTACGCTCCATATAGGTTTCGATGGCTTCCCACATGCGGGTTACCTTGCCTTCCGGCTCGATCCGCGCGAGAGAGCCCTGCTTCACGTCGCCGTTTTCGTCCCGCACCATTTCGTTGAACAGTTTCGGGTTGGCAAAGGTGGCCCGCTGCGCCGTGAGGTGATCGCCGCGGTGAGTGGCGTAGGAGTTAAAGTCTTCCTCCGGCACACCCATCTTGTGGAGGTATTCCCCGGCTGCGCTGTCCATCAGGATGGCGTTGGATGGCGACAGGTGGTCGGTGGTGATGTTGTCCGGCAGCACCGCCAGCGGGCGCATGCCCTTCAGGGTTTTCTCGCCAACCATGCCGCCTTCCCAGTATGGCGGGCGACGGATGTACGTACTTTGCGGACGCCAGTCGTAGTTCGGGTCGATGTTGGCCTGGGCGTCCCGGGTGATATCAAACATCGGAATGTAGGTATCGCGGAACTGCTCGGGCTTTACGCTGGATTTCACGATGGCATCGATTTCCGCATCGTCCGGCCAGATGTCCTTCAAGGTGACGGGGTTGCCATCCTTGTCGTAGCCCAGGGCATCCTTCTCGATGTCGAAACGGATGGTACCGGCGATCGCATAGGCCACAACCAGCGGCGGCGACGCCAGGAACGCCTGTTTGGCGTACGGGTGAATCCGGCCGTCGAAGTTGCGGTTACCGGACAAGACCGCCGTGGAGTACAGGTCACGGTCGATGATTTCCTGTTGGATTTTCGGGTCCAGGGCACCGCTCATGCCGTTACAGGTGGTGCAGGCAAAGGCCACGACACCGAAACCGAGCTGCTCCAGCTCCGGCATCAGTTCGGCTTCTTCCAGGTACATTTTTACCGTTTTGGAACCCGGTGCCAGGGAGGTTTTTACCCAGGGCTTGCGGGTCAGGCCCAGCTTGTTGGCGTTGCGGGCGATCAGGCCGGCCGCCACCATGTTGCGGGGGTTGCTGGTGTTGGTGCAGCTGGTGATGGCGGCGATAATGCATGCGCCATCCGGCATCTTGCCCTCTTCCTTTTCCCACTTGCCAGCAATACCACGCTCAGCCAGCTCGGAGGTCGGCAGATGCGCGTGTGGGTTGGAAGGGCCAGCCAGCGTGCGGGTGACCTTGGACAGGTCGAACTTCAGCACGCGCTCGTATTCGGCGTTTTTCATGCTGTCGGCCCACAGGCCGGTCTCTTTCGCGAACTTTTCGACCAGGGCTACCTGATCGTCTTCACGACCGGTCAGCTTGAGGTAATCAATGGTCTGGCCATCGATGTAGAACATGGCGGCGGTAGCGCCGTATTCCGGTGTCATGTTGGAGATAGTGGCACGGTCGCCCACGGTCAGGCTGTCGGCACCTTCGCCGTAGAATTCCAGATACGCACCGACCACTCGCTCCTTACGCAGGAACTCGGTGATCGCCAGCACCATATCGGTACCGGTAATGCCCGGCTGCAGTTTGCCCGTCAGCTCCACGCCGACGATGTCCGGCAGACGCATCATGGAGGCGCGGCCCAGCATGACGCTTTCCGCTTCCAGGCCGCCTACGCCCACGGAGATAACCCCCAGGGCGTCTACCATCGGGGTATGGCTGTCGGTACCTACGCAGGTGTCCGGGTAGGCAACACCCTCGCGGTTCTGAACCACCGGTGACATCTTCTCCAGGTTGATCTGGTGCATGATGCCGTTGCCTGGAGGAATCACGTCCACGTTCTTGAACGCGGTCTTGGTCCAGTTGATGAAGTGGAAACGGTCGTCGTTACGGCGATCTTCAATGGCGCGGTTCTTCTCGAACGCGTCCGGATCGGACCCCGGTGCTTCCACCGCCAGGGAGTGATCCACAATCAGCTGGGTCGGTACCACAGGGTTGACCTTGGCCGGATCACCGCCCTTCTCCTTGATGGCGTCACGCAGACCAGCCAGATCCACCAGCGCGGTCTGACCGAGGATGTCGTGGCAGACCACACGGGCCGGATACCAGGGGAAGTCCAGGTCGCGCTTACGCTCGATCAGCTGCTTCAGGGAGTCGGTCAGCATGTCCGGGGCGCAGCGGCGAACCAGCTGTTCCGCCAGGATCTTGGAGGTGTACGGGAGTTTGTCGTACGCGCCGGTCTGGATGTCTTCCACGGCCTGGCGGGTATCGAAATAGTCCAGGTCGGTGCCCGGGAGTGGTTTGCGGTATTCAGTGTTCATGGGCGCTCCTCGATCGGCACCCACTTCGCGTCCGCCGGGCCTGTGTAATCGGCGCTCGGACGAATAATGCGGTTGTTCTCGCGCTGCTCTTTCACGTGAGCAGTCCAGCCGGAGACGCGAGACATTACGAAGATCGGGGTGAACAGCTCGGTCGGGATGCCCATGAAGTGATACGCGGAGGCATGGAAGAAGTCGGCGTTACAGAACAACTTCTTCTCGCGCCACATGACAGCCTCACAGCGTTCGGATACCGGGTACAGCACGGTGTCACCCACTTCTTCCGACAGCTTTTTGGACCACTGTTTGATGATGGCGTTGCGCGGGTCGGAATCCTTGTAAACCGCGTGGCCGAAGCCCATGATCTTTTCCTTGCGCTCCAGCATGCCCAGCAGGCCTTCTTCGGCTTCGTCCGGAGTCTGGAATTTCTGGATCAGTGCCATGGCAGCCTCGTTGGCGCCACCGTGCAGCGGGCCGCGCAGTGAACCGATGGCACCGGTGACGCAGCTGTGAATATCCGACAGCGTGGAGGCGCATACACGGGCGGTAAAGGTCGAGGCGTTGAATTCGTGCTCCGCGTAGAGAATCAGGGAGACGTTCATTACCTTCTCATGGAGTTCACTGGGCTTCTTGCCGTGCAGCAGCTCCAGGAAGTGCCCGCCGATGGAGTCCACATCGCTGTCGGTTTCGATACGCACGCCTTCGTGGGCGAAGCGGTACCAATAGGTGATGATGGACGGGAACACCGCCAGCATGCGGTCGATCTTGTCGTCCTGCTCGCTGAAATCCTGTTCGGTTTCCAGGTTACCCAGCATGGAGCAGCCGGTACGCATCACGTCCATCGGGTGCGCATCTTTGGGAATCTGCTCAAGCACGGCTTTCAGGGCAGCCGGCAGGCCGCGCAGGCTCTGGAGCTTTTTCTTGTAGGCATCCAGTTCCTGCTGGTTGGGCAGCTTGCCACGAAGCAACAGGTAAGCGATTTCCTCGAACTGGGCCTTTTCTGCCAGATCGGCTATGTCGTATCCACGGTAGGTCAGACCGGCGCCGCTCTGGCCGACGGTACACAGTGCGGTTTCACCAGCTACCTGGCCGCGAAGGCCTGCGCCACTCAGTTTTTTTGCTTCAGCCATTGTTGTTCTCCCTCATCGTCTAGTCTGGGATGTCGGATTACGGCTTTGCCTAATCCGACCTACATTTTTAATGTCCGGGTTCTGGTTTGGGTTGTTGGATTAGGCGTAGCCGTAATCCAACAATCACCATTAACCCTTTTTCTGCTGGAACAGCTGATCCAGCTTCTGCTCAAAATCGTGGTAATTCAGAAAATCATACAGCTCCATGCGGGTCTGCATCAGGTCGACCACGTCTTTCTGGTCGCCTTTTTCCAGAATGTTCTCGTACACCATCAGCGCCGCCTTGTTCATGGCGCGGAAGGCACTCAACGGGTACAGCACCATATCGGCGCCGGCTTCGGCGAGTTCCTTGCGGTTGTAGAGCGGCGTGGCGCCGAATTCGGTGATGTTGGCCAGAATCGGTACATCCAGGGCCTCGGAGAACGCCTTATAGTGTTCAAGCTCGGTCACCGCTTCGGCAAAGATGCCATCGGCGCCGGCTTCGATGCAGGCCTTGGCACGTTCAATGGCGGCTTCCAGGCCTTCTTTCTGGAAGGCATCGGTACGGGCCATGATGAAAAAGTCGTCGTCCTCTCGGGCGTCCACAGCGGCCTTGATCCGATCCACCATCTCTTCCTGGGAAACGATTTCTTTGTTCGGGCGGTGGCCACAACGCTTCTGGGCAACCTGATCTTCAATGTGGACCGCCGCAGCGCCGGCACGTTCCATTTCACGAATGGTGCGGCCGATGTTGAAGGCGCCGCCCCAGCCGGTGTCGATGTCTACCAGCAGTGGCACGTCGGTCGCGGCGGTGATGCGACGGACATCTTCCACCACGTCGTTCATGGAGGTCATGCCAAGGTCCGGCAGGCCGTAGGAGGCGTTTGCCACGCCGCCGCCGGACAGGTAGATCGCCTGATGCCCTACCCGCTCGGCCATCATGGCGGAGTAGGCGTTGATGGTGCCGACAATCTGCAGGGGGGTGTTTTCTTTCAGGGCCTTGCGGAAGCGGGCGCCGGGGCTGAGTTTTTTGGACATGGTATTGGCCTCGTTTCTGGTGGATTCTTTTTGTCGGATTAGGCGCAGCCGTAATCCGATATGGTTCGTTGCGCCCCGGGGCATTCGTCAGATGGTCAGGGCGCCGTTCTGGATCTTTTGCTCTATGTTTCTGCGGGCGGCGTTGATGTGGCGTTTCATCAGGAATTCCGCCAGTTCTCCGTCCCGCTGGGCGATGGCTTCGACTATCCGGCGGTGTTCGCCCAGAGCCATATGCGGCCGGCCGGAGGCGGTGCTCAGTCGATAACGGTACATCCGGACCATGTAGTAAAGATCACCCAGCAGCATTTGTGCGAGTTTGGCGTTGCGGCTTCCGGTGGCGATCCGGTGGTGGAAGTCGTAATCCCCCTCTGCCTGATAGTAAGCCTGGCCCTGGGCCTGCTCAATCATGGTTTCATGGCTGTCGAGGGTGGCGTAGAGATCCGCGATTTCTGCATCCGTCATGCGCTCCGCGGCCTGGCGGGCAGCCAGACCTTCCATTATCTCGCGGATGCGATAGAGCTCCATCAGCTCCTCGGTGCTGACCGATACCACTTTCACCCCGGCGTGGGGGCGGCGTATCAGAAGACCACGGGATTCAAGACGCCCCAGCGCTTCACGCAACGGGCCACGGGTGAGGTTAAAGCGGGCGCACAGCTCGACTTCGCCGATCTTTTCGCCCGGAGAGAGATCGCCTTTTACGATAGCCGTTTGCAGACAATCGAAGGCTTCGTCGGCGCGCGTGTAGGACTGAGAGATGACTTCCGGCATATATTGTCAACAAAAGTGACTGGAATTATCGGAAATCTACGCCCTCGCAAACTTATTGTCAACAATCCATGAATTCTGGGCGCCCCCATTGTTGACATAAAATCCCCCTGCCTCACTAATAGAGCGTACGGTCTTCCTCGGGAGGCGGTGTGTACTGGTACAACCAGGTTTCGGTCAGCACCTGATCTTTGAGTTTGAGCTGTAACCGCAGGTCGATGGGCTCCAGGGAGTCGTCAGGCACCAGGTCGAACATGGCCCGGTAGCCATCAATGGAGGCCAGCGGTCTCGCCGATGTAATTTCGACCTCTCCCCGGCTTGCCGTTATGACCGGTTCTACCTCTGCATCATCCGCCAGCAGTGGCAGCGGACCACCCGTAAAATCCACCGCAAACCGCCAGGAGAAGTACGTACGCTCCTGGCCAACCACCCCTCCCAGGCCCGTCCGGGTTGCCTGCACTGTCGCCAGTTCCACGGGCTCCATCGGGGGCTCCGCACCCCAGGAAAGCGTGTAGGCGAATAGGTGTTCCTGCCCCGGTTCCAGCGGTTGTTCGGGGTTCCAGAAGGCCACGATGTTGTCGAAGGTCTCATCCCTGGTGGGAATTTCCACCAGCATGACGCTGCCCTTACCCCAGTCATCATGGGGTTGTACCCAGGCACTCGGGCGCTTGTCGTAGAACACCCCGTCATCCTGATAGTTGGCAAATCGCCGGTCACGCTGTAGCAGGCCAAACCCACGGGGGTTATTGTCAACAAAACTGTTTACCCGTACCGAACGCGGATTAACCAGCGGGCGCCACATCCATTCTCCCTGCCCGCTCAGAATCGCAAGCCCGTCCGAGTCATGAATTTCCGGGCGCCAGTCGTAAGCCATGCGGCGATCGTTCTCTCCGGTCTGGTACATACTGGTGAGAGGCGCAATACCTACACGTTCAATCGGTTTACGGGGGTACAAGGCCGCATCCACCCTCATACCCATGTTACGCCCCGGTGTTAACGTGAAAGCGTAGGCGCCAGTGGTGCTGGGTGAGTCCAGCAGCGCGTAAACCACCAGATGGTTACTGCCAGGCGGCGGCTTTTCCAGCCAGAACGCAGTGAACCGGGGAAATTCCTCTTCGCCATCCAGCCCGGTGTCAATGGCCAGCCCCCTGGCAGAGAGTCCGTACTGCATCTCCGAACCGACGGCCCTGAAGTAACTGGCTCCAAGGAACGCCGCCAGGTCACGCTCGTAGTCGGTATGGAAATGAACCCGGAATCCGGCATAGCCCAAATCCTCCGGTAGCGAACCCAGGGGCTGTTCGCCTTCGTACTGGAAGTATTCCCGTTTATAGGCCAGTTCCCGGGCCTGTCCGTCTTCTACCTCGTGGATGCGGACCGGTGATTTGAAGTACAGACCAAGATGGAAAAGCTGGACCTGAAAGGCATTGTCGTCGTTGCGCCAGAGGGCTTCTTCCGGGCGAAAGCGAATCGCCTGGTAATCGTCCCAGGACAAGCCCTTCAGGGAATCGGGAAGGGCTCCCTCCCTCGACACCCAGGATTCGCCGGCCAACGCCCGGGCATGCTCCTTGAGCCATCCATAACTGAAGGGGCTGGCGCCATCAACAGTGCCAGCCAGGCCAGGGCGAGTGTATAGCAATGCCGATAGAGGTAGAGCCTGGACACCCGCCAGGCTGACAAAGGCATTGATCAGTGTGCGTCTGTCCATATCCTGCTCCTTGTTACGGTTTCAGCTCCGCCCTGCTCAAGCTGGTGATTCGCTGCCCCCAGAAGCTGTCCGGCGGCGAACGCCACGCCATCCGGTGCAACTCCTCCACGGAGGCGCGATCGCGAAACAATTGGCTGAGTTCACTCCGTGACAGGGAATCCGGGCCTTCATTACCGAGCCGCCTTACCAAAGGCGCCAGCAACTCGGCCCTTCTGGGCTGGCGATGAGCCCTTGCCAGGGCAAGATGAAGACGGTTAAGGCGGGGCCGGACCACGGCCGCTTCCACCGCGGTCAGCACTGAGTCCTCATCGTTGATGGCCCGGGCAGTCCTCGCATCGTTCAATACCTCTACCGGAGTGAGCTCCTCGGGAATCACCAGCAAACCATTTGCTCTAAAGGCGCGCCCCACACCCACACGGCTAAGCACCACGGACGTGGGGGCCGCGAGAACCAGAGGTACCGCCACGGGCAACGACCAGAGAAAGAACATCGGGTCCAGGCTCCATGCAAAGGCGGACCAGCCGGCCCCTACCAGCATTCCCGGAAACTGGGTCAGAAATGCGTCCCGCCAGGTGGTCTCTTCGGTACGATTCTGCCCCGCCCAGGACAGCGACAGGTTTAAAAGGGCGCCCAGCACATAACGGCTGTGGGCCATCATTCTTACCGGAGCCAGCAACACCGAAACCACAATCTCCAACAGCACACTCAGAAGTAGCCGCCAGAACCCGCCGAAACTCTTTGCAACCCCATGGATTACCGCGTCCAGAATGGCCAGGAATTTCGGAAAGAACAGCAGTGACAGGGTGCTCAGCGCAAGTCCCAGAGCCCATTCCGGTCGCCATTCCGGCCACAGCGGAAACAGCCCTTCGCGCCCTTCCGGAAAGTAATTGATACTGGCGACGGTCATCTGCACGGCTTCCACGGTGGTCAGAATCAGAAAGGCTAACCAGAGGGGAGAAGCCAGGTAGGCCATAATGCCATTGAGCAGCGCCATCCGGTGAGCCAGGCGGAGTTTGCGCCCGAACAGCAGAATCCAAAGGTGCTGGAGATTACCCTTGGACCAGCGCTTGTCTCTGGAAAGCTCATCGGAAATCGATGGTGGTGATTCTTCGAAGCTGTTACCAAACCCGGGTTCAAGCCATACCTCATAGCCCGCCCTGCCCATGTAGGCGGCTTCCACGAAATCATGACTCATGATCGGCCCGCGGAACAGACCGATCCCACGAAGTTTACGTAGGCCGCAATGCGCCATGAATGGCTTAATGCGAAGGATGGCGTTGTGCCCCCAAAACACGGCGTCCCCCATCTGTATGGCGGCCAGACCGGTTGCAAACAGAGCGGAATAGAGGCGATTGGAGAACTGCTGCACCCGGGCAAACAGGGATTCTCCGTTAATGATGGTGGGGGCGGTTTGCAATATACCGACATTGGGCTCCCGCTCCATCAGTTGCACCATTCTCACGATGGTTCCCGCACTTAGCAGGCTGTCAGCATCCAGCACCACCATGTAGCGGTAACAGCGGCCCCATCGCCGGAGAAAGTCAGCGACATTACCGCTCTTGAAGTTGAGGTTGACCCGCCGGCGACGATAAAACAGACGTCCCTCTGCTCCCAACTCCTCACACAGGCTGTGCCACTGGGCCTGCTCTTCAAGCCAGACATTGGGGTCCCGGCTGTCTGAGAGAATATGGAACTCGAATTGCTCCAGATGCCCTGCCCGCTCAATATCCCGGTACACCGCTTTCAGACCACTGAGGGTCCAATGCACGGGTTCATGGTAGATGGGCATGACAATGGCTGTTTTTGCCAGCGCCGTGTTTTCAAGCTCCTTTCCCGGGTGACGCTTGAGAAGGCTGTGACGGTCGCCTCCGACCAGCCTGAGCATAAAACCGAATACAGCCGTCCAGAAGCCGACGGCAATCCACATATAAAGGAGGATAAACAGAGCCAGCAGGCCAATTTCCACCAGCGTTCCCCCGTGATACGGCAAAATCCAGAGCAGAAAGTAACTGGCAATAACGGTTTGCCCGACCACAAAAAGCGTCAGGAAAAAGCGCCGCACGATGGCTACGCGCCTCCAGCTAGCGGACCGCTCCTGAGCGGTGATGTTCATAGCCTCAGTCATGGGGGGTAATACCCAATGTGACCACGCTCCAGCGGGGGGGCGGGAGGTGGAATATCCATGGCAGGCAGATTGAAATACTCCGGAACCCGGTCAATGCAACGTCCGGGCAGATCCGGACCGTCGCCCACCGTCAGGGCCTTATCAACAAGGCGCAACACCTGCCTGCAGGTGTCTGCGTTCAGATCTATCCCGCTGTCGCGCAGGTAAGTCAGCACCCTCTCCAGCGCCTGCTGACATTGTGTTTCGGGCATCAGCACGCTCCTGTATTATCGGTCCTGCCCCAGCTCTGAGTCCGGAGCCAGTGAATAGGTCCAGGTTTCGGTGAGCGCTTCACTATCAAGCATGAGCTGGCCACGAAGCACCCGGTCCCCTTTACCAACTGGACGAATCAGCATCGAAAGCCGCCAGTTGCCGTCTGCCTCAATGTACTCCACAAAGTGTTCAATGATTTCCACTGCGTCATCATTGCCACTTCCCTCACTGACCTTGCTGACCACGGCGGCATCGGGCTTAAGGTTGTCCAAAGGCCCGCCGGCAAAATCGACAATAATCCGGTAAGCATTCTCCACATTGCCGCCGCCGAGGCGATTACCATCTCCCACAAAGGTTTTCACCGCGCGCCCGGTGTCCTGATCGGCGATCTCGTTGCCGCCAAAACGCAAGCTGTAGGTCAGCTTCCTGTGCTCACCTTTTTGTGCCGGCTCCTTCGGTTTCCAGAACGCGACGATGTTGTCGTTGCTTTCCGAATTTGTCGGGATCTCAACCAGCACGACTTCGCCATCAGACCAGCCCTCACGCGGCATCACCCATGCACTGGGTCGCCGGTCATAACGGGCTTCGGCATCCTCAAACTCGTGAAAGGCTGTATCCCGCTGCATTAGCCCGAACCCGCCCAGACGATTCACTTGCAGATAACTGAGCCTGAGACGCGAAGGGTTGATCAGGGGACGCCACAACCATTCTCCGGCGCCCTGATCATGGATTAGCAGGCCATCGGAATCGTGTACCTGGGGCCGCCATTCCCCCGTTGGTCTGACGGTGTTCTCACCGTAGTAAAACATGGAGGTCAGTGGCGCCAGGCCTGGCTGCTCCACCTGGTTTCGGAAAAACAGCTCAGCAGTAACGTCTATCCGGGTGGTGGGACCGGGCTGGATATCAAACCGGTAGGCACCGGCAACGCTGGGGCCATCCAGCAACCCGTAAACCCGAATGCGGTCGCTCTCTGCGCCTGGCCGTTCAATCCAGAACTCAACAAAGGAAGGCACCTCCTCGCCGGAGGGAAGGCCGGTATCAATGGCAATGCCCCGGGCAGACAGACCGAAATAGTTCTCCGCGCCAACCCCCCGAAAATAACTGGCACCCGCAAAAACCAGAAACTGATTTTGATCCTTGCCGTCGCCCATTGGATAGGTCAGCTTAAAGCCCGAATAGCCCAGGTCAGCGGGAATCCGCTTTGCCAACTCCGGGTCCGGGAAACTGAATGCGGATTTATTGAATGGAATGGGTTCGACGCCACTGGCATCAACTTCATTAAGCTTTACGGTATGGGTGTAGTAGCTTCCGGGTGCCACCATCATCACCTGGAACCGGGAACGCCCTTCCCGCCACAGACTGGCTTCCGGGTTGAAGCGAATGGACTGGTACGCCCGATAGCTCAGATCCGTGAGAAACCCGGGCACCCCTGGCGGCGGCTGGTACTCGGCTTCAGCCTTTTCTCTGGCCTTGCTGGCAATATCATCGAAGCCAAGAGCCCACCCCCAGGTGGAGTAGAACACCCCCGGCAATATCACCCCAATGAGCCATCTTGTCCCTGAACGCATGAAGCCCCTACCCCGACCGACATCATTCCTTGAATTTTTAATGTAGCACCGGCTACCGGTGCTGTCTCAAGTGACATCTTTTTAAGACAGGAAGAAGGCAGGAAAATAAGGGTCAGATACCCATGGTTAACGAGAAGCGGACGTCAGGATTGTTCGGCATTGTCACTGCCACGGTGGAGGTGCGAATCATGCGGCCAACGCTGACATTGGCTGAGAAGGCCCGTCCCTTGAGTTTGAGTGAGACCTGACCCGCGCTGGCCCGACCGTGGCGATCTGACTGCATTTCCGTATAGGGAACCCAGCCATGGAGCACGGAAAAGTTCACACTGGACAGCACGCCATCCACAAAGGGCATTGGCCATGAGGGACTGGCGGTGTCCATGCGGAGCCAGCCACCCCGGATAGCCGAGACAGATTGCCCGTTGAAACCCGCAATCATGGATGGGCCGGCCACCGTGAGATACTCTGAAACAGGAAGATCCTCATCAGCAAACTGGTAACGGCCATGAATCTGCCAGCGCCAGCGCCAGAGCTCCTGCTCAATCGATGCGGACATGGCGACTTTATAGAACTCGTCTTCTTCACCGACATTGTCTCTTAACCGGTAGTCCGTCGCAGTGTACTCACGACCGCTGACAGCAAGAATACCGGTGTTTGCGTGGATGCCGTCCACCAATTCATGACGTCCGTCGGCTTTGACCCCCAGGGAAGACAACTGGTAGCTGGACTCCGACACCAGACTGCCCTCCTCAAAGGTCCGGCTGTCCCGGCCCGCGTGGCGTGCAATACCGTCAATCGCCACACCAAACCGGGAGAACAGGGGGCGACTTGCTCCGATACCCAGCGCCCGGGAATCACCACTGGCGTTATAGCGTCTTCCTGCGTTGCTTACCGCACGCTGGTAACGGGAGCTTGAGGTCTTCAGGCTGAGCTCATTGGGCCCGGCTGGAAAGCGGTAATGAAATGACGTTGAGTTGAAGTCACTGCCGTCTTTTCTGGACTGTAAGTCCCTATAATTAAAACTGACATCATCACTCCGGCCAACCAGGTTGTCAGCCGACACACCGATAGCTCCATCCAGGCCGTCACTGGTCAGCGAGGTTTTGCCAGAAAATTTCAGTTGGGAACGTAACCAGTGCTCGCGTTCCTCACGGAACGACCCGTCACCGCCCGCAAAATTATTGGCGTAGGGCTTCCATCCATTACGCAACCAGGAACCCGAGGATTGCGCGTAGAGGGATTGGCTGAAAACGCACCAGATCAGTGCGATCAACAGAGGATATTTCAAGGTTTCTGATCCTGCTGGGTTGCCTGGCCCCGGGTGAAAGGGAGAGCCGGCTATTCTTAAAAATTTGTCACCGCAGACTGTATTGCATCAGAACCCACAAATCCATTCGCCGTTGCCAAAATTTACAAAGTTAATATTTAAACAAAACAGCATGTTATAGAGTCAATTGAAAGTTTTTTCTATAGGAATCAACAAGCCACACCAAGGGTGAACAAGTTCCGGCTATTACCAAAATATACATTTCGCAACCGCAACCTCCATTTAAACCGATAACTTGGTTACACTTGGCACACTTCGTGACTCAGCCTTTATGACAGGCAGTGACCCCAAGCGATATAAGGACGAACGTTATGATCAGAAAGTGCCTCTTCCCCGTTGCCGGGTACGGCACCCGCTTTCTCCCGGCGACCAAGGCCATGCCCAAGGAGATTCTGCCGATTGTTAACAAGCCCCTGGTCCAGTACGGCGTGGAAGAAGCCGCCGAGGCCGGTATCCATGAATTCGGCTTTGTCACAGGCCGGGGCAAGCGTGCCATCGAAGATCACTTCGATATCAGTTACGAGCTGGAACACCAGATAGCCGGCTCGGGCAAGGAAGGCCTGCTGACCTCCATCCGTGATCTGATTGATAACAACACGTTTGCGTTTACCCGTCAGAACGAGATGAAAGGTCTGGGCCACGCCATTTTGACGGGTCGTAACCTGGTGGGTGACAACCCCTTTGCGGTGGTTCTTGCGGACGATTTCTGCGTGGAAGACGGCGCTGGCGAGGGTGTGCTGACCCAGATGGTGAAGCTGTACAACCAGTTCCGCTGCTCCATTGTCGCTATTGAGGAAGTGCCTGCTGACGAGACCCACAAGTACGGCGTGATTGCCGGCGAGTCCATGAAAGACGGCCTGTACCGCATCACCGACATGGTAGAAAAGCCCGCTCCGGAAGATGCTCCCAGCAACCTGGCGATTATTGGTCGCTACATCCTGACGCCGGATATTTTCGATATCATCGAGCGCACGCCCCCGGGCAAGAATGGCGAAGTTCAGATTACCGACGCACTGCTTGAGCAGGCAAAAAATGGCTGTGTTCTGGCGTACAAGTTCAAGGGCAGGCGGTTCGACTGCGGCAGCATCGACGGTTTCGTGGACGCCACCAATTACGTCTACGAGAACATCTACAAGAACGGCAAGTAAGGGTAAGGTATCGGGGCCGGACTACCGGCCCAGGATCTGAAGAATCATGCGCCGGTTTTCTCCGGAAGCTTTGCGGAACCGGCGCAACAGTTCCAGCTCCTCCTCCGAGAGCTGCACGCGGCTCAGTTCCTTTTCGAGCTCGGCCAGCGCCACCCCCAGATCGTCGCTATTGCTGAACGCCAGGCCAGGCAGTTCCAGCTGCCCGTTATCGGCACCGGCGTCGAGATCCACCAGGCTTTCCAGCGGGGTTTCCGTATGAATGCATACGTCCAACAGTTCCGCGACCCCGGGGTAGCTGCGCTGTTTGGCGTCCGACGCTTCCCAACTGGAGATCCGGGCCTCGTCCACTCCGCACATCCGCGCCACATCCTCACGGGATAAATGCCCGGCTTCACGGATTTGCCGCAGGCGACGATTAAAGGTTTGCAGGTACCGCATAGCTCAATGCCTCTGCCCTATAGGCCACATTCGCCCCGGATCTTCCGGAACTCCAGTCCTGAAGAAAAATCCCAAACAGTGAATCAATCTGGAAATGTAACGTACATATAGCTTTACACACAATCTGCCTATACTGAATTCATCGGCAACGGATAAAAACGATATGGCTGCCCAACCCCTGGACACACAATCCGCCTGGCATCTGGTGCTTGAAGCAGTGAATCGCACCAATGTGACGCTTTCGTCGCCGGATGACAGCAAGCCCGCCCTGGAGTTGAACGGCAGCAGCTGGCGTCTGCTGCAACCGGCCACCGACGCCGCCAGGAACCTGCTGATCGCCTTTTTACCCCTGTGCCGACCGTTGACGGGCATAACTTCGTCCAGGGTGGTCGGGCAGCTTGGCCAGAGCCTTGATGGGCGGATAGCGACGGTGACCGGCGCCTCCCGTTTTATTAACGGAGAGGATGGCATTACCCACCTTCACCGCATCCGCGCCGTATCCGATGCCGTGATTGTCGGCGCTGGTACCGCAAGCACGGACAACCCCCGGTTGACTGTACGCAAAGCCAGCGGCGCCAACCCGGTAAGAGTCGTTATTGACCGCCATCGCCGCGTTCCGGACAGCCACCACCTGTTCACCGATGAGGCCGCCCCGACCCTGAGGCTGATTGCCGGGCACTATCAACCGGGCAAACGGCTGGCGCCCCGCCAGGGTGTTCTGGAGGTTCCCTGCCTGGGGGATCCCGATAGCAAGGTCATGGTCAGTCCGCACGATATTCTGGCAGTGCTGGCAGATTTCGGGTTACGCAAGGTATTTGTGGAAGGGGGCGGGCTGACGGTTTCCACCTTTCTGAACGCCGGCGTACTGGACCGCCTCCACGTCATGGTCGCCCCGATGATCATTGGCAGCGGCCGGCCGGCGTTTTCACTGCCGGAGATTGACCTGCTGGATGACGCCCTGCGGCCGCGGGCGCAGTTGATCAACCTGGGCACGGATATGCTGTTCGACCTGGACTTCAGCGAGCAGTTGCCGCCGAACTGAGCATGAACAAGGCTCCCGGCAGACTGGAGAGCAACACGATAATCCCATACCCGATGCTCAGGGCAACCCCCTGCTCCGCCGGCAACCCGGCCAGGGGCCACAACACAGCAGCTGCGCCCTCCCGGACACCCCAGCCGGCCACGGTCACCGGTATCACCATGCTCACCAGCAGGCCGCTACACAGAGCGAGCAACAGGCATACCGATACGCCCTCCTGCAGATATCCGGCGCCAAAGGCCAGCACCAGGAACACCGCCAGGTAACTTCCCACCACAACAAGCGATGACAACACCTGAACCGGGAGGGCTGGCCAACCCAGTAGCCCTGACCGCAAGTCCCTCATGAGGTGATGTCCGTAATGAGCCAGCCTCGCCCGGAACAACCCAACGACAATAGCGGTAGTGATCGCCATCAGTCCGGCTGCAATCCCGAAATCGAGCAAGCCGGAGCCTTCTGGCGGTTGTACGGATGCGTGTGTCAGCGCCCCTGCCGCCCATTGCCTCGAGAGAAACATTCCGGCCAGAAGGAACAGCACCAGCTGACCGGACAACCGTTCGATAACCACCGCGTGAATGGATGACAGCCGGGAGTGGGCATCCTGTGAGTGACGCCACGCCCGGTTCACATCGCCCACCACACCGCCCGGCAGGACCTGGTTGAGAAACGTCGCCAGGTAGTACTCCTTTACCGCCACCCCGTAGGGCAACGCCAACCGTAAACAGCGTGCGGTGAACACCCAGCGCCAGGCAGACATACACACCTGCATCACCGTCAGTACCAGTGCGGGGAGTAGAATCCACGCCGGCAAGCGTCCCAGTTCCGCCATCAGGTCTGGTACATCCAGCCATGTCACCAGGATGAGCAACAGCAACAGGGTCGCTATCCATCTCCGAACAGGTCTCACCAGGTTTTTCTGTTCAGCCATGGCGCTCCACAGGCGGCAGCGCCAGTAAATCCAGATGGTCTACCCGGATGACCAGTTCGCCCCGGCTGCTTTGCCCTGAACGGGCCTGCAGCCAGCGGGTAATCGCCGGCTCATCTGCGGGTGACTGTTCAATCGCGGCAGCCGCCCAGCCCCTCAGCAGGGCGTCCTGGAGATCGGCCTGATCGGCCGCCAGAACCCAGGGACTGGCTCCGGTGGAGACGGAATAGCCCCGGGCATCCAGCAAGCGGCTCAGCACTCTGCAGGCATCAGGCCCCAGCGCGGCACCATCGCCCTTGTCACCGTGCTGGTGGTCATTGACGAGCGTGAGAATCCGGTTGTCATCCTCATGGCCCGGATCAAGGTCAAAGTGACCGGCATAACTGAGCACAATGAAAACCGCCGCACGCCGACTCAGGGCGCAATCCGCCAGAGTCTCCAGCCATTCGCCAGACACCAGATCGATCAGGGCGGAGGCGGTGAGCAGCTGAACATCGGCGGGGATACGGAATTCCAGACTTTGAGGTGTCAGGCGGTCAACGACCGTGGCGAAGGGGATATCCAGCTGCTGTATCCGGGTCGAGGCGGTCGCCATCAATTCCGCATCCTGGTCCAGCAGGGTCCAGTGCTGGGGGACACCTAAGGCGGGCACCAGGTAGCAGGCGTTCGATCCGGCGCCACTGCCGAGGTCGGCAATGGCCACCGGGCGGTGTTCGCCGCGGCTGCTGACTGACTCCTGATAACGACGCTCAAGCCACGCGATGGCCTGCCGGGTCAGGCTCCGGTCCCGTGCCTGATGGTCCGCCGGCTCCCTGAGCGCGAGCCAGCCTGCCTCAAACATGGTCGGGCCCCGGGTTTCCGCCACCAAAGCCTGAACCCCCTCAAGGAAATCGGTGGCTGTGGTGCTCCAGGTTCTTAACCGGGTCCGCCCGGCTAATGCCTCATGTTGTAACTTGGCCAAACGATCCGGTCGGGTCAGCAGTGTTGCCAGGGTATCTTCCAGCGCCCGGGTGTCTCCCGCCGGGTAAATGCGAACGCCCGGACACCCGGATAACCGGTTCAGAGCACCGCCATCGGTTGTCACTACCGGGACACCTGCGGCCAGGGCCTCGTCAATGGCCATGCCGTATCCCTCGTAAAGCGAGGGAAACACAAACAAATCCGCCTGTTGATAGGCCCGGGCCACAGCCTCCGCGTCAAGCTCACCGGCAACGGATATCCTGTCGCCGAGCCCCAGTTCCCGGATGCACTCCACAACCTTCCGGCCATAGTCGGAATCCCGGTCCACGGGACCGACCAGCGTGCAATGCCAGGGCAAGTGGGCAAGCGCCCCCAGCGCTTCCACCAAATGCAGCTGGGCCTTTCTGGGGGAAAGGTGGGCAACGCACAGTAGCTCAGTTATGCCTTCCTCCGGGGTTACGCCGTCCTGCGGGTTTGCTTTGGGAGTCGGATCGGGCGGTACATCCACACCCGGCGTTGCCACCCGGATTCGGGCAGCGGCAACGTTAAAGTCTGCCAGTCGCCTGGCGGTGTAGTCACTGGTCGCCACCACGCCCCGGACATGGCTCAGGGCCTTGGTCTCGCTTCTCAGAAAAGCTGCGCGCTGCGGCTCTGCCAGTCCGGTTTCATCCGCCAGCGGGTGGTGAACAAGGGCGATCAGCGCCAGTCTCTTCCGGTGTCGTGCAATCACCTCGGGCATGCCGCCCATGGCCAGCCCATCCAGCACCACCAGCGAGTGCTCCGGCAGTTGCGCCAACAGACGGTCCATTGCCTCCAGTGCGACGTCATCCGGCAGCGGAAACTGCCCGGCAACACCCAACACACTAGCCCGCTGGCCGGACCGGTTCAGTGCATCGACCAGTCGCCCGACATAGCGGTAGCCACCGGTATTCTGATCGGGATCCCCCGGGACTACGAAGGTGACCGGCTCATCGTTCTCAGCGAGTGCCATGGTGGAGAGCGCCATGGTAACTGGCCCAGGCGATATGGGACTCACCGAGAGTGACTTTCATCGCTGTCAGACCATTTCCGGTTTTGCCCAGCCGCCCTTTCCTGATGGCCTCTGCCATTGCGTCGAACACCTGCCGGGCCATGAATTCGGTGGTGGTGTTACGCCCGCGGAAGGCTTCAATATCGTCCAGGTTTTGCATGTTGAACGCCTCGATTACCTGTTTGAGCGTCGCCGACGCAAGGCCGATGTCCACGATCAGGTCATCGCTGTCCAGCTCCGGGCGCTCGAAGGTCACATCCACCACATAGGTCGCGCCGTGAAGTTTCTGTGCTGGCCCGAAGATTTCTCCCCGGAAACTGTGGGCGATCATCATGTGATCTCTGACGGTCAGGCTATACATATCGGACTAAACCTCTGTGGAATAACGAATTCGATGGCACAACTCGCCGGTTGACTGCGCCAGGCGTGACATGGTGATCGGGAGATCCTCAAAGCGGCTTTCCCCGCTGATCAGGACATCAAGCGCGTCCTGATCAAGCAACGATAACGCCAGCAAGAGCCGCTCCCGATGAGACCAGCGGGGACGCTGTCCCGGGCTGACCTGGCCAACCTGGCTTGAAACCAGGGTGAGCCGTTTCGAATGGAAGGCGCCACCGAGGGAGACAGCAGCCTGACGGCGTCCGTACCAGCTCATCTCCACAACGCGCGCCTCCATGCCGGCCAGTGACAACGCCCGGTTCAATCCATCCGGATGACCGCTGGTGTGGAAGACGAGGTCATGGTCATCGCGGTCGTCAGTGATCGCAAACGGTATGCCCAGGGCACGTGCCACTGGCTCCCGGTCGGGATTGATGTCAATCGCGGTTACCCGTGTGCCGGGTATGCGGCTCGCCAGCCAGGCGATCAGCATGCCAACCACGCCCAGGCCAACCACCGCAATCCGATCCCCCACCCTGGGCGCCGCATCCCACAGGCCATTAACAGCGGTTTCCATATTGGCCGCCAACACCGCCCGGGCCGGTGGCACGCCGTCGGGTAACGGCACCACGGCACTGGCAGGCAAACGAAACCGACGTTGATGGGGAAACAGTGAGAACACGGTCTGACCAATCATTTTGCCATCCCCCGCTACCACCCGGCCAACATTGCAGTAGCCGTATTTGACCGGAAACGGAAATTCGCCCTCCTGAAACGGGGCGCGCATCCGCTGGTACTCTTCGGCAGGCACCTGGCCGGAAAAAATAAGGGATTCGGTGCCCCGGCTGATGCCGGAGTAGAGGGACTGAATTTCCAGTATCGGCTCTGAACCTTCCAAAGCGCCCGGCTGGCCTGCCTGGCCCAGGTTACTTGCCAGGATTTCGCCTTTGCCTTCCGCAGTTATCCAGAAGGCCTCGGTAGCCTGATCGGGCATGGTGCCTCCATAGTGAACCAAATACACTCACCGCAACTATAGTTTAGAGAGAGTCGCGCTGGCAGTCTGCCATCGACAGCCATTAATCAATACGATGAGGTTACGGCATGGATTCCCCCCTGCCATCAGAAAGCACCGGCCCGGGTCCCGTTGCCGACATTCTGTGGGCCGCCGCGATCACGGCCGTACTCGTGTTGATCACCGGTGCCAAACTTGGCCTGGGGCCCGTATTCTACACCGCCAGTATCCTGCTGTTCAGCGTAATGGCCGGCCTGGTATTGGGCTACTGGCCCGCCAGAACTGACTTCGGCTGGGCCAACCGGGCAACGCTACTGCGGGGTTGCCTGGTGGTGGTTCTGATCAGCCTCGCGCCATTTGCCGCGCACCTGGGCAACGGGCTGTGGCTCTATGGCATTGCGTGCCTCGTGGCGCTGATACTGGACGGCGTCGACGGTGCTATTGCCCGCCGAACCGACTCACAAACGGCCTTTGGCGCCCGTTTTGACATGGAGCTGGATGCTGTCTTCATCCTCGGGCTGTGCGTGGCTGTGCTGGCGCTGGGTAAAGCTGGCGTATGGGTGCTGGCCCTGGGACTGATGCGCTATGGATTCGTATTGGCAAGCCTTGCCCTGCCTTTTATGAACCGCCCATTACCGGAAAGCTTACGCCGTAAAACCGTTTGTGTCTGGCAGGTTGTCACACTGATGATTGCAGTACTGCCGGTTGCCTCCACCTCATTTGCCAGCTGGACCCTGGCAACCGCCCTGATCCTCCTCAGCTACTCTTTCCTGGCGGATCTGTACTGGCTTTATCAAAGGAGAAACTGAACATGAAAACCAACGTCCTGCACCCTGTCCTGTTGGCCGCTGCTTTGACCCTGGCAGCCAGCCCGGCTCTGGCAGAGCCGGAAACCTTCGTCGTGGACGGTGAGCATTTCTCCATGTCCTTTGAAGTCATGCACATAGGCTACGCCCCTGTCATCGGCATGTTTCGTGACATTGAGGGAGAGTTTGAGTTCGATGAGGAAAACAATGAACTGAGTTCCGGCAAGCTGGTGTTCAAAAGCGAGAGTGTGTTCACCAACCACAAAAAGCGCGACGAGCACCTGAGAAAACCGGATTTCCTGGACAGCGACCAATACCCGGACGTGGTTTTCGAGTTAACAGACTTCGAGAAGACCGGCGAGAACACAGGTACCGTCACCGGCGACCTTACCATGCTGGGCAACACCCGACCGGTGGAAGTGGACGTCACCCTCAACAAATCCGATGAATACCCCATTGGCCATGAGGACTATACCCTCGGCATCAGCGCCCAGACCACCATTAACCGCAGCGACTGGGGCATGACCTACGGCCTGGATCCCGCGCTGGTCGGTGATGAGGTGAAAATGCGCTTTGGTTTCGAGGCAAACAAAAAATCCGGGTTTTTCTGATCTGAGTTTTTGAACCTGAGATGGACTCATGGATGAGCCTGTCTTTCGCTCAGTAAAACCCCTACTTTATTTTTTAGTTCGCAAACTATACATTGTTCCGCTCTCCAATTTTATGAATCACTGGTGAAGCGGTACCCCGATGTCTGACGCCCACAAGTCCGATCTGTTCCTGGTTATTGTCACCCTGTTGGCAGCCATCAGCTGGATATTCTCCAAAGAAGCCGTACTGTTGATGCCGCCACTGCTTTTTATGGCGGTGCGGTTTCTGATGGCGGGCGGGCTGTTGGCCATCCTGGCCAGTCGTTCCCTGCGACGGCTCAGCGCGGACCAGATACGCCGCAGTGTCGGTGTGGGGCTGGTTTTCGGTATCGCAATGAGTTGCTGGATCATGGGCCTGTTCCACGGCACCCATGTGGGTGAAGGCGCCTTCCTGACCAGCCTTGGGGTTGTAATAGTCCCGGTTATTGCCCGCATCGTTTTCAAGGAAGACCAGCCCACCAGCACCTGGATTGCCATCCCGATCTCGGTGGCTGGCCTGGCCCTGCTGTCCCTGAAGAATGGATTCCGGCCAGAAATCGGGCAGCTGTTCTTTGTGTTGGCGGCCTGTATCTTTGCTCTGTATTTTACTCTCAATACCCGCGCCGCCAATCAGCGAACGGTGATCAACCGCCGTGGCGAATCCATCGAAAAACACCGGGTACCGGCGCTCCCTTTGACCTCCATCGCCCTGCTCACCGTCGGCATGCTGACACTGATCGAATCCCTGGTGCTCGAGACCTGGCAGCCGTTGCTCAACGATTTCCCGCCCATCCTTGTCTGGTGGGTGTTTGCCAGTGCGGTGATCGGCACCGCCGGACGCTTCCTGCTGCAAACCTACGCCCAGAGCCTGTCAGCAAACAGCCACGGCGTGGTGATCCTGGTACTGGAACCGGTGTGGGTCGCGCTGTTCGCTGCCGGCTGGTTCTCCGAAACCATGAGCCCGTCCCAACTGGCCGGTTGCGGGCTTATTTTTGCTGCTTTGTTGGTCAATCGCTGGGGCGTTATCAGCAAGGCACTGAAAGGTTGGCTGCGAAGCCGAAAGACCGCATAAAAGTGGTTGACCCGCACCGCCGGAATCAGTATATTTCCTCCCCGTTGCAGAGACAGGACCATAGCTCAGTTGGTTAGAGCGCTACCTTGACATGGTAGAGGTCCCCAGTTCGAATCTGGGTGGTCCTACCAACTCTGTGAAGAAAGTCAGTTACTTGCGTGCTTCGTGAGAACTGGCTTTTTTTGATTCCCGATATTTTCCCGAAACACCTTCCTTATACAGTACCTTTACCTAACTCTGTAAACCGCATCGGAACCACCGAATGTCTGCCGGCGTATGGTGCAGTCACCAAGTACACTCGAACCCCGGCTCCCTACACCCGCACCATGCCACCAGCCAGTGGCTCATCCAGATCCACGATTACTCGCTCTCCATACATAGTGTGGTGTTCG
Organism: Marinobacter alkalisoli; assembly: GCF_045449855.1. Lineage (NCBI taxonomy): Bacteria > Pseudomonadati > Pseudomonadota > Gammaproteobacteria > Pseudomonadales > Marinobacteraceae > Marinobacter > Marinobacter alkalisoli. Next base: position 62,126 of record NZ_JBJJLC010000006.1, on the reverse strand, counting down.
TATCTAATGGCAGGGATCCTCACCCACGCAGCGTCACACCGCCGAAAAAAGTCCTCAGATTCCTCATCAGCCCCTGCACCGAGGGGTCATCACCCACGTTGAAATGGCCACACATCAGCAATCCTCCTGCAACCCGGATCCACAGTATAGCTGCCAGAGGAGAGCGTAATGAACAAAACCAGCGAAAGATCAAGGTAGTGAGACAACCACTATGGCCAAACTCAAATCACTGGAAAAATGGAGAGAAGAAACCTTCGAGGAGCCCGGCCCTTCCATGCGAGTGGTTTACTAGTGAGCCAACGAGGGGCACATTCCAAGAGCACGTAAAATCGGCGGCCTCTGGTTTGTCGATCCAGACAAAATCAAAATCAACACCGGGAACCCACTGGTTGATAAAAGGTACTACAGGCGAACTGATGGCACCCAGAAAGCGACTCAGGAAGAACAAGGATCTGGTTACAAATCTGTACGGCAGCGTGAAGAACAGTGTTACCTACTACCAGTACAAGCATCCTATCACCGGCCACTACCACTCCATGGGCACCAATAAGCAGGAATTCGACAACGAGACTTACATTCAGCCGCTCATGGCGCACGCTGATCAGAAAATGACTGAGCAATACCAGCCAAGGGCATGAGAAACAGTGGGTGATGGTCGACGCTAGGCTGGATCTCGCTCAGTCCAAGTGAGAAATGCCACGAATGTATACAAATACTGAGCGTGCAAAATTGGCGAAATAGTGCACGTGTGTGTATCCTACGACTCATATACGAATACATTCGCAACAGTCCGCCTACAATCAGGCGGGCTTTTTGCGTCTTTAAAGGGTGACAAGGAATGATCCCAGCATCAAAAGCTGCCGAATCAATGAATTCGTTAGTGGATGTGATCAAAAGTTTTCAAGGCAACAGGCCCCATATAGGTCCTCTCCACCAGCGCAGAATCCAAGGTCTCGTTGATAGCATGCCTTCAGAATTTAGGATCGTCGGCGAATGTATGCGAGACGGATTTTTACGCAATTTCGAAAGTTGCGATAAACACCTGGACGAGGCTGTTGCTCGCAGTTGGCCAGATGTGAGTTATGAGCTCAATATCGCAACTTGCATGCTTGAATCGTTTCGGATCAGCGATTGCTTTGCGTACATAAAATCTCTGTTGGTCCATCATCTGGATGATACGCAGTTCTTATATGATGCATGTCATATGATGTGCTCAGTTGGCCTGTACCAGACTGCGGCCGAAATCTGCGATCAACTCAACAAGCTCAACGCAGAACCTTCAGACTTTGACTCTGCCGCTCATTTTTTCTCAGAGAAGTATGCTGAATTCGGCATCTCCGATAAGGAAGTAGCTGAGTATGTGACAAAAACTTCACTTCCAGTGAAAGAGCATTTAACGGACAAGCAAAACCTAGTTTATGACGTAACCGTCGAGTTTTTTTCCGCATCATATCCTCAGACTTTCGCCTTCGTGTTCCACTTAGACGAAGGTATCGAAAATCTGGTCGATCTATCAGAATCGATCGCCGACTTGCTAGCGGAAAATGAATTTAGTGAGGGAGTTGAACGGCACCTCGCATACTCTGTTTGGGCGTATAGCGAGGAACGAATGAAATATGCTTCCTGAGTATTTCCTGGAAATTTCGAAGGAATGGTCGGAAAACAAGAGTGATTGCGAGGCTCACACCAGAAGCGCAATAAGTCGAGCCTACTATGCGGCCTTCCACCATTGTGTAACCACCCTGCAAGAGCTCGGCATTCCTGCCGATGGTATTGGCGGTGCTCATCAGAAAATTATCGATGCGCTAAAAGAAAGCGGAGATAAAGAGTTAGCCGCATTGAGCCACAAGCTCAAAGACCTCAAAGTGATGCGGGAATCAGCTGATTACCAAATAAACTTTCCGCTGCCAAGTCAAAACCACTGGCTCGCTATCAGGAAAGCAGAGAACATCTTGGAAAGATGTAACGAAAAAACCCAGCCTCAAGTTGGTACCTAACGCTGGTGCCAACGCCCCTCTTGGTGCCCAAAAATCCAAATTTTTCTTATCAGCCCCCTTCCATTGAGTACACTTGGAATCACCTCCATTGAGTCGACTCAACATTCTAGATATACAGTACGTAATGCATTGATTTACAAAGGGTGCAAAGTGTGCGTCTAAGACGGACAAATTTCCCGTTAAGTCCTTCAACTTCATCAGGTTAAGCAAATAAAAGCGCAATTTTGACATGGTAGAGGTCCCCAGTTCGAATCTGGGTGGTCCTACCAACTCTGTGAAGAAAGTCAGTTACTTGCGTGCTTCGTGAGAACTGGCTTTTTTTGTGCCCGATCCTCGGCCCCTGCCCCGCCGCTGAGTGATATAATCCTACCCAGCCGATCCCGGCTTCCGCTTCACCCGGAACCCATAGCCTTATGCGCACCATCGTAGACCTTACCCTGAAAAAGCCCCAGATCGCTGTCGATGCCCTCAGCGAAGCGACCGGGCTGTCCAAGCAGCGCATCAAGGACGCCATGGCCAAAGGCGCCTGTCGCTGGACCCACAAGGGGAAGCAAGTGCGGTTGCGCAAGGCGAAGCGGGAGGTGAAAGCCGGAACACGGCTGCAACTGTTCTACGATGACATCGTACTGGCCCGCAAACCGCCGCCGGCGGAACTGCTGACCGACTTTGGCCACTACAGCGTGTGGTTCAAGCCCCACGGGCTGCTGGCCCAGGGTTCCCAGTGGGGGGATCACTGCAGCCTGATGCGGGTTGCGGAGGTGCAGCTGGGCAAACCCTGTTTTCTGGTGCACCGGCTGGATGCGGATGCGGCAGGACTGATGCTCATCGCCCACGACGGCAAAGCTGCGGCAGCCCTGTCGGAATGTTTTGCCGGACGCGCCCTGCGAAAGGTGTATCACGCCCGGGTGTGCGGGCATCTGGAAGCACAGGCGCTGACCATCGACACACCGGTGGACGACAAGGAAGCCATCAGCCACGTCAGCACCCTGGCAGGTGAGACGTCCGAAGCCAGTACCGTTGTCGAAGTGATTATTGAAACCGGACGAAAACACCAGATCCGGCAACACCTCGCCGGGTTGGGCCACCCGATTGTTGGTGACCGGTTGTATGGCACGGCGGACACGCTGCCGCTTCAGCTGGTGGCGGCGGAGCTCGAGTTCAGTTGTCCGCTGGCCGGCAAGAAGCGCCTGCTGCGCTTACCTCCTGAACTGAACGATGTAGTGTCTGCGGCTTAACGAAAAGGGCCAGCATAAGCTGGCCCTTTATAGCGACGCTTACCGTTACACCTTGTAGAAATCCCGATACCAGTCCACGAAGTTGGCAATGCCCTCTTCCACCGTGGTGGATGGCTTGTACCCCACATCATCAATCAGGTCGTCGACATTGGCGTAGGTGGCCGGCACATCCCCCGGCTGCAGCGGCAGCAGATTCTTTTCTGCCTTTTTGCCCACCCGCTCCTCGATGATCTCAATAAAGCGGGACAACTCCACCGGATTATTGCTGCCGATGTTGTAGAGGCGGTACGGCCCCTTGCTGGTGCCCGGATCCGGCTTCTCGCCTCTCCAGTCGTCGTTGGGTTCGGCCACGTGATCCAGGGCGCGGATCACGCCTTCCACGATGTCATCAATGTAGGTGAAGTCCCGCTTGTGATGGCCATGGTTGAACACGTCGATCGGTTCGCCGGCCAGTATTTTTTTGGTAAAAATAAACAACGCCATGTCCGGCCGGCCCCACGGGCCGTACACCGTGAAGAAGCGAAGCCCCGTGGTCGGCATGTTGTACAGATGGCTGTAAGTGTGGGCCATCAGCTCATTGGCCTTCTTGGAAGCCGCATAGAGGCTCAGGGGGTGGTCCACGTTGTCATGCACGGAGAATGGCATGGCTTCGTTGGCGCCGTATACAGAGCTGCTGGAGGCGTATACAAGGTGCTTCACGTTGTTGTGCCGGCAGCCTTCCAGGATATTCATGAAGCCAACCAGGTTGGCGTCCACATAGGCGTGCGGGTTTTCCAGGGAGTAGCGAACACCGGCCTGGGCCGCCAGATGCACTACCCGCTCCGGTTTATGCTCGCGGAACAGCGCTTCCATGGCCTCCCGGTCGGCAATATCCTTACGCACCTCGGTAAAGCCCTGCTTATCGGTCAGCCTCGCCAGGCGGGCTTCTTTCAGGTTAACGTCATAATAGTCATTGACGTTATCCACTCCGATCACCTCGTCACCGCGATCAAGCAGGCGGTGAGCCAGGTGCGAGCCGATGAAACCGGCGGTTCCCGTAACAAGGATTTTCAAGGTTGCTTCTCCATAGTCCATTTGAGGCCGATAACCCACAGTTTACCGAATACGATCGCAAGCGGACACCGACGCGAACAGAAGCGGCATAAAAAAGAGCGCCGCAGTGGGCGCTCTTTTTTTACAGCGATAAACACCTTGTTCGATCAGAACCGGAGACCGGCACTCACGAAGGGACCGCCCAGATCGACGTCCAGCTCGTCGTCACCATCTTCGTAGTCGATGGAGATTTCGCGATAGCCGGCGCGCAGCTGCAGCATAGAAATCTCATACTGGCCATAGGCGTTGTAATCGTAAACTGAATCGCCATCAAAGCTGATCAGGTTGGCTTCACCGCCGACAGACACACCGGTAAACGGCAGATCGAACCGGGCCGCCAGGTAACCCATGGGCACAACCGCATCAATTTCAGACTCGCTGACCGCTTGATTGCCACCCACTTCCTGAACCCTCAGCTCTCCGTCCAGATTACGAACGGTCAGGCCCAGGTCCAGGTTGACCCAGTTATCCAGAACTTCGTAGTAGAGCGTCAGGTCCAGTTGGTCCAGGTCGAGGTCGGAATCTACTTCGGTGGCACCGCCCAGGTTGACGACAATATTGTCAAAGTCAGTCCCCAGCTCGCCACGACCGCTCTGCTCAATCGAGGTGTAGTTCAGGCGAACGTTTGGCAGCAACGGCACCGGGTGTTCAACGTAAGCGGTCAGATTGACGTTGGAATCACTGCTCAGGTCCAGATCGTTTTCCACGTCGACCACATCGCCGTTGGAGGCCGCTTTCCCGGACAGATCAGAGTCCCAGTAGCTTACGTTCGCACCCAAGCCTACTATGTCTGAATGAGCCAGCGGAGCTGCCAGGACCGCCGCGCCGCCCATGGCCAGAATCAGTTTACGCATAAAACACCCGTTGCTTGTTGTTTGGTTCTTTTCGATCAATCGAACTGGATACCCAGCCGACGACCCACCTCTTCATAGGTTTCAATCACATCACCCAATCCCTGGCGGAAACGGTCCTTGTCCATCTTCTTGCGGGTTTCCTTGTCCCAGATGCGGCAGCCGTCCGGGCTGAATTCATCACCCAACACGATCTGCCCGCCAGAACGACCGAACTCCAGCTTGTAATCCACCAGCAGCATGCCGGCATCATCAAACAGGCTCTTGAGTACGTCGTTCACTTTATAGGTAAGTTCTTTCATTTTGGCGAGTTCGTCCGCGGTTGCCCAGCCGAAGCTGACCGCCAGGGACTCGTTCACCATCGGATCGTGCAATTCGTCGTCCTTGAGGAACAATTCGAAGGTGGGCGGATTCAGGTTCTGCCCCTCTTCCACGCCCAGACGACGGCACAGGCTGCCGGCGGAGACATTACGCACCACGCACTCCACCGGAATCATATCCAGCTTCTTGACCAGGGATTCCGTGGGTGAAAGCAAACCCTCAAAATGGGTCGGCACACCCGCCGCTTCCAGCTTTTCCATGACGAAGGCATTGAAGCGATTATTGACCATACCCTTGCGATTCAGTTGCTCTTTCTTCTCGCCATCGAACGCCGAGGTGTCATCACGGAATACCAGGACAAACCGTTCGGGATCATCCGTGCGATAAACGGATTTGGCTTTGCCCGCGTAGAGTTCTTCGCGTTTTTCCATTTCAGGTCTCCGGAAATGCCGGCTGCGTACCGGCACCTCATCATTAATAAAGGTATTCAAACAGTTCTGAGAGCAGTTCGGAGGAGCGGTCGTCGCCGCTGTATTCCGACGCGCGGGCAGCGGTCACCACCAGGGCGCCCTCTTGTTCCTCGAGGCGCAAATCAAAGGTGTGCTGCGGTTCCTCATCATCACTGAACCAATCGAACCATCCGGATTCCCGCTCGGATTCGCTGCGGAAATCCACGTTGAACCAGCCTTCGCTCCGGTTCAGGTCCAGAACCGGCACCTCTGCCTCATCCAGTGCGCGACTGACTTCGGACCAGGCCCGGCCGTAGTCCAGATCCATCTCGATGGCGACCGGCTCTTCGTTCTCGGAAATCAGGCGCACCAGCGGTTCGCTGACCATACCCAGGGCAGCCCTGGAGTAGGATTTACTCTCATCGCGACCACGCAGGAACTCGCCCATGTCTTCCAACAGTCTTTTGCTGTTGGCCAGACCTTCTGCCGTTGGTTCCTCACCGGTTTGCCAGGACAGCAGCCCGTCGGGGTTACTCTCTACTTCATGGACCCGCAATTGGACTTCCGTGGTCTTGCGACGAACCCCCGGCGCGACACGGGTCTGAACCACCAGCATGTCTTCCGACGGGCCCGGATCGCTGTCCAGCTCCAGCAAGGTTCTTGCGCGCTTGCTGAAATTCACCAGCTCACTCTGCAAAAGGCCGAGCTGGGGGCTGTCATGGGCCACACCCAGGCCCCGCTCGTTCATATAGGACGATACCGCCGGCCATACCCGCCCAGGCACGTCGTTGATCAACAGCCACATCTGGCCATCCAGTTCCTCGACCACGTAGTTCTCATCAAGAATTTCAGACGTCATGTCCGGCGGCTCGGGAATGGACGAGCGGTACATGCGGCCGGAATCGGCGGTGGTGACCTCGCGAACGGGCATGACCTGCCCGAAACGGCTGTCATCTGCGGTATCAGGGAGACGGAGCTGCTCCCCTTCCTTCGCGTTGACGTACCGTTCCGACCGGTCTTCCATAAGACTGCAACCACTGGCAGCCAATACAAACAGCAGGCCGGTCGCTGGCGCAACCGACCCCAATACACGCTTTACTTCTGTCCTGAAAAGGAACGCCATCAGGCTACTCCAGCTTCTTTGGTGGTACGGAAAACTCAGAGTACGCCCGACGCTTTAAGGGCATCTTCCACTTCGCTGTGGAATTTCTCACTAAGTGGCGTCAACGGCAGACGAATACCCTCACCGATCATCCCCATGCGGCGCAGGGCCCACTTGACGGGAATCGGGTTAGCCTCCAGGAACAGCTTGCGATTCAGCGGCATCAGCAACTCATTGAGGCGTTCTGTCTCTTCACGGTTACCGGCAACGGCGGCCTCACACAACTGGGACATATCCCTGGGTGCAACGTTGGCAGTCACTGAAACGTTGCCCTTGGCCCCGGCCAGCATCAGTTCAGCGGCGGTTGCGTCGTCACCGGAATAAACGGCAAGACGGCCCTTCACAGCCTCGATGAGCTCGGCGCCCCTGGGGATATTACCCGTGGCATCCTTGATGCCGATGATATTGGGAATGTCCGCCAGGCGCTCAACCGTCTCATTGAGCATGTCGCACGCGGTACGGCCCGGAACGTTATAGAGCATCTGGCTCATCCCCGGAACGGCCTCGGCGATGGTCTTGAAATGCTGGTATAACCCTTCCTGAGTGGGCTTGTTATAGTACGGCACGACCAACAGGCAGGCGTCCGCACCGAGCTTGTGGGCCTCGGAGGTCAGTTCGATGGCTTCACGTGTGCTGTTACCACCGGTACCCGCGATCACGGGAATACGACCATCGACCCGCTTTATGATATGGCCGATAACCCGGCAATGCTCATCCGGGTCCAGCGTTGCGGATTCGCCGGTGGTACCCACGGCGACAATACCATTTGTGCCGTTTTCGATATGAAAGTCCACCAGCTTGTCCAGATCCTCCCAGTGAATGTCACCGTTAGGATGCATGGGCGTGACCAGTGCGACAAGGCTACCCGTAATCATAAAAGCTCCGTCCGAATAAAACCGATATGGTAATGTTGGGCGCAAACTGACACAAGGGAATTAAAGGAGATGTCATGCCAGCAGTTGCACTAAACCAACCCGTTGACGATTTTGAAGCGCCGGCAACCGGAAACCAGACCATCCGGTTATCGGATCTCAAGGGCAAAAACGTCGTCATCTATTTCTACCCCAAGGATAATACACCCGGCTGTACCACCGAGGGCCAGGACTTTCGCGACCGCATGGAAGCCTTTGAAACGCTCGATACGGTTATCCTGGGCGTTTCCCGTGATGGCCTGAAAGCTCACGAAAATTTCCGGGCCAAACACGAGTTCCCGTTCCACCTGATTTCAGACAAGGATGAAACGGTTTGCCAGCACTTCGATGTCATCAAGCTCAAAAAACTCTATGGCAAGGAGTACATGGGCATTGACCGCAGCACCTTCCTGATCGACCAGGACGGGGTTCTCCGCCAGGAATGGCGGGGTGTTAAGGTCAAGGGCCACGCCGATGAAGTACTGGAAGCGGTGAAGAGTCTCTAGGCCTCTTCCTTTGCCTCCACTGGCAGACTGTCCTTGACCGGCCACGCGGCAAATATGGCCTTGAGCATGGTCGCCAGTGGGATGGCAAAGAACACACCCCACAAGCCCCAGATCCCGCCAAAGAACAGCACGGCCACAATAATGGCAACCGGATGCAGATTGTTCACCTCTGAAAACAGCACCGGCACCAGCACGTTCCCATCCAGGCCCTGAATAATGCCATAGGCCACCATAACCCAGATGAAGTGGGATCCCCACCCAAACGCAAACAGCGCAATCATCGCCACCGGAATGGTGACGACCGCCGCACCGATATAGGGAATCACCACACTCAGCCCCACCAGCAATGACAACAACGCCGCGTAAGGCATGCCCAGGACCTTGAAGGTGACGTAGGTGACGCCGCCGACGATCAGGATTTCAACAGCCTTGCCGCGGACATAGTTGGCACACTGCAGGTTCACTTCACGCCAGATTCTCAGCATCATCGGGCGCTGTGGCGGCAACAGGCGGGAGATGGAGGTCAGCAGCAGGTTTCGATCCTTGAGGAAGAAGAACACCAGGATTGGCACCAGCACCATGTAAATCAGCAAGGCCACCAGATCCGGAATACTGGACAGGGAGAAAGACACCAGCCATTGGGTCAGATGCCCGGCTTCGGTACTGATTTGCCGGTACACGGTGTTTACCGCTTCCATGGAGATCAGCGTCGGGTACTGCTGGGGCAGCAGCTCCATATAGGACTGCATTTCGCGGATAATCCTGGGCGCTTCCCCCGCCAGTGACGATACCTGGGTCCACAGCAATGGCAGCAGGCCAAAGATAAAACCTACAAGGATGCCGAGGAATATGATGAACACGCCCAGGATCGAGACAATCTCCGGCACCCCCATGCGGGTCAGCTTGGTCACCAGGCCCTGCAGAATGAAAGCGATGATGACCGACGCGATCGCAGGCGCCAGCATCGCGCCAAAAAGGATGACAAATACCGTGCCCGCAACAAGCAGCAGAAAAAGAATGACGGCTTCTTCATCTGAAAAGTATTTGTGGGCAAGACCGCGTAAAATTCTGACCATGTACATCTCCGTGGAATCACGGCTGGGGGCGTTAGTGCCAATAAATCAACCGCCGCACTTTATCACAAACCGAAAACAGCCATCCGCTTCGGTTGAGCTCACCAGCTCGTGTCGGGAGAGTTTCAGGAAAGCCGGGATATCGCGGGCAGAACCTGCATCCGTGGCTATCACCTCCAGCTCTTCTCCCGGTAACATGCTGTTGAGTTCAAGCTTGGTTTTTAACAATGGCATCGGGCAGTGGAGCCCGGATGCATCAAGAATTCGTTCGGCCATGAGAACAGGTAACCTTGCGGAACTGACGATAATCAGGCGGCATTATGCCGGCCTGACACGGCGAATGCACCTCAATACTGATTAATGAAATGTAGCAGAACTTTTAATGGCAAAATGGTGTCATATCAAGCGGTTTAACAACGGGTAGTCCATATTGATGAGCATGTTCCTTGCATTCACCAGACCGGTACGATCGTCGCTGGCTCACTGTCTGGCAGTCTTGATGCTTCTTCTGCCGATGACCGCTGCCCGGGCCCAGGACAGCTCCCTGCCCTCCATTGGCGGGGCCGGCGGCGGACTGATCTCGGAGCAACAGGAATCCGAGATAGGGCGACAGGTGATGGTGTCTATCCGGCGCTCGGCACCGCAAATCACCGACCCCCTGGTTTACAGCTACCTCAACGATGTCATTTACCGCCTGGTGCCTTCAGCACCCCTGAAAAACCGGGACCTGACACTCGCGATCATCGACAGCCCGGACATCAACGCCTTTGCGGTTCCCGGAAGCATCGTCGGCATTAACGGCGGCCTGGTGCTCAATGCCAGCAGTGAACAACAGTTCGCCTCGGTTCTGGCACACGAATTAGCCCACCTGAGCCAGCGACATTTTGCCCGCCGCATGGAACAACAGGAAACCAGCGCGCCACTGACCATCGCCGGAATGATTGCTGGCATTGTCCTGTCCGCCGTCACCCAATCGGACATCGGCATCGCTGCCATTGCCGGCACCCAGGCCCTGTCGGTTCAGAACATGCTTGCGTACAGCAGGGCACATGAGCAGGAGGCCGATCGCGTGGGCATGGACATCCTCGCGGACGCCGGCATGGATCCCCGGGGCATGCCGGAGATGTTTGAAACCATGATGAAGCAGAACCGGTTGCAGGGTAATCGCCTTCCCGAGTATCTGTCGACGCACCCCCTGACCCAGAGCAGGGTTTCCGACACTCGCAACCGGGCGGAACAGTACCCGGTGCGTAATATCGAGGATACCCAGGAGTACCACCTGATCCGGTCCCGGTTACAGGTCCATTACGCACGGTCTGCAAAGGTGGCGGTGGAAACGTTCCGGGATTACCTGGAGCGCCCCGACACTGAAAAAACCGATGCGATCCGCTATGGCATGGCCGTGGCGCACCTGCGCAATGACGACCCTGCCAGCGCTGCCCAGGTGCTGGAAAAGCTGTTGGACAGCAGCCCGGGGCGAATCACCTATATCGTGACCCTGGCAGAGGCCCTGATTCAGCAGAAACGGCTGGATGAAGCCAGAAGCCTGCTGACTGAGGGCTTGTCCCGCAATCCCGGTAACTACCCGATTACCTTCACCCTGGCCGAGCTGGAAACAGCCAGCGGCAACGGAGAAGCCGCCTCGGAATACCTGCGACAATTAACGAGACGCATGCCCAGACAGGAGCATCTCTGGAACCGGCTGGCGGAAGCGGAAGGTATGGCACGCAATATTGTCGGGGTGCACCGGGCCAGGGCGGAATACGACGCCTTGATGGGGGATCTTGAGGCCGCGCAACGGCAACTTCGGCAGGCGCAGGAGAAGCTGCCAGCGGGAGCGCCCATGCGACAGGTGGTCACCGAACGCCTGGCGGAAATCACCAACAGGCTGAATGCGCAGCGGAGCTGAAGCCCCGCTACGTATAACGTATCAGGCGTTACCGGCTGCTTTCAGGTTCATTCCCGCGGTGAAATCCAGCATCCGTTGCAGTGGCTTCAGGGCCCGCTCCCGCAGATCATCACCAACCAGCACTTCCTGATCCCCCTGCTCCAGCACGTGAAGCAGGTTCTCCAGACCGTTCATGGCCATCCAGGGGCAGTGGGCGCAGCTGCGACAGGTCGCGCCGTTGCCCGCAGTAGGCGCTTCAATCAGGGTCTTGTTGGGCGCCAGTTGTTGCATCTTGTAGAAAATGCCGTTATCCGTCGCCACGATGAACTGTTGGTTGGGCAGCGTCTGCACCGCGTGAATCAACTGCGAGGTTGAGCCAACCACATCGGCCATTTCAACCACCGCGTCCGGTGATTCCGGATGCACCAGCACGGCCGCATCCGGATAGATCGCCTTCAGATCCTCCAGGCCACGGAACTTGAACTCCTCGTGGACAATGCAGGAGCCGTCCCACAACAGCATGTCGGCGCCGGTGGTCTTCTGGACGTAGTGGCCCAGGTGCTTGTCCGGCGCCCACAGGATCTTCTCGCCCCTGGCATCCAGGGACTCCACGATGGCCTGGGCACAGCTGGAGGTAACCACCCAGTCCGCCCTCGCCTTTACAGCGGCGGAGGTGTTGGCATAAACCACCACGGTGCGATCCGGGTGCTGATCACAGTATTCCGCAAACTCATCCGCCGGGCAGCCCACATCGAGAGAGCAGGTTGCCTCCAGGGTGGGCATCAATACCCGCTTCTCGGGATTCAGGATCTTCGCCGTCTCACCCATGAAACGAACCCCGGCAACCACCACGGTCGAAGCCGGATGCTGGTTGCCGAAACGCGCCATCTCCAGTGAATCGGCGACACACCCGCCGGTTTCCTCGGCCAGACGCTGGATATCGGGGTCGGTATAATAATGGGCGACCAGCACCGCATCCTGATCTTTCAGGGTTTGCCGGATACGTGCTTCCAGTTCGGCTTTTTCGTCCTCACTCAACGGTTTGGGTTCAGCCTGGTGCGCCAGATGCTCCTGAACCAGAATGCGGTCTTCAGATCGTATCATTACTGCGTCTCTGTGTTTCGTTGACCTGTGGAGTATACCATTGGGAGCGTTCGCGCAAAAAAAAAGAGCCCGAAGGCTCTTTTTCCAGACAAGCAGTCAAGACTGCCGGTCTTATTGGTGGGTCGTGAAGGATTCGAACCTTCGACCAATTGGTTAAAAGCCAACTGCTCTACCAACTGAGCTAACGACCCTTAACTGTTGATCCGCTCTTCGCCTCGGCGTCAGGATCGAACACCGCAACCACTCAGCCAGTTGCCATGCTCCGGATTTGGTGGGTCGTGAAGGATTCGAACCTTCGACCAATTGGTTAAAAGCCAACTGCTCTACCAACTGAGCTAACGACCCAAACGAGGCGCATATAGTAATGATTTTTTGCCGCTGATCAACCCCTTTTCTCAGGTTTCTCAACATTCTTTCAGGGGGCGGTTATCAGCCGCCCGCAGAATCCAGATACTTTTGGGCCAGTTCGGCCGCCTTGGTATCCGGGTAGTTGCGTACCACCGATTCCATCCGGTTCTTCGCTTCCGTTTTTTCACCCAGGCGATCCAGCGTCACCCCAAGCTTGTAGACAGCATCCGGGGCTTTCCGGTGATCCTCGTACCGCGTGGCCACAATGGTGAACGCCTGCTTGGCCTGCTCCAACTGGGGCTTGACCAGGTACACTTCCCCCAGCCAGTAATAGGCGTTCACTGACAAATCACCTTCCGGGTACTTGTCGACAAAGTCGTAGATCCGGTTGATGGCTTCGTCGTAGTTCTTTTCCTTGTGGATCAGGTCCTGAATCTGCTCGTAGGCCTGGCGCTCGTCGGCTTCCGGCTGACGGTACACCTTGGTCATGGGCTTCTCGGGCTCCGCTGACTCCGCAGCTCCGGCATTGTCACCCTGACTGTTACCGACCGCCGCCCCGCTGGAAGACACCTTATCGGACAGCTCAAGAATTCGCTGGTCCAGATCGATGTAGCGATCCCGCGACTGCCGGCTCAGCCGGTCAATCACGTTTCGCTGCTCCTCGACTTCGCCCTGAAGCCGGCGAACCTCGCCCTGCAGCTGCTGAATCATGTAGAACAGCTCGGCGTTCGCCTGGCTGTTGCTGGCCTTGTTGCGGGCTTCAGAGGCATTGTCCTGAAGCACCGGTGTCGCAGATTGCGCCAGCGCGCATCCCGCCGACCCTAAGGCCAGCGGGAGAACGGCCGTCGCCATGAGCAAACGTCTCATGGGAGATCCTATAGCTATCTAACGGTTACTCGAATACGAGCTCAACACGACGGTTCTGGGCCCACGCACTCTCGTTGGAACCCATGACTGCCGGCTTCTCCTCGCCATAGCTTACGGTTTCCATCTGGCCGCGGGAAGCGCCGTTCACGATCAGGAAACGCTCAACCGCGTTGGCACGACGCTCACCCAGCGCCAGGTTGTACTCTTTGGTGCCACGCTCATCGGAATGACCTTCCAGGCGCACCTGCTGGTTCGGGTTGTTCTCCAGGTAGCGTGCATGGGCGACCAGTACTTCCCGGGCTTCCGCCTTGATTTCGGCAGTATCGAAGTCGAAGTAGAAGGTGGTGATATCGCGCATGGCTTCCTGTTCAGCGCGCTCTTGACGCTCGCGGAGCTCTTCCTCGCTCAGATCGGAAGCGGACACACCGCCGTCGTCGGAACCGCCGTATACGGTGCTGCCGCCATCCTGGTCGACCGCAGATACGTCAGATCCGTACTCATCTTCTCCCATGGTGTCGCCAGTGGAGCTACAACCGGCTACCAGGCCAAGGGACAGAACCATCGCAAATGCTTTCTGGTGAACTGACAATTTCATAATCTTTCCTTCCTTTAGGTTTACAGTTATCTGGTGTTTTTTTACAGCAGAACCACCATCGGGTGGTTCCGGATTAACGAATGACCGGCGACCAGGCCGGCTCCCTGACATCACCTTCGGTGGCCGGCAGGCTGTAAGCTGCGCCGCCGTCCGCCGATACCACTGTCAGCACACTGTTGCCACTATGTTTGGTGGCATAGATCAGCATTCTGCCGTTGGGCGCAAGTGACGGGGATTCATCGGACGCCGTCCGGGTCAGAACCGTTTCCTCGCCATTGCTCAAGTCCGTACGCGCGATATGAAACCCGCCATCACGCTGGTGGACGTAATACACATACTCTCCCTGACTGTCCGGCCGCGGGCGGGCATTGTAGCGGCTACCGAAGGTAATCCTCCGGGGCTCGGCGCCCTCGCTGGACTTGTGATAGATCTGGGGCCCGCCCGAGCGATCAGAGGTAAAGAAAATACCGTCGCCGGTGTGATCCCAGGTACCTTCGGTATCGATGGACCAGTGGTTGGTCAACCGCTTCAGGTTCTGGCTTTCGATGTCCATACGATAGATTTCGGCGTTGCCATCCTTTGACAGGGTCAGCAACAGGGAACGACCATCGTCAGACCAGGCCGGAGCCGAGTTAAGGCCACGGAAATCGGCGACACGGGTACGATTACCGGATCTCAATTCATGGATGTAAATCGCGGGCTTCCCGGTTTCAAACGACACGTACGCCAACCTCCTGCCGTCCGGAGACCAGGCCGGAGACAGTATGGGTTCCTTGCTCTCGAGCCGCACCCTGGCCCGCTTGCCATCCACATCGCTCACCTGGAGGCGGTAGCGGGGTTGGCCGTTGACGGTATCCAGGGTGACGTACGCCAGCCTGGTTGAGAACGCGCCGGGCACTCCGGTAATCGCCTCATAGACCTTGTCGCTGATGTGATGCGCCAGGGTGCGCATGTTCCCTGTGCTGGCACTGGCGGACTCACCCAGAATGCGCTCTTCCCGGTTGACATCAAAGAGCTCGTAACGGGCCTCCACCCGATCGCCGTTGCGGGTCAGTTGACCGACCAGCACGTATCGCTGGCCCAGCAGGCGCCAGTCCCGAAAGTAGAGTTCTGAACGCTCGGACGGCAGGCTGAGCATTTTTTCCGGGGACAAGGTGCGGAACTCCCCGGTCATGCTCAGATCGTCCTGGACGATACTGCTGATCTTGTCCCCGGACGGAATACCGCCACTTTCAGCAAATGGCACCACCGCCACGGGAATCGCCGAATCGGCCCCCTCGGTGATTCTGATGGTCAGCTCCGCAGAAGCGGAGCCCGCGCCAAGCATCCAGACCAGAAGGGAGCAAACCAGGCTGAACGCCAGGCGGGTACGGGTATTGTTTGTCCGGTATGTCATCAGCTTTTCCATTTGTCCTTATTTCAACCGCCGTGGATTGAATTCGATCGTAAACTGGCGGAAATAACGCTCAAACGTATCCCGGTCATCCGGAATCGGATAGCGGCTCAGAGACTTGACCGCGCCCAGGGCCGAGTTGTCGAACGCCGTGTTGCCACTGCTGTTGACCAGCTTCACAGATTGTAGTTCACCGGTCGGCAGCAAGGTGATCTGCAACCGGGCCGTCATCTCTTCCGTTGCGGATGACGGCGGATACCAGGCCTGGCTCAATCGCTCACGAATCAACGCCTGGTACTTTTCACTGTCCGACATCATGCGAGCTTCCCGGGCTTTTGCCGCAGCCGCTTCCTGCTGGCGCCTCGCTTCTGTTTCGCGTTCACGATTGGCCTCTTCCGCAAGCGCTTCCAGTTGCTGCTCTTTCAGGCGCCGTTCAGCTTCCTTCCGCTTTTGCTCGGCTTCGCGACGAGCCTGCTCTTCACGCTCACGCTTTTCCGCTTCCTCGCGCTTGCGCCGCTCCTCTTCCGCTTTACGACGCTCTTCTTCCGCCTTACGCCTGGCTTCTTCCTGGCGGCGCTTTTCCTCTTCCGCCCGCTGCCGCTCGCGCTCTTTCGCTTCGGCCTCGGCCTTCTGCCGCGCCGCCTCTTCCTCACGAGCCTTTTGCTCCTCGCGCTCACGGGCCGCAGCTTCTTCTTGCCGCTTGCGTTCCTGTTCCTGCTCCTGCTCTATACGCCTTGCTTCTTCCCTGGCCCTCTCTTCTTCAGCGGCTTTGCGTTCTGCTTCCTCCCGCTGCTTCTGTTCTTCCTGCTCCTTGCGGCGCTCCTCATCCCTGTCAGGCTCGTCCACCTCCTCAACGACCGGGCTGGGTTCCGGTTCCTGCTGAGTGATCAGTCGGGCAGCGATGCTCCGGGGCTCCGGTTCGTCCTTTGGCGTAGTCCAGGTCCAGCCTGCCAACGCTACAACCACAATCAGCCCATGCAGCAGCAGTGACAAGGCAACGGGCGACTTCCACGGTTGCTGCCCGATATTGGTTACATCACGTTCCTGACCTGTCACAAAAAACCTGCCCGCTCTATGCTCAGTTGTCAGTGGATGGCGCTTCGGTAATAAGTCCGACGCTGGTGGCGCCGGCCCCCTGCAGTTCCGCCATCAGACGAACCACGGTGCCGTATTCCACATGCTCGTCGCCGCGCACCAGGATTTCCCGGGCAGTGCGCTCGGACAGTATTTTCGATACCTGCGTCCGCACCTCACCCAATGACATCGGATCACTATCCTCGTCACCGATTTCCAGGAAGTAGGCGCCGTTCGAATCCACAGACACAATGACGGATTCCACGTCCTTGTCGGACTGGATCGGATCTGAGGTCGTTTCCGGCAAGTCCACCTTGACGCCCTGGGTCAGCATCGGTGCGGTCACCATAAAGATCACCAGCAGAACCAGCATCACATCGATGTATGGGACTACGTTGATCTCGGACATTGGCTTCCGGCGGTGCGCCGGCATCATCCCCATGCCTTTCATGCCTGTATGCTCCTGACTGCCTTACACTGGCCCATGGATTTCACGCAGCTGATGACTGCTCGCTGCTGTGCACGCGACGATGGAGAATGCTGGAGAACTCGTCCGCAAAGGTTTCGTAGTTCTTCAGCAGAGCATCGGACATGGCGGAGAAACGGTTATAGGCAATGACGGCCGGAATCGCCGCAAACAGACCCATGGCGGTCGCGATCAATGCCTCGGAAATCCCCGGCGCTACCGTGGCCAGCGTGGCCTGCTGGACCTGGGCCAGGCCACGGAACGAGTTCATGATGCCCCAGACGGTACCGAAGAGGCCGATGTAAGGACTCGTCGAACCAACGGTCGCCAGGAAAGGCAAGGACAGTTCCAGCCGCTCCTGTTCACGGGAGAACGCAACACGCATGGCGCGCTGGGTACCATCCATGACAGCGTCGGCGTCACGGCTCTGCTGGCGCAGGCGGGAGAACTCCTTGAAACCGGAACGAAACAGCGACTCCATCCCTGAAAAGGGCGTGGGATCACTGTTCACTTCCCGGTAAAGCTGGCCCAGATCCATACCGGACCAGAACCGTTCCTCAAACTCGAGCTGTGCCCGCCGGGCTTTGCGGAACACCTGGAAACGCTGGAAAATCAGCGCCCAGGACACCACGGAAGCCAGAGCCAGCAACAGCATGACCAGTTGAACCAGCACCCCCGCGTTGGCGACGAGATACCAAACAGAAATTTCTGACTCCACCTTCTACTCCTGGCTTGTTCCGGTTAACAGTTGGTTTTCATGAACGTTTTCCAACAGTTCACGCATATTGTCCGGCAGCCGTCTCGGCCGCCCGCTGTCCAGGGCCACACAGGCAACCCTCACGTCAGCGGAAGCGAGCAGGGTTTCGTCCCCCGCCTTCAGCACCCGCTGTCGGAAGTCCATCCATACCCGGCCAAAACCGATGGGCTCCGCTGTCACCAGCAATTGATCATCGAGCTTTGCCGGCACCGCGTAATGGATATTCAACCGCTGGACCACATAACTGATGTTATCCGCCAGACCCGCACGCAGACCAACTCCGCAGGTCCGCACCCACTCTGTGCGGGCACGTTCCATATAATGCAGGTACTTGGCATGGAACACGATGCCACCGGCATCGGTATCCTCGATATAAACCCTGACTGGCAGCCGGAACTGCGCGGCACTTTGCGCTTCAGTCAAAGAGATCCTCCTTTCCCGGACGCGCCGGCGCCACACCGAAATGCTGGTAGGCGCTGGAGGTCACCATACGCCCCCTCGGTGTCCGAACTATGAATCCCTGCTGAATCAGGAACGGCTCAAGAACGTCTTCAATGGTGCCGCGCTCCTCACTGATCGCTGCGGCCAGGCTTTCGACACCAACCGGACCACCGTCAAATTTCTCAATCATGGCCAACAGCAGACGGCGGTCCATATGGTCGAAGCCCTGATCATCCACCTTCAGCATGTTCAGTGCCTGGTCTGCGATGGTATTGCTGATACGACCATCAGCTTTCACCTCGGCAAAATCGCGAACCCGGCGCAACAGCCGGTTGGCGATCCGCGGCGTACCCCGTGACCGCCGCGCGATCTCAAACGCTCCGCCTTCGTCGATATCGACAGAGGACAAACGGGCCGAGCGCAGAATAATGCTCGTCAGGTCCTGAGTGTTATAGAACTCCAGACGCTGAACAATGCCAAACCGATCCCGCAGCGGTGAAGTCAGCAGACCCGCGCGGGTGGTGGCGCCGACCAGCGTGAAGGGCGGCAAATCCAGTTTGATGGATCGCGCTGCCGGACCTTCGCCGATCATGATATCCAGCTGGTAATCTTCCATCGCCGGATACAGCACCTCTTCCACCGCCGCACTGAGTCGATGAATCTCATCAATAAAGAGAACATCGCCCTCTTCCAGGTTCGTCAGCATGGCGGCAAGATCGCCGGCCTTCTCCAGCACCGGTCCCGAGGTGGTTTTGATCGACACGCCCATTTCGTTGGCAATGATGTTCGCCAGCGTCGTCTTGCCCAACCCGGGCGGACCAAAAATCAGGACGTGGTCCAGCGCTTCCTCACGACCACGGGCAGCCGATATAAAGATATCCATCTGTTCCCGCACCGCAGGCTGCCCCACATACTCGGACAGCAGCGTTGGCCGGATCGCTCGATCCTGCACTTCTTCGTATTGCCCGGCCTGGGCAGTAATCAGACGATCTGACTCAATCATGGCGTTACCCGAACAAAGGGACTCAACTTCATGCCTGTACATTCACGTCGGGATCAGGTGAATACTGGAGACCCAATTGTACAAACGGCTCAGTGGCTGTCACGTTACGCTCTATACAGATTTGGCGCCAGACAGACCACAAATTACGACGGGTTCATCCCGCCGGAATCATATTACGCAAGGCCAGTCGGATCAGGTCCTGACTGGCCATGCCCTCCTCTTTGACCTTGTTGATGGCCTTGGCTGCCTCCTGGGGCTTGTAACCAAGGGCTATCAGGGCGGCTTCGGCTTCGTCCCTGGGGTCGTGTGTGGACGTTGGCGCTGTCGCATTACTCGCACCACCACCTGTCGTTTCGGACGACATAGGCGTGAACTGCCCTTCAAGTTGCCCTATCCGATCCGTCATTTCAATAAGCAGGCGTTCGGCGGTCTTTTTTCCTACCCCCGGCAACTTCACCAGCGCGTTGGCGTCCCGCGCTTCGACACAACGAATAAACTGGTGCGCATCCAGCCCCGACAGAATACCCACCGCCAGCCTGGGCCCCACGCCATTGACCTTGATCAGTAACCGGAACACATCCCGGTCAAGACGGGACGCAAAGCCGAACAGGCTCTGGGCATCCTCCCGGACTGCAAAATGGGTGTGCAGGGTGACTTCCGCGCCCGCGTCCGGGAGGTGGAAGAAGGTGGTGTAGGGAATATCCACTTCGTACCCCAGGCCTGAGCACTCAACCAGTGCCTGGCCGGGGGATTTTTCTACCAGTGTGCCTCGAATTCGGCCTATCAACGGAAGTCTCCTCGGGCGCGCACGCGCCGGTTATTGTTGCCTTACCCGCCCGCTACGCACTTTGCCGCCGGCAGCCAGGCGCGTGATGCTCTGGCTCATGTGGGCATGGCACAAGGCAATCGCAAGGGCATCGGCGGCGTCCGCCTGGGGGGTGCGGGAAAGGGATAAAAGCGCCTGGACCATATGCTGAACCTGGGACTTGTCAGCACCGCCCTTGCCCACCACCGCCTGCTTGACCTGGCGGGCAGAATACTCGTGTACTGGCAGCCCGCTGTTGGCGGCACTGACAATGGCAGCGCCACGGGCCTGCCCCAGCTTGAGGGCGGAGTCCGGGTTACGAGCCATGAACACCTGCTCAATGGCGAATTCCTCCGGACGGTACTCTCCGATCAACGTGGCAAGACTGTGGAAAATTGTCTGCAAGCGCTCCGCCATGGGCTTCTCACCCACCCGGATACAGCCGCTGTCGATGTACTCAATGTGGCGCCCCTGCGCCCGGATAATACCGTACCCGGTAATTCGGGACCCCGGATCTACGCCCAGAATAATGGCCACATCACATTCCTTGGTTGGCTACAGGGAATCCATCACCTCGCCGGGAATATCGGCGTTGGAATAGACGTTCTGGACATCATCCAGATCTTCCAGCATCTCGATCAGCTTCAGGATGGTTTCAGCCCCGTCGCGATCCAGCTCAACGCGGGTGGAAGGCACCATGGTGACTTCCGCATTGTCCGGCTTGAGCCCGGATTCCACCAGCGACTGTTTGACATCCAGAAACTGCTCGGGCGTGGTGACAATCTCGTAAGAGCCGTCGTCCTGCTCGGCAAGGTCGTCCGCGCCTGCCACCAGGGCCGCCTCCATCAGTTTGTCCTCTTCCACCTCGGGACTGTAACTGATGATGCCCTGCTTGCTGAAAAGGTAGGCCACGGAACCGTCAGTTCCGAGATTGCCGCCCATCTTGTTGAAGGCGTGCCGGATTTCCGCCACCGTGCGATTCCGGTTGTCAGTCATGGCCTCTATGAAAATAGCGACGCCACCCGGACCATAGCCTTCGTAGGTCAGCTCTTCATAATTGTTGTCGTCGCCACCACCGGCGCCGCGCTCTACCGCGCGCTCGATGGTGTCTTTCTTCATATTGGCAGTGAGCGCCTTGTCGATAACCGCCCGCAAGCGGGGATTGTCGTCCGGGTTGCCGCCACCCTGACGGGCAGCGACGGTCAGCTCACGGATGATTTTGGTGAAGATCTTTCCCCGCCTGGCATCCTGAGCCGCCTTGCGATGCTTGATGTTGGCCCATTTACTATGACCAGCCATACTCTACTCCATCAATCTTCCGGGCTTCCCGATTCGCAACCGGGAAGCCCAACCAGGGTATTGCTTACTCGTTACTAGCTTCTGCCTTGTTGCCTTCAGCTGCCTTGGCCGCTGGCTTGCGCAGGCGGATGTGCAGCTCACGCAACTGTTTTTCGTCCACTTCACCCGGCGCCTGGGTCATCAGACAGGTAGCACTCTGGGTTTTCGGGAAGGCAATTACGTCACGGATGGACGAGGCGCCGGTCATCAGCATCACCAGGCGATCCAGACCAAAGGCCAGGCCACCGTGTGGAGGACAACCGAACTTCAGGGCGTCCAGCAGGAAGCCGAACTTGGCGCGGGCTTCTTCCTCACCGATACCCAGGATACGGAACACCGCTTCCTGCATATCCTCGTTGTGGATACGGATGGAACCACCACCCAGCTCGGTGCCGTTAAGCACCATGTCGTAGGCCCGTGACAGAGCCGTTGCCGGGTTGGCCGCCAGCTCTTCAGCTGAACAGGAAGGCGCGGTGAACGGGTGGTGAATAGCCGTCAGGCTGCCGTCCGGAGTTTCCTCAAACATCGGGAAATCCACAACCCACAGCGGCGCCCACTCAGAGGTAAGCATATCGAGATCATGGCCTACCTTGATGCGCAGCGCGCCCAGGGCTTCGTTCACCACGTTGGCTTTATCCGAACCAAAGAAAACGATGTCGCCGTCTTCCGCGCCAACACGCTCGATGATCGCCAAGGCCACGTCATCGCCGAGGAACTTGATGATCGGTGACTGCAGGCCTTCAACACCCTTGGCCAATTCGTTCACCTTGATGTAGGCCAGACCCTTGGCTCCATAGATACCGACGAACTTGGTGTATTCATCAATCTGCTTACGGGTCAGTTCACCGCCCTTAGGCACACGCAGTGCGGCAACACGACCTTTCGGATCCTTCGCCGGGCCGGCAAAGACCTTGAAGTCCACGCCTTCAACCAGGTCACCTACGTCGAGCAGCTCCAGCGGAATCCGCAGATCCGGCTTGTCACTGCCATAACGCTGCATCGCCTCTGCATACGGCATACGCGGGAATGCCGGCAGCTCGACGCTCAGAACATCCTTGAACAGGGAGCGAATCATGCCCTCGTTCAGGGACATCAGGCTTTCTTCATCAACAAACGACGCCTCGACATCCACCTGGGTAAATTCCGGCTGACGATCGGCCCGCAGGTCTTCATCGCGGAAGCACTTGGCAATCTGGTAATAACGGTCAACGCCGGACACCATCAACAACTGTTTGAACAGCTGCGGGGACTGCGGCAAGGCGAAGAACGAACCGTCATGGGTCCGGCTTGGCACCAGGTAGTCCCGCGCACCTTCCGGCGTTGCACGGGTCAGGATCGGGGTTTCCACATCCATGAAGCCGTTGCCGTCGAGGTAGTTACGGATATAGCTGGTCACGCGGGAGCGGAAACGCAGTCGGTTCAGCATTTCCGGACGACGCAGGTCGACATAGCGGTACTTGAGGCGGACATCCTCGCCCACGTCAACGTGCTCATCCAGCGGGAACGGCGGCGTGGCAGCGGCGTTCAGGATACTCACTTCCTTACCCAGCAACTCAACCTGGCCGGTCGGCATGTTGTTGTTCTCGGTGCCGGACGGACGGCGACGAACGCGCCCGGTGACCTTGATAACAAACTCACTGCGTACTTTTTCCGCCAGGGCAAAACTCTCAGGGGTATCCGGATCAACCACGACCTGGGATATCCCATCCCGGTCCCGCAGGTCGAGGAAGATCACCCCGCCGTGGTCGCGGCGACGGTGGACCCAACCGCAGAGTGTTACTTCCTGATCAATGTGAGATTCGTTGATACCACCGCAATAATGACTGCGCATACCGGTTCCCGTTGTTTCAAATGTGTGCATAAATGTGTGCGAAATATGGATTCGGCGGACACTAGGGTCTGTTGACGTTTCGTATTCACCCCCTGCTGGGGCCATTTTTTCGTCCAGCTAGGCAGAAGGAGCGCCGTTTGGTCATTCCAAATAAGCGACTGATAACGACGCTGGGCGGAAAAATGGCCCCAGCCCTTCGGGTTGCGCCTGAAAAAGCGCCACTCGTCGTTGCTCGTCACTTATTTGGAATGACCAAACCTCATTCCTCGCGCCTAGATTGGTGCTTTTTCAGGCGCAACAGGGGGTGAATACGAAACGTCAACAGACCCTACTGGAAAAGCCGCCCATTATAAACACAATGCGCGTGAAAATCAGGCTCCAATCACGGTGGGTGACGCCCTCTGCGCAGACCGATAGAATGTAGCGCCCTATTCAGCAATCGGAGCCCTTGTATTGTCGTCCCGAGCCGAACAAAAACTTAAAACGCGCCGCGCCCTGATGGATGCTGCCCTCGCCCAGCTCAGCGCGGATCGCGGCTTTGGCAGCCTCAGCCTGCGGGAAGTCGCCCGGGAAGCCGGCATTGCGCCGACCTCGTTCTACCGCCACTTTGCTGAACTGGACGAACTGGGGCTGGCACTGGTGGACGAAGGTGGCGTGGCGCTGCGCCAGCTCATGCGCCACGCACGCAAACGGATCGCAAGGGACGGCAGTGCCATCAGTACGTCCATTGAGACGTTCATGGAGTACCTGGGGAACAACGCCAACCTGTTCCGGCTCATGCTGCGGGAACGCACTGGCGTCTCCAAACCTTTCCGTACCGCCATCAAGGCGGAAATCGATCACTTTGTTACGGAACTGGCAGACGATCTCCGGCGCTTTGCGGATGAACAGAACAAGCCTCTGTCGGACGCCCGGCTCGTCGCCGAATCCATGGTGACCCTGGTATTCAATCAGGGCGCGGAAGCGCTGGATGCCACGCCGAAGCAGAGAGAGGAACTGAAACTGAAACTGAAGACGGAACTGCGGATGATTCTGATGGGCTCCCAGGCCCTGGCGAAACACGCCCGAAGGGCACGAACCTGAATAGCTGAGATAAAAAATTCGTTTTTTTTGGAACCCTAACGACTCAACGTTCGTCAGTTAACTGGGATAGAGCCTATCCTATTGTTGAGTCGTTGCCTCCACGAGGCGACTTGAGCCCGCCACCTGGCGGGCTTTTTTCTGTCTCCTTCAAACGGCGTACTTCATTCTGCCGCCGACCTGGTACCCCTCCGGAACCTTGTAGGCAGAGGATGCCATGCGTTCAGCATCGGCATGGTGCCGGTCCAGGTAATTCTCTATCTCGATGGCCCGGTGGCGGAAGGTGTCTTCAATGTCATCGAGGCCAGCGTACTCCAACTTGATCCCAACCCTGACACCGTCGCCAATATCGCTAACATAGCGAACGTTACCGGGTACAAAACTGATGGCAAGCTCTTCCCTGGCATTCCGGGCCACATGCTTGCGCGCCAGAGAAAGACGTACTCTCTGATCCGGCCTGACCTGCTCTTCGGGAAGAATCAACGCCACGCCGTCGCGATCAAAATCGAGCACGGCACATTCACTGATAAGTTCGGCGGTGTCTTCCGAATACACCCTTGCAGATAGCAACCCAAGAGCAAGGTATCGGTAGTTAACAACCTCCTCGTGGGACGCCTGCGGCAGATTCATCTGGGCAAAGGAATGACTCTCCATAGGTACGCTCTCTTTTTTCATTCGTTTTTTTGAGATCTACGTCACATTCTTATTATTCACACGCATATATAGCATCCCTGGTTCGCAGAGATTCCTGGATAGGCTCATGGAGGAGGGCTTTGGCCCAATAAGTCAGACGCCCATGGCAGAACGGGCCACAGTCGAAGCCGGTGACGACCCCTGAAAGGTCGGCCGCCACTCGGGTCAGGCGAGAGAGGAAATAACGGGGTTGAGCTTTTTACGAACCGATTCCAGTTCGAGCTCGCTATAGGGTACCGGAGCCTGCTTGCCCCACACCGGGCCCGGCCATGCCGGATCACCCTCGAAGCGCACAATGTGGTGCAAGTGCAACTGCGGCACCATATTTCCCAGCGCAGCGACATTCATCTTGTCACCGCCAAACAGGGTCATCATGTCTTTACTCAGGGCCGAGGACTCTGTCAGCAGTCGTTGCTGATCGTTCACCTCGAGCTGATAGATTTCGCGGATCCCGGGCACGGCCGGCACCAGGATAACCCAGGGCCAGGTGCGGTCATTCATCAACCGCACCTGGCACAACCGGGTTCGTCCCAGGCTGACGGTGTCAGCGGCGAGGCGCTGGTGGAGCTGAAAGTCGCTGGTTGCCGGCATATCAGTCAAACTGGAACTGGTTACGGCCACGACCGATGGCGTAATAAATGAGGCCATTGCGGTTCAGCATCTCTGGCTCGTAAAGGTTTCGACCGTCAAACACCACCGGCTCCCTCAGCGCGTCGGCTATGGCTGCGAAATCCGGCGAACGGAATTCCTTCCACTCGGTGCAGATAGCCAGAACGTCAGCACCTTTCAGGGCCTGCTCCTTGGTTCCGCACAGGGTGAGCCCGGCCTGGTCTCCATAAAGGCGTTGTGTTTCCTCCATGGCTTCCGGATCAAAGGCCTGCACCTTGGCGCCAGACTTCCACAGATCTTCCATCAGGGTGCGTGCTGACGCTTCGCGCATATCGTCGGTATTGGGCTTGAACGCCAGCCCCCACAGCGCCACAACCTTGCCCTGAAGGTCACCGTTAAAGTAATGGCTGATTTTGTCGAACAGCACATGCTTCTGAGCAGAGTTCACCGCTTCCACCGCATTGAGCAGGCGCGCATCATAGTCACAGTCCCGTGCTGTCCGGGCCAGGGCCTGGACATCTTTCGGGAAGCAGGAGCCGCCGTAACCACAACCCGGGTAGATAAAGTGATAGCCGATACGCGGGTCCGAACCAATGCCACGGCGCACCGCTTCAATATCCGCGCCCAGACGCTCGGCGAGGTTGGACATCTCGTTCATGAAGCTGATCTTGGTGGCAAGCATCGAGTTGGCTGCGTATTTGGTCAGTTCCGCTGAGCGGATATCCATAAAGATCATCCGGTCGTGACTGCGATTGAAGGGATAATAAACCTCCCTCAGCAGGTCAGCGGCCTTGTCGCTGTCGGTGCCGACCACAATACGGTCAGGCTTCATGAAGTCATTGATGGCGGCCCCTTCCTTGAGGAATTCCGGGTTGGAAACCACGTCAAATTCCAGTTCCAGCCCGCGGCGATCAAGCTCGGCACGCACCGCTGCCCTGACCTTGTCGCCGGTACCCACTGGCACGGTGGACTTGTCGACGACCACCTTGTAATCATCCATGTGCTCACCGATGGAGCGGGCAACCGCTGTCACGTATTGCAGGTCCGCGGAGCCGTCTTCATCCGGCGGCGTACCAACAGCGATGAACTGGAGCACGCCGTGCTTTACTGCCTTCGCAGTATCCGTGGTGAACGACAGCCGGCCAGCGTCAACTGTATGCCTGACGATGTTGTCCAGACCCGGCTCGTATATCGGAATCTGGCCATTTTCCAGCTTTTCGATCTTGCCGCGATCCACATCCATGCACAGCACATCGTGTCCTACGTCCGCCAGGCAGGCACCTGTCACCAGCCCCACGTATCCGGTACCAAAAATGGTGATCTTCATCCGTCAATCCTGATAATTGTAAGGTTGTAAATTGAGTTGGGTCAGGCGATCTGCCGGTCTTGCCAGATTTTTTCCCAGGCCAGAGCGGTGCCCACGATGGTTTCCAGGTCATCGTAATCCGGCTGCCAGCCCAGAACCTCCCGAATGCGCGTATTGTCCGCCATCAGGGCGGCAGGATCCCCTGCCCGGCGGCCGGTTTCCTGTACCGGGAAATCCGCGCCGGACTGACGCTTGACCACATCGATCACTTCCCGCACGGTAAACCCGCGCCCGTACCCACAATTCAGTACCCGCGATTCTCCGCCATCCGCCATGTAGTCCAGGGCCATCACATGGGCCTTGGCCAGATCCTCCACATGGATGTAATCACGGATGCAGGTGCCGTCACGGGTATCGTAATCCGTGCCAAATACGCTCATGCCCTCGCGCTTTCCCGTCACACATTCGCTGGCAACCTTGATCAGGTGCGTGGCCTCCGGTGTCGCCTGCCCCAGCAATCCGTCAGGGTTGGCGCCAGCCACATTGAAGTAACGGAGTATGACGTAATTCAGCGAACAGGATGCTGCCAGATCCATGATCATGCGTTCGCTCATCATCTTTGACGCGCCGTATGGGTTGATCGGCGCCAGCGGCAGGTCCTCGGTCAGCACGGTCTGTTCCGGCATGCCATAGACGGCAGCGGTGGAGGAAAACACCATGTAGGGGACGCGTTGCTGCTCAACAGCCCGCAGCAGGTTCAGCGTATTGCGGGTGTTGTTGCTGTAATACTTGAGAGGGTTCTCAACCGATTCAGGAACCACAATGTTGGCGGCGAAATGCAGGACGGCATCAAACCGGTGCTGCGCAAACACATCGGCAATGGCCGCTTCGTCTGCCAGGTCTCCCACCACCAGTTGACCGCAGGTCACTGCCCAGCGGTAGCCAGTGGAGAGATTATCGAAAACCACTATGTCATGACCTGCCGCGCCAAGCTGACGGACAACATGACTGCCAATATAGCCGGCTCCGCCGGTCACCAGTACTTTCATGGCTTGCCCTGCTCCTTCCCTGAATCCTGTTTTTGTTGCTGGCGCTGGCGACGGATCTCCGCACGCCGGCGACTGAAAAACTGGCTGATCACTTCACCGCAACGCTCGGCAAGCACGCCACCACTGGCTTCTACCTGCCAGTTGAAGTGTTCGTCTTCCAGCGTGTTGCGCGCCGATTCCACGGCGCCCGCCTTGGGTTCAGCGGCTCCGTAGACTAACCGGCTGATGCGACTGTGGACAATCGCCCCTACACACATAGTACAAGGCTCAAGCGTGACATACAGCGTTGCGCCGGATAAACGGTAGTTACCAACCCGTCTCGCTGCGTCCCTCAGAGCCTGAATCTCGGCATGGGCCGTGGGGTCACAACCACTGATCGGCGCGTTGAATCCGGCACCAATTTCCCGCCCATCAAGAACAACGACGGCGCCAACCGGCACCTCGCCCCGGGCAGCGGCCTGTTCGGCCAAGGCCAGAGCGCGCGCCATCCAACACTCGTCAATACCTAAGTCAACGCTCATTCCTGGCGAAATACCCGGTTTCCCATTTGATATTAAATAATCCGTGAATACCCACTAACTAATAGTGGAGATGGACAATGGGTTGCATCGCAACTTATTGTGCCAAAAGGAAGTTATTTGGCTCAATAATTGACCAACCCTCGTGATTTCATGGATTCCGGCGTAGCGTAAAACATGGATTCTACCTTGCTTGTTTCGTCTTGTCATAACTGGCGATGTAGTTGGCCATGATCATGCCGCCAAACACCGTCTGGTGGGCGTTCAGTTCGTTGGGAAACACCATGTAGACGTGTTTCTCGATGGCGAAGGCCGCTACGGGTTTTGCGGTTGCTGCAAGCATGAATTACGGGATCCAGGGTGGACCAGATCAGTACCTGCTATAGCGATTACTGAATATTGTGGCAGAGTCTTGCGGTATGGCTAAGCTGAAAGGTGCAGTCCCAACAATAAAAATGACGCCCACCCGCACCCTCAAAAGCGCCGGGCGTGCCCAATCCTCCTATGGGAGAAACCAGATGCAGCCCGGAGATGTGAAAACCCTTCAGGACGCCAAGGCCATCGTCGAAGACCGCCATGCCACCCAGGTCAAGGTCGGGGCCTTTGACATAGACGGCGTATTGCGCGGCAAGTACATGAGCCGCGACAAGTTTCTTTCGGCGCTGGAACACGGGTTTGGGTTCTGTGATGTGGTATTCGGCTGGGACAGCAACGACCAGCTCTATGACAATGTTGAGTTCACCGGCTGGCACACCGCCTATCCGGATGCCTGGGCCCGCATAGTTCCGGAAAGTTGCCGAGAGATCCCTTCCGAAGGCAATATCCTGTTTTTCCTGTGCGAGTTCACCGGGCGGACCGAGTCGATCTGCCCCCGCGGCCTGCTGCGCCGGGTACTGAAAAGGGCGGACTCACTAGGCTTTAAGGTCTTCGCTGGCTGCGAATTCGAGTTCTTCATGTTCCAGGAGACACCCCAGTCGGTGCGGGAGAAGAATTATCGTGAGTTGAAGACCATCACGCCGGGCTTCTTCGGCTACTCCGTCCTGCGCAACTCGGTGATGGGCGAGTTCTACAACGACTTCATGACCTACTGCCAGGACCTGGACATGGCGATGGAGGGATTCCACACCGAAACCGGCCCAGGCGTGCTCGAGGCCGCCCTGGACGTGGACGAAGCCCTGCGGGCCGCCGACAAGGCCGCCCTGTTCAAGACCTTCACCAAGGTCTATGCCGAGCGCCATGGGATGATGGCCACCTTCATGGCGAAATGGTCCCCGGACTATCCCGGCCAGAGTGGCCACATCCATTTGTCACTGCAGAAGTCCGATGGCAGTTCGGCCTTTTATGACGAGAGCGACACGCCCCATCACCTGTCCGAGACCATGCGCCATTTCATCGGTGGGCAGCAGGCCTTGATGCCGGAGTTCCTGGCGATGATCGCCTGCACAGTCAACAGTTATACCCGCCTGGTTCCGGGTGCCTGGGCGCCCACGGCCGCCAGTTGGGGGATTGAAAACCGCACCTGCGCCCTGCGTGCCATCCCCGGGTTGCCCAAGTCCCAGCGGGTGGAATATCGCATCTCGGCAGCGGACATCAACCCCTACATCGCATTGGCCGCCAGCCTGGCCTCGGGGCTGTGGGGCATTGAAAACCACATCGAGCCGGATAGTCCCATCGAGGGCAACGCCTATGACATCGCCTTCACCCCCGAACGCCAATTGCCCGCCACGTTGATGGAGGCCGCGTCCCGCCTGCGACATTCCGAGGTCGCGCGGGATTACTTCGGCGATGCGTTCGTTGACCATTACGCGGCGACCCGTGAATGGGAGGAGCGGGAATTCCGCAAGGCCATCACCGACTGGGAAATGCAGCGTTACTTTGAAATTATTTAGGGGAAATCATCTGATGGAGTGGAGAGGCTTATGTCGGATATCGCACGCATCATCAGCCCGGTGGATGGCACCCTCTATGCCGAACGGCCCTATTTAAGCCAGCCCCAGGCCCGGCAGGCCGTAGAGCGGGCCACCGAAGCCCAGCGAGCCTGGCAGGACAGCACCCTGGAAGAACGCCTGCGCATCCTCGGCGACGCCGTGGATGCGTTGATGGAACAACAGGACGAGCTATCGGAAGAACTGGCCTGGCAAATGGGCCGCCCCATTGCCCAAGGCCCCGGGGAAGCCAGGGGGTTCGCCGAGCGCGCCCGTTATATGCTGGAGATTGCGCCCCGCGCGCTGGCCCCGATTGAGATACCTGGGAAGGCCGAATTCAAACGCTACATCCAGCGCGACCCGGTTGGCGTGGTACTGACCATCGCCCCCTGGAATTTCCCCTACATGACAGCGGTCAACTCCGTTTGGCCGGCACTGGCCGCCGGCAACGCCGTGTTGTTGAAACACGCGCAACAGACGTTGCTCTGCGCCGAACGCCTGGAGCGGGTGTTACGCCTGTCAGGCTTGCCCGAGGGGGTCTTCCAGGCGGTGCACCTCAGCCACGGCACCACCGCCGCCTTGCTGCGGGAACCCGCCATTCGTCTTGTCAGTTTTACCGGTTCAGTGCGCGGCGGCCGGAACATCCAGCAAGCGGTGGCACAGAGTGGCCAGTTCGCCGGCACCGCCCTGGAGCTGGGTGGCAAGGACCCGGCCTACGTCCGGGCGGACGCGGACTTGACCGACGCCGCAGTTAACCTGGCGGACGGTGCCTTCTTCAACAGCGGCCAGTCCTGTTGCTCAGTGGAGCGTATCTATGTGCATCGGGACGTTTACCAACCCTTTGTCGAAGCCCTGGCGGCCGAGGCGCTGAAGCTGACCTTGGGTAACCCACTGGACCGGGCCACTACCTTAGGGCCGATGGTGAAGGCCCAGGCCGCCGACTTTGTACGCGCCCAGATCGCCGAAGCGGCGCAAAACGGAGCCACCGCCGTGATCGACCCCAAACGCTTTACCCAGGACAAGCCGGGTACCGCCTATATGGCACCACAAATCCTGACCGGCGTGGACCATGGCATGCGGGTGATGACGGAGGAAAGTTTTGGCCCCGTGGTGGGCGTGATGGCCGTTGCCTCGGACGAAGAAGCCATCCGGCTGATGAATGACAGCGAGTTCGGACTCTCCGCCTCGATCTGGACACGGGACCTGGAGGCCGCCGAACGCCTGGGCCGCCAGGTGCAAACCGGCACCCTGTTTATGAACCGCTGTGATGTGCTTGACCCCGCCTTGGCCTGGACCGGCGTGAAACACAGCGGCCACGGTGCCTCTTTATCGGAACTGGGCTACGACGCCCTGACCCAACCCAAGAGTTTTCATTTGAGATTAGGTGGCTGAACTATGACCCGGGAACAATCCTTAACCGCAAACTGGGGCCTGCCCAATCGCATGCTGGTCGGCCCCGGCCGCCTGCAGGAGCTGCCTTCACTGTGCAGCGAACTGGGCTTCAAGGCTCCCTTGCTGGTCACCGACCGTGGCCTGGCCAATCTGACCATGGTGACCGGAACGTTGGCGACCATGACGGCCGCTGGCCTGAACACTGCCGTTTTTTCCGACGTGGAGGGTAACCCCACCGGGCGCATGGTCGAGGCCGGTGTGACCGCCTATCGGGCGGGCGGTCATGACAGCGTGGTCGCCCTGGGCGGCGGAAGCGGCCTGGACGTGGGCAAGGCCATTGCCTTTATGTCTGGCCAGACCCGCCCGATCTGGGATTTCGAGGACATCGGCGATTACTGGAAACGCGCCGACCCGGAGGGCATCGCGCCGGTCATCGCCATCCCGACAACCGCCGGAACCGGGTCCGAAGTGGGCCGGGCCGCGGTGATTTCAAACGAAGCCGAACAGCGCAAGGTCATCGTTTTCCATCCCGGGATGCTGCCGGTGACGGTCATCCTCGACCCCGAGTTGACCACTGGGCTGCCAGCCCCGGTCACCGCCGCGACCGGACTGGATGCGTTTATACATAGCTTCGAGGCTTATTGTGCACCGGGTTTTCACCCGATTTGCGATGGCATTGCCCTGGAAGGTATGCGCCTGGTGGCCAGGGCGCTGCCGACGGCCTACCGCGATGGTAGTGACCTGAAGGCACGTACCGAGATGCTGGCCGCGGCGAGCATGGGGGCGATTGCTTTCCAGAAAGGACTGGGTGGCGTGCATGCGATTTCCCATGCCGTCGGGGCGATGTACCACACCCACCACGGCCTGACCAACGCCGTTGTCCTGCCCTATGTCATGGTGCATAACCGCGAATGCATTGAAGACCGCTTGAAACCGATCGCCCAGGTGATCGGTTTGGCTGAGACGACCTTCGGGTCAGTATTGCAATGGGTACTGGCATTTCGGCGCGAACTGGGCATTCCCCATACCCTGGCGGAGCTGGATGTCCCCCTCGACCATGCTGTGGACGTTAGCCGCCTGGCCGCGGCGGACCCTTCGGCCAGCGGTAATCCGCGGCCCGTTGGCGCCAAGGACCTGGAGGGAGTATTTCGGAATGCCGTCCAGGGAGTGCTTCCGTAGCCCGCCTTGAAAGCTAGCCGGTGCCTGACATTACCAACCAGTACCGGTCACTCCCACTCAATGGTAGCCGGCGGCTTGGACGATACATCATAGGTCACCCGGGACACGCCGGTAATCTCATTGATAATCCGGTTGGATACCGTTTCCAGTAAGTCATAGGGCAAGTGGGCCCAGCGAGCCGTCATGAAATCGATGGTTTCTACGGCACGCAGGGCAATCACATACTCGTAACGGCGCGCGTCCCCAACCACACCTACTGACTTCACTGGCAGGAACACCGCAAATGCCTGACTGGTTTTGTGATAAAAGTCGGCACGATGCAGTTCCTCCAGGAAGATGGCATCGGCACGGCGGAGGATATCCGCGTATTCTTTCTTCACTTCACCCAGGATGCGAACACCCAGCCCCGGTCCGGGGAACGGGTGGCGATAGACCATATCGTATGGCAGCCCCAACTCCAGCCCGATGCGGCGAACCTCGTCCTTGAACAGCTCACGCAGTGGCTCCACCAGTTTCAGCTTCATGGTCTCCGGCAGGCCGCCCACATTGTGGTGAGACTTGATGACATGGGCTTTACCGGTCTTGGATGCCGCGGACTCAATGACGTCCGGATAGATGGTGCCCTGGGCCAGCCAGTTCACATCGCGGATACTGGTGGCTTCTTCGTCGAACACATCAATAAAGGTGTTGCCGATAATCTTGCGCTTCTTCTCCGGGTCCGCCTCGCCCTTGAGCTTGGACAGGAACAGTTCCTCTGCGTCCACACGGATCACTTTCACGCCCATATTGCTGGCGAACATGTCCATGACCTGATCGCCTTCATTCAGGCGCAGCAGGCCGTTGTCCACGAACACGCAGGTCAGCTGCTCACCGATGGCCTTATGCAGCAGCGCGGCGGTTACGGACGAGTCCACGCCCCCGGAGAGGCCGAGCAATACCTTGTCGTTGCCGACCTGATCACGGATCTGCTGTACGGCGTCATCAACAATCTTGGCGGGGGTCCACAGCGCCTCACAGCCGGAAATGTTCAGCACGAAATGCTCAAGGATGCGCTTGCCCTGGAGTGTGTGAGTGACCTCCGGGTGGAACTGAACGCCGTACAGGTTGCGGCTCAGGTCCTGCATCGCGGATATCGGAGCGCTCTCGGTGGAGGCCAGCAGTTCAAAGCCGTCCGGCATGACCACAACTTTGTCACCGTGACTCATCCACACGTCCAGCAGGGACTCACCGGTGGCAGTCAGGTGATCGGTAATATCCTGCAACAGCGGCCCGGCGGCCCGAACCTTGACCTGTGAGTACCCGAATTCACGTTTCTCGGAGCTGGCGACACGGCCACCAAGCTGCTCGGCCATGGTCTGCATGCCATAGCAGATACCAAGAATCGGGATACCACGGTCAAACAGGCCATCCGGAGCACGGGGACCACCAAGCTGGGTGACAGATTCAGGACCGCCGGCAAGGATGATGCCTTTGGGATTAAACGCTTCAAGCTCGTCGTCGGTGATGTCGAACGCCTTGATTTCACAGTAAACCCCGATTTCCCGCACGCGACGCGCGATGAGCTGGGTGTACTGGGAACCAAAATCGAGAATCAGAATGCGGTGGTCGTGGATGTTCTGGGCCATGGAGTCCTCGGATCAGAAATAATAAGCGCGGCTCAGCCCCTGAGCCGCGCCCGGAACGGCATGATTAGCCGACACGGTAATTGGGTGCTTCCTTGGTGATGGTCACGTCATGGACGTGGCTCTCACGCATACCCGCGTTGGTGATACGTACAAACTGTGGCCGGGTACGCATCTCTTCCATGGTGGCGCTGCCGGTGTAGCCCATGGAAGCCCGCAATCCACCCATCAACTGATGCACGATGTTGCGCATTGGCCCCTTGCAGGCAACCCGGCCCTCAATGCCTTCCGGTACCAGTTTTTCAATACCCTTGGTGGCATCCTGGAAATAACGGTCACTGGACCCCTGCCCCATGGCGCCAATAGAGCCCATGCCCCGGTACGCCTTGTAGCTGCGCCCCTGGAACAGTTCAACCTCACCCGGAGCCTCATCGGTACCCGCAAGCAGGCTGCCGATCATGACGCTGTGAGCGCCAGCAGCAATCGCCTTGGCAATGTCACCGGAGAAACGCACACCGCCATCGGCGATCAGTGGTACACCGCGATCTTTCAATGCAGCGGCAACGTTGGAAACCGCGGAAATCTGCGGAACGCCGATGCCGGCAACAATACGCGTGGTGCAGATGGAACCGGGGCCAATACCCACCTTCACGGCATCCGCGCCAGCATCCGCCAGGGCAATGGCCGCGTCGGCGGTGGCGATGTTACCACCGACAACCTGAACCTCGGGGAACTTCTCCTTGACCCAGCGCACGCGATCAATCACGCCCTTGGAGTGACCGTGGGCTGTATCAACCACAATCACATCCACGCCCGCTTCCGCCAGCGCCGTGATACGTGCCTCGGTATCACCACCAGTACTCACGGCAGCCCCGACACGCAGACGCCCCTGCTCGTCCTTGCAGGCCAACGGGTAATCCTTGGCTTTCTGGATGTCCTTGACGGTAATCAGACCCTTGAGCTGGAAGTCCTCATTCACCACCAGTACTTTCTCAATACGATGGCGATGCAACAATTCCTTGACGTCATCAAGGCTTGCCCCTTCCTTGACGGTCACCAGCTTGTCCTTCGGCGTCATGATATCTGACACCGGCGTGTCCATGCGGCTCTCAAACCGGATATCCCGACCGGTCACAATGCCGACCAGGTCACGACCGTCAACCACCGGCAGACCGGAAATGTTATTGGCCGTGGTGATATCCACCAACTCACGTACGGTGGTTCCCGGAGCCACGGTGATGGGGTCTTTCACCACACCACTTTCAAATTTCTTGACCTTACGAACGGCGGCCGCCTGTTGCTCGACGGTCATGTTTTTGTGCATGATGCCGATGCCGCCTTCCTGAGCCATGGCGATGGCCAGCTCGGCCTCGGTCACCGTATCCATTGCTGACGACACCAATGGAACATTCAGGGTAATGCCTTTGGTCAGCTGGGTCTTCAGGCTGACCTCGTGGGGAAGAACTTCCGAAAATCCTGGGATCAGCAGAACATCGTCAAATGTGAGGGCTTCTTCGGCAATTCGCAGCATTGGGATCCGCCTTTTGAACATGCTAAGTTGGGAATTCACCTGCCGCGCCCGGCATGGCGCGACAAAGCAAAAACCTTAATCGGACTATTATAAATGGGCGTGGGTGGACAGTAAACCAGCGCAGTTTGAACCTTCGATTGCATCTTTTTGAAATTCCGCTATTTTTGCCCTTCACTTTTCGGCTATTGCGTATATTGAAGCAGGGAGTCACACATTGAACAGCCCCTTTCAGGATTCCCGTCCCCGGGCATTGAGTGTCAGCGAACTGAATCACCAGGCCAAACACCTGTTGGAAACCAGCTTTATGCAGGTCTGGGTGGAAGGCGAATTGTCGGGATTTTCACGCCCGTCGTCCGGGCACTGGTATTTTTCCCTGAAAGACCGCAAATGCCAGGTCCGCTGCGCCATGTTCAGGGGCTCCAACCAGCGTATCCGCGAGTTACCGAAAGAAGGCGACCAGATACGAATCCGCGGCAAGGTGACCCTGTACGAAAACCGGGGCGACTTCCAGATCATCGTCGAACACCTGGAGCCAGCCGGCCTCGGCGCGCTCCAGCAGGCCTTCGAGGAACTGAAGAGAAAGCTGCAACTGGAAGGGCTGTTTGATGCCGCCCGCAAGAAACCCATACCTGCAGTCCCGCGTCACATTGGCGTTGTCACCTCGCCTACCGGCGCGGCCATTCATGACATTCTGACGGTTCTGGCGCGGCGATGCCCGGCTATCCCTGTCACGCTCTACCCCACAGCCGTTCAGGGAAAGGCGGCCACCGCCGATATTGTCCGCGCCATCCAACAGGCCCAGGCCCATGGCGTGGCCGATGTGCTGGTCATCGGTCGCGGCGGCGGGTCGCTTGAGGACCTGTGGTGCTTCAATGAAGAATCCGTTGCCCGGGCTATCGCGGACTGCAGCATCCCGACGGTCAGCGCGGTCGGCCATGAGGTCGACGTCACCATTGCGGATTTCGTGGCGGATCTCAGGGCGCCCACGCCCTCCGCCGCGGCGGAGAAAATCTCGCCGGACCAACGGGAATGGAGCCGGCGGGTGGATGAGACACAGGCCCGTCTCGCCAACGCCATCCGGCGGTCACTGCAACGCCTGGACACCCAGATGACGCATCTGACCGCCCGGCTTCGCGACCCCCGGCGGGAGCTGATGGATAAAGCCCAGCGCATGGACGAACTGGACATGCGACTGGGCAAGGCGATGACAGGGATACTCGGGCAGCAGGAGCTGCGAATGAATCATCTGAAGCAGCGGCTACTGATGCAATCCCCGAGTCGTCACCTGGACCATGGCCGGGACCGCCTGGAGCGGATGCGGGACAAGCTCCACGACGCCATCCGCCAGCGCCTCGATCGTCATCACGACAAGCTGAGCCACACCAGCCAGACCCTGCACGTGGTCAGCCCGCTGGCAACGCTGGGGCGCGGCTATGCCATTACCCGCCGTGAGCGCGACGGCGCCATTATCCGGGATGCCAGCGAGGTCGCTAAAGGCGAATCCATCACCACCCGCCTGGCCAAAGGCGACCTCACCGCAACCGTGACCGGAGTTCATCCGCCCAATGAACCGGCTGACTAAGCCTATGGTCTAGTAGTCCTTCCCCTCAAAGCGCCTACAGTTGTGGTTAGTATCCAAAAACAACAACAGGATCATGAGGTAGATGGAATGGACTATAACTCTGAATTCAGGCGCTCGATCGACAAGCCTGACGAGTTCTGGCGAGAACAGGCCGCAAACATCGACTGGTTCAAGTCACCCAACACCATCTGGCAGGCAACCGACAATGGTCATGGCGAGTGGTTTCCCGATGGCGAACTCAACACCAGCGATGTTGCCCTGGATGCCAACATCCGTGCCGGCCGCGGAGATCAGACCGCGCTCATTTACGACTCGCCC
Organism: Marinobacter alkalisoli; assembly: GCF_045449855.1. Lineage (NCBI taxonomy): Bacteria > Pseudomonadati > Pseudomonadota > Gammaproteobacteria > Pseudomonadales > Marinobacteraceae > Marinobacter > Marinobacter alkalisoli. The sequence goes on along the minus strand of NZ_JBJJLC010000006.1, from coordinate 23,815 downwards.
GTCACCAACACCCGGAAATCCTACACCTACCAGGAACTCACCGACGAAGTTGCCAGGTTTGCCGGGGCCCTGAAAGACCGCGGAATCGTTAAGGGCGACCGGGTTATCATCTACATGCCGATGATTCCGGAGGCGGTTATCGCCATGCTCGGCTGCGCACGTATCGGCGCCATTCACTCCGTGGTGTTTGGCGGATTTGCCGCCCACGAACTGGCCGTTCGCATCGACGACGCCCACCCCAAGGCGATCATTACAGCCTCCTGCGGCATCGAAATCTCCAGAGTTATCGAATACAAACCGCTGGTGGACAAGGCCATCAACCAGGCCAGCCACAAACCGGAATTCTGCATCCTGTATCAGCGCCCCCAGGCAAAAGCCTCCCTCGAGGCGGGACGGGATTACGACTGGAACGATCTGATGGCCAGCGCCCAGGCGGTCTCCCCCGTTGCCGTCAGGTCCACGGACCCGCTTTACATTCTTTATACCTCCGGCACAACCGGCAAACCCAAGGGGGTGGTGAGAGACAATGGCGGACACGCCGTGGCACTGCGCTACAGCATGAAGCTGGTGTACGACGCCAAACCCGGCGATGTTTACTGGGCCGCATCGGACGTAGGCTGGGTGGTCGGCCACAGTTACATTGTCTACGGGCCACTGTTTGCCGGCTGCACCACCATTCTTTACGAGGGAAAACCGGTCAAGACACCGGATGCGGGGGCTTTCTGGCGTGTGGTCCAGGATCACAAGGTGAACATGCTGTTTACCGCGCCAACCGCCTTCCGCGCTGTACGCAAGGAAGACCCGGAAGCAGACCAACTCTCGCGATACGACATCAGCTCTCTGAAACGGCTGTTCCTGGCTGGCGAGCGCCTGGACCCGGCGACGTACGAATGGCTGCGGGAACAGACCGGCTTGCCAGTGTTGGACCATTGGTGGCAGACCGAAACCGGCTGGGCTATTTGTTGCAATCCCGTAGGCATCGAAATGATGGCCACCAAGCCCGGCTCCGCCACGGTTCCCTCCCCCGGCTTCAATGTCCAGGTGGTGGATATGGAGGGCAATCAGGTTCCTGCAGAAGAACAGGGGCAGATTGCCATCAAGCTACCGCTGCCCCCAGGCTGCATGATGACTGTCTGGGGGGACGACGCCCGCTTCCGTAAAACCTACCTTGAGCCGATCAAGGGTTTTTACAGCTCCGGGGACGGCGGCTTCGTCGACGACGACGGCTATGTGTTTGTCATGGGACGGACTGATGATGTCATTAACGTTGCAGGCCACCGACTGTCGACCGGGGAAATGGAGGAGGTGGTCGCTTCTCACCCCGCCGTTGCCGAATGCTGCGTGGTCGGCGCCCAGGACGAAATGAAAGGGCAGGTTCCCGTCGGCCTGGTTCTGGTCAAGGATGGCGCTACCATTGACCACGATGAACTGGAAGAGGAACTGGTGGAAATGGTGCGTGAGAAGATCGGCGCCATTGCCTGCTTCCGCCGGGCGCTGGTCGTTGAACGCCTTCCCAAAACCCGGTCCGGCAAGATACTCCGGCGGGTGATCCGACAAATTGCGGACGGGGAAAAATACTCCGTGCCCAGCACCATTGACGATCCGGCCATTCTTGAAGAAATCAGCCAGCATTTCCGCGGCTGACCGAAATCCTGCCCGCAACGAATACCCTGGTCGGTTTCCGGCCGGGGCATTCGGTGACGATTGCATGACAAGCCGTTGTTTTTGCTGCCTTAAAAACCTTCAGAAAAGTGATCAAAAAGCGTTGACGACCCCGAAAGTCGGTCTATACTGAAATTGCTGTGAAAATACAGCGGTATTTGGTGAATGCGCTCCAACGTCCTGCCGCAGTGCTCTTCGTTGTCCTTTCCTCAGTACGCTCGGATTTCTCAGCACCGGTTTCATCCAAAAAAACCGAAGGTCCCGTGAGGGCAAAATTTCAGGAATACAGGAAAGATCAATGTCTGATACAAAAACCGGCCACGTTAAGTGGTTCAACGAGTCCAAGGGCTTTGGCTTCATCGCTCAGGACGGTGGCAGTGACGTGTTCGTTCACTACAGTGCAATCAATGCCAGCGGTTTCCGTACCCTGACCGAAGGTCAGCAGGTACAGTTCACCGTGACACAGGGCCCGAAAGGTCCCCAGGCGGAAAACGTAACCCCGGTCTGAGGTTGCGGACCCGCCCTTTGCCCCTCACGGGCAATGGCAATAACCAGGCGTAAAAAAAGCCGGCGCATGCCGGCTTTTTCTATTGGGAGCCAGGGGTTTAAGTCAGGCCCCGGCGGACTCCACCGCCTCTGCCGCCGCGGTATCAGTCGGGGCATCGACAACCTGGGCCACCGCCGAGAACAGCGCCTGAAGGGTGGCCGAAGTGGTATCCTCCGCCAGTGCCGCCGCACTGCAATGGGCGCCGTTGGCAGTCAACCGGATGCAGGCCAGCGCATTGGCATTGGTCCCTTCGCCCAGGGCAAATTCATCGTATGCCTCAACGGCGATGTTCACGCCGTACCGCTCCTCCAGGGCCGCTGACACCGCTTCCACGGCACCGAGGCCACGACCTTCCAGCCGAACCGGGTGACTGCCCTCCCCCATGTTGACGACAGCCATCACACCGTCTTCGTCGCGGTGCAGGTCGTAAGAGGTCAAAGCCCAGGCCTGATGCACCTTCAGGTATCGCTCTTCAAACAGGCGGTGAATGGTCACGGAGTCAATTTCACCGCCATTGACCTCGGCCTCACCCTGCACCACTTTGCTGAATTCAATCTGCAACCAGCGTGGCAGGCTGATTTTGTAATCACGCTCCAACACGTAGGCCACACCACCTTTACCGGACTGGCTGTTGATACGAACCACTTCTTCGTAGCGGCGGCCAAGATCCCGGGGATCAATGGGCAGGTAGGCAACGTTCCAGACATCGCCATCCTTGCGTTTGGAGAGACACTTGCGGATGGCATCCTGATGACTGCCGGAAAACGCCGTAAAGACCAGCTCACCCGCATAGGGATGGCGCGGATGGGTCGAAATCTCGGTACAGGCCTCAACAACCTCGGTGATCTCGGCCATGCCGGACAGATCCAGTGTCGGATCAATGCCCTGGGAATACAGGTTCATGGCCATGGTCACCAGGTCCATATTACCGGTACGCTCACCGTTCCCCATCAGGGTGCCTTCCACCCGGTCAGCACCGGCCATGACCGCCAGTTCGGCGGCCGCTACCCCGCAGCCACGGTCATTGTGGGTGTGGACGCTGATGCTGATGTGCTCGCGGTAACGGACCCGATCACAAATCCACTCGATCTGGTCGGCAAACACGTTGGGTGTTGCCATTTCCACCGTAGCGGGCAGGTTGATAATCACCGGCTGGCCCTGATCCGGACGCCATACATCATTGACGGCATCAACCACTTCGGCGGCAAAGTCCAGCTCGGTGCCCGTGAAGCTTTCCGGCGAGTACTGGAAGGTCCAGTCGGTTTCCGGATGGCGTGCGGCAATTTCCTTCACCACACGGGCGCCATTTACCGCGATATCCCGAATGCCGTCACGGTCAAGACCGAACACCTGTTCACGCTGTACCGTGGATGTGGAGTTGTAGACGTGAACAATCGCCTGCTTCGCGCCCTGCAACGCCTCGTAAGTGCGCTCAATGAGCTCCGGGCGGGCCTGGGTCAATACCTGAATCTTCACATCCGACGGGATGCGATCCTCTTCAATCAACTTGCGACAAAAATCAAAATCCGGCTGACTGGCGGCCGGGAAGCCGATTTCAATTTCCTTGAAGCCCAGCTTCACCAACAAATCGAACAGACGCTGCTTCTGGGCAACCGACATGGGCTTAACCAGAGCCTGATTGCCATCACGAAGATCCACCGCACACCAGGTGGGTGCTTTTTCAATCACACGATCCGGCCAGCGACGGTCTTTCTTGGCAACCGGCGTGAAAGCAACATACTTGCGATGATCAAATGCCATGACGTCTATTCCTTGCGCTGTTCTGGGGACAATCTATGTATGGTGTACAGACTATCTGGAAATCCGGGACAAATGATTGCTATTTTTCACATCTGATCTACTATTTTAATCGTTTCTGCCCTTATAAACAGATATGACGCAATATTATGCCCAGATCAACCGAATCTCTCGTTAAAATCGACAAAACCGATCGCAGAATCCTGGAACAACTGCAGCAGGACGGCTCCCTCACCAACCAGGAACTTGCGGACAAGGTGGGGCTGTCACCCTCCCCCTGTTTGCGGCGGGTGAGGGCCATGGAAGACGCCGGCATCATTGTGCGTAAGGTGACTGTTCTGGATCACAAGAAACTGGGGCTGTCGCTGACCGCCATCATCCTGATTGGCATGGATCGCCATACCCCTGAGCGATTCGCGGCTTTTGAAGAGCAGGTGGCGGAGTACCCGGAAGTTCAGGAATGCTATCTGATTACCGGCCAGGATGCCGACTATATGCTGAAAGTCGTGGTGCCCGATATGGACCACTATCACCACTTCCTTCTCAACCGCATCACCCGTATTCAGGGGGTCAGCGGTGTTCACTCCAGTTTCGTGCTGCGCCGGGTGATCGACAACACAGCGCTCCCGCTGGGCTATCTGTCCTGAACCGGTCAGGGGCTATTCAGCGAACCAGCTCCCGTAAATACGCGCTCGCCATGCATTTCAGCTCAGCCACCAGGGCCCGCGCCTGGTCCTCGGGCAGTGTGGCGGCAAGCCGCAACAGAGTGCCAGCGGATCTGGGCATCATCAGGCTGGCGGTCCACCGTCGCTCCTCCGGCAGGTGTGGATATTCCTCCTGCAGCCGGGCGTCCAGATCCCTGGCATTGCTGTACAGCTCCCTCAGATCCAGCTCACGCAGTTCCGGCATGGATTCCACCCCACTCCAGATAGCCGAGTATGCCGGTTCTGTCCGGTAGAATTCGTAGAAAAGATCGATCAGCACATCCACTGCGTCTACCAGGGTCATTTCCCCCAACCGTTCTCGCAGCGCGGTTTCCATTTTCTCGACATGACGCTCGGCAATCGCCTTTACGATCGCGGCCTTGTTGGGAAAATAACGATACAGGGAGGCCAGCGACATACCGGATTGCCGTGCGATGGCCGACATGCTGGTGCTGTCCACACCCACCTCATGGAAAATCGCGGCGGCGTGCTCAAGGATGGTATTAACGCGCTCACGACTCCGGGCCTGGACCGGTTTCCGGCGCGGGGTGACACTAACGGATACGGCTGTGTTGTCTGCAGTCATATGGCCACTCGATCTGTACCTTGTGTGACAGGCTCCGTACAATAACCACCACTTTACGACAAATAAAGGTCCAGACGTGCCATATCTGGCCTGTCCATTAGTCTAAGAACCTTCACAACCTCATACGGAAGACACAATGCGAGCAAGCCGTTTCCTGATTGCTACCCTGAAAGAAACACCCGCGGACGCCGAAGTTATCAGCCACCAGTTGATGCTCCGGGCCGGTATGATCCGCAAACTTGCCTCGGGCCTCTATACCTGGCTGCCGATGGGCCTGCGTACTCTGCGCAAGGTTGAGCGTATCGTGCGGGAGGAAATGGACAAGAGTGGTGCCCAGGAAGTGTTAATGCCAGCTGTGCAACCGGCGGAGTTGTGGCAGGAGTCAGGCCGCTGGGAGCAGTACGGCGGCGAGCTGCTGCGGATGAATGATCGCCACGGGCGAGACTTTTGCTATGGTCCGACCCATGAGGAGGTCATTACCGACCTGATCCGGAACGAGCTGAAAAGCTATAAGGAACTGCCGTCCAACTTCTATCAGATCCAGACCAAGTTCCGGGATGAGCGTCGTCCGCGCTTCGGCGTGATGCGGGCCCGGGAGTTCATCATGAAAGATGCCTATTCCTTCCATCTGAATGCCGAATCCCTGAACGAAACCTATCAGGTCATGCACCGCACCTATTGCGCCATTTTTGATCGCCTCGGCCTGGACTACCGTCCGGTACAGGCGGACTCCGGCGCCATTGGCGGCAGTGCCTCCCACGAGTTTCACGTGCTGGCATCGTCGGGCGAAGACGACATTGTCTTCAGCACCGACAGTGATTACGCCGCGAACATCGAGAAAGCCGAAGCTGTCGCACCCGCCGGTGATCGCCCTGCCCCGTCGGAAGAGCTGAAAGAAGTGTCAACGCCGGGCCAGCGTACGATCGACATGCTTGCGCAATTCCTTGACGTCGACGCCAGCCGCACCGTGAAAACCCTGCTGGTCAAAGGCGAGGAAGACGAGAACGGCGAGTCCGGCCCCGTCGCGCTGATCCTCCGTGGCGATCACACGCTGAACGAGATCAAGGCGGAGAACCTGGCCGGCATTGCCGCGCCCCTGACCATGGCCACCGATGAGGAAATCGAGAAAGCGGTTGGCTGCAAGCCCGGCTCCATCGGGCCGGTCAAGTTGCCATTGCCGGTCATCGTTGACCGCAGTGCCGCGCACCTGGCGGATTTTGTCTGCGGCGCTAACAAGGAAGATTTCCATCTGACCGGCGTGAACTGGGGCCGCGACGCGGAACTCTCCCGTGTCGAAGACCTCAGGAACGTGGTGGAAGGCGATGCAAGTCCGGATGGCAAAGGCACCCTGGAAATCCGTCGCGGCATCGAAGTGGGTCATATTTTCAAGCTGGGCAACAAATACAGCACAGCCATGAACGCCACGGTACTGGATGAAAACGGCAAGCACGTGATTGTGGAGATGGGCTGCTATGGTATCGGAGTTTCCAGGATTGTGGCCGCTTCCATCGAGCAAAACCACGACGACAGGGGTATTATCTGGCCCGAGTCGATCGCGCCCTTTGAGGTCGCCGTGGTCACGCTGAATGCCCATAAATCGCCGACCGTCGCGGAAGCCGGGGAAAAACTGTATGACCAGCTCCGCCAGGCCGGGTTTGATGTTCTGTTGGATGACCGCAAAGAGCGCCCGGGCGTCAAGTTCGCTGATATGGAACTGATTGGCATCCCCCACCGCTTCGTGGTCTCTGACCGCGGCCTTGAGGCGGGCACGCTGGAGTACAAGGGGCGTCGCGATGCCGACAAACAGGACGTCGCCCTGGACGAGGCCCTGCCATTCCTGATCAGTGCTTCGCCACGCAGCGGGCTCTGACACAGATGTCAGGCAGCCGCACTGGGGTCATCGCCCCAGTGCGAACTCCGGCGGAATGACGCCGGGCTCCATTTCCAGCGTTACGCCAAACCGCGCCAGGACATCCTGTCGGATACGGTCCGCCAGCGCGAGTACATCCGATCCGCACCCCCCGGAATGGTTGATCAGCACCAGTGCCTGGCGGTTATGGACCCCGACCCGACCATTACGGAATCCTTTCCACCCACATTGATCAATGAGCCAGGCCGCCGCCAGTTTTGCGCTGCCGTTACCCGGGTAGCCAGGAATGTCCGGATACGCCGCCTTTAACGCTTCCCAGACACTCATCTCCACCACCGGGTTTTTGAAAAAACTGCCGGCATTGGGGATTTGCTCGGGATCGGGCAGTTTGCGACGCCTGACCGCCATCACCGCCTCGGCCACGTCGAGCGGAGTCAGGGTTGAAGCATCCTCGTCGTCAAAATAATTGGCCAGATCGGCATACTCCAGGGAAAGTGTCCTGGAGCGGGAGAGCCTGAGACGCAGCTCAGTGATGACATAGCGCCCGGGGCGATGTTTGAACAGGCTATCCCGGTAGCCGAATTCGCATTCCTCATTGGCCAGCACCACCCACTCACCGGTGTCCCGATCAAGGGCGGTAACACTGACCAGGGTGTCTTTCAGCTCCACACCGTAGGCACCGATGTTCTGCACTGGCGCCGCGCCAGCCGTACCGGGTATCAATGCCAGGTTTTCAATGCCACAGTAGCCTGCGGATGCGGCATACAGCACCGACTCATGCCAGTTCTCGCCGGCCCCCAGCACCAGGACAGCGGAATCGTCCTCTACCTGTTCCCAGTGACGGCCGGCAATCGACATGCGCAACACCAGGCCGTCAAAATCACCAGCGAACACCAGGTTACTGCCGCCGCCGAGAATCAGCGTGGCCAGATTTCTCCGGGCAGCCACGTCCAGCAGGGATTTGAGTTCCTCGCCGGATCTGGCTTCAGCGAACCAGCGGGCGCTGGCCTGCACCGCCAGGCTGTTCATGGTCGCCAGGCTGACGTTTTCATCAAGCTCCGGTGAAGGGCTCAAGCCTGGTGCCTCCGTATCACATCCAGAAGTCCCTCGCTGGCATCTTCGATCAGATCCAGCACGGTTTCGAAGCCTTTGTCCCCGCCATAATAGGGATCGGGTACTTCATCATGGTTGCTGCGGCCATAGTTCAGGAACAGTTCGGGTTCGGTGCCGCCATTCTGACGCCATATATCCCGCACGTCCGCGAGGTTCTGCCGATCCATCACCAGAATGTAATCGAAACGTTCAAGATCGCTGGCATGGAACTGGCGGGCACGCAGACCGGAAATATCGATACCCCGCTGAAGGGCTTTTTGCCGGGCACGGTCATCCGGCGCGTTGCCGACATGCCAGTCCCCGGTGCCACAGGAATCAATATTAATCTTGTCTTCCAGGCCCGCTTCGCGGACAGCGTGGCGAAACACGCCCTCGGCGCTGGGAGAGCGACAGATATTGCCGAGGCAGACAAACAGAACATTGACCGGTTTCCGCTCACTCATGCGCCTCTTGCCTCCGTTTCCATCCAACGCCTCAGCCGTTCGAGATCCGCGTCAGTATCCACCCCCGCCGGAGGCGTCTGGCACGCTTCTTCGACATGAATGCGGGCGCCGTTATACAAGGCTCTCAGCTGCTCCAGCGATTCGGTCATCTCCGTGGGAGCGGGCGCCCAGCGAACAAAGTCATTCAACAACTGAACCCGGTAGCCGTAGATGCCAATATGACGGTAGTAATCCACATCCTCCGGCAGATCGGCGTCTCCCAAAGGCCAGCCTCCGTCACGCCAGGCTTCCCTGGCCCAGGGGATGGGCGCGCGGCTGAAATAGTGAGCCATACCCTGATGGTCCGCCACCACTTTCACCACGTTCGGGTTCAATACACTGGAGACATCGGTAATCTTTTCGCACAGGGTGGCGATGGCTGCGCGAGGGAAACGCTCCAGGTTATTCGCCACCTGATTGATCAGGGCCGGCGGAATCAGCGGTTCGTCGCCCTGCACATTAACCACCCGGTCGTCGGGCGCAAAACCAAGCACACGGGCCACTTCTTCCAGCCGGTCTGTACCACTGGCATGGTCGAGCGACGTCATCACCACCTCTGCCCCAAAACCAAGGCACACGGACTGAATGCGCTCGTCGTCGGTGGCAATGACCACGCGGCCGGCATCGCTTTCCCCGGCACGTTCGTGGACATGCTGGATCATCGGCTTGCCTGCAATATCAGCCAATGGCTTTCCAGGCAGACGTGTAGAGGCATAACGGGCGGGGATCACCACAGTAAAAGACATGAAACTTACCTATCAGCGCTTATCAAGGCGCTCGTCAGTGGACAGCGTTCGGGCTTCCGTTGCCAGCATGACCGGGATACCTTCGCGGATCGGAAACGCCATGGCGTCCTGATAGCAGACCAGTTCGGTTTTCTCCTGGTTCAGCTTCAGGTCACCTTTACAAACCGGGCAAGCCAGCATGGCCAGCAATTTCTTATCCATTTTACGTTCTCACAGATTCATGAATAGTCAGGGAGCCCCTGCATTCCCGCACACGGGCCAGGAACGCTTCAGCGAATGCGTCAGGCAATTGTGCCTTTACCGACAACACCCAGGTATTGTCCGGTGCAAACTCCCGGCATTTTACCGCATCTTTGGCAGTCATCAGCAGCCAGACACCATCATCGACCGGAAGATCCGACGCACGGAACTTGTGATGGTCGGCAAAGGCCGTCGCCGAAACCCGGGCCCCGAGTGACTCCAGTGTAGCGAAAAAACGCCGGGGATTACCGATACCCGCAATGGCATGCACCGGTTTGTCCCGCAGGCTGTCCAGCGGGGCCGTTTCGCCGGTACTGAGATTGCGCAAGGCTGCCGGCTCCAGCGTCATGGGAAACTGGGCAGGATGTTCGATCTCCTCCAGCTTACCGCCGTTGGTCACCACGAAGTCCACACCCGACAGCCGGTCCAGAGGTTCCCTCAGGGGGCCCACGGGGATTCCGGCCCCATTACCGATGCCTCTCTCGGCATCGAAAACCGCCAGCTCGATATCACGCGGCAACCGGTAATGCTGCAGGCCATCGTCACAAATCAGGATATCGCCAAGCTGCTGCTCCAGGGCCCACAGGGCTCCGCGCTTTCTCTCGGGATCGACAACCACGGGGCAACCGGTTTCCAGCGCCAGCATGACCGGCTCATCGCCCGCCACCTCGGCGCGGGTCGTCTGATCAACTTGCAGGGGATAATGACCGGAGCGGCCACCGTATCCCCGGCTCAGGATCACCGGTCGCCAGCCATGTTCTTTCAACAGTGAGACAAGCCGGGCCGTCAGCGGAGATTTACCGGTACCACCGGCCGTGATATTGCCGACAACCACAACCGGCGCCGGCAACACCTCATCTTTAGCCTGCCAGGCTTTTCGCCGCCGGCTTTCGGCAACCATGCGATACAGCCATGCCAACGGGTATAACGGCCACAAGGGTCGGCCACGGCCATACCAGAGCCTGTCCGTCAGGGTGGTCATGCCTGCTCGCTGAACTGCATCTGGTGCAACTGGGCATAGGCGCCGCCGATGGCCAGCAGCTCGTCGTGGCGACCGGACTCAACGATCTGCCCTGCTTCCATGACCAGAATCCGGTCGGCTTTCTCGATGGTTGACAGCCGATGGGCAATGACCAGCGTGGTCCTGCCCTGCATCACGGTTTCCAGCGCTTCCTGGATATGACGTTCGGATTCCGTGTCCAGGGCCGATGTCGCCTCATCCAGGATCAGGATCGGGGCGTTTTTCAGCAGCGCCCTGGCAATCGCGAGGCGCTGCCGCTGCCCTCCGGAAAGCATCACACCGTTGTCGCCAATCATGGTGTCCAGGCCCGCCGGCATGCGGTCAATGAACTCCAGGGCGTGGGCCTTGGCGGCGGCTTCCCGGATTTCCTCACGGGTGCAATGGCGCAGAGCCCCGTAGGCAATATTGGCGGCGATGGTGTCGTTGAACAGCACCACGTTCTGCGTAACCAGGGCGATCTGGGCACGCAGCGCCTGCAGGCTGAATTCCTTGAGGGAATGGCCATCTATGCGGATATCGCCGCCGGTGTATTCATAGAACCTGGGTAGCAGGCTGACCATAGTGGACTTGCCACTGCCCGAGCGGCCTACCAGCGCCACACTCTGCCCGGCGGGAATGTCCACGGAGATGCCGCTGAGCACATCATCCAACTGGTCCCGGTAGCGGAAAGAGACGTCGTCAAAGGTGATGTCACCGTTCACCCGCGTCGGGCTGTAGGTGCCTTCGTCGTGCTCGGGCTCTTCATCCATGGTGCCAAACACGTCGTGGGCCGCAGCCACCCCTTTCTGGATCTTGGCGTGGACAGACGTCACCTGGCGAATGGGCTTGGCCATAGTGGTGGCAGCGGTGATAAAGGCGATCAGCTCACCGGTGCTCATTTCACCGCGAATTTCCGGCGCCAGCATGGTCCAAACCAGCGCGGCAATGGCCACCGCCACCAGCACCTGAATAACCGGAATGCTGATGGCCTGAGTGGATGCCATCTTCAGGCTCTGCTTCAGGTTGCGTTCACTGACGTCGCGGAAACGCTCACGTTCGTAGTCTTCGCCGCCAAATGTCCGTACCACGCGATATCCGGAGATGGATTCGGAAGCCACATGGGTAATGTCCCCCATGGACCCCTGAATCCGTTTACTGATCTTGCGAAAGCGCTTGCTCGCGTAACTGACCACCAGCCCGATGATAGGTCCGACCGCCAGGAACACCACGGTCAGTTTCCAGTTGGTGTACAGCATGAAACCGAGCAGGCCCAGTATGGTAAGACCCTCACGCAGGGTGATCGTCACCGCGTTGGTGGTCGCTTCCGCCACCTGCTCGACATTGAAGGTCAGCTTGGATACCAGACGACCGGAGGCATTGTCGTCAAAATAACGGGATGGCAAGGTCATCAGCCGGTCGAATACCTGGTTCCTCAGGGCATTGATGACCTGACGGCCGACGTAGCTGATGAAATACTGGCTCAGGAATGTCCCCACGCCCCGGAAGGCAAACACACCGACGATCAGCAACGTGAGCAGGATCCGGTTCTGCTCCGTGGGGTTCTCAATGGCCAGGATCACGTATTCCATGGCAGCCGCCATGCCCGTGGAGGCGGCGGCATAGATCACGTTCCCCAGAACCGCCAGCGAGAACGCCAGCCAGAAGGGTTTGACGTAAGCCAGCAGGCGCTTGTAGGTCTCCCAGTTGGAGGCTTCCTGTGGCTCGCTGGCGTCAGCGTTGGCGGTTTCACTCACTGCCCGTCAGCCTCCCGCTCAGTGGTAATGCTCAGTTTGGCAAATCCCAGGCGGCCAGCCACGTCCATTGCCCTGACGACAAACTCATGGGGTGTCCGGGCATCCGCCGTGATCACGTAGGGCAGAGCGCTGTCGCCTTCCGAGAGTTCCCGCACGGCCCGTTCCAGGGTTTCCCGACGATTGTTGACGAGCGTGCGGTCATTGAGGATGTACTGCCCCTCGGCATTGATCACCACGTCGATTTCCCGCACTTCGGTTTCTGCGCGGACATCGGCACTGGCCTCCGGCAATTCCACCTCAAGGTGACTTTCGCGAGTAAAGGTGGTGGAAACCATAAAGAAGATCAGCAGCAGGAACACCACATCAATCAATGGCGTCAGGTCTACTCCGACCTCCTGACTTCTCTGGCGCTTGAACTTCACGGCGTTCAGGCTCCTTCCACATCGATTTCACGGTCGCCATGGACCACTTCCACCAACTTGATGGCTTCCTGCTCCATGCCCACCACCAGTACATCAACACGGCGGAGGAAATAGCGGTGGCCAATCAACGCCGGAATGGCCACACTCAGCCCCGCGGCAGTGGTAATCAGAGCCTCTGAGATGCCGCCCGCAAGATTGCCCGCGTTACCGACGCCGGCCAGCTGGATCTCTGCAAACACCTTGATCATGCCGATCACGGTCCCCAGTAGCCCCAGCAAGGGCGTAATGGTAGCTACAGTGCCCAGAGGATTGAGGAAACGTTCCAGATCATGAATGACCTGACTGGCCTCATGCTCGATGCTTTCCTTCATGATTTCGCGGCCATGCTTGGCGTTCATCAGCCCGCCTGCGAGAATCCGGCCAAGCGGAGAGGAACCCTGCAGCGCCTTGAGCTTGCGGCCATTCAGCTCTTTTTTCTTGATCCAGCGCCAGAGTTCATTAATGGTCTGGGGAGGCGCTACCCTTGAGGGCCGCAACGTCCAGAAACGTTCAAGGATTATGGCAAGTGCCAGGATGGAACAGGCTACAATTGGCACCATCAGAATGCCACCGGCTTTCAACAGCTCGAACACGCTTGGTCTCCCTGATTGTTAACAAGCCGCGCTACTTTAGCATAGCTGCCGCCGCAGGCCACACCCGTTGTGTCACGGTATTTTACAATGCCCACCAATTCGTTACGGGCCGGCGAATCCAGAATGGGGCCGACTGTCGTTGCTCCTCGACTTCCAGGCCGCTGCTGTCCATCCTCAAACGTATTGCGCCAGAGTAAGCGGTATTCAGTTGCTGACTACCAGCAGCCCGGTAACGCTCTACAACCGAAGGATGGGGGTGCCCGAACCGATGCCGGTACCCCGCGCTGTATATCACCAGGTCCGGGTCAAGCCACCGCACCCACTGGCCAGACGAGGAAGTTTTGCTGCCATGGTGCGGCGCCAGCACAATTCGGTAGGCGCCCGGGTCGGTCAGCCCGGCAAAGTGAGGCTGCCCCGGCATGCCAGATTCCACTGCGTTGGTGATATCACCTGGCAATAACAACTGGAAAGACCGGTCCGCAGTGGTGACGGTGACAACGCAGGACGTATCGTTCGCGTCTGTGGCAGTCGTTACTTCCGGCTGCCGCCAAAAGCCTAGGGTAAGCTCGCCGACAGTCCGGTTCAGGTCCCGGGAGCAGACCAGTGGCGCAGGTCCTTCCCCACCCGAACGTTCGGCCACCCGGCGCGGTTCCCCGGTAATGGTTTCCGACACCGGGACGGAATCAAACAGCAGAGGCAAGCCGCCGGCGTGGTCACTGTCACCGTGGCTGATCACCAGGGTATTGATGACGCCCACGCCCAGATTCGACAAATTGGGAATCAAGACCGACTCGACGGCCGAGAAAACACCGGGAATGGATGGCCCGGTATCGTAGAGCAGCACCTGATCCTGATGACGAACAAGCACCGACAACCCCTGACCAACGTCCCATACCCAGACCTCTGGCACCTCTACCAAACGGTTGCCGTTGCGCCCCTCAAACTGGGACAACAGCAGCCAGGGCACCATCACCAGAACAACCAGCAGGCGGATTCGCAATGACGGGACTACCAGGGCAAGGATGGCCAGCGCCGCAACCCCCAGGGTGGCGGGAACACCGGGGTTACCAGTCGGCAGGTCCAGGGAGGATAGCCACTCCAACACGCTCCACAATACTCCCAGTACCAGATCAAAACAGCCCAGCACCCACGACTGGCTCAGCGGCGGCAGCGATATCAGCGCCGCGCCAGCCATCAACACCGGCATAACGACAACCGACACCCAGGGAATGGCGAACACATTGGCCAGCAGACCCGAGACAGGCTGCCCCTGCCCCAGCGCGGACAAGACCGGCCACAGGCCGACAAACACGGCTACCTGCGCAAGCGTCAGGGCCCCGGCCCAGCCCGGGGAGGACAAACGCCGGGAAAACACCAGCACCAGCACCGTAACGGCACCAAAGGATAACCAGAATCCCTGATCAAGCGGGGAAAACGGATCTGCCAGCAGCACCAGGAAAAGAGCGAACACCAATCCCCGCCAGGGTGGTACCTGGCGACCATGAATCACCACCCAGCCGGCAACCAGCACCATAACCAGTGCCCGGCGTGTTGGCACCGTAAAACCGGCGGCAAGGCTGTAGGCAATACTGGCCAGGGCAACGGAGGCATAGACCAGGTACCGCCCGTAACGCGGCGAAAATGTTGGCCCTGGCAACCAGAGCAGCAATCGGCGGACCAGAAACCCCGCGCCGAGGGCGATCAAGCCAAGGTGCAGACCGGAGATGGCCACCAGATGGATCGTACCGGTGGCCTTCAACACCTCCCAGTGGTCAGGCGTCATTTCGCCCCGATGCCCGATCAGGAGGGAGGACACCAACGGGTAGTGCCTGGCCTCACCCATATTGGCGCCCACGGCATCAGCCAACTGTTGACGCCAGGCCATATAGCGGCAATGCAGGTCGCATGGTACCGAGGTATCGGAATCAACGCCCCGTATTGTCCCGGTCGCCCGGAAGCCTTTGCGGTACAGCCAGGTTTCATAACGGAATCCGGCGGGGTTGATCGCCCCGTGCGGCTGCTTGAGCACAACCTTCAGGCGAAGCCGGTGTCCCGGCAGGGATTGCTCGTCGCGGCCATACCATGCCAGCCTTACCTTGGCGGGCAACGGGGCGTCGTTTGCCCTGAATCCTTCAGGAAGGCGCCAGCGGGTGACACAAAAACTGAACCTGAGGCTGTTAAAACTTCCTTCGGTGGGAATTTCACACAGGTAGCCTGAAACATCGACCACCTCGCCTTCCAACTCACTCGGGAGGGCATGTTGCAGGCGGTCTGATGCATGCCAGGATGACCAGGTCAGACCTGCCAGCAGCCAGACGAAGAACATGAGCACGGTGGATAGCCGCCGCGAGGTCGACGCAAAACGCCCATAAAGTACTGACAACAGGGCAACAATCAGCCACTTCAGAGGTGGCACGACCGGGAGGGTATAAAGTAAGATAACGCCGCAGGCAAACGCGACAAGACTTCCGGACAATCCATGTCCTCCTGATTATTCCCAAGCTCCGGCAAGACGTCATGTCCCGGGCTGTCATTCTGAGAAGGCAGAACTTCCAGATGCCAAAGAAGTTCATGAAACGATACCTACCAACGCCCGATCGAGTCAGGGCGATGGAGTCGCTGCGATTTCTCGGCGACATCCTTCATGAACCCAACCTCTGGCATATTAACCGTCACAGCGTTTCCCGCGCCTTCCTGGTGGGAATTTTCCTGTGCTTTATTCCGATGCCGTTCCAGATGCTGGCCGCTGCTTTTTTCGCCATCTGGTTCAACGCCAACCTGCCCCTGTCCGTGGTGCTGGTCTGGATCAGCAACCCACTGACCATGCCACCGATGTTCTACTTCAGTTACAAAATCGGCGCCTGGATCCTGGACCGGCCAGTCCTCAACTTTGAATTCCAGGCTTCCTGGTCGTGGATCAGTGAACGCATCCTGGATATCGGTATTCCGCTCTACCTGGGCTCACTGATCGTCGCCACCCTGTCAGCCTGTCTAGCCTACCTGTCGATACAGTTCCTGTGGCGCCGGAAGGTGCGATCAGACTGGCAGGAACGGCGCTTCCTGCGCCGCCGCAAGCGCTAGGTCACCCGACCTCGCGCTCAACCAGTAACCGCCCCTGCTCCAGACGCAATACCCGCCCGAGACTCCGGGCCATGCTCATGTCATGGGTAACCATCACGAACGCAATGCCCAACTGGTCACGCAGGGACTCGATCAATTGCCGCACGCCCTCGCCGGTATGCTCATCCAGGTTCCCCGTGGGCTCGTCCATCAACACACATTCGGGTTCATTCACCAGCGCCCGGGCAATCGCTACCCTCTGGCGCTCACCGCCGGAGAGCTCCCCCGGCTTGTGTCCCAGACGCTCGCTCAAGCCTACTTTCGCAAGCACGGCCCTGGCCTTCTCCCGGGCTGCAGCGACATCCATACCACCGAGCGCACAGGGCATCATCACGTTCTCAAGGGCCGTGAACTCAGGAAGCAAGTGGTGGAATTGATAGACGAATCCCAGGTGCCGGTTGCGGAAACGCGCCCGCCCGGCCTCGCTCATCCGGTGGATATCCTGGTCGCAAATGGCGATGTGGCCGGATGACGGACGGTCGAGCCCGCCGAGCAGGTTCAGGAGCGTGGTTTTACCCGCACCACTGCTGCCAACAATGGCCACCGTTTCACCGGCGGCTACCTGCAGCGAGATATCAGAGAAGATGGTGAGTTTTTCCGGGCCTTCGTTGTACGTGCGCGTCACCTTCTCGCAATCGATAACCAGCGATGCCCCGGCCGCTGAAGTATTCACATCATTCATATCGCAGGGCCTCCGCCGGATCGATTCTCGATGCCCGCCAGGCGGGATAAATAGTGGCCAGCAGGCTCAGGCCCAGGCCAGCGCCACTGATAATGGCCACATCCTGCCACTGCAATTGCGACGGCAGATAACTGATGAAATACACATCCGCGCTCAGGAACTGATGCCCAAGAGCCGCTTCGAGCCACGAAATGAAAGCACTGATATTCAGCGCACCCACAACCCCGAGCACGGTACCGACCAGCGTGCCGAAAATGCCAATGACGCCACCCTGAATGATAAAGATCCGCATGATGCGGCCCGGAGTGGCCCCCATGGTTCGCAGGATGGCGATATCCGCGGTCTTGTCGGTCACCACCATCACCAAGGTCGAGACGATATTGAACGCGGCCACCGCGACGATAAACATCAGCAGCAGCCCGATCATGGTCTTCTCCATGCGAATGGCCTGGAACAAATTGCCATGGGTGCGGGTCCAGTCCGAAATATAGTAGCGGCCATCCAGCCCCCGGGCGGCCTGCTCTGCGACTTTCGGAGCCGCGAACAGATCATCCACCAACAGCCTCACACCCTGGGCCTCGCCACCGGTTCGCATCAGCTTTGACGCATCGTCCATGTGAATCAGCGTGTAGTTGCCATCAAGCTCGGCGCCTACCTTGAATATCCCCTTGACCGTAAACCGTTTGAGCCTGGGTAGCACGCCGGCCGGCGTGACAGAGGCCTCCGGCAGCACGACCGTGACCTTGTCGCCGACCTGCAATCGCAGGCTGGAGGCCATCAACCGACCGATAATAATGCCGAACTCACCGGATTTCAGGTCATCCAGGCTGCCTTCAAGCATGTGATTCTCAATGATCGAAACACTGCGCTCCTGCTCCGGAAGCACACCGTTAAGCATCACACCGCGGACATCACCACCACCGGTGACCATGCCCTGCCCCTGGATAAACGGCGCTGCGGCGAGCACCCTGGGGTGCTCCTCGACCTTTGCATCCACGGATTCCCAGTCCCGCAACTGGTCCGCCCCCTCGATCACGGCATGGGGCACCATGCCAAGGATGCGCTGCTTCAGCTCACGGTCGAAACCGTTCATCACCGAGAGGACAATAATCAGCACCGCAACACCGAGCATCAGCCCGATCATCGAAGTGAGGGAGATAAAAGAAATGAAGTGGTTGCGCCGCTTCGCCGCGGTGTACCGCAAACCAATGTACAACGATAAAGGTCTGAACATGAGAGGTGCCTGTTGCTACCTTCGGGTCATTCGGATTCCCGGCCACACGACTGGCTGGAAACTGCTAAACTTTTCAACATAAACAAAAAATACGGTGCTTACGGAGCCGCGATGCCCTCACGAACACGCAACACTCCCCTGTCCGCCTCCACATCGGAGACGGCCTCGGATCGCCGGGACTGTTTCCGGATTGAGGACCGGATTGGCCTGGAAATCCGCAAGGTTCCGGATAACGCCGGGGACGGGCACAACCCGTTCAACGGTGATCACCTGGACAACCTGCGCGCCGACCTGAGACGGCTGGACCAGGATGTCCGGTCCCAGCTTGCAAATCTCGCGGAGCGGGACCGATTGTTGACGTCCCTGATCAAGTCCCTGAACGGTAAGCTGGATACGCTGGCGCGCATTATGGCCTTTGAGCAAAATCCGTTGCAACCGGAGGACTGGCAGGATGTCACTCTCAGCGAGGGCGGACTTGCCTTTCACAGCGCCGCTGGCGCCTGGTCGCAAGGCGATCAGTTGGCCTTGCGCATGACCCTGCCTCCCGAACTGTTTCAACCCCAGGCCATTGCCCGGGTCCTCCACACCACCCCGGATGATACCGGCGGCGCAAGGGTTCATACCGAATTCACCAGCATTCACGACAGTGACCGCCAACAAATTGCCCGGCATGTGATGCGCTGGCAAATCCGGCAACGCCAAAACGTGTAGACTGACGAAACTGTGTGACTTTTGCTAACGTTTTTCGGATATTACGCTTTATCCATGTCTTTCAGATGTCTGATGTTCAGCTGAACATCAAGTTCCCAGGGAGTAATGAACCGATGAAAAAGCCTGTAACCCGCCTGCTCAGCGCTGTAACAACCGTGGTAGCCCTTGGCCTGTCACCCGTGAGTCCGACCATGGCCGATGAAGTGAAGATCCCTGTCGGATCGCAGGCTGAACGGTCGCAGGCGGATCTACCCCGCACCGGGATGACGCAGGGCAACGTGCGCAAAGCCTGGGGCGACCCGCAACAAACCAGGGGTCCCGTGGGCACCCCCCCCATTTCCCAGTGGCATTACGATGGATTTGTCGTCTATTTTGAGGACGACCGCGTTATCCATGCGGTATTGAAACGAAATCGTTAAAACACATCCTGACGCAACGTCATCCTTTGGTTAGAATGACGACTTTTTGCAATAGGTGGCTATCAAGTGACTTCCAGACGCGTGTTGCCCGCAGAGTGGGCGTCCCAAAGTGCGGTCATGCTGACATGGCCGCATCCCGGCACTGACTGGTTCGACATTCTTGAGGATGTCGAACCGGTGTTTATGGCGATTGCCAAAGCAGTCCTGAAACGCGAACACCTGGTGATCAGCTGTGAGCATGTGGTGCGTTTGCAGGAACTGGAACAGCAACTGACCGCCTATGCCTGCGACAACGACCTTCCCGGTCGTGTTATTACGGTGCCCGCACCGGCAAACGACACCTGGGCCAGGGACCACGGCCCCATCTCCGTGGACACAGCGGACGGAAAGACCATTCTGGATTTCCGGTTCAATGCCTGGGGCGGCAAGTTTCCCTGGGAAAAAGACAACGCCCTGAACCAGCATCTTTCCAATGCCGGCGCCTTCGGAACAACGCCGATGATGTCCGTGGATTTTGTCCTGGAGGGCGGCTCCATCGAATCCGACGGGCTGGGCACCATCCTGACCACCAGCGAATGCATGTTGACACCCACCCGCAACCCGGAGCTGGATCGCACTGACATCGAAACCCTGCTCTCTGAAACACTTGGGGCCGACCGCATTCTCTGGCTGAACCACGGCTACCTGGCGGGCGACGACACGGACAGCCACATCGACACCCTCGCCCGCTTCTGCGCGCCGGACCATATCTGCTACGTCGCCTGCCCGGATACGACGGATGAGCATTTCGGCGCCCTGGCGGCCATGGGAGAGGAATTGCAGCAATTCCGTCAGGCGGACGGGACCCCATACAAGCTGACCCCGCTGCCCTGGCCCGACGCCATCTTCGATGATGAAGGTCAGCGCCTGCCGGCCACCTACGCCAACTTCCTGATCATCAACGAAGCTGTGCTGCTGCCGGTTTACAACGTGCCCCAGGACGACGAGGCCATTGCCATCATGCAGGGCCTGTTCCCCGAAAGGGAAATCGTGCCCATCAATTGTCGGCCCCTGATTCACCAACACGGCAGCCTGCACTGTGTCACCATGCAGCTGCCCGCAGGAGTGGTAACCCCATGACCAGCGCGAATCGCGCCGCACTGAAAACAGCAGCCATCCAGCAAACCTCCAGCCCGGACAAGACCATCAGTCTCGCCACCAGTGAAAAGCTGGTCAGGCAGGCTGCCTCGGAGGGGGCGCAACTTGTGGTGCTGCAGGAACTGCACGCCACCCTGTATTTCTGTCAGACCGAAGACACTTCGGTATTTGATCTGGCGGAACCGATCCCCGGTCCCACCAGCAATCACCTGTCTGCACTGGCCGCCGAACTGGGCATCGTACTGGTGGGCTCAATCTTCGAACGCCGGATGAACGGCGTCTATCACAACACCGCCGTGGTCTTTGAGCAGGATGGCAGCATTGCGGGCCTTTACCGCAAGATGCACATCCCCGATGACCCCGGGTTCTATGAAAAATTCTACTTCACCCCCGGTGACGCAAGCTTCAATGACGGTCACAGCGGCTTCACCCCGATTGAAACGTCCGTTGGCAAACTCGGCGTCCTGGTGTGCTGGGACCAGTGGTATCCAGAAGCGGCACGGTTGATGGCCCTGGCCGGCGCGGAAGTACTTATCTACCCCACCGCGATTGGCTGGGATACAACAGACGAGCCAGAAGAACAGGCGCGGCAACTGGACGCCTGGGTCACCGTCCAGCGCGGCCACGCCGTCGCCAACAACCTGCCCGTCATCGCGCCCAACCGGGTCGGTACCGAGCCTGACCCATCCGGCCACTCCGCCGGCATTCGTTTCTGGGGCAACAGTTTTATCTGTGGCCCCCAGGGCGAATTCCTGGCCCGGGCGGACGAACAGTCGGAATCCGTCCTGCATGCCACCATCGACCGCAACCGCAGCGAATCGATACGCCGGATATGGCCGTACCTGAGAGATCGACGCATAGACGCCTACAGCGACATTCTCAAAAGGGTACGGGACTGAATCCGGCATGAAAAAAATGATTGATACCGCCGTCAACGAGCTCAACACCATATTGCTGGGCAAGGAGCAACAGGTACGCCTGGCCATTTGCGGGCTCCTGGCCCGTGGCCACCTGTTGATAGAAGACATCCCGGGCATGGGCAAAACCACCCTGTCCCACGCCCTGGCCCGGATCATGGGGCTGAGTTACCAGCGCATCCAGTTCACCAACGACTTGCTGCCTGCGGATGTGCTGGGGTATTCCATGTACGACAAGGAAGCCGGGACACTGGTCTTCCACAAGGGACCCATTTTCGCCCAGGTCGTACTCGCTGACGAAATCAACCGCGCCTCGCCCCGCACCCAGAGTGCGCTGCTTGAGGCCATGGAAGAACGGCAGGTCTCCATCGAAGGGGAAACCCGGTCACTGCCCCACCCGTTTTTCGTCATCGCTACCCAGAACCCGATTGAACAGGGCGGCACCTACCCCCTGCCGGAGTCCCAGCTGGACCGGTTCCTCATGCGTCTGCGCCTGGGGTATCCGGACCCCAAAGCCGAGCGGGAACTGCTTGAGGGTGAGGATCGCCGCATCCTTACGGAAAAGCTGGACACCCTGCTGAACCAGTCCGACCTGACGACCCTGCAGGAAGCCGTTGGCCGCGTAACAGCCAGCCCGGCACTGCTGGATTACGTCCAGCGCCTGCTGGAACACAGCCGGCGCATGCCCGGCCTGCTCTACGGCCTGTCTCCCCGCGCCGGCCTTGGCCTGGTCCGCGCCGCCAAGGCCTGGGCCCTGATGGACGGCCGGCACCATGTGCTGCCCGACGACATCCAGGCAGTATTTCCCGCAGTTGCGGAACACCGGCTGGAACAGGGAGAATCGGGAAAAAGCACGGAACGGGTCAGGCAACTTCTTGCCTCCACATCTGTCATTGGTTAAAGAGCGTCACTGATAACCAACGCCATTCAGTGAATAGCATCATTCAATGACAGAAATTAGCCAAAACAACTGGCACAACGCCCCGTTCATGTTAGCCTTCAGCACTTTCCAGTAGACTTTCAGTTTTGACGAGAGACCCAAAATGAGCGAAACCAAGCATTCCCGACTGATCATCCTTGGCTCCGGCCCTGCCGGCTACACCGCTGCCGTCTACGCAGCCCGCGCAAACCTCAAGCCAACCCTGATCACCGGCATTGAAGTGGGTGGCCAGCTCACAACCACCACTGACGTAGACAACTGGCCGGGCGACAACGACGGCGTACAGGGCCCGGAACTGATGCAGCGCATGCTCAAGCACGCCGAGCGCTTCGAAACCAACGTGGTTTACGACACCATCAACGAAGCCGACCTGCGCAACCGCCCCTTCCGCCTGAAAGGCGACAGCGGCGAATACACCTGCGACGCCCTGATCATCTCCACCGGCGCCTCCGCCATGTACCTGGGGCTGGATTCCGAAGAAAAGTTCAAGGGCCAGGGCGTCTCCGCCTGCGCCACCTGCGACGGCTTCTTCTACAAGAAGCAAAAAGTCGCCGTTATCGGCGGCGGCAACACCGCCGTTGAAGAAGCGTTGTACCTGTCCAACATCGCCGACGAAGTCACCCTGGTACACCGCCGCGACAGCCTGCGCGCCGAAAAGATCCTGCAGGACAAACTGTTCGACAAGGCCGAGAACGGCAACATCAACATCGTCTGGGATCACACCCTCGACGAAGTCCTGGGCGACGGCACCGGCGTCACCGGCATGCGCATCAAAAGCACCAAGGACGACTCCACCCGGGAACTCGACCTGGCGGGCGTCTTCATCGCCATCGGCCACAAACCGAACACCGACCTGTTCGACGGCCAGTTGGACATGGAAAACGGCTACATCAAAATCCGCTCCGGCCTGGAAGGCATGGCAACCCAGAGCAGCATCCCCGGCGTCTTCGCCGCCGGCGACGTTGCCGACCACGTCTATCGCCAGGCAGTAACCTCCGCCGGTTTCGGCTGCATGGCCGCACTGGATGCAGAGAAGTTCCTGGACCAGGATTGACCTGTACTGACGGCAGGCTACTCTGAAGTCAGAAGAAGCCGTTGGGTGGGCTGTTCTGAAACTGTGCGGAGCCATGGATGGCGGA
>NZ_JBJJLC010000005.1:0-300913 GCF_045449855.1 Marinobacter alkalisoli | reverse complement strand
GTGTTTCAGAACAGCCCACCCAACGGCTGATACTCCCAAGCCAAAGAACAAGGCAGCACTCTCCGAAACCGGACCTGGATGACCTCACTACCCTGGATAGACCCCGACCAACTCTGGTTCCCTCCCGCCGAGGAAGCCCTGGATGAACCCGATGGCCTGCTGGCACTGGGCGGCGACCTCTCCACCGACCGCCTGATACTCGCCTACCGCAACGGCATCTTCCCCTGGTTCAGCGACGACCAGCCCATCCTCTGGTGGTCTCCCGACCCCCGCTGCGTCCTGTTCCCGGACGAAATACACGTATCCCGCAGCCTCCGCCGCACCCTCAACCGCGGACACTTCTCAATCACCGCAGACAGGGACTTCAACAACGTCATCCGCCTGTGCGCAGAAACCCGGAAAAAAGAAGGCACCTGGATCACCGAAGACATGATTCACAGCTACACCCGGCTTCACCAGCTCGGGATAGCCCACTCCATCGAAGCCTGGAACCCCTCCGGAAAACTCGTTGGCGGCATGTACGGTTTGGCCCTGGGACAATGCTTTTTCGGCGAATCCATGTTCTCACTGGAAACCAACGCATCAAAAGTACTGATGGTGCATCTGGCCAACCAGCTGTCAGAATGGGGTTACCGAATTATGGACTGCCAGGTGGAGAACGACCACCTACTGAAAATGGGTGCGCGATGTATTCCCCGCCACGAGTTTTTAACTATACTCAGGGCAAGTGTTGACCACTCTGCAAAGCAGAGATCCTGGCAAATTCAGTGGCAATGGCCCGGGCCCGGAGGTGTGAATGAGTAACCTCAGAACACTGGTATTCTTCGCCACGCCCCCGCACGACTGCAGCTACCTGCCGGAGCGTGACGCGACCACCATGTTTGTGGATCCTCGTGCACACATTGACAAAAAGCTGTACAGCCAGCTTACCGCCCTGGGATTCCGCCGCAGCGGCTCCCATTACTACCGCCCGCATTGCGAAAACTGCAACGCCTGCGTACCGGTGCGGCTGAAAGTCGATGAATTCAAACCCGACCGCAATCAGCGCCGCGTGCTTGAAAAAAACCGCGACCTGACCTGCGAACTGGTACCGGCCAGCTTTACCGAACGCTATTACCAGCTCTACGCCCACTACATCGAGGAGCGCCATGCGGACGGCGACATGTACCCGCCATCAAGGGAGCAGTTCACCTCCTTTCTGGTTGAGGGGGCGACGGATTCGTGGTTCCTGGAGATCCGCCACGAAGAAGAACTGATTGGCCTTGCCGCGGTGGACATGCTGGATGACGGCCTGTCGGCCATCTATACCGTTTTCGACCCCGCCCATGACAGCCGCAGTCTCGGCACCTTCGCCATTCTCTGGCAGATCGAGGCCGCGAAATCCTGGCAGTTGCCCCATCTTTACCTGGGGTACTGGATCAGGGAATGCCGTAAAATGAACTACAAAACCCGCTTCACTCCCATAGAGGCATTGCGGGATGGTCACTGGCAGGTACTGAAACGCAACTGATTTTGCTAAATGGCGACAAATCAGGCAGAATTGCGCAATTTAAAATTAAGGAGCCTCTGAACAACTCCTGAATCGCCTCTGCGCGATCTGAAGGTTGTAGATGCAAGGCGCGGCTCGCCGCCAATGGCCGTAGCCCTTGGCAAGAGTCGCAACGCCGCAGATACAGCGTTCAGAGCGCGCCCTTCGGGGCTTTCAGAGCAATTCACACTCCGCGTTGCGACTTTTTGCAAGGTCCAGACATTACTGCAAAGTCGCGCCTTGATTGTGAATCGCTCTGAAAGCCAGAGACGATCCAGGAGTTGCTCAGAGGCTCCTGACCAAATTAATTCCACAGAGGTTTGTACTGAATGGCGAAATCAGATGTCATTGAAATGGAAGGCGTTATTGTTGATACGCTTCCGAATACCATGTTCCGCGTTGAGCTGAGCAACGGCCACGTTGTGACTGCTCACATCTCCGGCAAGATGCGCAAGAATTACATCCGCATCCTGACCGGCGACAAGGTGAAAGTTGAGCTGACCCCATACGATCTCAGCAAGGGTCGTATTGTTTACCGCGCTCGTTAATCGCCAGAGTGACATCTGAAAAAGCCCCGGAAACGGGGCTTTTTTTGTTACCGCTGCCTGAACCCTACTCGCGATCCTCCGCACTGCACTCCATCGCTCCAGGATTGGTATAACACCGCACTTTCCTGAGGATGGTCATCATATTGTCGTCATAGACACCAGCCGCCTGGATTCCCGAGGAATCGGTCGCTTCCTGCATGTCGATCCGCACGCTACGTAACATTTCCTGGTATCCAACAATCGCTTCCCGGGAAATATCCACCCAGCGCTCCTCCGGAATGGAATTTTCATACTGCCTCACTATCCGGATTGCTTCCGGGTACAAACGCGACATGATCTTGCGGGACCGTCTCACAAAGCGGTCGTCAAACTCACCCTCCCGCGCGACCAGCTGGATCGACACCTGGCCAACCGGATACTTCACAATGCCCCCCTTGTCCCCCATGCCCTTGGACATCTCCAGAACTTCGTAGGCCGCCGCGGGTGCGTAGCTGATATCAGCCTGGCCGGTGTTGAACAGGCGCGCAAAATTGGAGATCTTCGCGTCCACCGGCACCGCGCCAATATACTCAACCATGTGCCGGGCGTCGTGGTGCCCTTCGAATACCGTGATGCGCTTACCCTTCAGGGCGTCTACGTGATTGATACCACGGTCATTAACGAACAGGTAGGCCGCACCCATCGGGGCTGCACCAAGAACCAGATAGCCATCCTGGGACATATGCTCGTCCACTCGCGGGCTGGAGAGAATATGCATCAGGACCCGCAGGTCTTCATAATAGGGCACCGCGCCGATCGCACTGATCGAGCCGGTGAAGTCGTTGAAGTGGCGAACCCCCATATCGGTGACAGCCACGATGTCGCATTTACCCGCCCTGAAATCCGCGACCGCCTCGTCTTCATCGGTATAGGGTCGCATGGCCAACTGGACGCCGGAGGCCACGGCCTTGCGCTGGTATTCCTGAAGTGTCCGGTAAACAAACCCTCCGGCGCCGGCAACATCAAACACACAGAATTCTTTCCGCTCACTGGCGGATAACGGGGTCCAGGCAGACAGACACATCACGCCGGCCAGCAGTGCAGCACGTACCTTCATTCGTCATGATTCCTTGTCATTATTGTTTATTAGAGGTTCCACCGCCGACGTTCCGTAACGGTCAGCGGAGTCTCCATAAACTGACAGAGATCAAACTGGATTGAATTGACGACAATGGCAGCCAAGTGGTTAAAAGACGGTCAACCACCGAAAAGCAGCCATAAAAAAACCGCGCCGGTTAAAGCGCGGTTTTCAGCTGCCTGAACGAGAGCCTGTCAGACCGCTTCGGCAGGCTCATCCTCGTACTCAAAGACCAGCTCATCATCGCGAAGATGAATGTGCACGTCACCGCCTTTTTCGGACAGGCGTCCAAACAGGATCTGCTCGGCCAGCGGCCGCTTGATCTTGTCCTGGATCAGGCGGGACATCGGCCGCGCGCCCATGGTGACGTCATAGCCCTTGTCCGCCAGCCAGAGCTTGGCGGCGTCATCCACATGAAGCACCACGTGCTTCTCATCCAGTTGCGCCTGCAACTCGGTGAGGAACTTGTCCACCACATGGGTGATGGTGTCCTTCTGCAGATCCGCGAACTGGATGATGCCATCAAGACGGTTGCGGAATTCCGGCGTGAACGTCTTGCTGATGATTTCCATACCGTCGGTGCTGTGGTCCTGTTCGCTGAAGCCAATCGAGCGACGGGCCATGCTCTCGGCTCCGGCGTTGGTGGTCATCACCAGGATCACGTGGCGGAAATCCGCCTTACGGCCGTTGTTATCCGTCAATGTGCCGTGATCCATCACCTGCAACAGCAGATTGAAGACTTCCGGATGGGCTTTTTCAATTTCATCCAGCAACAGTACACAGTGAGGATGCTTGTTCACAGCTTCCGTCAACAGGCCGCCCTGGTCGTAACCAACGTAACCGGGAGGCGCGCCGATCAGGCGGGAAACCGTATGCCGCTCCATGTACTCGGACATGTCGAAGCGCACCAGCTCGATACCCAGCACCTTGGCCAGTTGCTTGGTCACCTCGGTCTTGCCGACACCGGTCGGACCGGAGAACAGGAAGGCGCCTTCCGGCTTTTCCGGAGCCTTGAGGCCCGCACGGGCCAGCTTGATGGCGGTCGACAGTGACTCGATCGCGGGGTCCTGACCAAATACCACCATCTTGAGATCCCGCTCGAGATTGCGCAGCAGATCCTTGTCGCTGGTGGAGACATTCTTCGGAGGAATACGGGCGATGTTCGCCACCACATCTTCAATGTCGGGCACGTCCACCGTTTTCTTGCGCTTACCTTCCGGAACCAGTCGCTGGCGGGCGCCGGCTTCATCGATAACATCGATGGCCTTGTCCGGCAGATGACGATCGGTGATGTACCGGTCGGCGAGTTCGGCAGCCACCCGAAGCGCCTTGTCGGTGTACTTCAGGTCATGGTGTTTTTCGAAATTGGGCTTCAGGCCCTTGAGGATCTGGTAGGTATCCTCAACGCTCGGCTCGTTCACATCGATCTTCTGGAATCGACGGGCAAGTGCGCTGTCTTTTTCAAAAATGCCCCGGAATTCGGAGAAGGTGGTTGAACCAATGCAGCGAATTTCACCGGAACCCAGCATGGGCTTGAGCAGATTGGAGGCGTCCATGACACCCCCGGAAGCCGATCCCGCACCAATGATGGTGTGAATCTCATCAATAAACAGAATGGCGTGCTGTTCCTTCTTGAGCTCGGCCAGCAGTCCTTTGAGGCGCTTCTCAAAGTCGCCCCGGTATTTGGTACCGGCCAGCAATGCCCCGAGGTCCAGCGAGTAAACCACGGCATCCGAAATAATATCGGGCACCTGGCCATCCACAATACGCTTGGCAAGCCCTTCGGCGATAGCCGTCTTGCCGACGCCGGCTTCACCCACCAACAGCGGGTTGTTCTTGCGGCGACGCACCAGAATCTGGACTACGCGCTCCACCTCATGCTCACGGCCGATCAGTGGATCAATGCGTCCCTGACGCGCCTGCTCATTCAGGTTGGTTGCATAGCTTTCCAGCGGACGCGAGGAGCCGCCCTCTTCACCCGCTTCTTCATGGGAAGCCTGATCATGGCCTTCCTGGTCCTCGGCACCCTGGACCCTGGAAATGCCGTGGGACACGAAGTTCACCACGTCGATCCGGGCCACGCTCTGCTTCTTGAGCAGGTACACGGCCTGACTTTCCTGTTCACTGAAGATGGCCACCAGCACATTGGCGCCGGTGACCTCTTTCTTGCCCGAGGACTGGACATGGAACACTGCCCGCTGCAGTACCCGCTGGAACCCCAGCGTCGGCTGTGTTTCACGCTCACTGTCGTTGCTCGGGATCAACGGGGTTGTTGAGTCTACAAATTCAATGAGTTCTTCCTGAAGCCGTTTCAGGTCTGCACCACAGGCTTTCAGAACGCCCACTGCCGATTCGTTATCCAACAGAGCCAGCAACAAATGCTCTACCGTCATGAATTCATGACGCTTGTCACGAGCATTTTTGAAGGCCGTATTCAGCGTAATTTCAAGATCTTTGCTCAGCATGGGCCACCCCTGGGTCTATCAGTCCGCACGTTCAATCTCGCAAAGGAGCGGATGTTCGCATTCCGAAGAATACTGATTCACCTGTGCCGCCTTTGTTTCTGCGATGTCACGGGTAAATACCCCACATACGGCTTTTCCCTGCGTATGGACGAGCAGCATCACCTGCGTCGCCTTTTCTTCGTTCATTCCGAAGAACTTCATCAGTACATCCACCACGAAATCCATGGGGGTGTAATCATCGTTCAGAAGCACCACGCGAAAGCGCGCAGGGCGCTTTAGAGCGGGCTTCTCGGGAGCAACACTGAGGTCATCCTGACGCCCCGGCTGTTGTTCTTCATCCCCCTGATTAAATACTAGTAGAGAATTCTGGATAGTCCTCATGATTCTTTACCGGTAGTCGGTGCCCTTGGTTAAAGATGGTTGTGAGTCGTCCGGTTTTCAAGCCAGCAAGACTACCGGACGTGCGCTGGTTATCAATATCTTCATGATACCGTTTATGGACCCCCTTCAACCATACATTCCCCCAAAGTCCGCTATTGACTCACAGGCAATATTGGTCAACAGTAAAGGTGCAATGTAAAATAATGTAAATTGGCGTCATGTTATTGTATCCACGGAAGCGTTCATAAACAGGTAATCCGATATCACGCGTGCGGGTAAGAACGCACGGTAATAACGCCAACAACTGTGATTGACAGCGAAAGAACAGGGGAGTTCATCATGCCAAAGGGCAAAGTGAAATGGTTCAACAATGCCAAGGGTTACGGCTTTATAATTGAGGACGGCTGCAGTGATGATCTGTTCGCCCATTTCTCTTCGGTACAGATGGAAGGTTACAAGACCCTGAAAGCGGGTCAGACTGTCACCTTCGACAAGAAGCCCAGTGACAAAGGCATCCATGCGGTCAACATTGTTCCTGATGAACAGCCGCAGAAACAGCAGAGTCAGACAAGCACAGGAGACGAGGCTGAAAATAGGTCTGACACCGACACCGGAAACAGCGGCCAACGCCTGAGCCCTGACGCTGCCAGGTTGTCGGTTACACACTGACGCTATGGCCGGCCCGCTCCAGGGCCGACCAAGCCGCACGCTGCCGACACCGGCATTGAGGTGACGGTCTCCGCAGCCCTGTGTCACTCACCAACCCAATTCCGCTTTTCCTGAACTCTCCGTTCAGCTACCCTCACCGCTTTCAGTCATTCTGCCCCGGAATCGCCCGTGGCATAGCACAGAGCAACCCATGGCGACCCTGATCCTTTTCAACAAACCCTACAAGGTCATGAGCCAGTTCACCGATTCCGGTGATGGCAAAGCCATGCGCTCGACCCTGGCAGACTGGATAGACACACCCCATGTCTACCCCGCGGGCCGGCTGGACTATGATTCCGAAGGGCTCCTGTTGCTGACGGACGACGGCCAGTTACAGCATCGTATTGCGTCGCCACGAAACAAAATGGCCAAGACCTATTGGGTTCAGGTGGAAGGTGACATCAGTGAGGACGCTCTCGACAGATTGCGGGCGGGTGTCTCGTTAAAGGATGGCCCCACCCGTCCGGCCAGGGCGGAAAGAATGCCCGAGCCGGCGCTGTGGCCACGAGTACCGCCGGTGCGCTATCGGGAATCGGTGCCAACGTCCTGGGTTGAGCTGACCATTACTGAAGGCAAAAACCGTCAGGTGCGGCGAATGACCGCCGCCGTCGGCTTCCCTACCCTTCGCCTGATCCGCTATCGTATCGGCGACTGGAGCCTGGAAGATCTGGCGCCGGGCCAATATCGCAAGCTGACCGTTCACGCACCGGCGCCCCCTGCTCAGCGCCGGAAGCGGAAACCGGGCGGCGGCAGCCACAAGACACGGAGAAAGAACTGACCATGACCTGGACACCCCATGCCACCGTGGCGGTTATCGTGGAGGACAACGAGGGCCGATTCCTGCTGGTGGAGGAAGTCAGCAGTGGCCTGGTGGTCTTCAACCAGCCAGCGGGGCATATCGAGGAAGATGAAGCCATCCTTGACGCGGTACGCCGCGAAACGTTGGAGGAGACCGGCTGGCACGTAGAGCCCCTTCACTTCCTTGGCCTGTACACCTACAAGGCCCCGGCCAACGGCGTGACCTATTACCGCTTTTGCTATGCTGCCCGGGCGGTGAAGAAGGTATCCGACCAGCTGGATGATGGCATTATCGCCGCACACTGGCTGACAGTCGACGAGATCGCCGGTCTTGGCAAACAGCTACGCAGCCCTCTGGTGCTCCGATGCATAGAAGATTACCGAAAGGGCCGGCGTTTCCCCCTCGATGTGATCGTCGACGCTGAGACGTAACCTCTGAACAATGATAAACTTCCGCGCTTTGACCAGTACGGTTCAGCTATGACAAAAGCACCCGAGAATACCCGAGTTATCGTTGGCATGTCCGGCGGCGTTGATTCGTCCGTGGCCGCCTGGCTCCTGAAAGATCAGGGCTACCAGGTTGAAGGCCTGTTCATGAAAAACTGGGACGAGGATGACGGCACCGAATACTGCACCGCCATGACCGACCTGGCCGACGCCCAGGCGGTCGCCGAGACCATCGGCATCCCCCTGCATACCGCCAGTTTCGCAGC
Source organism: Marinobacter alkalisoli (assembly GCF_045449855.1). Classification (NCBI taxonomy): domain Bacteria; kingdom Pseudomonadati; phylum Pseudomonadota; class Gammaproteobacteria; order Pseudomonadales; family Marinobacteraceae; genus Marinobacter; species Marinobacter alkalisoli. Next base: position 292,655 of record NZ_JBJJLC010000005.1, on the reverse strand, counting down.
GGAATACTGGGACCGGGTGTTTGAACACTTTTTGTCCGAATACAAGGCTGGCCGCACCCCCAATCCGGATATCCTGTGCAACAAGGAAGTGAAGTTCCGCGCGTTTCTGGACTATGCCGTTACCCTGGGCGCTGACTTCATCGCCACTGGCCACTACACCCGCCAGCGGCCGCTCAATGATGGCTCCGGCAAGGCGCAGCTTTTGAAGGGGCTGGACCCCAACAAGGACCAGAGCTATTTCCTCCATGCCGTCTCCGGCGACCGGATCGCGCGTACGCTGTTCCCGGTCGGGGAGCTGGAAAAACCGGAAGTCCGTCAAATCGCTGAGGCTCAGGGCTTTGTCACCCATGACAAGAAGGACTCCACCGGCATCTGCTTCATTGGCGAACGCAAGTTCCGGGACTTCCTCAAGCAATACCTTCCTGCCCAGCCTGGAGACATTGAAACACCAGACGGCCAGGTGATCGGTCGCCACCAGGGCCTGATGTATCACACCATCGGTCAGCGCCAGGGCCTGGGCATTGGCGGGCTCAGCGAGTTTGGCGACGATCCCTGGTACGTGGCGGAGAAGGATCTGAGCCGTAACGTACTGATCGCGGTTCAGGGCAAGCACCACCCACTGCTGTTTTCCCGTGGGCTGGTCAGCGGCCCGATTGACTGGTTGGCTGGCGAGGCGCCCGCAGAGGAGTTCCGGTGCAAGGCCAAGACCCGCTATCGCCAGCCCGACCAGGACTGTGTCGTTACCGTGTGTGACGGTGGCGTGACCGTGGTGTTTGACGATGCCCAGCGGGCCGTTACCCCGGGGCAGTCGGTCGTATTCTACGAGGGTGACGTTTGCCTCGGTGGCGGCGTTATCGAACAGACCTGGCGTGACGGGGAAACACTCCCTGTACGGGCAGCCGCTACCGGAGCACAGGCATGAGCCGATCGCTGTACGACCAGACCTTGGCACTGGCCGGTGTCTTCCAGGCCGCCGCCCAGGTTCAGCAGGTGGCCCACACGGGCCAGTGCACCGACTCCAGTTTCGAGACCTCCATGCGCTCGCTGTTCGCGACGGAGCCGGAGACCACCCTCAATGTCTACGGAGGCGAACTCAAGGACCTTCGTGAGGGCCTGAACACCCTGGCCAATGTGCTCAGCCAGCAAAGCAAGCAGCAGGATATCGAAGTCCTTCGCTACACCCTCAACCTGATCCACCTTGAATCAAAGCTGAACCGCGACAAGGACATGATGGCGGTGATTGGCAGCCGTATCGATCAGGCCCGGCATACCGCCAGCCATTTTGGTTACCTGCACAGCAACCTTATTGGCAATCTGGCTTCCGTCTACGGCGACACTATCAGCACCTTCCGCATGCGTATTCAGGTGACCGGTGATCCCGCCATCCTGCAACAGGAAGAGAACGCAGCCCGCGTAAGGGCCCTGCTGCTGGCCGGCATCCGCTCCGCCGTCCTGTGGCGGCAGAGTGGCGGGCGTCGCTGGCAGCTGATTTTTTCCCGGCGCAAGGTGATTGCCACCGCACGGGAGCTCGCCGAGAAGGCTAACCGTTCGGTTTACGACTGATTCACGCCTTGCGGTGGTGTATCATAAGTATCCCCAATTCAGTATTGACCCATTCTTTGATGATTTGAGAGGTTTTCGATGGAACTCACCGCCCTGACCGCCATTTCCCCGGTCGACGGACGTTATGGCAGCAAAGTCAGCGTTTTCCGTGATATTTTCAGTGAATACGGCCTGATTCGGAACCGGGTGACTGTCGAAATCCGCTGGCTGCAAAAGCTGGCCGCCCACCCCGAAGTGGCGGAAGTCCCGGCGCTCTCCCCGCAAGCCAATGCATTTCTGGACGAGATGGTACGGGAATTCAGCCTGCCAGACGCCGAGCGCATCAAAGACATCGAGCGCACCACCAACCACGACGTCAAGGCTGTCGAGTATTTCATCAAGGAAAAGATCGCCGAGGTTCCCGAGCTGCACGCCGTCACCGAGTTCGTGCACTTCGCCTGCACCTCCGAGGATATCAACAACCTGTCCCACGCCCTGATGCTGCGGGAAGGTCTGGACCACGGCCTGCTGCCCGCCATGGACCGCGTTGTGGACAAGCTGGCACAGCTGGCCCACGATCATGCCGAACAGCCCATGCTGTCCCGCACCCACGGCCAGACCGCGTCTCCGTCGACGGTTGGCAAGGAGCTGGCCAACGTGGTCTACCGTCTGCGCCGTCAGGTCAAGCAGGTTCGAGCCACGGAACTGCTGGGCAAAATCAACGGCGCGGTGGGCAACTACAACGCACACCTGTCGGCCTACCCCGATATCAACTGGGCGCAAAACGCCAAAGACTTCATTGAAAGCCTCGGTCTCGACTGGAACCCGTACACCACACAAATCGAGCCCCACGACTACATCGCCGAGCTGTACGACGCCATTGCCCGCTTCAACACCATCCTGATTGATCTGGACCGGGACATCTGGGGCTACATTTCCCTCGGCTACTTCAAGCAGAAAACCGTGGAAGGCGAAGTGGGCTCCTCCACCATGCCGCACAAGGTCAACCCCATTGATTTCGAGAACTCGGAAGGCAATCTCGGTATCGCCAACGCCCTGTTCAGCCACCTGTCCGCCAAGTTGCCGATTTCTCGCTGGCAGCGGGATCTGACCGACTCCACGGTCCTTCGCAACCTCGGCGTCGGCTTCGCCCACAGCCTGATCGCCTACGAAGCCACCCTGAAGGGGCTGGGCAAGCTGGAGATCAACCCGGGGCGTCTGGACGAAGACCTGGACCACGCCTGGGAAGTGCTGGCGGAACCGATCCAGACCGTCATGCGCCGCTACAACATCGAAAAGCCCTATGAAAAACTCAAGGCGCTGACCCGCGGCAAGGCGATGACTCCCGAGGTGATCAAGAACTTCGTGGAGACCCTGGATATTCCGGAAGCCGCAAAAGCCGAGCTGATGGCACTGACCCCGGGCTCCTACATCGGTAACGCCGTCGATCAGGCGCAAAACATCTGAACGCAGGACACAGCCCCATGGACATGCTTGGCGGGATTTCAGCGGCGGATTTTCTCAGGGATTACTGGCAAAAGAAGCCCCTGGTGATCCGTCAGGCGTTTCCCGGATTCCAGTGCCCGGTGTCTGCCGACGAACTTGCGGGGCTCGCCTGCGAGGAGGGCGTCGAATCCCGGATCGTCATTGAAAATGACGACGACCAGCCGTGGCAGGTACACAACGGCCCATTCAGCCCCGACCGTTTCAGCACCCTGCCCGACCAGGACTGGACCCTGCTGGTGCAGGGACTGGACCACTGGGTGCCGGACATTGCCGACCTGCTGGACAACTTCCGTTTTGTTCCCAACTGGCGGCTGGATGACATCATGGCCAGCTACGCGCCGAAGGGCGGAAGCGTCGGCCCGCACTACGACCAGTACGACGTCTTCCTGCTACAGGCCCAGGGGCATCGTCGCTGGACCTTTGGCGGCCACTGCGATCACACCACCCCCCGGGTGGAAGGCACGCCGCTGCGCATCCTGAGCAGTTGGGATGGGGAAGAAACCGTTACCCTGGCACCAGGCGACATGCTATACCTGCCGCCCGGCATTGGTCATCACGGCGTTGCAGAGGACGACTGCATCACCCTGTCCATTGGCTTTCGCGCACCGACCATTGATGACATCCTGACCGGCTTCACGGATTTCCTCTGCAGCCAGTCCGATGCCGCCGATCACCTCAACGATCCCGACCTCAGAGTCCAGGACAATCCAGGCACCATTGCCCCCGAGGTCATTGATCGTCTGGAGGGCGTTATTCGCGAGAAACTGTCGGACCGCCGCCAGCTTTCCCTCTGGTTTGGCCAGTACGCCACGGTCCCCAAAAGCATGGACATCGTTGTACCGTCCGATGAGCCGATTGCGCCAGAGGTGTTCAGGGACCTGATCCTTGACGGCGCACAGCTGCGCTGGAACGAAGGTTCCCGCTTTGCCTATCATGAGCTGGGGGATGAAACCGCACTGTTCGTCGACGGCGAGCAATACCTGCTGAGAGGCGATGCCCGGCCGCTGGCTCCCCTACTCTGCGCCGGCGCCCGTATCGATATGGAGGCGCTGACCCCGCTGGCCGAGGACGACGCCATCTGCGGTCTGCTCAGCAACTTATACAACCAGGGGTCCGTTTACTTCGAATGACCAGGGTACGAATCCGCAAATACAGCTGGCCACTGGCGCCGGGCCACATCCGCGACATACGGCAACGTGTCTTCGTTGAAGAACAGAAAGTGCCCCCCGAGCTGGAATGGGACGACACCGACGATATAGCGGATCACTACCTGGCGGTCACCGATAACAACGAACCCGCAGCGGTCGCCCGGGTCTTCTCCACGCTTGATGAAACCGCCCATATCGGACGCATGGCGGTGCTGCCGGAGTTTCGCGGCCTGGGCGTGGGCGACGCATTGCTGAAACACCTGATCAGCGATGCGGCCGGCTTCGGTGAGCTGAAATTGTCGGCCCAGGAACACGCCATTCCTTTCTACCAGCGTTCCGGCTTCCACGTTTGCTCCGATCTCTATGACGATGCCGGCATTCCCCACGTGGACATGCGCTGCCTGTCACCGGACATTCTGGCGCCGGAGCTGCCCCGGCGGCAGTGTCCGATGATCCTGGGTAAGGACCGGGACGCCTGGTTGTTCGAATCCGAGGGCGATATGATCAGCCTGCTGGATTCGATGACCGGCCAGGCCACGCAAAGGCTGTGGTTGTACGACCGCATGTTGGATCACGACACCTATAACCGCTACCGTTTCCGGGAATTGCTCTCCGCTCTCGCTCGCCGGCACAGGCTCAGCGAAGTCAGGCTCCTGATCCATGATGACAAGCCGCTGATCAAACGCCGTCACCAGATCGTCGAGTTGATGAGACGCCTGCCAAGCCGGATTGAGCTGAAACTGGTTAACGACGATTACCCCGTCGAAGACAGGCCTTTTCTGCTGGCCGACCGGGAAGGCGTGGTGTACCGACACAACTTCCACAAACCTGAAGGCTTTGCCAACTTCGCCGACGATGGACGGGTCAGGTTGCTTGGAGAATCCTTCCAGCGTATGTGGGACGTCGGCCGCAGTTCCCTCGAGTTACGGGAACTACCGCTCTGAATGATGCGCCCCGGGGAGTTCCGCGGACTCGAACTGTGCCCCGAAAGGCGCGAACTCGGTATCCACATCCTCCGCCACTTCTGCAATCAACCTCCTCAGCCACTGGTGATCGGCATTGTGTTGCAGCAATGGACTCCACGCCATTTTCAGCTCGAATGGGGGAATCTCGAACGGCGGCACCTTAACCACCAGGTTGGGGTTGTCCTTCTGAAGCCAGGCCGCCCTTGAGGGCAAGGTGGCAATGAGGTCGTGCTGCTCCGCCAGCAACATGGCCACCTGATAATGGCGGGTAAACACCGAAATCTGCCGTTTGCGGCCCATCAGCGACAGGGCCTCATCCACCCAGCCTAATCGCTGTACATCTTTCGGGTTGACCCCCACCCCGACCCCGAAGCCGGTTTTACTCACCCAGATGTGGCTGGCATCGAGATAGGTATCCAGGGTAAACGGTTCCTTGAGAATCGGATTGCGGGCGTTCATCAGGCAGGCAAAGTATTCGGTCCACAGGGTTTTCTGGTGAAATGACTGGGGGATCTTGTCAAAGCGGTTAATCGCCATGTCCAGCCGCCCCTGCTCCACATCCAGAAAGCTGACGTCACTGGGAGTGAGTACATCCAGGGTTACGTGGGGCGCTTCCTGACGAATGCGCCTCAGCACCCGCGGCATCAGGCAGGATTCCGCGTAGTCGCTGGCCATGATACGGAACACCCGCTGGCTATCCATGGCCGAGAATGGCGTCTTTTCCTGCACCGCCTGCTCAATGTCCGAGAGAATGCCGCGAACCAGTGGCTGCAACTCCCGGGCACGCTCCGTTGCCGACATTCCCTCGCTGGTGCGAACCAGCAGCGGGTCTCCGAACAGGTCCCGTAAACGTCGCAGGCCATTGCTCATGGCCGGCTGGGTAATCCCCAGGTGATTGGCGGCTTTGGTCACGTTCCGCTCCCTGAGCAGTACATCAAGGTACACCAGAAGATTCAGGTCAACCCGGGAAATATCCATTCAGCAACTCCAGCCAACATTACGCACCCTGGCCAGGCCAGGGCATTGATTCAGGCAATCTACAGGATCCATTCGATTCACGAAATAAATATAACGGAGGAATCATTCACATTTCAAAACGGAATCAATACGGGTTTTCTGCTAGTCTTTCGGATACTTGCTGAAGCCCGGTGGCTCCCCAGGCCGGAATCCACCGCCCCTTGTCCCGACAACCGGAGTTATTGCCGATAACATGGATACCACTACGATCGTTCTGATACTCGCAGTCATCGTTACCGTTTCTATTGTCGTCATTGTCGGTAGCCAGATGCGGGAGCGGGCACGGATTGAGCGGGCGCGGCGAATGACGGCCCAGGAGGATCAGTACAACCGGGCCGGCCGACTGCTTGGCGAGATTCCGGGACAGTACCTTACGGCTGACCTCAAGCTTCTGCTCATCAAAAGTATGGAAGAGGCGTGCCATGAACTGGTTGCCCTGAAATCGGGCCTGCCGGCAAAACAGTGGCTGGAAGAAACCCAGCAACTGAAGAACCGGGTCATGGAAAACAATGACAGCCGCCCGCCGGTCAAAATAGACTCCCCGGAGAAATCAAACTACGTCAAAGAGTTACTGCAAAGTCTTTTCAAAATGATTGAAGGCATGCACAAGGCAGGAAAACTCGACAATGCCACCGCAAAAAAGAACCTGAAGTACGTGCTGTTCCTGGTCCACAAAACCCACGCGGACCTTCATGTATTCCAGGCCCGGGACTATGTGCGGCAGAACCAGATTCGCAAGGCCATACACGCCTACCACCTGGCCAGCACGGAAATGGGCAAATCCCGGGAAAACCCACTGGCCATGAAGGCGGTGAAAAGTTTCCGCACGCGCATCAAGGAACTTGAAGCTATGGGCGCCGAGGATGATAAATCTCCCCGCCCGCAAGAAGGCCAATCAAAGCTGGATCGGGAATGGGATACTTTTCTCCATGATGATGAATGGAAGAAAAAAGCAGACTATGATGACTGACCCGCTACGTACCACTCACCCCGGACAGGCCCCAGACAAGGATTGTGACTGCTGGTGACTAGGCTATTCCGAAAACGCCTTTCTTTCCGCCTGACCCGTGATACCGTTCTGATCGCCATGGTACTGGGGCTGGCCCTCAACATGATTCAGGTGACCCTGGACTATTTCAGCGCCCAGGAGTCCATGGAGAATGAAATCCGTGCGCTTATTGAAATCAGCCACAGCCCCGCGTCGCAAATTGCCTATAACATTGATGTTCGTCTGGCCGAAGAACTGCTTGATGGCCTGCTCCGTCACCCGGCCACCATTGATGCGCGAATCATCGACAATGACGGCCACACCATGGCCGCCTCCAGCGAGAGCAGCCCGAGTTCGCCCTACCGCTGGATCAGCGATGCCCTGTTCGGATCAAACCGGTCGTTCAGTGACGAACTGAAAGTCCAACAGTTGGCGGACCTGCCACTCGGAACACTGAACCTCACCATTGATACCTATCACTACGGCCTGCAGTTTCTGCAAAGGGCCGGGTACACGCTGATCAGTGGTTTCTTCAAGAGCCTGGCGCTCTCAGCCGCGCTCCTGGGAATCTTCTATTTCGTACTCACCCGCCCGATGATGACTGTCATTAACACGCTCGGACGTGTACAGGCGGATACACCGGAAAAAGTACGCCTGCCAATTCCCGCTAATCACCAGGAAGACGAGATTGGCGCAATGGTGGGCATCATAAACCAGCACCTTGAAACCATCGACAGCACTCTGGACCAGCTTCGCCAGGCGGAAAGTTCCATGAAGAACTATTCCACACAGCTGGAGCGAGAAGTGGACGATCGCACCCGTGAAATCTCCGAGAAAAATTCAGCGCTGCAACGGGGTAACCGGGCCCTGATCAAGGCCAAGGAAGACGCGGTTCGGCGGGCCAGATCGCGGGCCAATTTCCTGGCCAGCATGAGCCATGAGATTCGCACCCCATTGAACGGCGTGCTGGGCATGTTGGGCCTGGCGCTCGAAGGTAACCTGGAGCAAGAGCAGCGCGATCGGCTGGAAATCGCCCTGACCGCCGGCCAAAGCCTGCTTGGGCTGCTCAATGACATTCTCGATATATCCAAGGTCGAGGCCGGCAAACTGAGCCTGGAGAACATTCCGTTCAGTGTCCGGAACCTGATTGAGGAATGTGCAACGCTGCATGCCCAACAGGCGAAAATGAAGAACATCGAGCTGCGTATGGACATCGACCCCGAATTGCCGACCATGTTCCTGGGCGACCCGACCCGCACCCGGCAGGTCCTGAACAATCTGCTGAGCAACGCCATCAAGTTTACCGAAGAAGGCAGCGTCAGAATTCACGCTACCCGCTTCGGTGGCAACCTTCGCATTGATGTGATGGACACCGGCATTGGCATGTCCAAAGAGGGCCTGCACCGTATTTTCTCGCCTTTCTCCCAGGCGGATACGGACACAACTCGTCTCTATGGCGGCACGGGCCTGGGGTTAACACTCTGCCGTCAGCTGGTGGAACGCATGCATGGCCAGATCATGGTGGACTCGGAAGTTGGCCATGGCACCCACTTCACGGTCACCCTTCCGTTGCCGGTCTACACTCAGACAACCCAGCAGACAGCGAAGCCCCTGCCCATCGAAGAGACTCCCGCGCCGGTGAAAGGCCTTCATGTGTTGCTGGTGGAAGACAACCAGGTCAACCAACTGGTGGCCAGCAGCCTGCTGCGCAAGCTGGGCCACTCAGTGGACCTTGCCGAAAATGGCAAGCAGGCCCTGGAAGCGCTGGAGGAAAGGAACTACGACATGGTCCTGATGGATTGCCAGATGCCGGTTATGGATGGCTACGAGGCAACCCGGAAGATTCGCGAGAACCCGGCCTGGAAGAGACTGCCCGTCATCGCGGTGACGGCCAATGTCATGCAGGGCGACCGCGAAGACTGCCTCGCATCCGGTATGAACGATTACATCACCAAGCCGTATAACCGCAACGAACTGAAAGCCGCTATTGACCGCTGGGCGCCTGATTCTCCAGTTGGGCCAGAACCGACCTGAGCTCGTCGCGGAGCGCCGCCAGGCGATCGGGGGCCACACCGGTACTGCACAGAAGGCGGCCAGGAATTGACCTGGCCTGCTCACGCAGGGCGAGGCCTGCGGCAGTGGCGGCCACGGTCACTACCCGCTCATCCTCCGCGCTTCGCTGCCGACTGACCAGACCACGCTCCTCAAGGCGCTTCAACAGCGGAGTGAGTGTACCCGAATCCAGCCTCAGACGTTCGCCCAGTCGGGAGACGCGCATACTCTCGTCAGCAGCGGCGGCTTCCCATAACACCAGCATCACCAGATACTGAGGGTAAGTCAGTCCCAGTTCGGTCAGCAACGGCCGGTAACGGGCCGTCACCGCCCGATTCGCGGCATATAGCGCAAAACAGACCTGGTTATCCAGGGCCAGGATATCGTCCGTATTACCCATCAGTCACAGCAGCTTTTCGATATCGGCGCGGATGGCCTCAGGCTTGGCGGTGGGTGGATAACGACGGATCACCTGCCCTTCCCGGCCGACCAGGAACTTGGTGAAGTTCCATTTTACTTTTTCGGAACCCATCACGCCCCTGGCCTCGCTTTTGAGAAAACGATAGAGCGGGTGAGCGCCGGGACCATTCACCTCAATCTTGGCGAACATGGGGAAGTCCACGCCATAGTTGAGACTGCAGAACTGACTGATCGCATCATCATCCGCGGGATCCTGGTTCATGAACTGATTGCACGGAAAGCCCAGCACGGCCAGCCCCTTGTCCCCGAGATCACGGTACATCGACTGCAAGCCCTCAAACTGCGGAGTAAATCCGCATTTACTCGCGGTATTGACGATGAGCAGGACCTTCCCCTGATACTCCGCCATGTCATGTTCATTGCCCTTGATGTCCTGAACCTTGAAATCGTAAATACTGTCGGCCATGCCCTGCTCCTTCTATTTTCTACAATTATATTGCACACAATACATTATTCGACAAACGATGTCCCATTTACTGCACGAATCTACAGACGGTATGAACTTATCGCCTTAAATCTCCATGATTCAGCCACAATTCATCACAATTGACCTGTTGCCGGGCGGTCATGCTCCGCTAGAATACAGGCCTGTCTTTTTGATTTTACTGATATCAGGTGAAGGAAACCGGAGTCCTATGCAGAATTACTACAAATCCGCCAAGCTGGATAACGTGTGCTATGAAATACGTGGCGTGGTTCTGCGCGAGGCGCGTCGCCTCGAAGAGGAAGGACACCGGGTACTGAAACTCAACATTGGCAACCCTGCAGCCTTTGAACTGGATGTTCCCGAAGAAATCCAGCAGGACGTCATTTACAACATGCACCTGGCCCAGGGCTACGTGGAGTCCAAAGGCCTGTTCTCCGCCCGCAAGGCGGTCATGCATTATTGCCAGAAACGGGGCATCGATAAGGTCGACATTGACGACATCTTCCTTGGGAACGGCGTCAGCGAGCTGATCGTCATGTCCATGCAGGCCATGCTCAATACCGGTGACGAAGTACTGATTCCCGCCCCGGATTACCCGTTGTGGACAGCTGCGGTTACCCTCTCCAGCGGCAAACCGGTACATTATCACTGCGACGAAAAGCAGGACTGGTTCCCGGACATTGACGATATCCGCAAGAAAATCACCAAGCGGACCCGCGCCATTGTCCTGATCAACCCCAACAACCCCACCGGCGCCGTGTATTCCCGCGAGCTGCTGGAGCAGGTTATCGAACTGGCGCGCCAGCATAACCTGATCATCCTCTCGGACGAGATCTACGACAAGATCCTGTACGACGGAACCGAACACGTATCCACGGCATCCCTGGCCGATGATGTGCTTTTCTTCACCTACAACGGTCTGTCCAAGAACTACCGGGCTGCCGGCTACCGTTCCGGCTGGATGATCATCAGCGGCGCCAAGCATCGCGCCCGGGACCTGATCGAAGGCATCGAGATGCTGTCCAATATGCGACTGTGCGCCAACGTGCCCGCCCAGCTCGCCATTCAGACCGCCCTTGGCGGTTATCAGTCCATTGATGATCTCGTTGCTCCGGGCGGACGCTTGTATGAGCAACGGGAAACCGCCTGGCAACTGCTCAATGACATCCCGGGCGTCAGCTGCGTGAAACCGAAAGGCGCGCTCTACCTGTTCCCGAAACTCGATCCCAAGCGCTTCCCCATCATGAACGATGAAAAGCTGGTACTCGACCTGCTGTTGCAGGAAAGGATCCTGCTGGTCCAGGGCTCCGCTTTCAATATTGATGACAAACAGCACTTGCGGGTGGTGTTCCTGCCGAGGGTCGATACCCTGGAGGACTCCATGACGCGCCTTGCCCATTTCCTGTCCACCTATCAGCAATAATCGGTGCAGTATATGGCTGACATACATATAGAGGAATTTTACAAAGACGCCGCCATCGCCCTGGTCCAGCTCTACAGCGCCTTCCCCAGGCGCATCAACCTGTTTGTGGAGGATATTGCCGGCCCCGATGAACCGGACGAGTTCGGTTTGCACAGCAAGCGTCACATGGCTTGCTTCGGGGCCCTGCTCTGGCTTGAGGAGGAAGGGCTGTTGCGCTACGTGGATACCATTCGCCAGGAGGCGCTGGACCAGGCTGTTCTCACCCAGAAAGCCTTTGTCCGCCTCAGCACACCCGCCAGTGCCGGGCTGCGGGCACAGCTGGAAGCGCTCGCGCCCCGGGTTCAGGACCAGTTGCCCGAATCCATCAGACAGGATCTCTCAACGCACATTCACCTTATCCGCAATGCCCTGCGAAGCGGCAGCTCGGCAACCATCAGCCAGGTGATGCAAGGTGCGTTCTTTGGCGGAACTTGCGCGCTGACCAGCGATCATTAAATCCGCGTAAACCTATTGAACCCGGGCTGGTCGCCCAAATATATACAGGCGGAAACTTGTCGCCTTTGTGGATAACGAGAGAACCAAGGAATCGATCATGCGCATTCTGTTGTTTCTAGCCACCAACCTGGCTGTCATTATTGTCGCCAGCATCACCTTGCGTCTGCTTGGCGTGGACAGCTACCTGGCCCAGAACGGAATCCAGTATGGCTCCCTGCTCGCCTTTGCGGCCGTATTCGGCTTTGCCGGCGCCATTGTATCCCTGCTGATCTCCAAGCCGATGGCCAAATGGAGCACCAAGGCCAAGGTCATCGATTCACCCCGCACGCCAGCGGAGCGCTGGCTGGTGGACACGGTCAGGGACCTGGCCAGGAACGCCGGCATCGGTATGCCGGAAGTCGCCATTTTCCCCGCGTCCCAGTCCAACGCATTCGCCACGGGCTGGAATAAAAACGATTCACTGGTGGCGGTAAGCGAGGGCCTGCTTCATCGCTTCAACAAGGACGAAATCCGCGCCGTTCTGGGCCATGAGATCGGCCACGTCGCCAATGGAGACATGGTGACCCTGGCGCTGATCCAGGGCGTCGTGAACACTTTCGTGATCTTCGCTTCCCGGGTCATCGGCTCTTTTGTCGATCGGGTGGTATTCAAGAACGAGAGTGGCCACGGCATCGGTTTTTTCGTGGTCAGTATTGCGGCGGAGATTGTCCTCGGTATTCTGGCCAGCACCATCGTCTTCTGGTTCTCGCGGCGCCGGGAATTCCGGGCTGACATCGCCGGCGCGCAACTGGCGGGCCGTAGCGCGATGATCAGCGCACTGGCAAGGTTGAAGCAGGAAAGTGAAGTACCGGACCAGATGCCGGAATCATTGCAGGCGTTTGGCATCAACCGGGGCGCCCGGGGCGGCCTCAGCGCCCTGTTTATGACACATCCGCCGCTGGAAACCCGCATTGAAGCCCTTCAGAATGCGAACATCTGATCAGATTTTCAGCTTGAACCCCAGGGCACGGAACGTGTCCTGGAGGGACTTGCTGGTACCCTTGAGCTGAATCTTCACACTGGAAAATTCCCGCCGCACGGGGTAGTTCTTGCGCAGCCGGTCGAAGGCGCTGCCACGCTCCTCCGCCGGCAACGCCATGGTCAGCCGGAGGCGCGCGTCGTCCTTGCGAGGATCGTAGCAGGAGCGCATGGCAATATTGCCGGCGTCCATTTCTTCCGCTGCACTGGTAAAGGACAGCTTGCTTAGCGCCGGCTCCGGTAAAAACTGGCCCGCCTTTTTACGCACCGGTAATCCCAGGAACCGGCACAGAGACTGATAGATCATCTCAGTCCCCTGAACCTTGCCTTCAAGGCTGTATCCGGCGATATGAGGTGTACCCAGCCAGACACTGTCCAGCAGTTGCGGATTGATCTTCGGCTCTTGCTCCCACACATCCAGCACAACAGTCGGTGCGTTGGCGGCATCCAGACGTTCCTGCAGTGCAATTGAATCAATCACTTCGCCCCGGCTGGTATTGATAAGCAACTGACCGGCACTGAGCCGGTCAAGCCTGGCCTGATCCATCATGTGGAAGGTCGCGTGGGGGCCTTCCCTGGTAAGCGGCGTGTGCAGGGTAATGACATCGCATTCCAGTGCCTCGTCCAGGCTGCAAAAGTCCTGTTCCCCGTCTTCTTCCTGTTCCGCCCTTGGCGGATCACACAGACGCACGGTGAAGTCCAGCTTTTCCAGCTTGCGTGCCAGCTCACTGCCCACGTTACCGGCGCCCACAATACCGACGCTCAGCGTTTCCCAGTCCTCCAGCCCCCGCTTTTCCGCGTACAGCGAAAGCACGGACAACACGTATTCAGCCACACTGTTGGCGTTGCATCCGGGCGCTGCGGAAAACGCGATGCCATGGGCTTCCAGCCAGGCCAGGTCGACATGATCGGTCCCGATGGTTGAGGTGCCGACATAGCGAACCCGACTGCCTTTCAACAGCGCTTCGTTAACCCGGGTTACCGAGCGAACCAGCAGAATGTCCGCCCCATTCACATCCCCGGGGGACAGGGTGCGCCCTGACACCCGGCGAATATCGCCGATATCGCCAAAGAACGAATCCAGTAAGGGAATGTTTTCATCCGCTACGATCAACATGGTCTGGTCTTCCAGCCTCTTTAGTTTCTGCGCTGCCGCTGGGGGCGCCCGCCCTGACTGCGTCCACCCTGTCCACGACTACCCTGGGGGCGACGCCCGCCACGCTTTCTGGTAATCGGTGCATTGGGCATGGCCTCGCTCAATTCTTCATCCGGCACGGTGGTTTTGAGCTTCTGGCTGATATAACTTTCGATCGCCGGCAGCGAGAAAGCGTCATCCTCACTGGCAAAACTGACCGATACGCCGGTCTTACCGGCACGGCCGGTTCGGCCGATGCGATGCACATAATCCTCGGCGTTCTCGGGAAGATTGTAGTTGAAAACGTGGGTCACGCCGTTGACGTGTATCCCCCGACCGGCCACATCGGTCGCCACCAACACCTGGATATCGCCCTTCTTGAACTGGTCCAGGGTTTTCAGGCGTTTGTTCTGGGCGATTTCCCCGGACATCAGGGCCACCTTGACCCCCTGGTTACGCAGATCCTCATCCAGATCCCGGCACTGGTCACGGCGATTGGCAAAGACAAGGGCCTTCTCCACCTCCGGTCGCTTCAGGTAGTTCACCAGCACCGGCAACTTTTCGTCCTCACCGACCAGGTAAACTGTCTGCTCTACCCGCTCAGCGGTTTTCTGCTCGGGCTCGATTTCCACGAACTCGGCATTGCTGGTCCACATGGATGCCAGGTTGAGTACGTCCTGGTTAAAGGTGGCGCTGAATAGCAATGTCTGACGATCATCCTTGGGCGTGCACTTGCGAATGATGCGCTTGACGTCAGGAATAAACCCCATGTCCAGCATGCGATCCGCTTCATCCAGGATCAGGATATCAAGCTGGTCCAGGAACACGTCCTGGGACCCCAGGAAATCGATCAGACGCCCCGGTGTCGCCACCAGAATATCGACTATTTCGTTCTGCAGCTGATCCCGCTGTTTGTCGTAGTTCATGCCGCCAACGACCGTCACCACGTTGTGCCCTGTGTAACCACACAATTGTTCCGCATCCTTGGCGATCTGCATGGCCAACTCGCGGGTGGGCGCCAATGCCAGCACACGAGGCTCAGAGGCAAAGCGGTCCTTCGGCGGAACCGGCGTTTCCAGCAGGCTCTGGATGGCGGTGATCAGGAACGCGGCGGTCTTGCCGGTGCCGGTCTGTGCCTGACCGATCAGATCCTGGCACGCCAGGGTAAACGGCAGGGTTTCGGCCTGAATCGGGGTGCAGTGCTCAAAACCGATGTCGGTGATGGCATCCAGCAGGCGCTGATCCAGATTAAGATCCTTGAACAGCGTCTTGCCGGTATCGCTTGGGTCAGATGTCATAGATACTCAGTCTTCCTTTATGTTTGATGTGGAACCCGGGGGACCCAGGCGCCGGGACTCTTCCTGCCAGGCGTGCTCAAAGGTGTCTCCGGTTCCATAAAATGACCTGAGCGTGTCAAAAAATGCCCGGGCGCGTGCCGGCATTCCATGCTCCAGGTAACCATTGGCCTGCGCCTTTACCTTGCGGCGAAAACCAGCTTCATTGGCTGCCCCGTCTCCGGAGAGATTGTCCACACTGATATGAAAGCGGGACCCCGCAGCCACGGAAAAAAGCCACTCAAGGGCCTGAGGTTTGACCTCGACCTGCTCGAATGCCTGCTGCTGTGCGGTTGAACGGCCGTCGGGGCAGTACCAGTAACCGTAATCCCTGAGAGTCCGGCGATGTTCGCCGGCGATGCACCAGTGACTGATCTCATGCAAGGCGCTTGCATAATAGCCGTGAGCGAAAATAATCTGTGCAACGCCGCCGGCCTCCGAAGCAGGCAGGTATTCGGGTTCATCACTGCCCCTGACCAGGACCGTCCGGTGATTTTCCCGGAACAGGTCATTGAACAGCATGATAAGATCGTCTGGATTGTGATTCATTGGGTCGCTATTGTGCGACTTTAAACCCTTCAATACCAGAGGGAACTTTAGGGTGGCACGTTTGTCCATTGCAACCTGAAGCTTGCCATTCCCGGGTTATAATCCCGTAGCGACGATACTTAAAATCACCAGCCAGGATCCCGAAGCCTCTATGACCGAGTTTGCTTTAACCACCGGCCGCCTCCGCATCACCATGCCGGCCCGACGTGGCGCCATGGCACTGCTTCTCCTGCTGTTCTCGGCCGCTGCCTGGGGATTGGGCAATTCGGGCAATTCCCTGTTCGGAAACAACGGCGATTTTCTGCCCGTCGATGTGGCACTCCCGTTCAGCTACATCACCGACACCGACAGCGTGGTGCTGTCCTGGGACGTGGCGCCGGAACACTACCTCTACAAGACTCGGGTGTCCGTTGAATCGGTGACCGAGGGGGTCACCCTGGGGGAGCCGCAGTTCTCACTACAGGGAACCACCACCGAGGACGAGTTCTTTGGAGAGGTAACGGTTTTTTACGAGCCGGTCGAAGCGCGCGTGCCAGTCTCATTGCCCGAAGGCATCAGGGAAGCGGAGCTTCGGGTGACCTACCAGGGCTGCGCTGAAGCCGGCCTGTGTTACCCGCCGCAAACCCGGGACGTTCTGTATTACGCCGGTAGCGGAGGTAATACCAACACTGGCAGCACCAACACGGATTCCGGGACCAATGGCAATCCCGGCAGCTCGGCAGGCGTCAACACCAATTCGGCCACCGGCCTGGCAGGCTTCCTCTCGGAACAGTCCACCCTCGCCATCGCCGCAGTTTTCCTACTGCTGGGCCTTGGGCTGACCTTTACCCCCTGCGTACTGCCCATGGTTCCGATCATTTCGTCCCTGGTTTCCGGCCGTAACACCCGCACCACGGGCCACGCCCTGATGCTGTCCGGAAGCTACGTGCTGGGCATGGCGCTCACCTACGCTGCTGCCGGGGTGATTACCGGGCTTCTCGGCGCCAGCTTCAACCTGCAGGCGCAACTGCAATCCCCCTGGGTTCTCGGGGTGTTCGCAACCCTGTTCGTGGTATTTGCCCTGTCCATGTTCAACCTGTTCGAGATCCAGCTGCCCCGCTTTATCCGGGAACCACTTAACCACGCCAGCCACCGCCTGACCGGCACGCGCGTGTTCAGCATTTTCGGCATCGGCGCGCTATCAGCACTGATTGTATCCCCCTGCGTATCCGCCCCGCTGGCCGGCAGCCTGCTCTACATCAGCACCACCCAGGACGCATTGATGGGTGGCATTGCCCTGTTCTCCCTCGGCCTGGGCATGGGGATACCCCTGATCCTGGTGGCCGTCGGTGGTCGCAAACTGCTGCCGGCGACCGGTCCGTGGATGAACGTGGTCAAAGCCTTTTACGGTGTCATGCTGATGGCGGTCGCAATCTGGCTGGTCGAACGTCTGGTTCCGGCATGGGCAGCCTTGACGCTGTGGGGCCTGCTGGTTGCCATTACCGGTGTCCAGCTCGGCGCGTTTGATGCCGCCAGGGCTGGCTGGGAGAGAACCCGCAAGGGTTTGGGGCTGGTCATGTTCGCCTATGGCCTGGCGCTGCTCGCCGGCGCCGTTGGCGGTGCACAGGATCCGCTGAACCCACTGGCGCCCTACACCGCAACAGCCGACAGCGGTGCCGGCAATTCCCGGGAGCATGCCGGCTTCAGACGGGTGGAGACCCCGGAAGAGATCAAGTCGCTGATCACAGCGGCAAGCCAGCAGCAACGGCCGGTCATGCTCGACTTCTATGCCGACTGGTGCATCTCGTGCAAGGTCATGGAACGCAACGTCTTCAGTGATCCGTCAGTCATCCAGGCACTCGCACCCTATACGCTCCTGCAAATTGACATGACCGATAACACCCCGGCTCAGCAGGCTTTCCTGGAGGAACTGGGACTTTTCGGGCCGCCGGCCATCCTGTTCTACCGGAGCGATGGCCGGGAACTGTCGTCAGAAACGCGGGTACTGGGTGAAATGGACAGGAACGAGTTCCTGGCGCATCTCAACTCCCTCGACGTATGAAAAAGAAGAACTCGTCTCCGCTCTCTTCGCTGTGCACCAGTTGATGGTCGAGAAACTGGCAGAACCGGGGAATGTCACGGGTGGTGGACGGGTCGGTCGCCACGACCTTGAGAACCCCACCCACCGGCACATCGTGAATCCGGTTGTGGAGCATCATCACCGGTTCCGGACAATACAGCCCCCGTGCATCCAGCTCGCCATCAAACATTATCTCGTGCAAGGCTGCTTCTCCGTCGGTTCATTCAATGTATTTCTGAAAATACATGCTAAATTATTGTTTATAACAGTCAAAATGTTAAGAGGTAAGCCATGATCCGGGTATTGATTGAACGTCATATCGCAGAGACTCTTGAATCCGCCTATGAGGAACGGTCCCGCAAAGTGCTGCAGCAGGCTGTCGCCGCCCCTGGTTTCATATCCGGTGAGACCCTGGTCGATGCCCGCGATCCCAACCATCGCCTGACGCTGTCCAACTGGCGGTCAGAGGCAGAGTGGGATCAGTGGTACTGCTCCGAGGAACGGAAAGCCCTGATGGCCGAGCTGGTACCCATGATGGACCAGGACGAGGCCATCACGGTTCTATACCAGAGCTGACCCGGGCTGCCTGCTACATCACCCGCTCCAGGAAGCAGGTGATCTCTTCACGGTCGTGGTAAAGATGACATGCCCTGAGCCGGAACGTCATCTCCGAGTCCGCCAGACCGCTCTCAAGGATATCGCGGCAGATCAGCCATTCCTCGTACCGCTTTTTCATCGGCAGTTTGAGGTTGAATATGGTGTAACGGCACAGGCCGTTCTTCAGCCAGTCGACCGCCAGCTTCGAGGTCCGGCGTGGATGATCGACGATGTCACAGACCATCCAGTCTACACCGCGCCGGGGTTTCCAGGCATACCCGTCCGCTTCGACATGTTCAACCTGCCCCGATGCCATCAGGTCGGTGTTCATTGGACCGTTATCCACCGCAGCCACCATCATACCCTGCCGGACCAGTTGCCAGGTCCAGCCACCGGGCGCAGCGCCAAGGTCCACTGCACGCTTGCCGCCCCCGAGATAATCGAGAGCCTGCTCCGGTGGCAGGAAGACTTTCCAGGCCTCTTCAAGCTTCAGCGCCGATCGACTCGGCGCCGATGCCGGCAGGCGAAGCCGGGGAATGCCGCCGACATAACGGGCCCGGTTGCCGCTGGGACTGAGGCCGATGACTGCCTGCTCAAACCCCGGCAGCAGAATATCGAGCCTTGCGGGCGCCTCGGCGTCCGGATCCGGTTTCATCAGGCCGGCCCCCCGTAGCCCCCGGGAAAGCGGAGCTACCCACTTCCTGGCGAAGTTCCCCAGGTCACGGTCGGCGTTATCCTCCGGCACCCGCACCTCCACCCTGGCGCAATTCGGAAATCCTCCGGGCAGTGCCTGCAAGCTCTCAATCACCGCGCCAACGCGGTCCGCAGCGGGCAATGCCAGTTCCGCCAGCCCGACCATCCAGTCCCTGACGAAGACCATATCCTCCAGATTCAGCCGGCGGAGCAGTTCGTTGACGCCTTCCGGCCCGGCGAGGAAGAAAAACAGGTAACCATGTTTGCCACGAGGCTCAAAATAGCCAAAAACACCCACGGCAGCGGCTGCATCGGTCATTTCGCGGCCAGCTTCTGTTTCAAAGCCAGGGCGGCAAAACAGGATCATGTGTTCCATGGAGCACCTTATATCGGGATTCCCACCACAGGAAATCCTTGAGAATTTGAAACTGTTTAACAGTGAACCAGATCGGCAATCGGTAAACTGGCAGACTACTTCCCGGCAGGAATTCACAAATGCTGCTTTACCTGCGTACCTTCATCACGCTGACGGCCCTGGTTCTGGCGGGCACGGCTCCGGCGCTGACCGCCCACCCCGTGAGCCCCTGCCCGACCCTGGATGCCAGCCAACCCCAACAGCGGCAAGTGCTGATGAACCATGTGTGTTTCCATGCAGCGGATCCGGATGACCCCGCCCACCTGGCAAACACGCCTGCCGATCTGCCGGAATCCATCGAGTGGCAGGATGCCGGCGGCCATGACCTGGTGTTCAGCCACACAGATTCGGTGTACTGGGTCCATTTACACCTGACCAACTCCGGAAACAAACGGGGATTGTGGTACCTGAAACTCAATTATCCGCTCCTGGATGACGTCACTTTCTGGCAGGACGGCGATTCCACATCCACCACCCTGGCCACTGGTGACCAACGCCCGTTTCTGTCGCGGGGCATAGATTACCGGTATTTTCTCCTTCCCGTCACCCTGGACTCCGGTGAAAACCAGAGCATTACCCTCAGAATACGGAGCAGCGGCGCCCTGAACGTGCCGCTGTCCCTTGAGACTCCGGGGACCGTTATTGCCGAGAGCAACCACCTTACCCTGACTCACGGGCTGTTCTACGGTGTGCTTCTGGTCTTCGCGGTGTTCAATCTGCTGCTGTTCTTCAGTTCGGGGACGGCCTACTACTTTCATAACGCCTTCTATATGGCGTCCATGGGTCTGTTCCTGTTTGCCATGGGCGGCTTTGCCAACCAGTATTTCTGGCCAGACAGCACCGGCTTCGCCAACACCTCCATTCCATTGCTCATTGCGCTGTGCGCCCTGGCAATGACGCTGTTCGGACGCTCCTTCCTGGAGATTGAGCCTGGCACCCTCTCAGCAAGCACCTTGCGCGCCCTGGCCTGGTCATCCGTCGGGCTGCTGGCCATTACCTTTCTGCTGCCCTACAACAAATCAATCCTGTTCAACACGTTCCTGGTGCTGACGGTGATTGCCAGCCTGTTTGTAATCGGCATCCTGAGGTGGCGGCAAGGCTATGGGCCCGCCTTATGGTATGTGATGGCCTGGTCAGTCATGCTGGTAGGCTCTCTGATCTACGCCCTGGCGGCATTCGGCTACCTGACGGATTTCCTGGCCCGCGAGTTTTTCATGCTGACGGCCATCGGCGCCCAGGTCATCCTGCTGAACTACGCCCTGGTGCAGCGCTGGCGACTGCTCAACCAGAAATTGCTCGATGTGGAACACAATGCTCGTGCCGAGCTCGAAACGAAGGTCCATGAGCGCACCGCCCAATTGCGCAACACCATGGGAGAACTGGAGAGGGCCAACCGGAAACTCGCGACCATGAGTCTTAATGACGCATTAACAGGGCTTTACAACCGGAGGCACCTCGACAACATGCTTCCCGAACTGTGTGCTGAAGCCCGCCGGACCGGCCACCCCCTGACCCTGGCCCTGATCGACGCCGACCATTTCAAGGGCATCAACGATACCTGGGGCCATGGTTTCGGGGATCAGTGCCTGCAACGCATTGCCGATGTCCTCAGCCGGCACGTCAAACGCCCCAGGGATGTCGCCATCCGTTTTGGCGGCGAGGAATTCGCGCTACTCCTGCCCGGAACTGACCAGGAAGGCGCGTACCGGGTATGCCAGCGCATTCTGGAGGACATGCGGAACACAACGATCCCGGCGGATGACGGCACCAACGTCATCATCACGCTCAGCGCCGGCATCGCCCTGCTGGCTCCCGATGACAATGAACAGACACTGTTTCAACGGGCCGATGAGGCGCTGTATCAGGCCAAGGCGTCCGGAAGGGACCAGATTGCAACCATGACGGTGGCTATCGTTGACTAGCTGCCCATAAATGCGGCAGCCGACCTCGCTGCCTGCTGAATCAGGCCAACCTGGGTTTCCGGCTGCCTGGCTAACGGCTGAAAGTCATGGTTTCCGCCCTCAAGCCAGACCAGCTCAGCCTCAGAAAGCGTTGCCAGGCGCGCGTTCACTTCATCAGGTTTGCCAAAAGGATCACGGGTGCCCTGAACAATAAGTACCGGACACCAGAAATCCGGAAAGTGATCGGTCCGCCAACGGTCCTTACCTGGCGGATGAAACGGGTAGCCAAAACACAACACGCCCCTGAAACGTCCCTTCAGGCGGGGATCGGCGGCCAGCAGGCTCGCCATCCGCCCTCCCATGGATTTACCGCCTATGAACAGTGGCCGTCCGGCCAGCGATCCATCGATGATTTCCGCAATCAACTGTTCGAACTGCGCCAGCAATGCCGGTTGTCTATCGGGTGGACGTTTCCCGCCGTCTTCCCGCCGCTTCGCCATATAGGAAAACTCAAACCGAACGGTGGTTACCCCCTCGTCAGCCAAAGATTCGGCGAGCATTTCCATAAAGGGGGAGTCCGCTGGCGCTCCGGCGCCATGTGCCAGAATCAGCACCGGTCCCGTCCCGGAATGGGGGCCATTGGTCTTATAAACTTCCATCCAATTCACCTTGTAAGTCGAAGCTTCTATTATAGGGGCCTGTAGCAGTGAAAACCCGGCATAACCGATAAGCCCCCAGCATCAAAAAAGAATCCGTAAATGCGATCTGCATGTTACTGATTCCGGCGCATTTGACGGGCATTGTGAGTTGATCTGAGTCATTGCAAAGCGCTAATGGTTTCTCCATACTTGCGCCCGCATATTTTCCCACTCTAAACCCATTGGTAAGGCTATGAGCACAGTAAATGCTAACCTGACATACAACTACAAGGTGGTGCGGCAATTCGCCATCATGACGTTGGTCTGGGGCATTGTTGGCATGGGCATGGGTGTGCTGATCGCATCCCAACTTGTCTGGCCATCAATGAACCTCGACTTTTCCTGGACCCACTTTGGTCGCCTGAGACCTCTTCACACAAACCTGGTCATCTTCGGGTTTGGTGGTTCAGCACTCTTTGCTACTTCCTACTATGTCGTGCAGCGCACCTGCCAGGCACGCCTGATCTCGGACGGGCTGGCCGCCTTCACGTTCTGGGGCTGGCAAGCGGTTATGGTCGCCGCCATCATTACCCTGCCAATGGGTCTTACCTCAACCAAGGAATACGCCGAGCTTGAATGGCCGATTGATATCCTCATTGCCCTGGTCTGGGTGACCTACGCACTGGTTTTCTTCGGCACCATTACCAAGCGCAGCACACCGCACATTTATGTTGCCAACTGGTTCTATGGCGGGTTTATCCTGACCGTCGCGGTTCTGCATATCGGCAACAACCTTGCGCTGCCGGCCACGGCGTTCAAGTCCTACTCCGCCTATGCCGGTGTAACCGACGCCATGATGCAGTGGTGGTACGGCCACAATGCCGTAGGCTTCTTCCTGACCGCCGGCTTCCTGGGCATGATGTACTACTTTGTTCCCAAGCAGGCCAACCGTCCGGTTTACTCCTACCGCCTCTCCATCGTCCACTTCTGGGCCTTGATCGCCACATACGTGTGGGCCGGTGGCCACCACCTGCATTACAGCGCGCTGCCTGACTGGGCGCAGACTGCGGGCATGGTGATGTCCCTGATTCTGCTGGCTCCATCCTGGGGCGGTATGATCAACGGCATGATGACGCTGTCCGGCGCGTGGCACAAACTGCGCACCGACCCGATTCTGCGCTTCCTGGTCGTTTCTTTGTCGTTCTATGGCATGTCCACCTTTGAAGGCCCGATGATGGCGATCAAAACCGTCAACGCGCTTTCTCACAACACCGACTGGACCATCGGCCACGTACACTCCGGCGCACTGGGCTGGGTTGCCATGATCAGTATCGGCGCCATCTACCACCTGATTCCCAAGCTGTGGGGACTGCCTGCCATGTACAGCACCAGCCTGATCAACGTGCATTTCTGGCTCGCAACTGTCGGTACCGTGCTCTACATCGTTGCAATGTGGGTAAACGGCATCATGCAGGGCCTGATGTGGCGCGCAGTGAACCAGGACGGCACCTTGACGTACAGCTTTGTTGAAGCGCTTGAAGCTTCCTGGCCCGGTTACCTTGTCCGCTTTATCGGCGGCGTAATTTTCCTCTCCGGTATGCTGGTCATGGCCTACAACACCTACATGACCGTTCGCCAGAAAGATGCCGTCGCACAGGACAACGCGGCAGCTCAGCCGGCGTAACGGGAGACAATCAAGATGAAACACGAAATCGTAGAGAAAAACCTTGGCCTGATGATCGTGCTGATCATCCTCACCATCAGTGGCGGTTTCCTCGCTGAAGTGGTGCCACTGTTTTTCAGCAAGCAAACCAATGAGCCGATCGAGGGCCTTGAGCCCCTGTCCGCACTCGAACTGGAAGGTCGCGACATCTACATCCGCGAGGGCTGCCACGTGTGCCACACCCAGCAGATCCGTCCTTTCCGGGCTGAAACCGAACGGTACGGCCACTACTCCGTGGCGGGCGAGTTCGTTTACGATCGCCCGTTCCTGTGGGGCTCCAAGCGCACCGGGCCAGATCTGGCCCGGGTCGGCGGCCGTTACTCCGATGCCTGGCAGCGCCAGCACCTGTACGATCCCCGCAGCGTTGTTCCCGAGTCCAACATGCCGGCATTCCCATGGCTGTTTGAGGATCACGTGGACCATGCCGACACAGCAGCAAAGCTGAAAACACTGCAGACACTGGGCGTGCCCTACACCGATGAGCAGATTGCCGAAGCGTCTGCGGAAGTGGAAGGCAAGTTCGAAATCGAAGCGCTGGTGGCCTACCTGCAACAGCTGGGCACAGTGATTTCTGAGAAACGGTGATCCCGATGGATTTGAACGAGTTACGTGGTATTCACACCCTTCTTGTCATGGCAATGTTTCTCGGCATCGTCTGGTGGGCCTACAGCGCCCACCGCAAGAAGCCGAACGACGAAGCGGCGCACCTGCCCTTCGACGATGACGAGGTGGAAAAGCGTACTCTTGAACAGGAAAAAACGGAGAAAAAGCAATGAGTACCTTCTGGAGCATCTGGATCAGTGTGATCGTGCTCGGTACTATTTTCGGGTGCTGGTGGCTGCTATTGGCAACCCGCAAGAGCCAGACCACCGACACCGAAACAGACCGGACTACAGGCCATTCCTTTGATGGCATTGAAGAATATGACAACCCGATGCCCAAGTGGTGGTTCTATCTCTTCATCGCGACATGTGTCTTCTCTCTGGGTTACCTGGCGCTCTATCCTGGCCTGGGGAACTTTAAGGGCCTGCTGGGATGGACCTCTTACAACCAGTGGGAAGCGGAAGTCCAGCAAGCCGAGGCCCGTTATGGCGAACTGTATGCCAAGTACGGTGATACCCCGGTTGTGGAACTCGCCGACAATGATGACGCCTTGAAAATGGGGCAGCGCCTGTTCGCCAACAATTGCGCGGTTTGTCACGGCTCCGCTGGCCGCGGCTCCCTTGGCTTCCCGAACCTGACCAATGACGACTGGCTCTACGGTGGCGAGCCGGACACCATCCTCGCCACCATAACCAATGGACGTAACGGCAATATGCCTGCCAAGGGTATGATGCCCGACATGACGTCCGAGCAGGTTGACCAGGTGGTCAATTACGTGCTGTCATTCAGTGATCGTGCAGAGGATGCCGAGGCCGCTGAAGCCGGCAAGGAAGTCTTCGCCCAGGCATGTTCCGCCTGCCATGGCAGTGATGGCAAGGGCAACCAGTCCATGGGTGCGCCCAACCTGACCGATGACACCTGGCTGTACGGCTCAACCTATGAGTGGATCAAGGAAACCGTGGTCAACGGGCGTCAGAACCAGATGCCCGCCCAGGGCGACCGGCTTTCCGACGATCAGATCCAGATCCTGGCTGCTTACGTTTACAGCCTGTCCAACTGAGAGCCTGGCCGGCCTCCGTGCCGGCCCGGTCTGCTCAACCCTGTGTCTGCCAACGCGGGCACAGGCTTGAGAAGGCCCAAGCCCCTGGGGTTCCTCAGCGGCTAATTTTCATCGGGAGGTAGCGATGAGCAGTGAGATTCCGGTCAAACAGATTGACCCGTCCTCTGACCCCTCCGATAAAAATAACAAATCCGGAACCGTCGAGTTATACGCCAGTCGCAAGAAGATTTACGTCAAGGAAGTTAAAGGCTTCTTCCAGCGTATCCGTAATGTCAGCCTGCTGGTGCTGATGGGCATGTACTTCCTGTTCGTCTGGCTTACCCTGGACGGCCAGCCACTGATTCTCTTCGATCTTCCCGCCAGGGAATTTCACCTCTACGGACTGACCTTCTACCCGAAAGATTTCTTTCTGTTGTCGGGTTTGCTGATTATTGCCGCCTTTGGCCTGTTCTTTATCACCACCCTGTTTGGTCGGGTGTGGTGTGGCTACACCTGCCCGCAAACCGTGTGGACTTTCATTTTCATGTGGGTGGAAGAGCGCATTGAGGGCAGCAGAAACAAGCGGATGAAACTGGACAAGTCCCCCCGCTCCGCGGAAAAGGTGGTGAAAAAGTCACTGAAACACACGGCCTGGCTATTGATTGCCCTGGCCACGGGCCTGACGTTTGTCGGCTACTTCTACCCTATCCGAGAACTGATAACGGATCTGGGTACCTTGCAGGCGAACGGCTGGGCGTATTTCTGGGTAGGCTTCTTCACCCTCGCGACCTATCTCAATGCCGGCTGGATGCGTGAGCAGGTTTGCCTGTATATGTGCCCCTATGCCCGATTCCAGTCGGTGATGTTTGATCCCGACACCAGAGTGGTCTCCTACGATCCCAATCGCGGCGAACCCCGCGGCGGGCGTAAGAAAGGCGTGGACCCGGACGAACTCGGACTGGGTGACTGCATCGACTGCGGCCAGTGTGTCCAGGTCTGTCCCACTGGTATCGATATCCGGGACGGTCTGCAGTATGAGTGCATTGGTTGCGCGCTGTGCATCGATGCCTGCGACGAAATCATGGATAAAATGGACTATCCCAGGGGACTGATTCGCTACACCACCGAGAGCGAACTGGAAGGCAGGCCGTCAAAACTCATGCGGCCGCGCACCTTTGGTTATGGCGCGGTGCTGGCATTAATGATCGGCGCCATTGTGTTTGTCCTGGCGACCCGGGTGCCGGCACAGCTGGATGTCATCAAGGACCGCGGCGCGCCGTTCGGCTTCAATGGCCAGGGACGAGTCGAGAACTCATACACCCTCAAAATCGCCAATATGACGGAGGTACCGCAAACCTTCGACATCTCTGTTTCCGGCATGGAGGGTATCCAGCTGTTAACAGATACCAGTGTGGAGGTCGACAGCGGCGAAAATCGGGCACTTCCGACGGTCGTCGATGTGGCCCCTGAAACAATCACCCAGAGCAATAACGTCATCCGGTTCCGCATCACTTCGCAAACCGATGAGTCACTGATAATTGAAACCGAAAGCCGATTTGTCGGTCCTACCCGCTAGCATGCCCGCTGTGCGTTATGGACCTATTCCAGAGATTGTGAGTTATGACCGAAGAAACCGTTAAACCCTGGTACCGCCAACCCTGGCTCTGGTTCCTGCTGGCCTTTCCATTGGCTTCCATCACCTGGTGCACCATCGCCATCACCGTCGCCATGAACACCGAAAACGCGATGGTAACGGATGACTACGCCAAAGAGGGTCGCGGCATCAATATGCAGATCGCCCGTGACCAGAAAGCCAAGGATCTGGGCCTGCAGGCGGAATTCTCATTCGCAGAACGGGATATAAAACTGTCCCTGACAGGCGATGAGCAGCAGGATTACCCTTACCTGATCCTCAACCTGTTTCACCCGACCATCGCCGAAAAAGATCAGATCGTGCAGTTTTCCCGCACCGGTCAGTCCACTTACCGCGCCACCCTGAACCAGAGCATCCAGGGCCGCTGGTACTTTGATCTGCGGGGGCCTGACAACGACTGGCGCCTGAAGGGGGAAACCTCCCTGCCCTCCGATAAAGCCATTCACATTGGCGCGGCAACCCGCTGATCCCCGTGAACGCCCTGTCCTGCTTCCACTGTGGCGAGCCCGCTGACGGCTCGCCGCCCATCACTCTTGAACTGGATGGCGAGACCCGTCACTTCTGTTGCCGGGGCTGCAAGGCTGTGTGTGAGACGATCCGCTCCGAAGGACTGACCGGCTTTTATCAATACCGGACCGAACCCGCCGCCACGCCGAAACAGCTCACCAGTAACGAACTGGACCGGATCCGGGAAGTGGATCACCCTCTGGTTCAATCAGCCTTCGTATCCGCCACCAAAGGCGGCCAGGAAGCCCAACTGCTGATCGAAGGCATCACCTGCGCAGCATGCATCTGGTTGCTGGAACACCACATGGCCAAACAGCCCGGCGTGCAGTCATTCTCGGTGAACCACAGCACCCAGCGCGCACGGTTGGTCTGGTCTGCCGAGCAGGCGAAACTGAGCGACCTGCTTATCGCAATCCACGAACTCGGCTACCGGGCCCGGCCCTACCAGGCGGACGAGGCCGAGCAGGCTCTCAAGGCGGAGCA
The DNA here is from genome assembly GCF_045449855.1 of Marinobacter alkalisoli. Taxonomy (NCBI): domain Bacteria; kingdom Pseudomonadati; phylum Pseudomonadota; class Gammaproteobacteria; order Pseudomonadales; family Marinobacteraceae; genus Marinobacter; species Marinobacter alkalisoli. The sequence continues at coordinate 264,265 of NZ_JBJJLC010000005.1, read as the reverse complement.
CCGCACCATGCTGATTCGGCTCGCGGTTGCGGGTATCGGCACCATGCAGAGCATGATGCTGGCATTCCCCCTGTATTTCGAGATGATCAACGGCCTGTCTCCTGATTTCATTTCTTTTTTTCGCTGGTTCAGCCTGCTGGTCGCCACGCCGGTGGTATTGTTCAGCGCCCGGCCCTTTTTCCGCAACGCCCGCAGGGACTTGCGTAGCCGGCACCTGACCATGGATGTACCTGTCGCCATAGCCATTGGCCTGGCCTACGCCGCCAGCGCCTGGGTCACCGTCATGGGTGGTGACGAAGTCTATTTCGAGTCTGTATGCATGTTTACCTTTTTCCTGTTGCTGGGCCGCTACATCGAGATGCAGGCCCGATACCGGGCGGGACTCACCGGTAACGCCCTGGCCGGCTTCCAGCCCGGTGTCGCTACCCGTGTCAGTGGGGATAGCACCGCCATTGTCGCCACCCATGAACTGCGAACCGGAGATACCATCCGGGTGCGTCCCGGCGAAACGCTACCGGTGGACGGTCGCATCATCAGCGGTCATTCCACACTCAACGAAGCCGCCCTCACCGGTGAATACCTGCCGGAAACCCGCCAGCCGGGCGATACCGTGCATGCCGGCAGCGTCAACGGGGAGAACCCGCTGGACATCGAAGTCGCCAGCGCCGGCGCCCAGACCCGGCTCTCGGGCATCCTTCGCATTCTCGACCGCGTGCAGTCCGAGAAACCGCCGGTGGCGCGGATGGCCGATCGCATCGCCGGCACCTTTGTCAGCCGGGTACTGATCCTGACGCCGCTGGTCTGGATAGGCTGGTGGCTGGCCGGAGCCGACAATGCGTTTGATATTACCCTGTCGGTATTGGTGGTCACCTGCCCCTGTGCGCTGTCGCTGGCAACGCCGACGGCAATCACTTCGGCCACGGTCAGGCTTCGCCGGCTGGGATTCCTGCCTACCCGGGGCCACACCCTGGAATCCCTCAATGACATCGACACCGTTATTTTCGACAAAACCGGCACCCTCACCCGTGGTGAACTCAGCCTGATCGAAACACGGGTAACCGGTTCACTGGATGAATCAACCTGCATCAGTCTCGCCACTGGTCTGGAAAAACACTCCGAGCACCCCATTGCCCGGGTATTCCAGCCGTTCGCCGGCGCTTCCGTATCCGCCGTCACCAACCACCTGGGTGGCGGGTTGTCCGGCACCCATAATGGCAGACCGGTCTATATCGGCCACAGTGAGTTTGTCAGGCAGCATACCCGGGCCACGCAACCATCCGTGCCGACCGGTCAGGGAATCGATATCTGGCTGGCTACCGATGATCAGTGGCTGGCCTGCTTTACGCTGGACGACCAGCCCCGGTTCGACGCAAGAGCCACCATCGCCAGACTGAAGTCTTTGGGCATCCAGACACTGCTACTCAGTGGTGACCGATCGGGGCACGTGGCGCAGATCGCCCAACAGGTGGGTGTTGATGAAGCCATTGGTCAGGCGACACCGGAACAGAAACTGGAAACGTTACAGAAGCTGGTGGCCCAGGGCCACAAGGTGATGATGGTAGGCGACGGATTGAACGATCTGCCTTCCATGGCCGGTGCCGGAATCTCCGTAGCCATGGGTAACGCAGCCGACCTGACGCAACTCAAGGCGGACGCCGTACTGCTCAATGGCCAGTTGATGCAACTGACCGAGGCCATGAACACCAGTCGCCTGACTCGCAGGATTATTCGTCAGAACCTGGGCTGGGCGCTGGTATACAATGTGCTGGCGCTGCCGCTGGCAGCGGCGGGAATGGTACCGCCCTGGCTTGCGGCCATTGGCATGTCACTGAGCTCCCTGGTGGTGGTGCTGAACGCCCTGAGACTCGGCCGGACCGCGCCTGACAGCCATCCATCGGAGCATGCGGTTGGCGTCCCGACAACGTCCTGATACCGTAGTCCGACTACCCGGTTACCTTGAGGTTTCACCGTGCAAATAGTAATGATTCTGGTCCCCGTCATGCTGATCCTGGTGGCACTGGGTATCGTCCTGTTCTCCTGGGCCGTCAAAAATGGCCAGTACGATGACCTGGACGGCCCGGCACACCGGATACTGTACGATGACGACAAGGATATGATCCCGGATGACGCCAGGCAGGCCAGTGAACGGAAGCTTGCCGACACGGACAAGGCCGAAGACGAGAAAAAAGACCGTTGATGAGCGAAGGCCTGTATCTGAGCTACCCCAGCGCCTTTCTGATCGGCTTGCTGGGCAGCACCCATTGCCTGGGTATGTGTGGCGGTATCAGCGCATCGCTGTCCATGGCCCTGCCGGTCGGCAAAGGCTTTCGCCTGCGTCAGACATTGATGTTACTGGCGTTCAATGGCGGGCGTATTGCCAGCTATACAATGATCGCAGCCCTGGTTGCACTGCTAAGCACCAGCGCCGCCGCGCAATGGGCCCAGCTCGCTCCGGTACTGAGAACCATCGCCGGCGTCCTGTTGATTCTGATGGGCCTGTCCATGGGGCAGTGGTGGCAGGGTATTCGTTATATTGAACGGGCGGGAGCACCGATATGGAAACGGATATCTCCCCTGACCCGCCGTTTCCTTCCCGTTCAGCATGCCTGGCAGGCCCTTGCCCTGGGTGGGTTGTGGGGTTGGCTGCCCTGCGGCCTGGTCTACAGCACCCTGGGCTGGGCCGCGCTGCAACCCTCCGTTGGCAGTGCCGCCGCTACCATGGCATTTTTTGGCCTCGGCACCCTGCCCTCCATGCTGGCGACCGGATACGCCGCCACCTGGATACGAAAACTTCAGGGCCAGAAACAGGTTCGCCAGCTCACCGGCGTGTTATTGATTGGTTTCGGAATCTGGACCCTGCCCCTCGGTATGGTTATACACGGGGGGCATGGCGGGTAAGGAAGGGAAACGGGTTCCGGATTCAGATATTAAGCACGTCCAGACGGCCGAAGTCTTCCGGCTCAGGCTCTACGGAACCAACGGCCGGAGCGGCCTGCCCATTCCCGCTCAGCCGCTTGCCTTCACGGAAATCGTACAGGGAGTTATCCGCCAGGTGCGACGGCTCCACATTGCACATGGCCCGGAACATGGTTTCCAGCCGGCCCGGGTGCTGCTTGTCCCAGGTCTGGAACATTTCCTTGATCACCTGGCGCTGCAGGTTTTCCTGGGAACCACACAGATTGCAGGGAATGATCGGAAATTCCCGCAATGCCGCGTAGCGGGCAATATCCTTTTCGCGACTGAATGCCAGCGGGCGGATGACAGTATTTCTGCCATCATCGCTGTGCAGTACCGGCGGCATCGACTTCAGCTTGCCGCCATAGAACATATTCAGGAACAGGGTTTCCAGAAGGTCATCCCGGTGATGCCCCAGCGCGATTTTGGTGACACCGTGCTCTTCCGCAAAATTATAGAGAATTCCACGACGTAGACGGGAACAAAGTCCGCAGGTGGTCTTCCCTTCCGGCACTTTTTCCTTAACAATACTGTACGTGTCCTTTTCGATGATGTGGTACTCGATACCCATGGATTGCAGGTATCCAGGCAACACCTCTTCCGGGAAACCCGGCTGTTTCTGGTCAAGGTTGACTGCAATCAGCTCAAAGGAGACCGGCGCGCTTTTCTGCAGGTTCATCAGGATATCCAGCATGGCATAGGAATCCTTGCCGCCGCTCAGGCAGCACATAACCTTGTCACCGGCTTCAATCATCGAAAATTCTGCAATGGCCTGCCCGACTTCACGGCGCAGACGCTTCTGCAGTTTGTTAAGTTCCAGTTTGTTCCTGCGATCCGCCTCGGACGACAGGGTTTGATCTGGGTTGGCAGTCATTGCATCGGACATAAAACACTACGTTCACTGGATTGGTGGGCTCAGGATTATACGCGTGTGAAACACTCAGGGACAGGATACCGACATGGATATGTTACAGAGCAGGGATGAGGCCGTTGGCAAACGGGAAACCAACCGGATCCGCAACCGCAGCGCCATCCTGCTGGCGGCCCGGGAATGCTTTCGGGAAAAGGGATACGATAACTCCACCATCCGCGACATTGTGCGCCGGACCGGCCTGGCGGCGGGCACGTTCTATAACTATTTCTCCAGCAAGCAGGACATTTTTGCCGCCCTGCTGAACGACTTTCTCAACCACCTCAACGCCAACCTGACCGGTTTACGACAAACGCCCGGTACCACGGAAGACTTTATCCATTCGGCCTATCTCGCCCTGTTCCGTGCCACTGCGACTGACCCACTGGTCTATGAGCTGGCACACCGTAACGATCACGCCATCCGGGATCTGTTCGGGGCGGATCTTCTGGGGCTGGCGATGCTGTCTTTGGAGGAAGACGTACAACGGGCCGTCGAGAAAGAGTTGCTGCCCGACGTGGATCAGGACTACCTTTGCGCGGTGTTTTCCGGCGTTGCCTACGAAATGAGCCTGCGCGTTGCGGAACGCGCCCTCCAGACGCCGAACAAAGGGGAACGGGAAGCGCACCGGGCCGCGCACTTTGCCTCCACACTGTTTCTTGGCGGGCTGACTCGCCTGGCCACGCTTTCCTAACGTTGCCCGGTCCCCTAACATGGAGCCATGAACGAATCATCACCGACCAATACCCCAACGGCCGACGGGCCAGTACCATCGGAGTCCGACAAGGAGGCGGTGCTGGATCTGCAGATCCAGCACCTGCTGATTGCGGTTGAGCACGAACTACGCCGACACCCTGCGGGCATGAATGAGCTGACACTCATCAAACGCCTCCAGGGATCGCCCTGGGAGCTGATCGGCGACGTCTCATTCGGTGAACCGGAGCAACTCTACCCGGTCCACTTTCTGCTGTTTCACACCCTGTACCGGTTGCGGGATCAACTTGCTGAATCGGGCGAAACCATCACCATTTCACCCATGCACCTGCGGCTTTACGAAAATCCGGTTGTTTCCGGCTCCGGTGTCGCCGGAGAAGTCGATGCCCTGAGAACCTTTTACCTGGACCTGACCCAGTACCGGATGTCCGGGGACAGCATCCAGAAAATGATGAACGACTTCTGGAACGGACATTACCCGCAGCGTCCACCACACCAGGAAGCGCTGGATGCCGCCGGGATCCTGGGCTTTGACCACCTTCCGGACAGCTTCGGCAAGGTCAAACACCGGTTCCGCCGCGCCGTCATGCAGGTTCACCCGGATCGGGGTGGCGATACCGAAAGCGTTCAGAGCCTGAACCAGGCCTTTGCGATACTTAAAGCCCACTTTCAATAAATAGCCAGACCGAGGATTAACGAATGGTCAAAACAACCACACGTTTTGTCTGTGGATTTCTGTTTATCAGTGCCGCCATCAGCGCCAGGGCCGATCTCGTGGTTCTCCAGTACCACCACGTCAGCGATGCCACTCCGCCTGCCACGAGTACCTCCGTCTCGCTGTTCAAGGAACAGCTGGAGATGATTGAAAGACTGGAGCTGGATGTGGTCGACCTGCAGAAAGGCACCGAAGCCGCGCTCGGCGGTGAGCTGGACGGTAGCAAACAGGTCGCGATTACCTTTGATGACGCCTACGATTCCGTCTACACAACTGCGGCTCCCATGCTGGAAGACAGAGGCTATCCCTACACAGTCTTCGTCAACACCGACGCAGTCGGGGGCCGCGGATACATGAGCTGGGATCAACTGAATGAGCTCGAAAGCAAAGCCTCCGTCACCATCGCGAACCACAGCCACGATCACGGACACCTGGCAAAGCGACCCGATGAGAGCCAGTCGGGCTGGGAGCAAAGAGTGGAAAGCAGCCTGGACCAGGCTCAGTCGATCCTGAAGGAGAAACTTGGCACCGATGTTCCCATGTTTGCGTATCCCTATGGCGAGTTCGATGCCGGGCTTGAGGACAAACTGGCGGAAAGAGAATGGATCGGTTTTGGCCAGCAGTCCGGCGCGGTGGGGGAAACCTCCGGTATTACCCGCTTGCCACGATTCCCCATGGCCAACGCGTACGGTCAACTCAACAGCCTGAAGAACAAACTCCTCAGCAAGGCACTGCCAGTGGATGCCAGCACCTTGCCGGCGGGTATTGTGACCGACAACCCGCCAACTCTGGAATTGACGCTCCCCGATCACATCAGCGTAAACCGACTGACCTGCTTCGCATCGGGCCAGGGTCGTATCGACATCAAGCCCAGCGGTCCGGGTGTCGTCAGAGTGCGAGCTCCGGACGCGTTCAACAGCCGGCGCTTCCGTTACAACTGCACTCACCCCACCGATGACGGCAGCTATTACTGGCTGTCACAGCAATGGCTGGATCTGAGTAAACCGGAAGACTAAAGCTAACGCTCCCGGATCTCAGCCAGCCCAAGCTCACCCTGCCGGCTGTGTTTGATGGCACGGGGCCCCCGCTTATCTTCGATAACGGTTTGGCCCCTCAGGTCCTCGTCCCGGGTGAAGATCACCATCCAGCGCTCACCGTGCCCGGGAAACACCGGAATAAAGGATTCCAGGTAACCACGGCGGTGCCAGGTTTCCGGTACATAGTCCGCCACCAGGTCGGTCACGATTCTCACCGGTTTCATGGTGGCATCCAGAAAGGCCACGGACGGCACAAACATCCCTTCCCTCGCGAAAGATCGCAGGCGCATGATGAAATCCCGCCTGCCGGCTCCCGCCGGAATCCGAACCAGTCGATAGTGGCTGTGCCCGGTGATGAACGAATGGACCGGGGAACTGTCATCGACAGTCAGACCAAACTCACGATCACTGTGCCAGCCCTCGACATTGCCCCGGCCGAAATCCTCGCAACAGTTCTCCGCCCAACGCTCCAGGAAGCTGTCTCCGGCCGTTTCAACACCGAGAATAGCAAAGGCATCGGGATCGCCGCCCTCCCGTTCCACAACGGGGTCTGGAGAGTCGCTGCGCTGGTAGATACTGGCGGGCGTCAGTTGCACCGGCGGTTTGATGCGCCCTTTTTCCACGTCGGACCGGGTATCCGGCTGGTAATAGCTGGTGCGGATATTGCCATCGGCGTCCTGCCAGGTGAAATAAGGCTGGGGTTCCCCTGGGCGGACATAGCCCCGTCGCTCCAGTTCGTTTCCGTCCGGGTAGTTTTCCAGATTGAACTCGGCGTTCTCGTCAGAAGCGGATGGGCTGGGGTGTTCTGGATCCGGGCGAGGGTCCTCGGTTTCAGGTTCGGGCTCACGAATGATCCGGGAATGCTGAACCCTGCCCTGATCGTCCACCCAGGTGAAATAGCCCTCCCGGGACGACGATGTGCCGCCACTGCCCTGGCAACCGGCCAAAAGGACCACCGCCAGGGTGAGCGAGGCTATAAGGGCTCCCCGATGCAGGGGTCGGCTGTTCGACATAACGGCTGATCACCTCAACGACGCCACCGATTCCCGGCCTGCGTCAGAATTTGGTCCGGAAACTGAGCCCCGCCATAACCACTCGCAGGGAGGTTTTCACATCCAGCCCGGCGTAAGGGTTGTAAATGATATTGGTTATATTGTCACAGTTGACGTTGCAACTGGTATCCGCCGGAATGGTTTCGATGGAGTGAAGGTAACTCAGGTTCATATCGATCTCGGTGTCCTTGTCCCACTGGTACCCCATGCCGATGCTGTACAGGTTGGCGCCCCCGAACGGCGCCATGATGGACCTCTGGTCATCCGGAATCACCGAATCGCGGATCTCCACCCCGGCCCGCAGGTCCAGGCGGGATGAGGCATGGAACTCAACCCCGAACGCCCAGTTCCACTGGTCGGTGAAACCCAGGGGCAGCCGCAGGGTGTCCGGTGTGGCGTTATCCGGAGACAGGATCCGCGCCGCATTGAGGAATTCCAGGTTGCGGTCAAAGCGGAACAGGAACGCATCCCACTGCTTGTAGTCGGTCCAGCCCACATCCACGTTCACGGTCAGTTTCGGGTGGACATCCACGCTGACGCCGGTCTGGAAATGTTGCGGATACACCAGGTCCATGCTGACGTTACCGGCTTCACGGGGGGCGCCGGAAGGCAAGCTGAGAATGGCGGAGGAAATCGCGCCCAGTACCGAGCCGTTCACACTCTGCCAGAAGCCGGACCAGTCATCGGTGTACTCAATCTCGAAGGTACCCTTGAGATTCATATCCGCTTCGGACGTATAGCTCGCGCCCCAACTGAACCAGTCAGTCGGCTCCCACATCACCCCGAGGGAATAGGTGGGCGACAGGGTTTCCTGAACATCGATGCTCAAGGCGCCAATATCGTCCCAGGGGCCCACGTTACCGCCGCATAACGCCAGCCATGGCTGTAGTGGTTCGTCACCACTCTCACAGTTAAAGGCGTCCTGGAGCACTTCCGCTACCCCCAGCAGCATATTGGGCGCCCGCATGTACTGGTCTGCGGCAATCCCCATGTGGGACAGGTGAATGCCCGCGCCCACGGACCACTCGTCATTGATCTCATAGCCAATGGTGGGCGCCAGATAGGTGGTCCTTTGCAGCGCTGTCGCCTGGGGCTGATAGCGGCCCGGATCGTCTTTGTCGCGGTAAAAACCGGCCGCCAGCGGCAGATAAAATGCGTTGGCGAAAGTCAGCTTGGAGCCCGGCGGATTAATGCTGATGCCCGCCGATGGCGCGATCGCAGGTCCCGGAGGGGCGCGCAGGATGCCATACCCCGGCAGGTACAACGCCACGTTATTGGTGTGACTGTGGCTATTGGCGACCGGATCCCGTTGTTCGCCGGTTAGCGGATCGGTCTCCAGGCCATCAATACCGAATATTTCATAGCCATCCGGGGCATGGAAATCGGCATCGACATCGAGATAAACGCTCATCAGGTTTACTTCAAGCTGGCGACCGTCCAGCTTGGTCAGGCCCGCCGGATTGTAGTGAATTGCCATAATACCGGGCGGATCCGCCGTAACTGCGTTCCCCAACGCCAGGGCCTTGGGGTGAATCGTCAGGTTCTGCGCGAGCTGGGCCTCGGCACCACATGAGATGGTCGTGGCGATCACTGCCCCGAGTATCTTTTTCTGGTGGCTGGTCATTACCATGGGTTCTTCCCTTCCCGTAAAACGTCAGCGGCTTCGATCACTCTTTAAGGCCGGAGAACTTAATGGGCAGGGACACACCCAGAGAAAAGTCCGGGGCATCCTCGGTCAGACCAATACCAAGGCTGGTATTCACGATGGTGGTGTCACTGACGCGGGTCCCCAGTGAAAGACTGAGAAAGCCGGTCATCTGGTCCTGGGCAACCGCCTGGTCACCATTGGAAAAACTCAGGATGGTTTCATCGCTGTAACTGAGCTGGGCAGACACACTGAGGGAAATGTCGTAGGACAGGGAGTAGGCAAATCCCGCCGAACCTGACAGGCCGAAACCGGGTTCCACTTTCTCCAGCAATCGCGCCCCGCGAACCTGCTGCAGGCCGGATTCAGTCAGTTTATAGGTGGCGCTGAGGGAACCGAACACGACAACCGGGTCCAGCACCTTGGACAGACTCGCGCCGCCACCGATCGAATAATAGCCACTGCCAGTGGAGAGCTGCTCGTTAATATCAATTTCGTAGGGGCTGACACCCGTCTTCGAAGTGAGCGTACCGAACAGGGTGGTGGACATCTTGCCCGGGACATACGCAAACGGTTGCCAGCGGGCGGTAAAGGAAATATCCCCGAAATCGTAAACGCTGAGTTCGTCCTGGGTGTCGTACTTGACCACCAGCGGTACCCGGGTGCCAATCGTCAGGTTGTCCAGGAACCCATAGTCATAGGAGAAAGCGTTGGTGAAGTTGTGGGTGGCCGATGGCACGACATCGAGATTACGAACCGAACCGTTGGTAATGGCCAGGTCCAGCCGCTGATCAGCGGTGTAGCTGTAATCAAAGGAATAGTTCAGGGAATGGGAGCCTTTTTTCTGCAGCGAGTAGTTCTTCTCGGATGCCTGAAAAACCTCTTCCAGCTGACGGGTGGAATCCTCGTCACCCTCCTGTTTCGACAGTGCCTCCCTCGCCTGGTCGACACTGCCTTCCTGTGACATCGCCATCCCGGGCAACAGGCCGGCTATAGAACAAAGGATAAAACCTCGCACAAACCAACGATTCATCCTGACTCCCTTAAATTCTGGTTTTATTATTCCTGATCCCCGGACACTGAATCCGGGCCGTCAAGGAGCCGCTGATTGACTCCTGAATAGCCTCTGCACGATCTGAAGGCTGTAGATGCAAGGCGTGGCTCGCCGCCAATGGCCGTAGCCCTTGGCAAGAGTCGCAACGCCGCAGATGCAGCCTTCAGAGCGCGCCCTTCGGGGCTTTCAGAGCAATCCACACTCCGCGTTGCGCCTTTTTGCAAGGTCCAGACATTACTTCAAAGTCGCGCCTTGATTGTGAATCGCTCTGAAAGCCAGAGGCGATTCAGGAGTCAATCAGCGGCTCCTTAATTCCGGCGGTAATGAAGCTGCTTGCGCGTGTTCTCCACGCTGCCATCCGGATTGTTTTTCTGGCGTTCAAGCAGATTCTGAATGCGCCTGGCGGTTGATTCATGGAACTCGGGGACCTGCTGCAGCGCCAGCAGGGTCATGGTCTGGTCGTCTACGAAACGCAGATCCTCTTCCTTGAGCTCAAGGTAATCCAGCGGTTGGTCGCTGCCCGGAAACACGATGAACAGCACGTTGTCATCCCACTTCTCTTCAAACTGGGCCAGGGTGAAGGAAATGTTCCCCACCGCCGGGTCAGCGAGATAAACCCGACCGTCGCGGATGGTTCTGAGCACAACAAAATGTTTGAAGCCGGCGTGGTGAATCGGAACGATGGCGGGGTGATCCAGGTCAATCAGATCTTCAATGTTGGCCTTGAATCCGCCGGAGGGATATCCCAGGGCTGTCACCAGGCGTTTCATATCCAGCATGGAAAAGGCACGGCGCTGAACGATCCGTTCGCTCTCCCCGTAATGAAGCAGGCCTTCCATCACCTGGCGTTCGTTCAGCGTCCGCCCGAGGTAAAAGTTCAGCACCGTGGTGAGGGCCGCGCTGCCGCAACTGTAGTCATAAGCCTGGCGGACAATGTTACGGAATTTCTGCTCTACCAGCGGCTCTACCCGGACATCCGAACGCAACTTCACGGGCCCGCTGTCGACATCCTGTTCGATGACCACCGTGCCTCTGTCAAAGGGTTCCACCACGGTCGCTTCCTGCACCATGGTGAAAGTTAGAATGGATCCGGCGAGCACCAGCAGCATGTCAGAAGAAGTCCCTGGTTATTATTGGTTTCGGTCTGTCGCACGTATTATTGAGTTACATATTGTTACGGTAAGATACCGAAAAGCCCCGGGCCTTAAAGATAACTGTGCCTCAAATCTGTCGCTGCAGAAGAGGCCGTGGGGCAAGGTTTTGAGAACTGGTTCAAGGCATTGCCACCACAGGCACAGAAGTTGACTACCGGGGCGAAAGCCGGTATCACACCCTTTGAAGTTGCCAGTAACCCAACCTGAAGATCCTGATGACAACAACACTTAACCCGGGTCGCATGACATTTATCGCTGCCAAAAACCAGCGGCCCTTTTTACCTGCAGCACTCCTGCCCAGGGAGAAATTCGATGATCTGCTGCACGGGCCGGAACCCATCAGTCTGCTGCTGGTTCATGCGCCAGCCGGCTATGGCAAAACCACCTGTATCGCCGAACGACTTCAGGTGCTTGAGACCAGAACCGCCTGGTACCGGCTGGAGAGCAGTGACAACGATCCCGCCCGGTTTGCCGGCTATCTGGCCCAGGCGTTTGAGATCCAGTCACCGGGCGCCAGCTCCGGCACGCTGGAAACGCTGCAAACCAACGGCTACCCCGGACTGGAAGGTTTTCTGACCGATCTGCTGGCCGAGTTACCCCAGGACGACGAACCGCTGTACCTGGTCCTTGATGATTATCATCTGATTGAAAATCAGGCTATCCATGACAGCCTGCGCTTCCTGCTTCGCCATCTTCCCGCCCACGTCACCCTGGTGCTGATAAGCCGCACCCTGCCCCCCGTCGGCGTCGCTCAACTGCGCATGCAGGGACGGATGGGCGAAATCACTGCCCGTGACCTGGCGTTCAGCGCGGACGAGACCCAGCGATACTTTGAAAAACGTTTGCCCTTCGAGGTTTCACGGGAAAGTATTGAACGTGCAGTCAGGCGGGTGGAAGGCTGGATATCGGCACTGCAGCTACTGTCGGCCTCAGCGGTTACCAGCATCGAGTTCGGTGACTTCGTGGACCAGCTGGAACACGGCAACCAGCATATATTCGATTACTTTGATGAACTGGTTGGCCAGAGCCTGACCGAGCAGCAACGGACGTTCCTGCTGCGCACCAGCATCCTTGACCGCTTTAATGCCGCCATGGTCATGCGGGTGATGAATGACAACGATGGCCAGGCCCTGCTCAGCAGTCTTTTGGCCCTCGGGCTGTTTATCACGCCCGTTGACAATTCCGCTCTCTGGTTCCGCTACCACCCACTGTTTTCGGTCTATTTACGCCACCTGCTGAGTTGCACCACCCGGGAGAACCAGCAGGAACTCCATCAACGCGCAGCCGATGCGTGGCTGGATCTGGATCACGCGGAGGAAGCCGCAAAGCACGCCATTGCAGCGAAGGATTCGGACCGCATTACCCGTGTACTGACCGCCCATGGCCGCAAGTTCTTCACTGAGGGTCAATTCAGCCTCCTTCAGCGCTGCCTGGACACCCTGCCCCAGGATGTCATTGCACAGGACCCGACCCTGACGCTGCTGCGCGCCTGGGTTGCCCAGGGACAATACAGGTTTGATGAAGTCGAAAACTGGCTGTCTGCGGCGGAAACCCGCCTGCAGGCGTCGATGAACGAAGACACCCAGCGGGCGATCGAAGGCGAGTTCAGCGCCATTCGCGCCCAGGTTGCGATGAACTACGGGGACCATGAGCGGGCCCTGGCACTGGCAAAGGAAGCAATCAACCAGGAAGCCCGGTTTCTGCCGACCTCCCGGGTTGCGGCAGCGTCCGTGATCGGCGAGGCGCTGTTCGTTCAGGGCCAGCTTGAGGAAGCCCTGGAACGGATGCAGGATACCGAGCACCTCGCCCGCACCCACCATGCACACCAGAACGTACTCTGGGCTCTGTGTCAGCAGTCCGAGATCAGCGTTGCCATGGGATTATTGCAGAAGGCCTATAACATTCAGGAGCGGGCATTCCAGTACGCCGAGGAAAACCACCTCAATCATCTGCCCATCCTTGAATTCCTGTTCCGGATTCGTAGCCAGATCATGTGGGAATGGCATCATCTTGAGAGCGCCGAGCGTTGCGCCCTCCAGGGTATCGAGATTCTCGAAGCCCAGGGCGAGCGCTGGTATGTGCAAAGCCATACCTCGCTGGCAAAGGTCGCGCATGCCCGCGGCCGGCAAACCCTGTGCGCCGATTACATCGCCCGTATCCAGAAAATGCTGGCCGCCGGCGACTACCATCTGGACTGGGTCGCCAACGCCCATGCCACAATGCTGACCTACTGGGATGCGGTGCGCGATCATGACTCGATCCAACGGTGGCTGACCATAGCCCCGCCCTGCGATCCGACCGCTGCGACCAACCACTTCCACCAGTGCAACGGCCGCAACCGGGCAAGGGCCCTGATGAGCCTCGGGCAGTTCGAACAGGCCCTGCCGTTGCTGAACGCACTTACCGAAGTGGCGGAAAGGATCGGCCTGAAAACCGATCTCAACCGCAATCACATTGCCCTGGCCTATCTGTACTGGCAAATGGAAAGCCGGGACCAGGCCCTGACCCACATGAGAATGGCGTTAACACTGGCCAGTACCACCGGTGCCGTGGGCAGTTTTCTGCGCATGGGGAAGGTGCTGATCGTTATATTGAAGGCGCTGATCAATGAAGGCACCATTGATGGCATGGAGTTGCAGCGTGCCGAGCGGCTGATTCAACTGGCCCAGCAGCAGCGGGATTTCAGCCGCGCGATCCGCATTTCACTGGACGAAGCCATTATCCAGGACATTATCGATCGGCCGGATGTGCCGGAGCTGATCCGGACGTCTCCCCTCACCCGCCGGGAATGGCAGATCCTGAGCCTGATTCATGCCGGCCTGTCCAATGACCAGATTGCGGAGCACCTGAAGGTGGCCTCCACCACGGTGAAAACCCACATTCGCAGTCTGTACCAGAAACAGAACATCAGCCATCGCGCCGAAGCCATTGAACTGGCCAAGGACCTTCTCAGCAAGATTCAGGGGGAGTGAACACAGGTCAACGGTCCACGCGCCCTGAACAAGGCCGTCGGGCCGTTAATCCTCAGCACATTGTACGCAGACCGTCGTGTAGGGAAGCACCTGAAGGCGGCGCGGGTCGATGGCTTCACCACAGCGCTCACACTCATCGCCCAGGCCTTCAGCTATGCGGGCGAGGGCATGTTCAATCTGACGGAGCTCGGAACGGGTTTCCGTTTCCAGAGAGTCCACCACCTCGTCGTTCTGGGTCTGCACTGCCTGCTCTTCGAAATCCTTTTCCAGGGCGCCATCCTCACGGTGTTGGTGGGCCTCGAAACGGGAAAGGCGGGTCTTGAGATCCGCCCGAAGGGTTTCAAGTTCTGATTGTCGGTTAGTCATGGCAAACCTCCGCGGCTATCGGCCAATCCTATCATTGAGCCATAGACCTAAATGATAAGCTGAACCTTCCAGGAATGATTGTCAAAATTGCAGTTCAGGTAAAGTCCGGGCCTCGCTGAGCCGCCAGAGATATGGCACTATCTCGCCCATCACTTCGGCGGAGCAAATCGGATGCTATACACAACCACAGCGGCAATAGCTGTCGCCCTCATTCTGTTCACCTGGCTCGGCGTTCGGGCAAGACTGGCGGATGGGGGCCTGGATGACTTTGTCACCGCCAGAAACTCTCAGGGCGCGCGGGCCCTGGGCTTCAGTTTCCTGGCGTCTGGCATGGGCGGGTGGATACTGTTCGCGCCACCGGAAGTCGGTGCCCTGGTCGGCCCCCTGGCGCTGGCCGGCTACGCACTGGGGGCCGCCCTGCCGTTTATCGTATTCGCCTTCTGCGGGCCAGCCATTCGTCGCTTCCTGCCCCAGGGCCGGAGCATTGGCGAGTTCGCGCAGGCCTGCTACGGCAACAGTGTTCGCCGTTATGTATCGCTGATTTCCGTGCTGTATATGCTGTGTTTCCTCACCGCGGAACTTACCGCCATTGGCGCCATCACCTCCATGCTTTCAACGATAAACGGCAATATCGCGGTGGTGGGTGTTGCCGCTGCAACACTGATCTACACGGCTTGGGGCGGTTTGCGGGCAAGTCTTGTGACTGACCAGTGGCAGGCGTTCCTGCTGATTGCCCTGCTGGTGATTGTCGGTGTGGTGGCCACTGACCGGCTGCCGGAAGTAAGCATGGAGCACGCCGCTTCGGTGCCGGTGCCCAGCGCGCTGGGCGTGGCACTGACCCTGGTCATCGCAGTGACTGCCGCCAACCTGTTTCATCAGGGTTACTGGCAGCGCCTTTGGTCCGCCCGCGATACCTCTTCCCTCCAGCGCGGTGCCTTCTTTGGCGGCATCATTACCATTGCCGTGGTGGCCGCGGTCGGATCGCTGGGAATCGCGGCGGCAATGAGCGGCACTGACCTGGGTTCACCCCCCATTCCATTCTTTGCCATGCTCTCAGGTGCACCGGCCTGGCTGACCATCCCGGCCCTGGTACTGGCGCTGACCCTGGTCGCTTCCTCGGTGGATACCCTGCAGAATGCCCTGGCCTCGCTGGCCGTTACCGAGAAGAAAGGCTTGTCACTGACATCCGCCCGCTGGATTACGGTGTTGCTGATGATTCCCGTGGTGCTGGTGGCGCTACAGGGCATCTCCGTGCTCCGGCTGTTCCTGATCGCCGACCTGCTGTGCGCAACCGCCGTGATTCCGGTCCTCATGGGACTGTGGAAGAAAATGTCGACAACCGCAGCCGTCGGTGGAGGGCTGGCGGGCCTGATCGGTGCCATCCTGCCCGGCTGGATTGGCGGTGGAACCCTGGTTGCAGGCCTTGAGGCAGCCAGTTTCCCCGGAGCCATTCCCACCCTGCCCCCCTTCCTTGGGGCGCTGTTGTGCTCGGCGGTCGTCAGTGTGGTACTGGCGACCCTTGCCGGCCGGAAAAAGGCAACCTAAGCTTCCATGACTGGCCGGAGAGTTTCAGCTGTCCGGCCAGGCCCACCAATTCTGATTATCTGCCTGAAATGGAGACCGATCCTGCCTCCGCCCTCCTACTCCCCCCTCCTCCCCCCATCTACGCCACCAAAAAGTCAGACAGGAGGATGAACGCTTGCCAGCCCCACCGCACTATGGACGGATACGGAGTAAATAATAATTTTCACCATCAGGGTGTAAGCGAGGAAATATGATCAGGAACCCGGACTGGTGGCGCGGCGCCGTCATCTATCAAGTGTATCCACGCAGCTTCTACGACTCGAACGGTGATGGTATCGGCGATCTTCCCGGAGTCACCGCCAAGCTGGACTATATCGCCAGCCTGAATGTGGATGGGATCTGGCTGTCACCGTTCTTCACGTCGCCCATGAAAGACTTCGGCTACGACGTGGCCGATTACCGTAACGTCGACCCGATCTTCGGCACCCTGGAGGATTTCGACACCCTGATTGCCGAGGCCCACAAGCGCGGCCTCAAGATCATGATCGATCAGGTGCTCAGCCATTCCTCCGACCAGCATCCGTGGTTTGTGGAAAGCCGCGCCAGTCGCGATAACCCAAAAGCGGACTGGTATGTGTGGGCTGATCCCAAGCAGGACGGCACAGTACCCAACAACTGGTTATCCGTTTTTGGAGGCCCGGCCTGGTCATGGGACAGTCGCCGCAAGCAGTACTATCTGCATAACTTCCTGACCAGTCAGCCTGACCTGAACTTCCACAACCCGGAAGTGCAGGATCAGGTGCTTTCTGATGTGAAGTTCTGGCTGGACCGCGGAGTGGACGGATTCCGGCTCGATGCCATTAACTTCTGTTTCCATGACCGCATGCTAAGGGACAATCCGCCCAGCGAGTCTGTCGCGGAAGGATCCATCGGCGTACGCAAGGAAAACCCCTATGCATACCAGTTCCACAAGTATGACAAGACCCAGCCGGAAAACCTGAATTTTCTCAAGCGTCTGCGCGCATTGCTGGATGATTATCCCGGCACCACCACTGTGGGAGAAATTGGCGACGATCATTCACTACAGACCATGGCGGACTACACCAGTGGTGGCGACAAGCTCCACATGGCCTACTCGTTCGACCTGCTGACCGAACAGCACGGTGCGGATTTCTTCCGCAAAACCGTCAACACCATTGAAGACAAGCTCACCGATGGCTGGCCCTGCTGGGCGATCGGAAATCACGATGTGACCCGGGTCGCCACCCGCTGGGGGGCGACATCGGATCAGCAGCTCAAGGCCTACATGGTCATGCTGTTGACCCAACGTGGCAGCGTTTGCGTTTATCAGGGCGAAGAACTGGGTTTGCCGGAAGCCGAACTGGCGTATGAGGATCTGGTTGATCCCTATGGCATCAACTTCTGGCCCGAATACAAGGGCCGGGACGGCTGCCGCACCCCGATGGTATGGCATCACGAGCAGCCCCACGGTGGATTCTCCGATGCACCTCCCTGGCTACCGGTTTATGATAAACATTACAGCGATGCTGTCTCACTCCAGAATGATGATGAAAGCTCGGTTCTGGGCGCCTACCGTTCGTTCCTCGGCTGGAGACAAGGCCAACCGGCACTGCTTAAGGGGGACATCGAGTTCCTTGAGTCACCAAAGGATACCCTGCTGTACGCCCGCCGGTACCAGGGGGAGACCCTGTATATTGCACTGAACCTCAGCAACAATCCGGTGGCAATCAACCTCCCGCAAGGAAGTGCCCAACTGGCAGGAACTCCAGACTTTGTCGGTGGCCAGTGGCAAGACCGGGAGCTCAATCTCGGGGCCTGGGGCATCGACATAGCCCGCGGCTGATTCAATATCACACTGATCAAACAAGAAGAGTCTAGTTATGGCCAGCGTAACCTTACGCAACATCTGCAAGAGTTATGACGAGGTCCAGGTTACACGTAACGTGAACCTGGATATTGAAGACGGTGAGTTCGTGGTTTTTGTCGGCCCTTCCGGCTGTGGCAAATCCACTTTGCTGCGCATGATCGCCGGGCTGGAGGACATTACGTCCGGCGACATGTACATCGGCAACGACCGGGTGAACAACCTGCCACCCAAGGAGCGGGAAGTAGGCATGGTGTTCCAGTCCTACGCGCTCTACCCTCACATGGACGTGGCGGAGAACATGGCATTTGGTCTGAAGCTCGCCAAGACCAACAAAGCTGAAATCAACCGCCGGGTCGAGGATGCGGCAAACCTGCTGCAGCTGGACAAACTGCTTGAACGCAGGCCCAAGGACCTGTCCGGCGGCCAACGCCAACGGGTTGCCATTGGCCGCACCATTGTTCGCGAGCCGGCGGTATTCCTGTTTGATGAGCCGTTATCCAACCTTGATGCATCACTGCGCGTACAGATGCGTATCGAGATTTCCCGGCTGCACAAACGTCTTGACGCCACCATGGTCTACGTAACGCACGACCAGGTGGAAGCCATGACCATGGCCGACAAAATCGTGGCTCTGGACAACGGTGCCATTGCCCAGGTCGGCAAACCCATGGAGCTTTACCACTACCCCGCGACACGCTTTGTTGCCGGCTTTATCGGTTCGCCGAAGATGAACTTCATTGACTGCACGGTTGCATCCGCAAGCAGCCAGTCCGCGACCGTCGTATTGCCCGGCAACCATCGCCTGGAGGTGCCGGTCAATGGCTCGGAGCTCTCCGAGGGGGAAACGGTTACCCTGGGTATACGCCCGGAGCATCTGAGCGAAAACCAGGAAGCTGACATGTACCTGGAAGGTGAAGTTCATGTGGTAGAGCGCCTTGGGTACCAGACTCTGGTGCATCTGGTAATCGATAACGTTGAAGGCGTTCTTACCATGCGGACCGACGGCAGTAACCCGGTACAGGAAGGCACACCAGTGACCCTGGGCATGAATGCCAACAAGTGCCATCTGTTCCGTCAGGACGGCAGTGCCTGCCCTCGCCTGTTCCAGGAACCCTGCATAGATTTCTGAACGTTACTGACACCAATCCGGGGGCTGCAACAGCCCCCTTTTTTTTGGCCGTAAAAAAACCCGGTCAGTAGGGGGGGATTTAGCCTGACCGGGTCGCGAAAGTTAACGCTGGAAGACGCAGAGATCGCGGAAAGGCCGTGCGGGATCTTCCGTCACGGCCCGGGAGAGAGACTTCAGCGAAGCCAGGAGAACAGCAACGGCATCATCCCTTGACGCCACCGGCGGTCAGACCGCCCACAATCCATTTTTGGCAGTAAAGGAAGATCAGTGTGATGGGCAGCCCCGAGAGGACTGCTGCGGCGGCAAAGTCGCCCCACAGGTAGTTCTGCTCATACAGGTACTGCTGCGCGCCCACCGCCAGGGTCAGTTTGTCAGTGTCTACCAGCAGCACAGAGGCCATTGGGTATTCCATGATGGTCATGATGAAGGCAAGGATGAACACCACCACCAGGATCGGTACGGACAACGGCAGCAGAATGTAACGGAACGCCTGCCAGGTGGTGGCGCCGTCCACGATGGCCGCCTCCTCCAGGGAGCGGTCGATGGAATCGAAGTAGCCTTTGATCGTCCATATATGCAGCGCCATGCCCCCCAGGGAAGCAACGATCACGGCTCCATGGGTATTGAGCCCCAGCCAGCTGACGTGATTGCCTATCTTGTCAAACAGGGCATACAGCGCCACCAGGGACAGCACCGGCGGAAACATCTGGAAGATCAGCATGGACTTGAGCACAAAGCCCTTACCCGCGAAGCGCATGCGGGCGAAGGCATAAGCGCTGGTAGTGGAAAGCGCCAAGATCAGTACCGCGGAAACCACCGCGATCTTGATGGAGTTCCACAGCCACAGCAGTACCGGGAACGGCGGCTGAGTCACTGTGCCGTCTTCCCCGGTATAGGGAATGCCAAGCGCCAGGTACCAGTGCTCCAGCGAAGGATTCTCCGGCAGCAGGCTGCCGGAAGCGAAGTTACCGCTGCGGAAGGAGATGGAAATCACCATCAGCAGTGGAAAGAGAATGATCACGATGAACCCCAGCATCCCGAGATGGGACGCCAGAACGCGATACTTCGTGGAGCGGGGTTGAACCATCGCCATGGGTAGCTCCTTATACTTTGACTTTGGACAGTTTCAGGTTGATCAGCGACAGGGCGCCAACCACCAGGAAGATGGCTGTGGCGATAGCAGCCGCCAGGCCAAAGTTCTGTCCGGAATCCTGGAACGCAATGCGGTAGGTGTAACTCACCAGCAAGTCAGTGGTGCCTGCAGGTGTGCTGGCGCCGATAATATCGGGCGCACCACCGGTCAACAGGGCGATCAGGACGAAGTTGTTGAAATTGAACGCGAAGCTTGCGATCAACAGCGGCATCAGCGGCTTGATGATCAGCGGCAGGGTGACATTGAACAGATTGTTCACCGGCCCTGCCCCATCCATGGCGGATGCCTCGTAAAGATCCCGTGGAATCGCCTGCAGCAGGCCCATGGTAAGCAACATCATGTAGGGGTAGCCCAACCAGGTATTGACGATCAGGATCATGGTGCGGGCCAGAGCCGGGTCGCTGAACCAGTCTGGTCGCATGCCGAACAGCCCCTCCAGGACCAGGTTGATCTCACCGAAGTTCTGGTTGAACAGGCCCTTGAACACCAGGATTGAGATGAACGCCGGCACCGCATAGGGCAGGATCAGCATGGTGCGGTAGAAACCCTTGCCGCGGATCTGGTCCCACTGCAGCAGGTTTGCCAGCAGCAACCCAAGCGCCAGGGTAAACACCACCGTGGCCACCGCAAAGGACAGCGTCCACACGAAGATCTCGAAAAACGGCCCGCGAATCGTCGGGTCGGAAACCACCTTCAGGTAGTTGTCCCAGCCAATATTCACCGTCCATCCCGGCGACAGGGCTTCACCATCGGCACTTCGGTAAAAGCCGGTGTCGTGATCCGGAAAATAGGTCACGTCCGTCTGATTGTTGGTAATGCTGCCATTGTCGTGCAGGGTGAACTGGTCACTGATCGCTGCAAATGAACGCAGGCTGGCCATGCTCAGCGCACGACCGTCTTCGGTCAGCAGATCCAGTTGCGACAGCTCCGATCTGAGCTGAATGATATCCCGTATCGCCAGTGGGTCTCCCGCCGGCTTCGTTGAGGCGGGCAGAACCGGCACGTCCGTTTCCGAGCCGTCCAGTTCCAGAGGTGCCGTGACCAGGTTCTGGTGCTCACCCTCCAGGTAAATCACGTAACCGGCATCGGTTTCGTACAAGCCGTAATCATAGCGAATGTCACCGGACTGATAGGTCCGGTCCAGCAGGTTATCCTGTACCTGCTCGAAGCTCAGGAGATTACTGGCACTGTAATTGGTAAAACCAATGCCTACGGTATATATCAGCGGGAAAATAACAAACAGCCCCATGCCGGCCACAGCGGGAAAGATGTAGCGATGGGCGTATAGTTTCTTGTTTACGAAGACAAATACCGCGGATGCCGTCAGTACCAGGAACAACATCGCAAACACAAATTCCTGCTGGGCATAGAGCGCCAGTATCAGGTAGAGCGCCATTCCCACCAACGCGGCCAGAGCGCCCCACTTAAGAGTCATTCGCATCATTGGAAGTCTGCTTTCGTGTCCGTAGGAGGACAGGGATTCCGTTATCATTGTAGTCAGCCTGTTTAAATCCGTCGCCACGATCGGCGAGGGCAGATGTTCAACAACAGGTCAGCACAACCCGAAACACCGACAGCCTGGTGGCTGACGGCGCTTCCGGCTGAGGCATTACCGTGTAATGCGCTGTGCTGCGGAGTTCAGGGCATCCTCAACGGACTGTCTTCCAGAAGTGATGTTCTGCAAGGCCGGCGCCATGGATGACCAGAACGCGCCCATGGCGGGCACACTCGGCATGGGCTCACCCAGTTCGGCGTTTTCGAAGGTTGCCGCGATGTTGGGGTCAGCCGACAGCTCGTCCATGAATTCCTTGTTGGCAACGGCCCCCAGGGGCACGTCGTCATTCACCATCTTCAGCCCCTTGACCGACAGCGCGTAGCTCTCCAGGAACTCAACCGCCAGTTCCTTGTTCGGGCTTGCAGAATTCAGCGTTGCCGCCATGACCCCCACCATCGGCTTGCTTGGCTGGCCGTCAACGGTCGGCAGAGTGGTCACACCAAAATTGATACCGCTTTTTTCCAGGTTGCCCCAGGCCCAGGGGCCGTTGATCATCATGGCAACCTCGCCCTTGTTGAAGCCGGACTCCATGGCACTGTAGTCCGCACCACGGGGCATGACTTCTTCTTCAATCAGGGTGGCCAGCATGTTGGCGCCTTTCAGAGCGCCTTCGTTGTTAACACCGGTATCTTTTACGTCGTAGGTGCCATCGTCGTTTTGGGCGAAGATGTAACCACCAGCCGCGGCAATCATCGGCCAGGTAAAGTAGGTGTTGTTGTAATCCCACAGAATGGCGCGCTTGCCATCTTTCGCGAGTTTCTCGTTAAGGGCGGGGATATCCTCGAACGCCGTCGGCGGCTCGGGCACCAGATCCTTGTTATAGATCAGACCGATAGACTCCACAGCCATGGGGTAACCATACATCTTGCCGTCGACAGTCACCGCATCCCAGGTGAAATCGAAATTGGCATCGATGACCCGCTGTGACGGCTTGACCTCAGAGATAATGCCACTCTGGGCCCATTCGCCAAAGCGGTCGTGTGCCCAGATGAAGATGTCCGGGCCATTACCGGTGGCGGCGGACTGCTGGAACTTGTCGGTGGCGCTGTCCGGGTGAGCCACTTCAACGGGAATACCGGTTTCTTCGGTAAACCAGTCGCCTACTTCCTGCAGGCCGTCGTAGCCCTTGTCGCCATTGATCCAGATCAGGAGCTTACCTTCCTCGATCTCAGCGTGGGCGGGTGCGGACAAACCAAAGGTTGCTGCAACAATGGAAGCGGCGAGCGTGCTGCGGATAAAGGTTCGACGATTCATCAGGTGATTCCTCTGCTTGTTCTAGCCTTATTCTTGTTGTCCGCCCTGGCACGAGGTTGGCCGGGCGGGCTTAACGCAAATCTTTTTATTGCGAGTAACCGAACTGTGTTGCAATTTGCCGTTGCTGGCATCAGCCCTGTTTTCATTCCCTGAGGCGTAGAACGGGGGAGTAGTGAGGAGGAGAAAATTCCGTCTACCCCCCTCCCCTCAACTCTGGTTTGATTGCGGTACCACAACAATAAACAGAACCGGAGCTCATTGCATGAACCGCCACCCGAAAAAACTCAGGTTAACCGCCAGCCTTGTGACGTGTCTCTCTCTTGCCGGCTGCGCCGGCGGCCAGCCAGAGACCGCCGCCCCACCCTCCGGCAACCCGTCTGCTGCAAACGGCGACGGCCTGTGTATCGCCACCCAGTCGGCAATGACCGTTTCCGTGGGTGACACGTTTGCCGACGGTGAATGGGTGCGGGATTTCTACAGCGGCGAGAAGGCCCGGGTGGAAAACGGCGCAGTCACTCTGACACCGGCCCCGGAAGCCGAAGGCCTGTTATTGCTTGAGGCGGCAGATGCCCCCCAACAGAGCTTCAACTGGGCCGGTGCCACGGTGTATTTTACCGTGACCGACCGTTTCGCCAACGGCCGGACCGATAATGACCAGAATTACGGCCGCCAGCCCGACGGCAAGGACGAAATCGGCACCTTCCATGGCGGGGATTTTGCCGGCCTGACCGAAAAGCTGGATTACCTCGAAGCGCTGGGCGTCAACGCGGTCTGGATCACCCCGCCCTTCGAGCAGATTCACGGCTGGGTGGGTGGCGGCGACCGTGGGGATTTCCAGCACTACGGTTACCACGGCTATTACGCCCTGGACTTTACCCGACCTGACGCCAACTTCGGTACCCGCGAGGAATTCCGCACCCTGGTGGAAGAAGCCCATGCCCGCGGCATTCGGGTGGTCGTGGACGTGGTCATGAACCACCCGGGCTACGCCACACTCCAGGATATGCAAACCTTCAACTTTGGCGGGCTACGTGATGGATTCGAGAAACACCTGCCGGACCCGTGGGGCCACTGGCAACCGGAGTCCTGGGAGGATTTCCATGCCTACCACGCCCTGATCGACTACGATCACCCGAACTGGAGCAGCTGGTGGGGCAAGGACTGGGTTCGCGCCGGCATCGGCGACTATGATACCCCGCCGAAGGCCTCCATTGACCCGGTCCGTGGCTCCCTGGCTTTCCTGCCGGACTTCAAGACCGGATCCGCCAAAGCGGTTGACCTGCCAGTGTTCCTCCAGAACAAGGAGAACACCCGCGCCACACAGCTTGATGACGCTACCGTGCGGGATTACCTGATCACCTGGCTCACAGACTGGGTGCGGGAATTCGGTGTTGACGGTTTCCGGGTGGATACCGCCAAACACGTGGAGCCGGAAGCTTGGCAGGAACTGAAGGCCGAAGCCCAGAAGGCACTGGATACCTATCGCAGCAAGAACCCCGGGCAACCGCTGCCAGCGAAGAACTTCTGGATGGTGGCGGAGGTCTTCCCCCACACCGTCACCCGCAGCAGCTACTTTGATGCCGGCTTCGATGCGGTGATCAACTTCGACCTGCAGGAAGAAGCCCTTGCCGGTGCCGCCTGCCTGCCGGAGATGGAGACCATCTACAGCGATTACGCAGACAAGATGAACAGCGACAAGCCATTCAACGTAATGAGCTACATCTCCTCCCACGACACCCAATTGTTCAGCCGCATTGCCGATAACGATCCTGCCATGCAGAAGCGCGCAGCCAGCGCCTTGTTGTTCACGCCGGGTACCAGCCAGATATTCTACGGGGATGAGACCGGGCGCCGATTCGGGCCTACCGGTTCAGACGGCCACCAGGGCACCCGTTCGGATATGAACTGGGCCGACATCGAAAACGGCAAAGCCGCACCAGTCTTGTCCCATTGGAAAAAGTTGGGGCAGTTCCGGGATCGCCATCCAGCCATTGGCGCAGGCGAGCACAAGCGACTTGGCACCGAACCCTACGTTTTCTCAAGAACCCATGGCAACGACCGCGTGGTCATCGCCTTCGGCAAGGAGTAACCGTGCAAAACACCCCAACAGAAGGATTCACACCGGAAACACCCCTGATTCTGGGGATGATGCGGCTCCACGATCATCCCGAGCTCACGCATCCGGCCAGGCTCGCAGACTGGATAGCCGCCCGGCTGGATGAGGGTCTGAATGTGTTCGACCACGCCGACATCTACGGCGCGGGCGACTGTGAACGACTGTTCGGGGATGCGCTGCGGGCACACCCGGCACTGGCTAAACGGGTTCGTGTTATCACCAAGGCAGGTATCGTACCGGCTGGCAAGGACCGTTCGCCGTGGCAGGTAAAGCACTACCGTGCCGAAGCCGATTACCTGGAGAACGCCATCAACAAGGCCCTTGCGTCACTGGC
The DNA here is from genome assembly GCF_045449855.1 of Marinobacter alkalisoli. Taxonomy (NCBI): domain Bacteria; kingdom Pseudomonadati; phylum Pseudomonadota; class Gammaproteobacteria; order Pseudomonadales; family Marinobacteraceae; genus Marinobacter; species Marinobacter alkalisoli. The sequence continues at coordinate 238,738 of NZ_JBJJLC010000005.1, read as the reverse complement.
CGTGGAGCAGATTGATACCTTCCTGATCCACCGACCTGACCCATTGCTGCAAGCGGAAGATGTGGCCCGGGTTCTGGAAAACGCGGTATCGTCGGGGAAAGTGCGCCAGATCGGTGTGTCCAACTTCCTGCCGGAACAGTGGCGATGGCTGGCCCAAAATACCGGCCTGCCACTGGTGTGCAACCAAAGCCAGTTGTCCCTCACCCACACCGGCCCGCTGTTTGATGGCACGCTGGAAGCTCACCTTACGGACGGACTGCGCTGGCTGGCGTGGTCGCCGTTGGGCGGTGGCAGCCTGGCTGACCGCATTCCCGCAGAGGTGCTGAATCAGGCCCGCGAGGAAACCGGCCTGGATGATACCGGCCTGGCTGTTGCCTGGCTGCACCAGATTCCCGGAACACCGGTTCCGGTACTGGGCTCCATGAACCCCGAGCGGATCCATTCGGCTCTTCGTGGCGCCCAGGGCCAGTTGCCCCGTCCACTCTGGTATCGGCTTCTGGAATCCGTTCGCAATACGCCTGTCGCCTGATACACGCTGACTTCGTAACCGCCATCAGGATCTGACAAATTGTTACACAACCTTCCACCTTAGTACGATTGTTGCCATTGCAGACACCCGCGAAACTGGTCCTGATCCACAACAACAATATCAGGGTCCGCATTCCCGGCCCGGCGCGACCAAGGAGGCCTGTGCCAATGCTCTGCAAGAAGCTGCTTCTCTCTTTCTTACTAACCCTGCTCGTGGCCGCTCCCGTTACAGCGGAAGCCCTGAAAATCGGGCTCAACTACCCTCAAACCGGCCGCTACAAGGATCAGGGCCTGCAGCAACGCCTGGGCGCATTTCTGGCGGTTGATGAAATCAATAAGGCTGGCGGCATTATGGGGCGTGAAGTGGAACTGGTGATTCGGAACACGTCTGGCGAACCTGAAAAGGGTGCCAAAAACACCGCCGAACTGATCGACCGCGAAGGTGTGCAAATGCTGTTTGGTGGCGTCTCCAGTGCGGTTGCGATCGCCTCCGGCCGCGCAGCAAGGGACCGTAACCGTATCTACTTCGGCACCCTGACCTACTCCAATGCCACCACCGGCGCCGCCGGCCACAGCCACATGTTCCGCGAGCCTTACAATGCCTGGATGACGGCAAAGGTTTTGAGCCAGTATCTCAACACCCAGCATTCTGGCGACGAATACTTTTACATTACGGCAGACTACACCTGGGGCTGGTCGGTGGAAGAATCGGTCCGCAAATTCACCAACACCAACGACACTGAGGCTCATCAGGGTGTAAAAACCCCCTTCCCTCGCGCCCTGATCACGGATTTCCGCCAGGCGTTGGAGCAGGCAGAGCAAAGTGACGCGAAAGTGCTGATGATGGTCCTGTTCGGCGACGACATGGTGCGTGCATTGAACGTGGCTTATGAAATGGGTTTGACGAAGAAGATGCAGGTTGTGGTACCCAACCTTACCCTGGGCATGGCCCGCCAGGTGGGCCCCACCATTATGGAGGGCGTCGTGGGCGGATCGCCCTGGGTATGGAGCGTTCCCCACCAGTACAACTATGCTCGCGGCAAAGAGTTCGTGGAAGCCTTCTCGAGCCGCTATGAGATGCGCCCCTCCACCGCCGCGGCATCCGCCTACAGCATTGTCTACCAGTACAAGGATGCCGTTGAACGGGCGGGCACCACGGACACACGCCAGCTTATCCGAGCCCTGGAGGACCATCGTTACACCTTCCTGAAGGATGAGCAGTACTGGCGGGCGTTCGACCACCAGAATATCCAGACGGTCTATGTGGTCCGGATAAAACCCCGAAACCAGATCATGGAAGACGAGTACTCAGCCGACTATTTCGAGATCATCGATTCCATGCCCGGCGATCAGGCCGCCCAAACCCGCGAGGAGTGGGAATCCCGCCGTAAGGAGGCAGACCAGCCACTCACTCTTTAGTGGGCAGTCGGCATCACAGGATGTAGTCAGTGGTCAGGAATCCTGAGTACCGGCTCTTGACGATGTCGTTGATCAGACCCTTGTTGCTATCATTCGCCTTGGTGGCAACGGTGGTGCGGATGGAGAATACCCTCAAGGCATCGGAAACCGACAGTGTGCCTTCGGCGGAATCCTTGCGGCCATTGAACGGGAGCGTATCCGGGCCGCGCTGGCACTGGGCATTCAGGTTGATCCGGCCAACCTGATTGGCCAGTGTGTCCACCAGGTGGGCCACCCGCTCCGGGTCTGACCCGAAAATGCTCAGTTGCTGGCCGAAATCCGACTGCCGGACGTGATCGATCACTTCATTGATATCCGAGTAGCTGACCACCGGCACGACCGGGCCGAACTGCTCCTCACGGAACACCCGCATGGAGGCGTTCACCGGGAAAAGCACGGCGGGATGGAAGTAAGTGCCACACACCTCGCCGCCATTCCGGTTACAGATCCTGGCACCACCGGCGACCGCGTCATCCACCAGAGCACCCAGATACTGAGTCTTGCCCGGCTCCGGCAACGGCGTCAGCTTCACATCCGGTTCCCAGGGTACGCCATACACCAGGTCGTTCACCGCCTCCGCCAGCTTTTCAACAAAGACCTCTGCCACGCTGTCGTGAACAAACAGCAGCTTCAACGCAGTGCAGCGCTGGCCATTGAAAGACAGCGCACCGGTAACGCATTCACTGACCGCTTCGTCCAGGTCCGCATCGGCCATCACAATACCCGGATTATTGGCATCCAGGCCCAGTACAGCTTTCAGGCGATGGGGCCTGGGATGCATCTGTTTGAGTGCGGACGCCCCCTTGTGGGTGCCGATAAATGCGAACATGTCGACATTACCGCTTTCCATGAGTGGCCCGACCGTGTCACGGCCACGACCGAAAATTATGTTGATCACACCAGGCGGGAAACACGACTGAAAGGCCTGCATCAGCGGCCCCATCAACAGAACGCCGTATTTCGCCGGCTTGAACACGACCGTGTTGCCCATGATCAGCGCCGGGATCAAGGTGGTAAAGGTTTCGTTCAGGGGGTAATTGAACGGCCCCATGCAAAGCGCGACGCCCACGGGCAGGCGGCGTATCTGAGCAACCACACCACCAACCAGTTCAAACCTGTTGGAGCGCCGGTCCAGGTCTTTCAGCTCGTGGACAGTGTGTGCGATGTAATCGCAGGTACGGTCAAATTCTTTGCATGAATCGTTATAGCTCTTGCCAATTTCCCACATCAGGAGCTCGACCACTTCATCTCGCTGTTCTCGCATAGCGGCCAGGAACGACTCCACATGGCCTATCCTTTCCTCGACAGAGAGCCTTGGCCATTCACCACTGCCCTGGCCGTAGGCCTCCACCGCGGCATCCAATGCACAGAGTGCATGATCTCTGTCCATCAATGGTGTCTGACCAATCACCAGTGCCTCAGGGGCATCGTCTTCCCCCCGCAGGCACACCGGACTGACCACATCGGCGTATTCGCCCTGCCAGGGCCTCATCTGGCCGGCAATCAGGTAATGATCGAGCTTCAGCCCGTTTCCCGGCCGGAATTTGTCCGGAACATCCCCGATAACCGGGAAGAAATCACGCATGCGTGTTGCCATATCCAAAAGCAATTCCTCCGATTAACCCAGTGTGTCGCACGCGCTTTCTGTCTCTGCGACCCTGTTTGCCAGCGCGGCGCCAATATCCGAAAACTCATCTGCCTGCAGGGACGCCTCGCCGATCAGCCCCCCGTCAACCTCGGGAGACCGGAACAGGTCGGCTGCGTTGCCAGCCTTCACACTCCCGCCATAGACAATGCGCAGAGACTCTCCGGCACCCGCCTCGCAGTTCTCCAGAAACTGACGAATGGCCCAATGGGTTTCAGCGACCTGCTCCGGGGTTGCCGTCCTGCCGGTGCCAATGGCCCAGACCGGCTCATAGGCGATGATGCAGCCCGTCAGGCCCGCCATCCCGATGTCGTCAATCACGGCCCGTAACTGTCGTTCAATCACCGCCATTGTCTGCCCCTGCTCCCGCTCTTCCAGGGTTTCACCCACGCACAGGATCGGGGTCATATTGGCAGAACGTACCTGCCTGAATCGCGCAGCCACATCGTTGTCGGATTCGTGATAGAGGGCCCGCCGTTCCGAATGCCCGACCAGGACGTAACGACAGCCCATTTCCTGAAGCATGGTTGCACTCACCTCGCCGGTATGGGCGCCGGACGGCGCGCGGCTGGCATTCTGTGCACCAAGGGATATGCCGGTGTACCCCAGCAGATCCCGCACCTGGAACAGGTAAGGGAAAGGTGGGCAGATGGCCACCTCGACGGTTTTCCGGAATGGCCGGAGTTTTGCCAGCATTCGTACGAGTAGCGCCTGATTTGAATGCAGACTGCCATTCATTTTCCAGTTCGCAACCAGAATGGGTTTTCTCATGATTTGTCTCCTGTGATTCCTCGTGGCGTCGTTTCAGGTATCCAAGGCACAGCGAATCGCACCAACACCGGGATAAAAGGCATGGGCACCGAGGTCCTGCTCAATTCGCAACAACCGGTTGTACTTGGCTACCCGGTCAGAACGGCAGAGCGAGCCAGTCTTGATCTGGCCGGCCCTGGTCGCGACGGCAAGATCTGCGATGAAGGTATCCTCGGTCTCACCGCTGCGGTGGGATATAACCGCCGTATAGCCGGCATCCTGCGCCATTCCGATGGCTTCAAAGGTTTCCGAGAGGGTGCCGATCTGGTTGAACTTGATCAGCACGGAATTGGCGATTTCGCGCCGTATGCCCTCGGAAATCAGGGAGGTATTGGTGACAAACAGGTCGTCCCCCACCAGCTGTACCCGTTCACCCAGTTTTTCGGTCAGCAGCTTCCAGCCATCCCAGTCGTCCTCATCCATACCATCCTCGATCGAAGCGATGGGATATTGCATGGCCAGCGACAGCAGGTACTCGGCAAAACCTGCGGAGTCAAAACTCTCTCCGGCACCTGACAGTTCATACCGGCCATCGCGATAGAACTCGGACGCTGCGCAGTCCAGTGCCAGTACGATATCCGTGCCCGGGCGGTAGCCCGCCTTGACCACGGCTTCCAGAATGAGGTCCAGCGCCTCTTCACTGGAACGCAGGTTGGGCGCGAACCCGCCTTCGTCGCCGATGCTTGTGGAGAGGCCTTTCTTTCGCAGCAGGGCCTTCAGCGCGTGGAAGGTTTCCACACCCATTCGAAGCGCTTCGCTGTAGCTGGGCGCCCCAACGGGCTGGATCATGAACTCCTGCAGATCCACTGTATTGTCGGCGTGGGCACCGCCGTTGATGATGTTCATCATGGGTACCGGCAATACGCAGGGGCCGGAGCACCCATAGAGCTCTGCCAGATAACGATACAGTGGTTGCTGACGGAAATTGGCGGCAGCGTTGGCAACGGCCAGTGACACCGCGAGAATGCTATTGGCGCCAAAGCCGGATTTGTTATCGGTGCCGTCCAGCTGCCGCATCAAGCGGTCGATGACCAACTGGTCAAACACCACCCGGTTTTCAATGGCCGGGGCAATATGATGGTTTACCGCTTCCACCGCACCCAATACTCCCTTGCCGTTGTATCGGTCCGGGTCGCCATCCCGCTTCTCCAGTGCTTCCCTGGAACCGGTGGAGGCTCCCGAGGGCGCGCGACCCTGTCCGACCACCCCGTTTCCCAAGTCGACATCCACCTCCACTGTGGGAAAACCGCGGGAATCCAGAATTTCCCGGGCGAACACGGATTGAATACGTTCCATAATCATTAACCTGTCTGGTCGTGTTGTTTTTGTTTACGCACCGACTGCGTGCATAATCGAACAGTAAATACGATTGTAATATTCGTTTGCGAACATTAACAAGCAAAAAAGAACAAAACCCAATATGATTTTGTTATATGGAAAAGCCGGATACGGGTGCCGGTTAGCGTGAACTACACACGAAACCGCCCGATCAGTGCCTCGATGTCGCCCATTGACCGTTTAAGCTGATCGCTGGTGGTCACCAATTGCTCTATCTGCGACAGATTGTCGGAGGAAGAACCGCTGATCTCGGTGACATTGCGCGAAACCGAACGGCTCACGTCTTCCTGTTCGTCCATGCCTGAACGAACATGCTCCGCGCTGTCGCGGATCTGATCGACCGCCTCCCGTATGGTTTCGACGCCTTTGGAGGCGTCGGTGATCAGGGACTTCACCGACTCCAGGCGCTGGAAGCTGTCTTCCATGGAGCTCACGGCCTCCGCCGCTTCGCCCTGAAGACCAGTGACAAGCCCCCGAATGGTGTCCGTGCTGTTGGTGGTTTTCTGGGCCAGCTGTCGCACTTCATCGGCCACTACCGCGAAGCCACGGCCGAACTCGCCCGCCCGGGCTGACTCTATGGCGGCATTGAGCGCCAGAAGGTTGGTCTGATTGGCGATTTCGTCAATGGATTCGGTGATCCGGCCGATGTCGTGGGAGGCACTCTCAAGCTGTTTGAGCTTGCCGGAGGTCTGCTGGATCTGTTCTTCCAGTTCGTTGACGCAATCCATGTTGGCCCGCGCGGTGGCCTTGCTCTCATCCACGCGGCTGTTAACAGACTCCACCAGTTGGTGGGTATCCCGTACCGCTTCTGCCACATGGTGGCAGGAGGCTTCCATTTCCGTCATGGCGGTCGCAATCGAGTCAAGATCCTCCGCCTGCCCGCGAATTCGCTGGCTGAGATCGTGAGAGAAATCTGCGTTGGACGAAGCCACGCCGGTAATTTCACCACCGGCTTTCTGCAGGCTGCCTAACACTTCGCGCATCGCGGCGGCAAGCTGGTTGGCCGAGTCTCTCAGCTCGATGAACTCGCCGTTGGCGCGAAACGTCAGCTCACGGCTGTAGTCGCCACCGGCCATGGCCGAGAGATGGTTTACCGTTGCCCGCAACGGAATACTGATCAGGCCTCCCAGCCATACGGATATCACCACAGCGATGAACAGGATCGACGGCACCAGGTAATACACCAATTGTTCGGAGAAGCGTGCGGTGGAATCCAGGTTGTCCACAGCCTGAACGGCCGCCTCTCCTGCAGCGGTGACCATGTCGTCAATATGACGGTTGAGGCTTTCAAGACCGCCTTCAATGTCCGCGACCGCCCGGTTTACCGCCAGCAGATTGCTGCGGTAATCGTAATACTGGCTGACAATACCGGTCTCACTGCTGACCGACTCGAAGAACTCCTGCGCAATCGGCGCAAGATCCTCCAGCGATGCAATCTCTTCAATAATGGCTTCGATGTCCTGCTCTACAGTCACGGTGTTAAAACGAAGATTTTCCACCACCGCTTTCAACTGCTCAGCATCTTCCGTGCTGACCAACTGCATAATCAGTAATTCGATATTCGACAGGTTTCCCATCAGGGTCATCAGCAGATCCTTCAGGTAGATATCGGACCCTGCGGGTGCTGACGCCTCACGAAGCAGCAACTGCTTCATTTCGGATGCCCTGGCGAGAAAGTCAGACAGATCCCGATTTACCGACTCCGACACCCTGATGACCTCGGCCTGATGATCCCGAAGCATAGCCGCCTGTTGCCGGAGGGTGCCAAGGGCCTGACGGTACTGTTGTGCAGGCGCTTCAAATTCCGTTAACAGACGAATCTCGCCAGCATCGGATGCCAGTCGTCCGACCTGCTCTTCAAGACCGGCCATTCTCTCGTTCAGCCTTCCATAGCGGGTTTCCAGTTCCTGATTGTCTCTCACTCTGGCAAGAGAGATTACAGCCATACCACTGCTGCCAGTGTTTGCCTCGACGGCCTGGACCGAACGCTGGAACGGGAAAATCCTTTCCTTTACCTCTGATGTGCCATCGGAAATGGACGCCATCATGCTGCCATTAAAAAGACCCCAGCCCGCGATGATCAGACAAAGCAGGCCGAAACCCAGGTAAAGACGATGGATGACTGAAATGTTTTTCATGCCCTATAGGCTCCCTACTGCAGGCCCCAATGTTCAGGGCTTTCCACGGACAGCGCAGGTACAGAACGCGGGCAAAAAGGGCCGGCAGGGTCAACCCGCAACGCACGGGAAACACCTGAGATGCTAATAAGGGGGGGATTAAAGCAACCGGCCAAGACCCACCGACCTGACGGTGTTAGGTCTGCTGCTGCCCCTGGAGACTCGGGACAGCAGCAGGGCACTACAGGTAAATCACTGCTGATAAGTTGCGTCGGAAATTAACTCTCGCGAGCTTCTTCCCAGGTTTTCAGCAGCTCTTCGTAGCGGACGGTCTTGCCTTGCGGCTTTTCGTTGTCCAGCTTCTGCTTGGGTGCGCCCGGCTGATCCAGCCAGTACTGCGGGTCACGCGGCTCGTTCAGCTTGGGACCACAGTTAGGCATGACGTTGGCCCGCTCGAGGCGTTCCATGACGCGATCCTGGGCTTGCGCCAGACCATCCAGTGCTTTCTGTGGTGTTGCTTCACCACTTGCAGCCTGGGCGATGTACTGCCACCAGAGCTGTGCCAGCTTTGGATAGTCCGGTACGTTGGTGCCGGTCGGCGACCACTGTACACGGGCCGGGCTGCGATAGAACTCGACAAGGCCGCCAAGCTTGGGGGCCATTTCGGTCATGGCATCCGATTCGATGTCAGACTCGCGGATGGGTGTCAGGCCAGCGATGGTTTTCTCCAGGGATACGGTCTTGGAAACCGTAAACTGCGCGTACAACCAGGCCGCCAGGCGACGCTCTTTGGGCGTGGACTTCATGAAGGTCCAGGAGCCTACATCCTGATAACCCAGCTTCATGCCCTCTTCCCAGTAGGGTCCACGTGGTGAGGGAGCCATACGCCACTTCGGCGTGCCGTCTTCGTTGACCACCGGCAGGCCATCCTCGATCATGCTGGCGGTAAAGGCCGTGTACCAGAAGATCTGTTGCGCGACGTTGCCCTGCGCGGGCACGGGACCAGCTTCCGAAAAGGTCATACCCGGCGCTGCAGGCGGAGCGTACTTTTCCAGCCAGTCAACGTATTTCGTGGTTGCGTAAACGGCAGCGGGCCCGTTGGTGGCACCACCTCGGCTAACGCTGGCACCCACAGGATGACACTCGTTTACACGGATACCCCACTCGTCGACCGGCAAACCATTCGGCAAGCCCTTGTCGCCGGCGCCCGCCATGGAGAACCAGGCATCCGTAAAGCGCCAACCCAGTGAGGGATCTTTCTTGCCGTAATCCATGTGACCATAGACACGCTCGCCGTCGATTTCCTTGACATGCACCGAGAAGAACTCCGCGATGTCTTCATAGGCAGACCAGTTAACCGGCACGCCCAGTTCATAGCCATAAATGTCCATGAACTGCTTTCTCAGGTCTTCACGCTCGAACCAATCCGCGCGGAACCAATACAGGTTGGCGAATTGCTGGTCCGGCAGCTGGTAAAGCTTACCATCCGGGCCGGTGGTGAAATCGAGGCCGATAAAATCTTCAAGATCAAGCGTCGGCAGGGTCAGATCCTTGCCTTCACCATTCATGATGTCCTCAACCGGCATGACTTTACCGTAGCGGAAATGGGTACCGATCAGGTCCGAGTCGTTGACCCAGCCGTCGTAGATGTTTCGACCGGACTGCATTTGGGTCTGCAGCTTCTCGATAACATCGCCTTCCTGAATCAGGGTGTGGGTGAGCTCGATGCCGGTGATCTCGGTGAAAGCTTCAGCCAACACCCTGGATTCATATTCGTGAGTAGCGATGGTTTCGGAAACAACGTTGATTTCCATACCACGGAAAGGCTCGGCGGCCTTGATGAACCACTCCAGCTCTTTCATCTGCTCTTCTTTGCTCAGAGTCGAATTCTTGAATGCCTCGTCAATCCACTTCTGGGCAGCATCAGAATACTGATCTGCACTGGCCTGAAAACTGAGCCCCAAACTTGCGGCACCAATAGCGGCACCCAGGAGCAGGGTTTTCGGATATTTATTGTTGTTGAACATATCCAACCTCGTTCGTGTTGTTTTGGTTTGTTCGAAACGCGACGGCTTTACTTCACTGCACTGCGTTCAGGTTTTCCCTGTATAGCGTTTTGACCGCTATTCCTGGAACCGGAGCCGAACCGAAATATATTCGTTTCCGATCATTAGAGATGAAAATAGTTCGTTATAGAAATTTTTACAACCATTTTCAACGATAAATTACAAGGACCTTTTAGGGCCATCCCTGGCAAACGAAAGTTTGACGCCACTCCCTATCACTCCCTATCACTCCCTATCACTCCCTATCACTGCCCATCACCCCCAGCGCAACAGCACCAGAAGCCAGATCACCGATACCGCCAACGCAACCCAAAGGCTTATGTCGCTGACAGCCAGGAATGCCAGATGAATATACGCCGCAGACAGCAGGCCGATGAAAAGCCGGTCTCCACGGGTTGTCGAAATTGGCAGGAAGCCCTTACGTTCCGTACACGGCGAAACAACTTCGTATACCGTCATCACCGCCAGTATTCCTGCAATCACTGCAAAGAAAATGGCAACGGTAGGTGTCCAGTTCATCCACGCGATCATGATAATTCTCCTTATACCCGACCCAGTGCGAAGCCTTTAGCGATGTGGTTGCGAACAAACCAGACCACCAGTACGCCAGGAACAATGGTGAGCACACCGGCTGCTGCCAGCACACCCCAGTCAACACCACTGGCCCCGACCGTTCGGGTCATGATGGCGGCGATCGGCTGCGCATCCACGGAGGTCAGTGTTCTTGCCAGCAGCAGTTCCACCCACGAGAACATGAAGGCAAAGAATGCGGCGACACCAATCCCTGAGCGGATCATCGGCAGGAAGATCTTGATGAAAAATTTCGGGAAACTGTAACCATCAATATAGGCCATCTCGTCGTATTCGCGCGGTACACCGGACATGAAGCCTTCCAGTATCCAGACCGCCAGCGGCACGTTGAACAGACAGTGCGCGAGTGCCACGGCAATGTGGGTATCGAACAGCCCCACCGACGAATAGAGCTGGAAGAACGGCAACAGAAATACCGCCGGTGGCGCCATACGGTTGCTGAGCAGCCAGAAGAACAGATGCTTGTCGCCCACGAACTTATAGCGACTGAACGCATAGGCAGCCGGAAGGGCAACCAGCAGCGTGATGGTCATGTTCATGGACACGTAGATCATTGAGTTGATGTATCCCGAGTACCAACTGGAGTCCGTGAATATCACCGCATAGTTATCCAGCGTGAAATTCTGCGGCCAGAAGGTAAGCCCTCCCAGAATCTCGCGGTTGGTCTTGAACGACATGTTCAATAGCCAGTAGATCGGGGTCAGCAGGAGCACAACAAACAGTGTCATCCCGATGCCCTTGGAACGTGAGTAGTTCATCACTCTCTCCTTATTTTTCTTTGTCGAGGTGAGTTATGGCGGTAAAGAACAACCAGGACACCAGCAATACAATCAGGAAGTAGATCAGCGAGAATGCCGCCGCACGACCTATATCAAACTGGCCAATCGCCATGGTTGTGAGCGTCTGACTCAGGAAGGTTGTCGAGCTGCCAGGCCCGCCACCGGTGAGAACAAAGGGCTCCGTGTAGATCATGAAGCTGTCCATAAACCGCAGCAGTACGGCGATCACCAGCACGCTTTTCAGGCGAGGCAACTGGATGTAGCGGAAGACAGCCCACTTTGACGCACGATCAATTTCGGCGGCCTGATAGAAGGCCTCGGGAATGGCCCTCAACCCTGAGTAGCACAACAAGGCCACCAGGGGCGTCCAGTGCCACACATCCATCAACAACACCGTCAGCCAGGCATCCACCGTGCTGCCTGTATAGTTGTAATCAACGCCGAGCGCGTTCAGCCCCCAGCCAAACAGGCCAATATCACCCCGACCGAAGATCTGCCAGATAGTGCCGACCACGTTCCAGGGAATCAGCAGGGGTATGGCCAGCAGGATCAGGCACAGAGAAGCCTTGATGCCGGACTTCGGCATCATCAGGGCAACCCCGATGCCAAGGGGAATCTGGATGGCCAGCACTGCGCCAGAAAACAGGAACTGCCTGAGCAACGATTCTCTCAGTCGCTCATCAGCGAGCACTTCCCTGAACCACTCAGTGCCCACGTAATAGGCGTTACCCGGACCAAAGATGTCCTGGACCGAATAGTTAACAACCGTCATCAGCGGTATCAGCGCCGAGAACGCCACAAGGATGAATACTGGCAGTACGAGCCACCAGGCACGATTATTGGGAACCCTATTCATTGGTCCTTCTCCTCTACCAGAAACTCATCCACATACAGCTTCAGCCACTTCTCCGGGAAACTGAGCTGGACGTGACCACCAACCTCAAAATGCTGATCCTCGGTAAGACGGACTTTCAACGTTTCGAAGTCCAGCTTCACCGTCATGATCTTGTAGGTGCCCAAGTCCTCGACATCCAGCACCTCGGCTTCATACGTATCGTCTGCCGCGACGTCCGATGCCTGGACAAATTCAGGACGAATACCGATCTTGAGGTTGTTGGATTTGAGGCGCTGCAAGGTTTCAACCTGACGAGCATCCATCGGTACCACCGTGCTGCCGAAGCAGACGCCACGAGGGCAACGCTGAACCTCAATCAGGTTCATGCCGGGACTACCAATGAAATACCCCACGAACGTGTGGTTGGGCTGCTCAAAGAGCTCGGTTGGCGTTCCGAACTGAACGATCTGGCCGCCGTACATCACCGCGATCTTGTCGGCGAAGGTGGAAGCTTCCAGCTGGTCGTGGGTGACATACACCATGGTGATGTCGAATTGCTCGTGGATCTGCTTGAGCTTGCGGCGCAGCTTCCACTTGAGCTGGGGATCGATCACCGTCAGCGGCTCATCGAACAGGATGGCGGAGACATCGCCCCGAACCAGGCCACGCCCCATGGAGACTTTCTGTTTCTGGTCCGCGGAGAGGTTCTTGGCCTTTTTATGCAGCTCTTCCTCGATCTCCAGAATTCCGGCGATTTCGTGCACCTTGGCCTTGATCTGGGAAGAAGGCACACCGGTGTTCTTGAGGGGAAACGCCAGGTTCTGGAACACGGTCATCGAGTCATAGATAACGGGAAACTGGAATACCTGGGCAATGTTCCGGTCCCGCGGAGACAATTCGTTGACCCGCTTGCCATCGAACAGCACATCGCCTTCGGACGGCTGCAGCAGCCCCGAGATAATGTTCAGCATTGTGCTCTTGCCGCAGCCGGACGGGCCAAGCAAGGCGTAAGCACCGCCCTTCTCCCAGACATGGTCCAGGTGGCGAATTGCATAGTCATCGGGCCCGGCCGGGGTGTCGCTGTAGCTGTGAGCCAGGGACTTCAAGTGAATTTCAGCCATCAGACCGTCCCTCCTGTTACCTGTGGTGGGGTATGCACCAGTTTTTCGTCCTGATCGAATACAAACAGCTTGTTGATAGGCAGGTAAATCTTGATGGGCGACCCGGTGTGATACTGGTGAACCCCCATTAATTGCATAACCATCTCGAAGTGCCGGTTACGAACGTGCATGAACGTTTCCGAGCCGCTGATCTCGCTGAGCTCCACTTCCATGGACATCTCAAGATCGTCCTCGTTATTGGGAACCAGCCCGATATGACTCGGCCGGATACCGAACCAGTAATCACCGGGCTCGAGTTTTGACAGCTCCTGGGTCAACGCATGGTGCGAATATTCGTCAAAGGTGACTTCGGTGTCGGTTACGCGCCCCTTGATCATGTTCATGGGCGGTTCGCTGAACAGCTGCGCGGCCAGGGTGTTTACCGGGTTGCGGTATACGTCCATCACCGGACCTGTCTGAACGATGCGCCCCTGGTCGAGCAGCGTCGTGACGCCACCCAGCGCCAGCGCTTCGTTGGCCTCGGTGGTGGCATATACGGCAATGCACTGACGTTCACGGAACAGGTCCCGCAACTCCGCACGCAGCTCTTCCCGCAACTTGTAGTCCAGGTTCACCAGGGGTTCGTCAAACAGGATCAGAGTGGCATCCTTGACCAGGGCCCGGGCCATCGCTGTGCGTTGTTGCTGACCGCCGGAAAGTTCCAGCGGATACCGCTTTAACAGCGGGTCAATCTGCAACATATTCGCGGTTTCTTTTACCCGCCGATCAATCTCGCTCTCCTTCATCTTCGCCAGACGCAGGGGCGAGGCAATGTTTTCGTATACCGTGAGATTGGGGTAGTTGATGAACTGCTGATAGATCATCGAGACATTGCGTTGCTGAACGCTTTGCCCGGTCACATCATGGCCGTTGTAGATGAGGCGGCCTTCGTCAGGCTTGTCCAGCCCGGCCATCAGCCGCATCATCGAGGTTTTACCGGCCAATGTGCGCCCGAGCAGTACGTTGAACGAACCTGCCTCAAACGTGATGTTCGCGTCCCGGATGTAATCGACTCCATCCACGACACGGGAGAGATTCTCCAGTGTTAAGGACATAGGCTTTCCTTTGTTGTTCTTGTAACAGGTTATTCGCCGGCACCGGCAAGTGACCGGCGAAAATTCGATTTCGAATACATAGAGGCAACGAGCATACCAATACAGGAAAAAATCCAGGGAAGATTCCTATCTGATTGTTTTAACGGGATTTAATGATTTAAGAAAGTTCTTTACTGAAAATTAAAATGTTCGTTATCAAACTTTTTGTTCAGTTTGAGCATTGACCTGAACAGTCAATGAGCACATTATTGAACACCATTGCGAACAGATTCGCGTCAGCGAAAGGCCCTGACAGCCGCCACAAAAACAAAACGAAACTGCAGGAACGCGGAGGACGCGCGTGAAAAAACAACACGAACGGGCCGAATACCGGTCCATCATTGCCGATTCCTGGAACCGCTGTATCGATTATGGCCTCCATCACGACCATGAACCGGCGCCGGCGAACCTTGACGACAAGGCACGTGAAGCACTGGAACAGGACTACGAGGCATTACTGAGCACAACAGAAACGGAAGTGCTGCCCTACTACAACAACATCATGTCCAACAGTCGCTGCCTGATCCTGCTCACGGATTCCGACGCGCAGGTATTGAAGGGCTGGGGCGACCGGCGCATTACCGAAAGCCATCTGCGCCCCTGGTTCAGCGCGGGCGCAAGCTGGCATGAGCGCTATGCCGGTACCAACGCCATCGGCACGTCCATTGCCACCCGATCGCCGATACAGGTGCAGCGAAACGAACATTTTCTCAAGCTGAATCGCAGCATCATCAGTTCCGCTGCCCCCATTTTCGATACGGACAGAACCCTGGTGGGTGTACTCAGCGCCTTCAGTGACGCCTATCTGCCCCAGGCCCACACCCTGGGAATGGTCCGGCTGCTGTCGCAATCCGTTGAGAACCGTCTGATCGTCAGGCAGTTGGGTGGCGACCACTTCATCCTTACTCTCAACACCACGGCAGACAACATCGACAGCCCCTGGTCCGGCCTGATCGCGTTTGACCAGAGTGGCCGCGTTATCGCCTCCAATCAGCGGGCCGACCAATTGCTCGGTGAACCACTTTCCGCACGCAACCTGAGCTCACTGTTTATCGAAAACCGGAACCTGGTACTGAACCATTCCCACAACGCACCTATCCAGCTCACCACCACCCAACGGGTACGACTGTCGGGGCTCCTGAAACGACCGGTATCGGTGGCCGCCACCGGCCCGAAGTCATCCCGCCCGGTGCCCCGCCCGAGGCCATCAGCGCCTCGTAACATGGGGGTTTCCCTGGAGGATATCGAGCATGGCGACCCAGTGGTCCGACGCTGCTCTGACCAGGCGAGCAAGGTTCTGGAGCGGGGGGTTCCGATACTGATTTGTGGCGAAACCGGTGTTGGCAAGGAAGTGATGGTCAAGGCCCTGCATGGAACCAGCGGACGGCGTGATCAGCCCCTGGTGTCGGTCAACTGTGCCGCCATCCCTCCGGAACTCGTCGAATCCGAGCTCTTTGGTTACGAGGCCGGTGCGTTCACCGGCGCCCGTGCCCAGGGCTCCCTTGGCCTGATACGAAAAGCCGACAAGGGCATCCTGTTCCTTGACGAAATCGGTGAAATGCCGCTTGCTGCCCAGTCCAGGCTGCTGCGGGTGCTACAGGAACGGGAAGTCACGCCGGTGGGGTCGACAGAACGCATCCCGGTGGACATTCTACTGGTGTCAGCAACCAACCGCCCGTTATCCGACCGGATCACTAGCGGTGAATTCCGCGCCGACCTCTATTACCGCATCAATGGGCTATGCCTTGAACTCCCGCCGCTACGGGAGCGGATGGACAAGCGCGAGCTCATCCGCAGAATCTACCAGGAGCATCGCGATGACGGCCTGCCGGCCACCCTGAACGCAGAGGTGATGGCGGCACTGGAAAACCATCCCTGGCCTGGCAACATCCGCCAGCTGGTGAATATCATCCGTGTCGCTGTCGCCATTGCAGACGGCGACGAAGTGCAGCTCTGGCACCTGCCGGAAGACTTTCTTGGGGAATATGGGGGGCAACAGGAAGCGGAGCGAAAACCGGTATTCGATGCCTCGTCGTTCCGCGAAACGCCCCAGGCCAACGACACTATGAACCAAACTCTCGTGGTCTATCGGCAGTGCATGGGGAACGTATCCCGCGCCGCCAGGGAGCTGGATGTCAGTCGCAACACCCTGTACAAACGTCTTCGGGATCTTGGGGTGAGGTAATCAGAGCTTACGAATGGCCGTAATCCAGCCATCGTATAGCTTATCGCGCTGGGCCTTGGTCATCACTGCCTCGAAGCTTCGGTCACAGCACCACATGCTGCTCAGATCCTCCAGGGATTTGTAAACACCGGCCTGCAGGCCCGCCAGATAGGCTGCTCCGAGGGCAGTGGTCTCCACCAGCGCCGGCCTGTCGACGCGCGCCCCGAGAATATCCGCCAGGAACTGCAACACCCAGTTGTTGGCAACCATGCCACCATCCACACGCAGGGTGATGGGCCGGATCCCGTCCTTTTCCATGGCTTTCTGCAGATCCTTGGTCTGGTAACAAACCGATTGCAGGCCTGCGGTCACAATTTCCTTGATACCGGTATCCCGGGTCAGCCCGAAAATGGCGCCCCGGGCATTGGGGTCCCAATAAGGGGCGCCCAGGCCGGTGAAGGCCGGTACCAGATAGACACCGTGGTCCACCGGCGTGCCTTCGGCTAGCGGCTCGGTCTCGCATGCATCTCTGATCAATTGCAGGCCATCGCGCAACCACTGGATGGCAGCACCGGCGATAAAGATACTGCCTTCCAGCGCGTAGACCGGTTTGCCATTCAAACGATAGGCCACGGTGGTCAGCAGGCGGTGCTCCGACGTCAGTGCCTTGTCGCCAGTATTCAGCATCAGAAAGCAGCCGGTCCCGTAGGTGCTTTTTGCCATTCCTGTCTCGAAGCAGGTCTGCCCGAACAGAGCCGCCTGCTGGTCTCCTGCCATGCCCATAACCGAAGTACCGTTCAGCCGCCCGTTACCGACGATCTGGCCAAAGTCCGCAGCAGAATCCATCACTTCAGGCAACAGGGACTCCGGAACCCCGAACAGATCCAGCAGTTCCGCATCCCACTCCTGGGTATGAATATTGAACAACATGGTGCGGCTGGCATTGGTGGCATCGGTCCTGTGCACCTTTGCGCCGGTCAGCCGCCACAACAGGAAGCTGTCGATGGTACCAAACGCCAGCTCGCCCTTCTCCGCACGGTCGCGCGCGCCCGGTACGTTGTCCAGCACCCAGCGTATTTTCGTGGCCGAAAAATAGGGATCAATCAGCAGCCCGGTCTTGTTGTTTACCGATGGTTCAAGACTTTGCTTCTTGAGAGATTCACACCAGTCGGCTGTCCGGCGGTCCTGCCAGACGATGGCCGGGTATACCGCTTGCCCAGTCGCCCGGTCCCAGAGCACCGTGGTCTCGCGCTGATTGGTTATGCCGACAGCCACTACCTCGTCATTTTCGTTACAGCCTTCAGCCATGACGTCGTCGCAGGTTTCCCGCACGGTACGCCATATATCTTCCGGATCGTGTTCAACCCAGCCACTGGCCGGGAAATGCTGAGGGAATTCCTGTTGGCTGGTGGCGTGTATGTTGCCGTCCAAAGTAAAAAGAATGGCACGGGAACTGGTGGTTCCCTGGTCGATCGACAGAATGTACTGAGTCATAGTTGTTTTTCCTCGGGTGTTCTTATTTTTTCGTATTTTTACCTTTTTGAAAATAAAAGCCAACCCTTTTCGCTAGCGGGAAACGCCCCAAGCTCCACAACCTCCTAAAAAGGCTGCACAAAGACGCAAAACACTCTAGACTGAGCGAGGGCGTGAAATCGCTAATTCGTTCGTTACAGAAAAACCGGACGCCGGAGGAGGTTGAATGGCACAGCGACGCAGGCAGGATCTGATCATGGAGCTGATCCAGCAAAACGGCTTTGTCACCACAGAACAGCTGGTGGACCAGTTTAAAGTCACACCGCAGACCATTCGCCGGGATCTGAACGATCTGGCCAGTCAGAAAAAACTCCGTCGCCACCACGGCGGTGCCGGCATCGATTCCAGCACGGTGAACACCGCCTACCAGGCACGCAAGATCATGGACCTGGAAGCCAAGGAGCGTATCGCCGAGGCCCTGGTGGAGATGATTCCGGACAACTCCTCCATGTTCATCAACATCGGAACCACCACGGAAACCATCGCCAAGGCCCTGCTCGAAAAAAACAACCTTCAGGTGGTGACCAACAACCTGCACGTGGCCTCCATCCTCTCCGCCAAGGAAGACTTCCACATCATCATCGCCGGCGGTGAAGTCCGGAATCGCGATGGCGGTATTGTGGGTGAAGCCACCCGGGACTTTATCAATCAATTCAAGATGGACTTCGGCATCATAGGGATCAGCGGCATTCACGCTGACGGCTCATTGCTTGACTTCGATTACCGGGAAGTCCGCGTCGCCCAGTCCATTATCGAAAATTCCGGCCAGGTTTTACTCGCCGCCGACCACTCCAAGTTTGGCCGCAACGCCATGGTTCGTCTTGGCAGCATTGCCCAGGCCGATCACGTGTTTACCGACGAGCCGCCTCCCGTTGAGATCCGCCAGTTGTTGCGCGAGAACAACGTGGAACTGCACCTGGTCTGACCGTTCCCCGCTGATTACCCCTTTCGCTTTCTGAAGGCTATTCGGAATAGCCTCTGACTTATCCGAGTGCATCTTTTCGTTTTTTTTCTTTATTTTCCTTTACGAATATACTTTGCTTTCGCATAATATACGAACACGTTTCTGTGAAAACCGGAAAGAGCGCCCGGAAGCGTCTTTCATTGGCGTCAGGAGATGACACAAGATGACCGAGGAGAACAATAAATTTGACGTTGTCGTTGTGGGCGGCGGCGTTAACGGAACGGGGATCGCAATGGATGCTGCGGGCCGGGGTCTCAAGGTGTTGCTGTGCGAAATGAATGATCTCGCCTCGGCGACATCCTCCAGCAGCAGCAAGCTGATCCATGGCGGATTACGATACCTGGAGCACTATGAGTTCCGATTGGTGCGGGAAGCCCTGGCAGAGAGAGAGTCCCTGCTGCGGAACTCTCCCCACATCATGTGGCCAATGCGCTTCCGGCTGCCCCACCGCCCTCACCTTCGCCCTGCCTGGATGATCAGAATGGGGCTGTTCCTCTATGACCACCTTGCCAAGCGGGAAGTCCTGCCCGGGTCGCGGTCCATCAGGTTCGATGAAAAAGACCCGCTCAAGTCTGACATAACCAAAGGGTTCGAATATTCCGACGGTTGGGTCGACGACGCCCGCCTGGTGGTGCTTACGGCCAAGAAGGCACAGGAATACGGTGCGACCATTCTAACCAGAACCAAGTGCATCAATGCCGAGCGCGGAGCGGATTCATGGAATGTATCGCTTCAGGACATGAACAACGACAGCATCCACCATGTGTCGGCCAAAGTTATTGTGAACGCCTCCGGCCCCTGGGTAAGCAGCTTGTTCAGTGAGAGCCTCGCCATGAAGGCTCCGAAAATCATTCGCATGGTCAAGGGCAGCCACATTGTAGTTCCCCGCCTGAACCGTGAAACAGAGGCCTACATTCTCCAGAACGAAGACGAGCGTATTGTTTTCGTTATCCCTTACGAAGACGAGTTCTCCCTGGTTGGTACAACCGATGTGGACTACGAAGGCGATCCGAAGAAAGCAAAAATTTCACCGGAAGAAACCAAATACCTACTGGATATTGTTAACTCTTATTTCAAGCGCCAACTGACAGAGAGCGATGTAATCTGGTCCTATTCCGGTGTTCGCCCGCTGATGGACGATGAAGAGGGTGACGCCAAGAAAGCCTCCCGCGACTACTCGTTTGAAGTCAGCGCGGAAAAGGACAAGGCCCCGGTTATCTCGGTATTTGGCGGCAAGATCACAACGTATCGCAAATTGGCAGAAGCCGCTACCGACAAGCTGTGCCAGTACTTCCCCCACGCCAGAGGCCCCTGGACCAAAAAGAGCGTTCTCCCCGGTGGCGACTTTGAAAATCACGACACCCTGGAAGCTCGCATATCAGCGGATTATCCGTGGCTTCCAGAAGTCGTTTACAGCCGTTATGTGCGCACCTATGGAACCAACGCCTATCACATTCTGGGCAGCGCGAAATCCGTTCAGGACCTTGGCTCCCGGTTTGCAGGTACGCTCTATGAACGGGAAGTGGAATACCTGATCAAACACGAATGGGCAATGACGTCAGAGGACATACTTTGGCGCCGCACCAAGCAGGGGCTGTACGCCACTGAAGAAGATGTCCGCGAGTTGGACAGGTATCTGTCGGCTCAGGCCACCCCGAAACCACAGACTGTTGCTCTCCACCACAGCGCCTGACTCATTCCCCCAAGCACTTTGCTCCGGCCGGTTTTACCGCCCGGAGTTTTTTGCGTAGACCATCTGGAACACCCGGAACTTTTCCCGAGATAAAAAAAGCCAGATGCCCCGAGGCACCTGGCTTACGCCCCTCCCTCTGGATCCCGGGGGGAGCAATGTCTGCAGCTCTTTAGAATGTAAGTTGTGAGCCTACGATAACAGCGCTGTAGTCACTGTCGGGAGCATCGCTGGAGAAGTCCTGAACTTCGGCCAGTATGGTCCATGCATCAGTAGCCTTGTAACGGGCGAAAATCATGGTCATATCGGTGTCGATGTCGGTCAGGTCATCGGAGCCTTCACCATAGCTTGCCCCAAGAGTTGCACGACCAATGCCATAGGTACCCTCAACGTACCACTGATCCGCATCCTCCTCCTGTGCGCCACCGGCAAAACCATGGCCACCGAAGACAAAGTTACCGGTACCCTGTGTCGTGGCATAATTCGCACGTACGCCCAGGTCCCCCAGTGCAAGCGCTCCCCCAAAGTCGATACCATTCATGGTGAAGTCATCAACGGCAGGGTCATTGGAGTCAATAGCCTGGGTAAAACCACTGGTCCACAAAGTCACCATGTCACTGGCCCAGACGACGTTTGCCTCAAGGCGCGGTGCTTCGGTCAGCGCATCGGTATTGCCTTCTGGCTTCTCAGGCTGGAACGCGCCAACTTTAAATTGCAGACCACCCATATCCGGTGAGGTGTAGATTACTCGCGGGTTAAAGTTAGCATAGAAGTAGCCATTGCCGATCCTGCCCGCAGTGGCATCACCCTGGTTCGGGCTGAATAAACCAACGCCCATGCCACTGCCGGCGTCACCAATCGCGGGTGTGCCGTAGATTCCAAATCCCTTACCGATATTAAGAGCCCCGAAAATCCCGCTTACAGCAATCTCGGCGACCCGGCTTTCCACCCCGGATTGACGGCCGAAATCAACACGCCCGAAGCCCGAGTTCTGAACACCATCCGCACCGGCGAGATGACTGTTCAACTGAAAGTGACCAGAGACATCCAGACCAAACTGAGTAGGCGCATGCACGTTGAACTGCGCAGTGGCCGGATTGAAGCCCGTCGTGATACGGAAAGCATCTTCTTCCAGATTATCGTTATCACTCATGAGGGCGAAGACGGGAATGTGGCCATTTACACCGAATTTCCACCCGCTGTCCGCCTCAAATGAAAGCTCGGCTGCGGCGGGAGCAGCAAGACCACCGGCAACCAGGGCAACACCAATTGCAAGCGCGGAACGTCGCA
Organism: Marinobacter alkalisoli; assembly: GCF_045449855.1. Classification (NCBI taxonomy): domain Bacteria; kingdom Pseudomonadati; phylum Pseudomonadota; class Gammaproteobacteria; order Pseudomonadales; family Marinobacteraceae; genus Marinobacter; species Marinobacter alkalisoli. Next base: position 216,676 of record NZ_JBJJLC010000005.1, on the reverse strand, counting down.
TCGGGTTTGCAGTTGTCATTATTGTATTTGTGCGATGTTTATTTTCGATCATGATAGCTTCCTATTATTGTTAGATATGTTCCGGCCCACCCCTCCATCGCTGTGACAGCCATATTAAGCGTTTTTTCAGTACTTTACGGCAACCCTTCGGAGTGATGGGCACTGTCATCCCGAACATTCATTACGGTCTGTGGCCGTTTCCTGTTTTCGAGACCCCACAAACTTAGCGCGCAACAGAAAAAATAGAAAGTTTTAGAACATTATTTTTTTCGAACTCACCACACCATGATGGCAAACATCTCGCCAAAATAACTGTACTAACATGTTTTTATTAACATTATCCACTCTTAGCAATCGATTACGAAATTTTCGTTGACGAACCCAAAATCGAACATTAGGCTCCTTTAGGTAGTAAAACAAACAACAAAAAAGGTGTCCCATGAAGAATTGGCCAGTTGTCGCTGCAATCTTCTGTCTGTTTTATTTCAACGCTGTCAGCCACGCATCTGACACTTTGAACGCGTTACCGGAAGAGCGGCGACAGGTCATCGAACGATGGGTTTCAGGGCATCTACAGGCCTCGACCCTATCGCCCAGGGAGCAGGCTGAAGAGCTCGCATGGTTTGCCGCGGCGGCAGAGCCTCTGGAGGGCCTCGAAATTTCGGTGCTCTCCGAAAATCTGGCCACCCATCGCTATGAATCCGAGGTTCTCGCACGGGCATTCCTGGAGATAACCGGCATTAAGGTAACCCACGATCTGAAGCCGGAAGGCGAGGTTATCCGGCAGGTCAATCTGCAACGGATCATGGCCGCAAAAGGGCGATACGATGCCTTCGTCAACGATTCAGACCTGATCGGAACACACTCCCGCACCGGCTGGGCACTGGCACTGAGTGATTACATGGAAGGTGAAGGCAAGGCTTTCACCCTTCCCACCCTGGATCTGGAAGACTTTATCGGCCTGAGCTTTGTGACAGGACCTGACGGCAAGATTTACCAATTGCCTGACCAACAATTCGCCAACCTTTACTGGTTCCGCTATGACTGGTTCCAGCGCCCTGAACTGCGCGCGGAATTCCGCGAGCGATACGGCTACGAACTGGGTGTACCGCTGAACTGGTCTGCGTACGAAGACATCGCCGAGTTCTTTACGGTTCATGTGAAGGAAATCGATGGCAAGCGGGTATACGGGCATATGGACTACGGCAAGCGAGACCCGTCACTGGGATGGCGCTTTACGGATGCCTGGTTATCCATGGCGGGCGCCGGCGACCCCGGCCTACCCAATGGCCTGCCTGTAGACGAATGGGGCATTCGGATGGAGGAATGCCACCCCGTGGGCTCGTCGGTCGAAAGAGGTGGTGCAACGAATGGGCCAGCGGCGGTCTACGCACTGCAACAGTACATAGACTGGCTAAAAAACTATGCTCCGCCGGAAGCTCCGGACATGAACTTTTCTGAGGCAGGGCCGGTACCCGCCCAGGGGCAGATAGCCCAGCAGATTTTCTGGTACACCGCCTTTACCTCCGATATGACAAAGCCGGGGCTTCCGGTGGTAAACCAGGACGGCACACCCAAATGGCGAATGGCCCCCTCCCCTTACGGCGCCTATTGGTCTGACGGCATGAAGCTGGGTTACCAGGATGTGGGAGCCTGGACCATTCCGCGGGTAATGAGCGATCGCCGGCAGAAAGCCGCATGGCTCTATGCCCAGTTTACAGTTTCCAAATCCGTGTCACTGCAGAAAACCCTCGTGGGGCTGACACCGATTCGGGAATCTGACCTGAATTCGCCGGAAATGCAGCAGAAAAGCGCTGAATTGGGCGGGCTTGTCGAATTCTATCGCAGCCCAGCACGGGAGGCCTGGACACCAACCGGCGTGAACATCGCCAACTACCCTAAGCTGGCAAAACTCTGGTGGCCGAACATTGCCGACGCCATGTCCGGGGAACGCACCGCACAGCAGGCGATGGACAAGTTGGCAGAGAGTCAGGACAGGGCTATGGCCGTTATGGAGAGAAATTTTTCGGTGAACAACTGCGGCCCACGCATTGTCCCGGACGGTGAAGCCAAGGGCCGTGACTGGTGGCTGGCCCAGCCCGGCGCCCCGAAACCGAAGCTTCAGAACGAGAAACCACCCGGAAAAACCATACGTTATGAAGAGCTGCTCACCCGGTGGGAAGACGCCCGATAATATCCCCAACCCGTTGCCGCAATTCGGGAATAACATCCTTTTCAAACCAGGGATTACGCCGTAGCCACATATTGTTTCGGGGGCTGGGATGAGGCAGCGGCAACACCCTGGGCCAGTCTTTTTCCCAGCCCTTCACATTGTCGGTCACCGACTTCTTCGGGCCCGACAAGTGCCAGGCATGGGCATACTGCCCGATGACCAGTGTCAGTTCTATGTGTTTTAGCCGTACCAGCAACGCTTCCCGCCAGGCTGGCGCGCATTCGGGACGCGGTGGGAGATCACCGGACTTGCCGGTACCGGGGTAACAGAACCCCATGGGCAATATCGCCAGCTTGCTCTCATCGTAGAAGATCTCACGACTAATCCCCATCCAATCCCGCAGCCGGTCGCCACTGGGGTCATTGAACGGCAACCCGGTTTCATGAACCCGCCGGCCCGGTGCCTGCCCGACCACCAGTATCCGCGAGGATTCACTGAGCTGCACCACCGGTCTCGGCCCCAGTGGCAAATGCTCTTCACAAAGGGTGCATCGGCGAACTCTGGCGACCAGTTCGTCGAACGACAGCGATGGGTAGAGTTCTGTCATGACACCTTCCTGGCCCTCTTGATCGCATACATGGCCTCGTCCGCCCTCGCCAGCAGTTTGTCCGGATCACTTTCGCCAGCGCGGCTGGTCACCCCACCCACACTTGCCCCGGCATAATCCAGAGTCAGTTCCGGCAGCTCGAACTGTCCCCGGGTCGCTGACCTCAGTCGGTCAAGGAAAGCCTCCAGGCCAGATCGATCTTCCCCCGCCCTGCCCGCCGACAACACCACAAATTCGTCACCGCCATAACGACTGACCAAATCCCCGGAACGGATCACCTCCCGCAATCGCTTTGCCATGCACTGCAGAACGTGGTCACCCGCATCGTGCCCGTGCTCATCGTTAATCTGCTTGAATTCATCCAGATCGATAAAGGCAACATGTACACTGCCGCCATTTCGATGGGTAGCAGCCAGCATGCGCGCCAGCTCCTCCATCACATAACGACGATTGGCCAGCCCTGTCAACGGGTCATGAAGGGCATACACCGAGAGTTCCTGGTTGGCACGTTCAAGCTGCGCGAAATACTCTGTCCGCTCAGCCAGCAGAGACAGGTAATTGGAACAACTGATGATCATCTGCCGGTCGTTTTCCGGTTCCGCCGGCACCTGCTCAAGAATCAGCAGAATACCCGCCACCCGGCCCTCCGCTGTCTCAACACTGACCAGTGCGGCACTGGCATCGCCTGACAATCCAGCCTCTGGAGGAAACATTCCCAGTGCTCTCGGCCCATGAGCACTGACAAACGGGTCAGGGTGGACATTGTCGAATAGCGCATCCGTTAGCGGGATCAGGGCATCGGTCTCTTTAACAACCTCCAACCAGGCGCTGTCAGCCTGAACCAGGGCGCTGACCCTCTGGCCACTTCGGACAAACGGCACTGCCCTGAACCAGCCCCCACGTTTCTCGAGCATGGAAGCGGTATGTATCAACGCGGAATTAAGGGTATCCGACCGAAAACACAATTCACCGATGTCAGAAATCAGCGCCAGTGATTCCAGCTTTTTCTCGGCCGCATTGGCCCGACGGATGGAGGCCTTGGCAGCAGCGTCCCTGGCAATCTGATAGGCAATCAGCTCGGAGCAGAGTTCCAGTAGATCAAACATTTCCTGATCCACCTTCGTGGCGCGACTGCTCGCACCGCAGAGGGTGCCGTAGATGCTGCCATCAAGATTACTGACGGGAACAGAGAGATAGGTCTTCAGGCCCAGCTCCCGAGCAGCCTCGGAATCACCCCAGACACTCTCGACGTCTTCGGTAAAGTACAGCTTTTCATCCATTGCGCGCTTGCACAGGGTATCCAACCAGGGAACCTGCATACCTTCCGGGAGATTGATACTTCCGGAGTTGTCCGCGAAAAGAATGACCTGAACGCCTTGCGATTCATCAATCATCGTCAGGTAGGTGGATTCCAGGCCGGTAATGCGTTGCAACAGCAAAAGAATGGGGCGAGTGAGTTGTTCAAGGTTTTCGGCGCCCGACAATGTGCGGGCGAAATGGGAAAGTAACAATTCCATGCCAGGTAATGACTACTCGTATTGATGGCAATTTGGTACGTCTGTATCTGCCCGCACCTATTACCTCCAGAGTAGACTCTTCCTTTGGTCACGGCCAGACCGTCGACGGTCACCGGCCTCGTATGACTGGTAATCCCGGCATGGAACCATCCGCTCACACCTCCGGGTTTGTCAGTGCTTCCGCTGCTCCCAGCAGCCCAGTGTATGGCTCGGTCACCACATACACCGGCGTAGCCTCCAGCAATGGTCGCATGCGCCCCTTATCCTCAAAGCCATTGCGGAACGGACTTTCCAGAAAGAAGTCGAGGAAGCGGGGCAGAATACCGCCACACAGGTACACGCCCCCGGTACTCCCGAGGGTCAGCACCCCATTGCCGGCCACCCTGCCCAGCAGTTCACAGAAATGGCGGAGAGTATGGCGGGCCAGTGCGTCGTTATCCTCCAGCGCCGCTGCCGTGACTTTTTCCGGTGCGTCCAATGCCGCTGGAACGCCCTGTATCTCGGCGTGAGCCTGGTAGAGATTCAGCAACCCCTGCCCACAGAGTATTCGCTCCACGGACACCCGGCCAAAACGGGCTTTCAGAATTCGCAGGATTGCCATCTCGTCTTCATCGGTGGGTGCAAAATCCACATGCCCGCCCTCGGTCATCAGCGGTACCCAACCTTCGTTGATTGGCACCAGACCGGATACCCCAAGACCGGTCCCCGGCCCCATCACCAGCCTTGCACGGCGGCTGTCGCCAGGTCCGCCGCAAACATGCACAAGATGCTCTTCCGGAACGTGAGGAACGCCCAGAGCCATGGCAGTGAAATCATTGATCACCTTGAAGGTCCGCCACCCGAACTGCCGGCGGATCTCATCGGTATCAAAACACCAGTGATTGTTGGTCATCCGCACCCGCGACCCCGTCACCGGGGACGCCACCGCAAGGCAGGCTTCTCCGACCTCGGAAACCCCTACCCTGGCGAGATACTCAGTTACCGCATGGTCGAGGTTACGGTAGTCACCACAGGCCAGGATCTCGATAGCCTGGGGCTGGAAACTGCCACGCTCTACCAGTGCAAAGCGCGCATTGGTGCCACCGATATCACCCACCAGGGAGTAATGTGTTGCCGTCATGCCTCGTGATTCCAGAAAAAGCTGGCGCCTTCCTCGGGGTTGCTGGCCGCACGACGCATCCAGCCAAACAGCTCCCGACCGTAGCCGTGATGATACCCGGTCAGATCTGCTTTTACAGGTTCACGGGCCGCAAATTCCTGTGGCTCCACCTCGATGGACAACCTGCCCCGCTCGGCATCCAGGCAGACCAGATCACCATCCCTGACCCTGGCAAGTGGACCGCCGTCCAGCGCTTCGGGGTAGACGTGAATGGCGGCAGGTACTTTACCAGAGGCGCCGGACATGCGGCCGTCGGTCACCAGGCCGACCTTGAACCCCCGATCCTGCAAGACCCCCAGGTATGGCGTCAGCTTGTGTAGCTCGGGCATGCCGTTGGATTTGGGCCCCTGAAAGCGGACAATCACCACGCAGTCCTTGTCGAGGCTGCCGGATTCAAACGCTGCTTTCAGGTCGTTCTGATCGTTGAATACCACCGCGGGCGCTTCCACCATCCTATGCTCACGCGCGACGGCAGACACTTTGATCACACCCCGGCCCAGATTACCGTCCAGCACCCTCAGCCCGCCATCCGGCGCAAACGGCTCCGCCGCGGAGCTGAGCACATCGGGCAGCAGGCTTTTTTCGGGCGCTGGTTGCCAGACCAGTTGATCGCCTTCCAGATCCGGCATTTGGGCATAGCGATCAAGGCCATACCCTACCACCGTTTCCACGTCGTTGTGGAGGTAGCCGGCATCCAGCAGCTCGCGAATCAGGAACGGCGTGCCGCCAGCCTCGTGGAACGCGTTTACATCTTCCTGGCCGTTGGGGTAAATGCGGGTCATTGATGGCACAACGGAAGACAGCTCCGCGTAATCATTCCAGTCGATGATGATGCCCGCTGCCCGGGCAATGGCGATCCAGTGAATCGTATGGTTGGTGGAGCCACCGGTCACCAGCAGTGCAACGAGGGCATTCACAATGCTCTTCTCGTCAACCATGTCGCCCAGACCAAGCTCGCCGCCGTGGGGCTTGGACAGTTTGATGACCTGCTCTGTAGCGGCACGGGTGAGCTGGTCACGCAGTGGTGTATTCGGGTTTACAAAGGCCGCGCCCGGCAAATGCAGCCCCATCACTTCCACCAGAAGCTGGTTGCTGTTGGCGGTTCCGTAGAAGGTGCAGGTGCCCGGACTGTGGTAGGACTTGCTCTCGGCCTCCAGCAACTCGTCCTTGCCCACCTTGCCTTCCGCATACAACTGACGAATCCGCTGTTTCTCCTTATTGGGAAGCCCTGAAGGCATCGGGCCGGCGGGCACCAGAATAGTCGGCAGGTAGCCAAAGCTCAGGGAGCCGATCAGCAGGCCCGGCACAATCTTGTCACAGATACCCAGCAGCATCGTGGCATCAAACATATTGTGACTCAGGGCCACCGCCGTACTCATGGCGATGGTATCCCGGGAAAACAGACTCAGCTCCATACCCGGCTGGCCCTGGGTCACACCATCACACATGGCGGGTGTGCCGCCGGCAACCTGGGCAACCGACCCCATACCCCGGGCCGCCTCACGAATCACATCCGGGAACTTTTCATAGGGCTGATGGGCCGAAAGCATATCGTTGTAGGCAGAAACCATGGCCACATTCGCCTTGTTCATGAACTTCAGGGTGTCCTTGTCCCCCTGACTGCAGGCGGCGAAACCATGGGCCAGGTTTCCGCAGGAGAGAGAGCTCCGGTGCGGCGACTGGGCCTTGAGTTCGTTCATGCGGTTGAGATAGTCCTGCCGGCTGGCACGGCTGCGCTCAATGATTCTCTGTGTAACCTTGTCAACGATCGGGTGCATGGCGGGCTCCATAGCAAATATTATTAATATCGTCATTTTTAGACGTAATTTTACTTTCTTTATTGGATGATTTCACCCATTAAACGTTCATTTCTTCTCTTTTTGTTGTTATATTTACTACATCACAATCAGGAATCGAACAAAAAATAACCACAAGAGGAGTCAGAGAATGACTATTCGCATCGCAATCAACGGTTTTGGTCGCATAGGCCGCAATGTCCTTCGCGCCCTTTATGAAAACAACTACCGGGATCAGATTCAGGTCGTCGCCATCAACGATCTGGGCGACGCTGAAACCAACGCACACCTGCTCAAGTATGACAGCGTTCATGGCCGTTTTGACGGTGTGGTCAACCATGACGCAGAATCGCTGACCGTTAACGGCGATCGCATCGCCATTACCGCCATCCGCGACCCCGAAGAGTTGCCTTGGAAAGATTTCCATATTGACGTGGTCCTCGAGTGCACCGGGCTCTTCACACAACGTGCCCAGGCTCAGGCACATCTGACAGCTGGCGCCCGCAAGGTGATCATTTCCGCGCCCTCGCCCGATGCCGACGCCACCGTGGTTTACGGAGTTAACCACGACAGCCTGACTGCCAGTCATGACATTATCTCCAACGCGTCTTGCACCACCAACTGCCTGGCACCGGTGGCAGAAGCGCTCCATAAGGCTGTCGGTATCGAAAGCGGTCTGATGACCACCATTCACTCCTACACCAATGACCAGAAACTGAGCGATGTATACCACTCAGACCTGTACCGGGCCCGCTCGGCAACCCAGTCGATGATTCCCACCAAGACCGGCGCGGCCGCCGCCATCGGCAAGGTCATTCCCGAGCTTAACGGCAAGCTGGACGGACTGGCGGTAAGGGTACCCACCATCAACGTATCGCTGGTTGACTTCGGCTTCATTGCGAACCGGGAAACCTCCGTTGAAGAAATTAATGAAGCAGTCAGGGTGGCAGCGCAGGACAGCCCGATTCTGGGTTACAACACCGAAAAACTGGTCAGCGTGGACTTCAACCATAACGCGCTCTCCAGTGTTTTTGACGCCAACCACACACGGGTGCTGGGCCGTCACGTAAAAGTCATGGCCTGGTACGACAATGAGTGGGGCTTTTCGAACAGAATGCTGGATAATGCCATCGCTCTGATCAAAGCCGGCCAGTAAAGTTGGTCGGCTGGCGAACATCCGCTAGCCTATTCGGAATGCCTCCCATCAACCAAAGGACAACAAACATGCTCAGGCGTACCAAGATCGTCGCCACCCTCGGCCCCGCAACCGACTCCCCGGAATCCCTCGCCGCCATTATTGAAGCAGGCGTTGACGTAACCCGGCTTAACTTCTCCCACGGCAGCGCCGAAGAACACATCAACCGCGCTCGCCGCGTCCGCGAAACGGCAGCCAGCCAGAATCGCTTCGTGGCGCTTCTGGCGGACCTTCAGGGTCCCAAGCTGCGTATCGCCCGCTTTACAGAGAACAAAGTCACCCTGAAGGCAGGCCAGACGTTTATCCTGGACGCCGCAATGGACAAAGAAGCCGGCACCGAAGAGCGCGTCGGTATCGATTACGAGCAACTCATTGAGGACGTGGAACCCGGCGATATCCTGGTTCTGGATGACGGCCGCATCGAGATGGAAGTGACCTCGGTAAACGCCACCAGCATTACCTCCAAAGTCCTTATTGGCGGCCCCCTGTCCAACAACAAGGGCCTGAACAAGCGTGGCGGCGGCCTCTCCGCCGACGCGCTGACTGAAAAGGACAAACAGGACATCGTGACGGCGGCTCGCCTTGGTGCAGACTACGTGGCGGTGTCTTTCGTTCGAACCGCAGAAGACATGCACATCGCCCGCCGGCTACTGAAGGAAGCCGGTTCCGATGCGGGACTGGTCGCCAAGATCGAGCGTGCGGAACTGGCCCATGACGTGGAAGCCCTAGATGCGGTGATTGAAGCCTCCGATGCCGTGATGGTTGCCCGTGGTGACCTGGCGGTGGAGATTGGCGACGCTGAACTTGTTGGTGTGCAAAAACACATTATTTCCCGCGCCAGGATACTGGACCGCGCTGTCATCACCGCCACCCAGATGATGGAGTCGATGATTACCAGCCCCATGCCCACACGGGCTGAGGTTTCAGACGTGGCCAACGCCGTCATGGACTACACCGATGCGGTGATGCTGTCCGCGGAAACCGCCGTAGGCGACTACCCGGTAGAAGCGGTGGAAGCCATGGTGCGCATCTGCCTGGGCGCTGAAAAGCAGCCTTCCATGCACCAGTCGAAGCACCGGATTCACGAGAGCATGGAGAAGGTGGACGAAGCCATTGCGCTGTCTGCCATGTACGCAGCCAACCACCTGGATGGTGTGTCAGCGATCATCTGTATGACGGAAACCGGCGCCACGCCACGATTGATGTCCCGCATCAAATCGAGCCTGCCGATTTTCGCCTTTTCCCGTCACCACTCCACCCAGCACCGGGTTGCGCTGTTCCGGGGCGTTCAGACCGTTCCGTTCGACTCGGCCAAGATCCCTAACGAGCGCACCAACGCGCTGGCGATCTCCGAGCTGATCAACCGGAATGTGGTAAAGGAAGGCGATCTGGTGGTGATGACCAAGGGCGATTACGTGAACGCCCAGGGTGGAACCAACACCATGAAGATTGTTCGGGTTGGGCAGGATATTCGCTGATTATTCTGTCCCGGGGGCAAAGGGGAGTGCGAGCACTCCCTGGCGCCCAGCACCAAATACCTCACTGAGATTCACGCTAACCACTGCTGTTAACGGTATGAATCCAGCTTGTGCATCAGGCTTTGTTGCACAACAGGCCACTCAAGATTGATGATGGAAAATACGACCGTGTCACGGTAGCCACCATCCGGCATTCTTTGATGGTTACGTAAAACCCCATCCTGCTTCGCACCTAATCTCGCAATCGCAGCCCTGGACTCCAGATTATGCCAATGGGTACGGAACTCCACAGCTATGGCATTCAGATCCTCAAAAGCATGGCCCAACAACAGCAGTTTGCACTCCGTATTCATCGGGGACCGTTGATAGCTTTTGGCGTACCAGGTGTAACCAATCTCGACGCGATTGTTCTGGCTATCTGCATTACAAAAACGTGTTGAGCCAATGATCTTGTTGGACACTTTTTCAATGACGACGAACGGTAACGCCCTGCCCGCGTCCTTTTCAGATAACGCTTTTTCAATGTAGCTGTGAATGGTGTCTCGTCCGGGCACGCCGGTAAACCACAGACTCCAAAGCTGACCGTCTGACGCCGCTTCCACCAGTGCGTCAGCGTGGTTCCTGTGCAGTGGAGCCAGCTTGACTGTTTCGGACTCCAGCACTACATCCCGAAGCCATCGATTCTCATCCATCATGTCAACATTCCTTTTATTGGGTACATTTCCGATCAATGCCGAGCGCGAAACAGGAACTCCCCCGCCACCATGTCGTTGTGAACCGCCTCCAGGATGGAGGGATCCAGGGCGTCTTCCCGTAAATCGTGCAGGCCGCAGCTCGCGAGAGCCTTACGCACCCGCACGTCGGGTCCCAGGTATTCATAGAGCACCCGGGCACAACAGGGCATCCGTTCGCTGTTATCAGACACACCGATCTTGAGCCCGGTGAGCCGGCTCAACCGGTTCCGGAAGCTGGGGAACAGGATGGTCTGAGTGATTTCGTGGCGATTCAGGGTTTCATAGTCCACCAGGAACAACCGGTCCGTCAGCAGGTAGGCCACCCCCTGATATTGGTTGTGACAGTACGGTTCGTGCTTGCTGGGACGCATCCGCTCGGTACGCTGGAACACCACCTGGTCGCCCCGACGTTCCAGGCAGACCAGGTTCTGCAGCAGCTTGCCCGGCGTCGACATCGACAAATAGTACTCATAATAATAGCCGAGGTAGCGATCTATATCGTTGCGCCCCTCCTGCCCCAACTGATCCAGGTGTTCGAGGAGGGTGTCATCATTCCCCTGCCGTTTCTTCTCGGGAACAGGCCTTACCCGCACCAGCCGCTGGAACTGCCAGTGCGGCAGCAGGATTTCCTGTTCATCAACCCCAAAGAAGTCACACAGGCGACGCAGGATATTCGCCGAGGGCCTGTGCTGACCACTGAGGTACCGGTTAAATTGCGGGCGGTTGATGTCCAGACGACGGCACACCTCCGCAATCGACTTGTAGTAGCTGCACAGCAACCTGAGGTTCTGAGCCAGGTCCTGATGCGTGCCGGCATCATCCATCGTGTTCACCCTCTCATCCGGAAGCGCCAGCCTGCGCTGGTGCGTGTTGGCGCTAATGGTGCGCCAGATCGCACCATGTTGACGCCAGTCTACGAATTCTACCAGTCGCCCCGGGCTGGTTAAATAAAACCTCCTGATAAAAACAACCACCGGAGTTCCCTATGTTGGAGTTACTCAATGACCTGCTTTGGGGCAAGGTCCTGATTGCCCTGCTCGTTGCCGTTGGCATCGGTTTTACCGTTGCTTCCCGCTTCGTCCAGTTCCGCTACTTTGGCCGCATGTTTCGCATCCTTAGTGCCAGCCAGGCTTTCCAGCGAGACAAACACGGCCATCTCAGTTCTTTCCAGGCCCTGTTACTGTCTGTCGCCGGCCGTGTCGGCGGGGGAAACATCGCAGGCGTGGCGGTGGCCATCACCCTCGGCGGCCCCGGCGCGGTTTTCTGGATGTGGGTCGTTGGCCTGATGGGTATGGCCACCAGTTTCCTCGAATGCTCCCTGGCCCAGACCTACAAGCAGGCAGAGGCCGACGGCACCTACCGCGGTGGCCCGGCACACTACATCGCCCGAGGCATGGGCCCGAAATGGAAATGGCTGGCGGGCGTGTACTCGGTGTTGCTGCTGATGACCTTCGGTTTCGGCTTTACCGCGCTGCAGTCCTACGCCGTGGCCACCTCCGTGGACGACGCCTTTGGGGTGCCAGTCGTTGCGACCGGCATTGCACTGGCGGTGCTGGTGGGTGTGATCATCTTCGGCGGGGTAAAGCGCATAGCCCGTGTGACCGAGTTCCTGGTCCCGATCATGGCGGGCGGCTACCTGCTGATTACCACGGTCGTGCTTGCCCTAAACCTAGAGCAGATCCCCGATGTATTCATGCTCATCGTCAACAGCGCTTTCGGGCTTGAGCCGGTTGTTGGCGGCGGCATTGGCGCAGCCATCATGATGGGCGTCAAGCGTGGGCTGTTCTCCAACGAGGCAGGCCTGGGCAGTGCCCCCAACGTGGCAGCGGTTGCCTATGTGCCCCACCCGGCCAACCAGGGCGTGGTGCAATCGTTCTCGGTGTTTATCGACACGCTGATCATCTGCTCCTCCACCGCGTTCATCATCCTGCTCAGCGGCATCTACGAGCCGGCGGGCATGGGCGATGTGGGCGGCGTGGCGCTGACCCAGTCTGCCCTGGCAGATCATGTCGGCGACTGGGGCCGCAGCTTTGTGAGTATTGCACTGCTGCTGTTCGGGTTCAGCACCATCCTCTACAACTACTACCTGGGCGAGAACAGCATCAGCTTCTTCAGTTCCGCCAACCTGAAATTCTTCAATATCTTCCGGGTAGCCGTCATCGGCCTGGTGTGTTGGGGCGCCACCACCGACCTGGGCACTGTCTTTGGATTCGCCGATGTCACCATGGGGCTGCTTGCCCTGGTCAACCTGATCGCCCTGCTGTGCCTGTTCAAACCCGGCCTGCGCGTGCTGAAGGATTTTGACCAGCAGATCGCCGCCGGCATTGAACAACCGGTGTTCGACGCCGCCCGCTTCAAGGATATGAACGTGGACGCCGCCGCCTGGACCATCGAGCCCGAAGATCTTGAACGCATCACCTCGCAGGAAATAGACACCAATGAACACCCGTCTCGAACATGATCTCCTGGGCGACCTGGCGGTGCCCGCAGACGCCTGGTACGGCATCCAGACCCAGCGCGCCCTGGACAACTTCGCCATCACCGGCGTGCCCATAAGCCACTTCCCGGATTTTGTCCGTGCACTGGCAATGGTCAAGAAGGCCGCCGCACTGGCCAACCGGGACCTGGGGGTACTCGCCCCCCACAAGGCGGACGCTATCGTGGAGGCCTGCGACGACATCGTCGCAGGCCAGTTGCACGATCAGTTCGTGGTAGACCTGATCCAGGGTGGAGCCGGCACCTCCACCAACATGAACGCCAACGAGGTGATTGCCAACCTGGCACTGACCAAGCTGGGCCATGGTCTCGGGGACTATCAGCACCTGCATCCCAACGACGACGTCAACCGTTCCCAGTCCACCAACGACGCCTACCCGACAGCGGTGTGCCTCGCAGTCCAGTTCGCTGCCGCCCCCCTGGAGCGGGCCATCATCCGGCTGAAGGAGCGCCTGGAGGCAAAGGGCCGCGAATTCGCTGACGTGGTAAAAATGGGGCGCACCCAGTTACAGGACGCCGTGCCCATGACCCTGGGGCAGGAGTTCGAGGCCTTTGCCGTCAACCTGGGCGAGGATATCGACCGCCTGCACGAAGCCAGCCTGTTGCTGTGTGAGGTGAACCTGGGCGGTACCGCCATTGGCACCGGCATCAACACCCCGCCCCGCTACCAGGCCCTGGCAGTGCGCTACCTGGCGGAGATCTCCGGCAAACCGGTGGTGTCCGCCAGCAATCTGGTGGAAGCCTCCTCCGACATGGGCGCCTTCGTGCTGTTCTCGGGAATACTCAAGCGCTTTGCCGTCAAGCTCGGCAAAATGTGCAACGATCTTCGGCTGCTGTCCAGCGGGCCAAGAACCGGGCTCGGCGAAATCATGCTGCCAGCACGGCAGCCGGGCTCTTCGATTATGCCCGGCAAGGTCAATCCCGTGATCCCGGAAGCCGTCAACCAGACCGCCTACCAGGTGATCGCCAGCGACCTGGCCGTCACCATGGCAGCGGAGGCCGGCCAGTTGCAGCTCAATGCCATGGAGCCGCTGATTGTCTACAACCTGCTGAACTCCATGAAAATGCTGGAATCCGCCTGCACCATGCTCGACGAGCGCTGCATCAAGGATATCCGCGCCAATGTCGAACAGTGCGCCCGCCACCTGGACAACAGTATTGGCATCATCACCGCGCTGGTACCCCGGATTGGCTACGCCAATGCCACCCGCATTGCCGCCCAGGCCCTGAACTCCGGGGCCACCGTGCGTGAGCTGGTGCTGGCCGAGGCGCTGCTGCACCCGGAGGAACTGGACCGCCTGCTCAGCCCCCGTTCTATGCTCGCCCCGATCGGAGACAGCGCATGAACCGCAAGGTGCTGGTGGTCTACACCGGGGGCACCATCGGCATGGTGGCCTCCGGCAAGGGGTACGTGCCCAGCCCGGATTTCCGGGGCCGACTGCAGAGGCACCTTGACCTGCCGGGTCTGGACGTCATCGAACTGGACCGACTGATCGACAGCGCCAACCTCACCCCATCGGACTGGACCGGCATAGCCCGGGTGTTGGAGAGCCACTGGAACAGCTACGACGGCTTTGTGGTGCTTCACGGCACGGACACCATGGCCTACACCGCCTCGGCCCTCTCCTACATGCTCCGCGGTTGCGACAAACCCGTGATCCTCACCGGTGCCCAGATTCCCCTGGACCAGGACCGGAGCGACGCCCTGGATAACGTGACCTCCGCTCTCGCCATGGCGGCCATGCCACATCTCCGGGAGGTCTGCATCTACTTCCGCAACCGCCTGCTCCGTGGCAACCGGGCACGGAAAATCAGCACCAACGGGCTCAGCGCATTCGACTCCCCCAATGCACCCTGGCTCGGCGAGGCTGGCATTGAAATCAGGCTTCGGGACGAAAGGCTGCTACCGCCAGGCCATCCGGACTTCCATATACCGGAATTCGACAACCGGGCCGTGGCAGCACTCACCCTCTATCCTGGCATTCCCGCCGAGCTGATCCAGGCGACACTGGCACTGCCAGGTCTTCAGGGCCTGATCCTCCACAGCTACGGCGCCGGTAACCCGCCAGACGCCAACCCCGACCTGATCCAGGCCCTGGAATATGGCGTCAACCAGGGGATCACCATCCTGAACATCACCCAATGCCTGCAAGGCCCGGTTTCCCAAAACGCCTACGCAACCGGCGCGGCGCTGGACAGAATCGGCGTTATTCCCGGCTCGGATCTGACACCAGAGGCCGCCTTCGCCAAGCTGCACTACCTGTTGGCCACAGGGCATAAGGGGCAGGAACTCCGGAATGGCCTGATGCAGCCATTGTGTGGGGATAGTGGAGAGTGAGACGGGCGGCATGGTCAGGCCGCGACTTAACGATAGGTTTCCCCATCGAACTCAATCAGACAAAAGCCATGACCAAACGGGTCTGAGAAGGTTATGCATTTTGAACCTCTCCAAGCTATGCACTCACTTTCCTGGCTTGCACCCGCCTTTCTCGCCCGGTCAGCGGCCTTCAATATGTCGCCGACGACAAAATCAATATGCACAGGTGTCCAATGCCTTGAGTATCGACGTGCCTCTGCAACGGAACTGCTGGTAACAGATCCGGTGACATTCGCCAGAAGGTAAATGACTGAAGAGGCGCCTGTAAGCTCTGCGACGTCGTCATCAATAATCCGGCTGAGCTCCAAATCCAGAGCAGCGCAGTAGAAGTCTATAGCTGGCGCAAGCTCCGGAACGTCTATATTCACTACTATTCGCATACAGTTACCATCAGTCCGAGTGAGCCGTATCAACGCCCGCCGCTATGCAGCCGATTGTTGAAGCCTGCCACGCCAGCGATCAGGGCGTGTCGCCCCACCATAATCCGCCTGATATAGTCTGGTTATCAATAGCGATGACGGACCAAGCCATGTCACATAATATGGGATTGATCGAACGGGTCGAACAGATTCGCGAACTGACACCCCTGGATGCGGCCGAGGAACTGGCCCGGCTGCCAGCGGACGATATCCAGTTCATTCTCTCTCGGTTGCCCGCTGAACAGGCCCTCACCGTGGCCTCCCACCTCGCCGAAGTAGCCGCCCCGGACGAGTCGGCCACCCGCGCGGTGCTGACCGGCATGGAAGAAACCATCGGTGAGCTGATGACCCCGGCGGCGGCGATGCTGCCGGCCAACTATACCGTCGCCGAGGCGTTGACCTTCATGGTAAAGAGCGCCGACGTCTCCGAGATCAGTTACATTTTCGTGACCGAGGAGCATCGCCTGGTGGGGGTGGTGGGCATGCGCGACCTGATTCTCGCCAAACCCTCTGAGGCCCTTGCCAGCATCATGGTGCGCGAGCCCTTCGCCTTTCACCAGGACACGCCAATCGAGGAAGCAATCGGCGAAGTGCAGTACCGGCACTACCGCATGTACCCGGTGGTGGACGAGCAGCAGCACGTGGTGGGCGAGGTGCGTGGTTGGAAGCTGTATGAACGCATCGCTTCGGAACTCACCGCCCAGGCCGGCTCACAGTATGGTGTAGCGAAGGAAGAGCAAATCAATACACCGGTGATGGCGGCCTTCCGCATGCGCCACCCCTGGCTACAGGTGAACCTGATCACCGCTTTCGCTGCCGCCTTCGTGGTGGGCATGTTCGAAAGCACCATCGCACAGATCGTCGCCCTGGCCGCCTTCCTGCCAGTGCTCGCCGGCCAGAGCGGCAACACCGGCTGTCAGGCGCTGGCGATCACCCTGCGCGGCATCACCCTCGGGAAGATACAGGACTATCCGATCAGCCGGTTGTTGCGCAAAGAGATCCTGCTGGGCGCGCTCAATGGCGCCGCCGTGGGCGTGATCGCCGGCATCGCCATGTTCGCCTATGCCTTGTCCACCGACTCTGCCAACCCGGCCATGCTCGGCCTCGTCATTTTCATTGCCATGATCGGCGCCTGTATTGGCAGCGGCATCTTCGGCGTCGCGGTACCGTTGCTGCTAAAACGCTTCGGCGCCGACCCGGCCACCGCCAGCAGTATCTTCCTGACCACCTTTACCGACATCATCGGCATGGGTCTGATGCTGTTCCTGGCCACCTCGCTGGTGCTGTAGGCTTTATTTTGTACTAGCCGCGAGGCGCGCTCCCAAGGCAACAAATAAGGCTCCAAGGCTTCGATCCATCCACAAGCCAACTCGCTGGTTTTTCCTCAAGAACGCTCCTAATCTTGAACCTGCCATGACCAGCGGAGGCTCGACAAAAGCCGCAACAACAATAATCAGACTGCCATGCAATATTAGCTGAGCACCGACAGGGCCGGCACCTTGCACGACGAACTGTGGCAAGAAAGCAAGGAAGAATATGGCGACTTTCGGGTTAAGAGCGGAAACCAGCATCCCCTGCCAATAGACCGACTGCATCCGTAGACTGCCGCCTCCGTCACTCGAGATGAATGAGTCACCTTTCGACAGAAGCATTTTGATGCCAAGCCATATCAAATAGGCCGCCCCAACCCACTTAACCACAGAAAAGGCCAGAGCCGAGGTAGCAAGGATTGCCGAAAGCCCCACCGCCGCCATAACTACATGTAACGCCGCCCCCGACCATATGCCGAACATCGCAGCAAACCCATGTCGACGTCCGCCACGTAGCGTCTGCCCTAGAATGAAAGCGATATCCGGGCCCGGGGAAAGATTCAGAAGAACCGCCGCAGACAAAAACGTCATCCAATGTACAATTGAGTAATCAAACATATTGGCGCTTCCCTGTATTTACTCCCAACCGAACCGCTTGGGGTCCGTTTGATCCCGAAATTCGTCCGATAATTCCATGACCTCTTCAAACTCATCCAGGGCCTGAGTGCAGAACTGCTCTATGGCTTTTTCCCTGATGACTTTGAACTTTTTCCAATCACTCTCTTTTATGCCCCTCCCCCCCTTGTGCCTGCGCTTGTTAAACGAAAACTCGCCCATTGGTCTCGGGTGATTCTCCATTCAACATGACTCCAGCCTTTGCTTCGCATCCACTCAGGGCTCGGCCGTATGATTGCCGTAGCACCCAGTGCATTTACAAGGCGTGCTATGCGCGAATTAGCACTGACAGTGCCGCCGTATATGGTATGAAGATTAAGCGTACCAAACCCAAACTCAACCAAAGCATGCATGACTTCCGTAGCGTACGCATACCGCCCCCAATACTCCGGTGCCAGTTCAATTCCCAGCTCTGCAGTACCTTCTTCCTCACCACCGCTCCGCAAGCCACAACAGCCGACGAGTATTTGGGGGTCTCTACGCCGAATGATAGCAAGCTGAAAATTTACCCTTGGCTGTTCCGCTGCCCATGCTCGAAAAAGTTCAAGAAGTTTACGAGCATGCTCCGTCGTCGTGTGTTCCGTTCCATAGAACTCATGAGAGCGAGGATCACTATGATACGCCTCAAAAGCATCGGAATCCGTGTCATTGAAATCACGGAGCAGGAACCTCCTGGTTGTTAACTCCACTACCCTGCCCCTCAGTTCGTTTAACGCTCGGCTCATGCCCCGGTTTGCCTAGTGCCCCCGACCAGCAATCCCCATGCAATTGGCATAGAAGGTGGTGGTCGCAGGCCAGTCAGAGAAGATACCAATTACCCCGACCTCGCGGGCCAGCACATCTATCACTGTGAAAACATCACCATCATTATTGATGGCGTCAGTGATGGTCTGATGGTACCAGCCCCCTCCGTCAGCCAGCGGTCCGCTGCGTTCAACCGTCCAGGCAATCAGGTCCAGCCCCGCAGCCCTGGCGTTTTCCGCGTACTCCGACGGAACGATTTCCTGGTGGCCATCCAGGGTCAGCATCTTCCATAGTGCCGGTGCCAGAATATTAACCCCTTGTGCGGAGAGATCCTCCATCCAGGCCAGGGACGAGTTTTCTGGCGTCAGCGGGGCCTGGTCCAGGAACACCGCCTGTTTTCCAAACCGGGGCGTTTCGTTGATCCAGAACAGCACGTCGTCCAGCAGGAACGACTGCGGCCATACATCCGCCGGACTTACGCCCGCATCAATGTAGTCCTGAATCATCTGGAGGGCATAGTCTTGTTGGCTATAGTCCCCTTCAAACGGCATCTCCACCACAGGTGTTTTCAGTTCCGGTGTGAACTTCACACCCAACGCCTTGAACAACTCGATGCTTTCCCTGTGTGTCAGCAGAGTGCCGCGGCTGCTGTACAACTCGGTACGCCAGTCGGCCGTCCCTTCCAGGTACTCCTCAGGGGTGGTTGCCATTGGGTTGAACGCGTCCATCTTGCCTTCCAGAGACTTGAATTCTTCCAGAGTGATATCGCTGGTACGGCATTCTGCCTGCGCCTCGGTGCCGCTTTCCGGATCAGCCGGCACAAACGGTTGGGTGCATTTGGCGTTCAGTTCGGGAATGGTCACGATATTGGTGGTGGTGTGAAGATCGTTCTGGGCATGGCGGCAGACCAGTTCCCTGTCCTTGGTGAAGGCAACGTCGCATTCCAGGATACCCGCGCCCATTTGAGCGGCTGCAACGTAGGACTCCATGGTGTGCTCGGGGAACTGCAAGGGCGCACCCCGGTGACCGATCGAGAAATCCGTGGGCCTGAAATCTTTGCCATGGCAGGACTGCAGGGTGTCTTTTAGTGGCCCCTCGTCCATGTCATTCACCAACCAGAAAGGCCTGGGTCCGAGATGAACCTGGCGCTTGCCTCGGTGGAATTTACCATTCAGATCCGGCCACTTGTCGTCCCAGTTTTCCAGGCCCGGGGGCACCCAGTTCTCGCCTTTGCCATGCCCACCCGGCGCAGCATTGGCGAGGGAAAACAGTGACATCAGTAATGCCACAATCAGTAACATGCGTAACTTCATAACAAGCTCCCTATGTGATGAATAACACTCCACGACTACTATCAGCGGGGTGGGTTACGTTGTAGTGACGATTTGGTGACTGGCGCGCGGCTGCGAAATGAAGGCGAAGCCGCAACGCAAAAGACGTCGCAGTGCCTGGCCCGGCCTCGTTATACAGATACATGTCCACGGTAAAAGCCATCAATATTGTAATCGTGACCTGCACTGGTCATGTTTTCTGAATATCCAGTTTCATTTCCAGCAGGGATCCCTGAAAACCAAACTTCTCATATGCCCGAACAGCAGATCCATTTTCCGCGTAAACGTCGAGATAGAAGTTGGTGACTCCTTGAGATTGGCCCCAACGAACCAGATCCTGCAAAATCACTTTGTTCAGCCCAAGCCCTCGATATTCCTCAGCCACGTACATGAAACCGAGGTATCCGTGACTATCATGCTCCAAGGCAGGCTTTGAGTGGCGGACCTGAACGTATCCAGTGGCGATAACGACTCCAGAAATTTCTCCCACTACCAACCTACTGAACTGATCAGTCATCAGTTTTTCGATATCGTAATAGTAAGCATCCTGTTCTTTCAGAGACGGGTTAAATGGACGCTCAGCGTCAATCACTTTTTGTTCCAGAGCCATTAGGGAATCATGGTCTTCACTCCGTGCTTCCCTCACAACTATTCCATCTAAATTCATCAATACTCCAATGCAACTTTGAAAGACCGGCCGCGCACTGGCGCGAATTGTTAATTGGTTACCTCAATGTACCACTTGGGCTTGATGCGCCCGAAGTCCCAGCGAGTATTTGATTTCAGTGTTTTTTTGGAATCCAGCACCATTTCTTTGCCGCCTTCTCTGACAAACACTACCCAATGCCAGAATGGTTTGCCTTGCTCCGTGTGCCACTTGATGGCCATGAGTGCCTTGTCCGGAAGGCGCTCCCAGGACTCGAATGGCGTTTCTTTGGGAGAAACCGAAATGCCGAACTCACGCAGGAGTTTTCGGACGTACTCAGTATCCGACCAAAGCGCTGTGTCTGCGGCATAAATACCCAGAGCATTCGCTCTCTTTTTGGCCTCAGCATAGGTGACACCGGCAATTGCGGCACTTGCAGCGATGCCGCAGCCGGTTACTTCTTCCTGGATGACGGGTTCCATGTCTTTCCCAATTAACGTTGAACTCACCGGGACCAAAAGTCTCATGCCGCTGTTATGAAACCCTGCCCGGCGAAACGGGTTTCACCAAAATCAGATAGTACCCCGCGACCGATTACACTCTATTGGTACCATCTTTCATCTTGAGCACGTCATCCATACGTTCCAAGTACGCAGGAATCGAGGCGTCCTCCAATGCAGCATGCTTGAGCGGCGTCTCTAGCGGTACCCGTGCGATGTTGAAAAGGAACGCATAAAGAATCGCATCAAACGAGGTCACTTGGTCACCTACTGCATACTTGTGCTGACTTAGCTGCCAGGCCATCGCAGTAAGATCCGCAATGCCGGTGGCGTAGACCTCAGCCAATGGATAGCGACCATAACCCTGCCCGATGAGGCTTTTTCTGATACTTCTTCGCGCCGCACCCGCCACCAAGTGGCGAGCCGCGGATGGCACCATGCCAAAAAACGCATCCCTGGTTTTGGGCCAGTACTTGTCGTCTATCCACCGTGACAAGACGATAGTGAAGTAAAGACTCTCCTCACACGTACGACGCAGCAAATGGCCGGAGGCTAATTCAGCCGCGGAAAGTTGTCCGTCTAGCGGGTCACCGTATGTCATCTTCAGGTACGCCAGGATGTTGCCACTGTCGGGAACTTTCTGTGACTGGTCAATGATGAATGGGAGCTTGCCTCTTGGCCCCTTGAAAGGAAGAGTGCTCTTGGTCTGGTA
Organism: Marinobacter alkalisoli; assembly: GCF_045449855.1. Classification (NCBI taxonomy): domain Bacteria; kingdom Pseudomonadati; phylum Pseudomonadota; class Gammaproteobacteria; order Pseudomonadales; family Marinobacteraceae; genus Marinobacter; species Marinobacter alkalisoli. Next base: position 194,807 of record NZ_JBJJLC010000005.1, on the reverse strand, counting down.
GGGAATCCCTGCCAAACGACAGTAAGTCTCCACCTTGAGACAGAACGGGCTTGCATTCAAACCCCACCCCGGCGCGAATTGATGTATCTCGATCACGGCATCCCCCCGAGTCTGATTCTCCCAAATACAGTGCACCCAAGCTTAGACCGGTGGAAAAATTGTCCGGCAACAGCGGTTGGCTATGCATCATTCATTGACCTTTCTTTTCGCAACTCAGTTCGCCAGCGAACAGACCATAAGAAGCCGATAATCTACTCTGAACTGAGATGAAGCAAAGGAGTAGCCTCCGCAAGAAGTTATATCGCGCGCCACACGGAAGGGGAGAAGCGCGATGTCGGGTTGATGAAAAGGAGTATCTACTAATGAACAATATCGTCTATATCATCGGTGCAGTCGTTATCATTGTAGTGATTCTTTCCTTTCTTGGTTTTGGCTAGAACTTCGCTATTACAGGTTTTCTCTAGAGATCCTTACCAGGCCTGCGATTGCTATGCATTCGCAGGCTCTTCCTCATAGTACTGAGTTACTGCATCGGGCAGGATTTCCCATGTTGCCTCAGAGGACACTGGCGAGACTCCACAGGCGCGGTTAAGCAAGCTGTGCTTGGCCGTCTTCAGCCTGCGGATGCTTATAGTAGTGCCAGCCTCAGTAATGGAACCAGCCCAAACCACACCACGTAGCCAAGCGAAGCAACCATCAGCCCATCAATGCGACCGGGGGCGCGATCAATCCGAACATGTCGATACAAGAACCACGTCAGCACCGCGGCGTGAGGGACGACCAGCCACACAATGCCGGTGTAGGCACCACCGGCCAGTCCCCAAACGTCCCATACCAGCGCGGTTGCGGCGGAGAGTAAGACGAAGAAGAGTGCGATACGCAGCGCGTTCTTGAATCCAAAGCGTACCGCCAAGGTGCGCTTGGACACCAAGGCATCCGCATCGAGATCCGGTATGCCCGACAGCGTGATGGAGGGCAGTATTCCCAGCAACATCGGCACGCTCAGGAGCCATGGCGTGGGGTCGTGCCAGGCCCCACCCAGGAATAAGTAGCCGCACAGCAGCACGCCGATACTGTGGGTGACCGCCACGTCCACCTCTCCCAAACCACGATAGCTGAGCTTCAGCGGCGGCGCCGTGTAGCCGATGGCCAGCACGGTCAGGACGCCAAGCACCGCGATAATGGCAGCCGGAGCCGCCGCGGATAGCGACAGCAGCCAGATCGTGCTGGCCAACAGGCCCGATAGCGCAACGCCAATCCCGGCCTTGACCTCCCGCTGGCTCAGCGAACCGTCAACCAGCACACGCGACCCACCAGTGAAAGCGTTGAAGTAGCGATTGCGCTGATCCGTGGGCAGATCGACCACCTCATTGACCAACACGGTTGCCACCTCCAGCAGGAAAAGGCAAAGGTAGCCGACCCAGAACACCGACGTCCCGAGCACTGGGCTGCCGGGGGAGGCCGCGAGCGCGCCAATGGCATAGGCCACCCACGACATCGGATAGAACTGCAGTCGCAGGCTTCGCAGCCAGGCGCCAGTTTTGTGCCGTAGCCGTTCCATCCTGGTGATCCGACCCTGCTGTAGCCGCCGGCCCTGTCGTTCGGCGCGGGCGAGCCAGGCCTCGCGTTGGTCCGTGCTGGCGTTCTTGACGGAGCCAAATACCAGCGAACGCACCGGGCGCATGCCACAAAAGCCCAGGGTCGCCCGGGCCAGGGCATTCTTACCCGGTTGCCGGTACAGCAACCGATGCACAAGCGGGGGAGTATCCATGGTGGTGATCAATTGAGCGGAACGGTCTTGCAACAGCCCTTGATAGCCGATGCCGCCTTCACAGGTCCTGAAGGCAAAGCCTGGTGCCATCAGCCGATCCAGAAAGCCCTTGAGCAGGGCGGGAGCGGTGCCCCACCAGGTGGGGTAAACGATGACCAGGTGATCCGCCCAAAGTAAGAGCTCCCGCGCCCTGCACAGGTCATCTTCGAGCGGCTGATCGTTGGGGGAGGGAGTGTGCAAATGAGGATCGAAATCCAGTCCTGATAGGTCTAGCCTGCGCAGCTGCACCCCCGCCGCGCGCGCGCCTTGGCAGAAGGCCTCCGCCAACGCTCCGCAAAAGCTGTCGGCACGGGGATGCCCAAGAATAACCAGCACGTTTATCGGCCGCTCAGTCGGTTCGAGTCTCTCAGCCAGCATTATGTTCGTCCTGAACGCTCTCCTACGATCTTACGTGACTTCGGCCCCGATCATTCATCTGGCACAGCGCCGAGATCGAGTCCGCACCACGGAAGCTGTGTGCTCATCCCCTTTGCGCGCAAATAGTTGGCTAATCGGTTGCCCGCTAAGCTGGAAGGCGACCAAGCACCACAAGGGAGAAGACTCATGAACTTTTACCATAGCACCCACCGCCATTATTGTGGAATCGATCTGCACGCCCGGAACCTGAGACGGGCGGTCAAGTTGTGGTTGAGAACCGCGTAAGAGAGCCCCTATATGCGTTTGCTGTAAGCGCCTGACAGCCGAACAAGACTAGCGATACTCCATGATGAGCTCAGGGTGACCAGTATGTTCATCGATTTGCTCACCAATTGAAATAAATCCATGCTTCTCATAGAACTTGACGCTTGGGGCATTCTCCTTGTACACGGTGAGCTGCAAGCTCTCTCTTCTACTCTTGGCATCATCAAGCAAGGCTGGTCCCACGCCCTTACCCTGCATGTGTGGCGATACAAAGATTGCGGCCAAAGTATTCCCGTATAGGCTATAGAATCCGGCGATTTGACCGTCGGATTCAAATACAAAGGTCTCCGATGCAGGGATGTATACACCGCGCATATCGCTAACCTTTGATACCCAAAACTCCGATTCGACAAAGTCATGGGCCTTAATCGATGCTGAAAGCCAGATATCCAGGATCTGATCGATATCCGCTTCTCGATACTCTCTAATCATCTGGTTGTTGTCACTAGTGCCTGATGCGGCTTCGAGTGAATTGCCATTGAGCGTTTTCAGCGCGCTCTGCAGAAAAGCCAGCCTTTCATCACTGAGCCAGGTGCCACGGCGTAGCTCGGGCTCGGACATCTGTATTTGACGGATCTCGGCCTGTGCTTTTGGATCTGGACCAGCGTACCCCACGAAGATGTCTACCCATTCCCTTGCGGCATCCTGCCCTTTGTCACTCTCCGGACTGACACCCTCTTCAAGCAGCCGATTTATGCGGCCAAGCAGAGGCGGCCAGCGCTCCATCTGCCCAGCGTATCGTTCAGCCAGATAGGCATATACTCCCGGACTCAGGTGGCGCTTGAAAATAGCCAACTTGTGTTCCTGAAAAGCCTGCTGAATGAAAGTGATCTGTTTAATGTTGATACCCAGATAAACCTGCAAAGCCTGCTCCCTTTCCGCCATCAGAGTTAGTTTTCTGAGTAACTCAGGATTGCCAGCAGTATCCTGTTCCAACTGTTCCATCCAGCGTACTGCCAAGTCCTGACTTCGACGATCGCTGGGAAACACAATCTTTTCACGTAACGCAGCAAGTTCCGTCAGCAACCGACGCCAGCGGATTTTGGTGGTCCTCTGACGGGTGTAGAAGCGCAGTTCCTGTAGTTCTTCATGGGTGAAGTAACGCTCATAGGCATTAAGCAGTTCGAGCGTGTCTAGAACAGCTTCCGTATCGGGTTCAGTCTCCTGATCCAATAGTTCCTGCATGCGCAGAAGCTGTTCACGCAAGCGAACCGCGCTAGCGATGCGGGTGTTGACGGCAGATAAATTATCAGCAACGAGAGCCTTGATAGAATAATCTCTATCCCTTTCCAGCAGGCTCTTTATCTCTGTCAGGGCGAATCCAAGATTTTTCAGCAACTGGATTCTCTGTAACCGCCCGATGTCATCATCCGTGTAAAGACGGTAGCCAGCCCCGGTACGGGAAGACGGCCGGAGCAGACCAATTTCATCGTAGTGGTGCAACGTTCTTACGGTAGTGCCCGCACGTTTTGCCAATGCGCCAGCCCGCATATTGCCTCGCCCTCTAGATCCACCCATGATCTCCCCCTTAACCACCCCGAACATTCTCAAACCTAACGTCGGGCTACAATATAGTTAAAACCACCACCAGCAACCTGCAGGCCGTCCTTTCGACGGGCAAAATATCTTCGATTCAGTTCCGTGACATCAAAATTGCGGACTTCAGCAAAGCCCATGGTTTCCAGTTCCTCCACGAGGGAAGCAGGAGCAAATTGTGAAAGCCAGGGCTCGCCCATCGCTGCAAAAACGCGTTCGGAGAAAGCCACAATCGCCTGTTCGATGGTATTGAGCAACTCAGTGCAAACGCGGTAATCAAAAACCAGGCAGGAGCCGGGCGGGAGTTCCGACACCTCCGACAGCAATCGACGCACTTGTTCCACATCCAAATAAGGGGTCAGCCCAAGGCAACTGATGGCTGCAGGTTTGTGCCTGTCGAACCCGTGTTGAACCAAAACATCGACCCAGTCATCCTGTTGCAGATCTGCGGGCACGAAACGCAGGTTATGCGGAACATGTAGACTCGATTCAGTGATCATGGCTTGTTTTTGGGTCAACATTTCAGGGCGATCCACCTCAAACAGGCACACCTTGGGTATGGTTGTGCCCTGCCGCACCCCATAACTGTCCATTCCCGCACCAAGGACTACGATCTGCCCGACCCCATCCGCCACTGCAACATCCAGATACTCCTCTGCAAGCAGGGTACGGGCAACTATACCGGCGCGCATGGAGCGGGCGCCTGGGTCGTTATACTGGAAAGGGTCCACGACCACAGCGTCCCGCAGCTCTGTACCCAATAGAGACAAAGCCAGAGAATCATCTAGAATCCGGGGCTCATCCAGCAACTGGTGGACAGCCCGTGCAATAGCAACAAGCTGTGCGGAATTCCGAGGGTGAATTGTTTGCATGACCTACCTCCTGTGTAATCAAAGAACAGGGGCAGGCTAAAGCCACACGTTACGTGAGGGTCAACACATTTTCAGCGTGCAGTGAGGGTATGATAGTTCACTTTAAACTCAATGCTGTACCTTTGAGTCTTCTTCCCCCGGGCTCACTGCACCGGGGGAAGTCCAGAACGAATTTGAATGATTTTTTATGAATCAGTGACTTTGGTGCTCATGAGAGCACTATTCCCAGAGAAACCAAACTTCTCGTACAACCCTTGAGCATCACGGGTTTGCAGCACCATTTGAGTACCCTCGATAGCTGGATGCGCAACCAAGCACTCCATGAACCACTGGCCCAGACCGGTACCCCGATACCCCGGCTCAATCACAATGTCAGCCACCCAAGTAAACGTAGTACTGTCGGTGACTGCACGCCCAAAACCAATTTGCGTGGTTCCATGGTAAAGACTGAAACAAATGGAGCCAGCAACCATGCGCTCTACAATTTCTACGGGACGGCGACCTCCCCAATATGTCGCTGCAAGCAAGCGCTGGACAGTACCCAGTTGCACCTTGGATTTATCGTCAGTGATTAGGTAATCGTCCTTGCGCCACTCCATCAATGGCTACTCCCTGATTTATAACGCTGCCAACACGCCTAGCTTTGTAGTGGAGGCGAAGCCGCAACGGAAAAACTGTCGTCGTGATTGGCTTAGTTATGTTGCACCTTTCAGTGCCTCCCGTATGAAATCTGCCTTAGCCGCAGTATATGCCTCTCTATCTGACCTGAACTCTACCGCCCACAACCGCTTATTCTGCTCATACTGTTCTGCTAGTTCAGTATGGGCACGAAGTATGTTCCGAAACGCCAAGCGCCGATCCCATTCCTGACTACCGTAAACCACAAGGTGCAGGTGATGTGTCCGGCGCCCCTCGGCCCATCGCATAAGCCAACGCCGACCAACTAACGAGGCATTGAACTCCATTGATGTTGTATATTTTGCATGGCACAACGGTTCCATTAACTCATCGGCACGCGATATCGAATCTACTCCAGCCAGAATATCGATAATCGGCTTGGCTGAAAGGCCAGGTACTGCTGTGCTGCCAAAGTGCTCAATCGCCAAAAAGTAATCAGGAAACAAGCGAAGGAGGCGGTCCCGCTCTTCTTCAAATATGGTTGGCCAGTTCTCGTCATACGAGAAGATTGTCACCGGCTCCTGAATTGCTCTATTCAGGGATTCTTCTTCGTCCATGACCCACCATCTATAGCAATATGACGCCGCTCAGCACGCGCGGCTACGGAATGGAGGCGAAGCCGCGTTGTAGTAAACGTCTTCGTGACTGGCCTGGTTATACAGACTTTGCCACCAACATCTCAGTGGCGCCTTTCTGAAAACGGTAGCTCACAGCCTGCAGCGAAACATCAATACCGTCTGCGGATAGTGCCGTCATGACCGAATCCAAATGCCTCGAGGCCTCTCCATCCAGAGAGATAACCGGAAAGATGCGAACCTCGGAGGCAACTCTGCACAGCTCACGCATTGATGCCAGGTGAGCCACCTCATCTACGTGGGCACTGTAAAGAAAAAGGTAGTGGGAGCAGAGAGCCAGATCGAAATCGGAGTCAGGGAATGGCAACGAAGGCAATGATGCTGATACATACCGCCCTTGGCGACAACCGGTATCAAAGTCAGAAAGAAACTTCGACATGGCTTTCATCCGAACGTTGCCAAGCTCTTCAACGCTGCCCAGTGAGTCCCAGATATAGCCGTCTGCCCCCTGTTTCATCTTAGCCATGATGTCCGGATACACTTCATCAATCCGGCGACGTATCTCCTTCGTCTCGAACTGATACACCGGATCACAAGAGGTGATTTGGCTCCCCCGTTTCGTTGCCTCCGCGTTGAAGCTCGCTGGGCCGTCACCACAGCCAAGAATCCGCTTTTTCAGATCATCTTCTGATAATCCGAACATTGCCTGGTATTCTTCAAAAGACCGACCCCATGGGACTACGTTTGCTAACTTCAATTCTGACTCTCCCTAGTCTGTATAACGCCGCTCAGCACGCACGGTTACGGAACGTAGGCGAAGCCGCAATGCAGTAACCGTCGCCGTGACTGGCATGGTTAACTGTCGCTCCCCCCATAGTGCGACCTCAATACTTTATGACGGTGCCTGAAGACGAACCGGTAAACCGGTGCCAGAATATATGCCAATAGGGGCAACCTACACTGGAACTCGACGGTATCGGTAACCCGGCAAGATGACCCGTTCAAATCAATGTCCCGACAATGGTGCCACAACTTGTTGGTTAGAGAACTGGACTCTTCCACAAAACCACGTTGGCGATCAATGCTCTGGAAAAAGAACGTATGCCGATCGATGGGAATAAATCCGAAAAGTAGTATCCAGCTGGAAAAAAGTATCCTGCCTGTAGGCCACTCAAAGATTGCCTGGTTAGACCATTTGGGAGGTGCGGTCATGCGGATGAGAGGACTCAGCTCCGTATTGACCCCCTTCATGGTAAGAAGTCCGCCGACCTCCTTCGGACTGACTTCAAGATTGCTCGATACTTGAAACTTCACCACTACCCTCCGAGACTGTGATGGTTACATGCAATCACACCATACCTTTGAAATTCGGCAATGAAGCCACCCGGTCTAGCCATGCTAGAACGGCCGGATAGGCCTCCAACTCAAAGCCGCCCTCGTGAGCTACGTGTGTGTATGCATAAAGCGAAATGTCTGCGGTGGTAAAGTTCTCACCTGCTATATATGGTGTTTTTCTAAGTTGCTGCTCCATAACTTGCAACGCCTTGTGGCCGCCAGCTTGCTTTGAAGCATATTCGGCGGCCTTTTCCTCAGGAAGCCCAAGGTACTTATTGATGAAGCGGGCTACCGCGATAAACGGCTCATGGCTGTATTGTTCGAAAAATTGCCATTGCAGGACGCGTGCTTGAGCCAGACTTCCCTCTGGATAGAGAGCTGACCCGCCTGCCAAGTAGTTGATAATGGCGTTTGACTCAGCAAGGGTCTCGCCCTCATCAAGCTCAAGCAAGGGTATTTTGCCATTGGGATTCTTTTTCAAGAACTCGTCAGACTTAGTGTCGCCAGCCAGGATATCGACATCAATCCATTCGTGGTCAATATTCAGCAGGCTGCAGACGAGCTGAACCTTGTAGCAGTTGCCTGATTTGGTATCACCGTAAATTTTCACGCACTCTCCTTTGCTATGTAACGCTCTGGGCCCGCAGCCCGATACCTCTCGATCTCCGAAGTAACTACAACGGGACCGATTAAAAGAAAGAAACAGAGCGCATACAATCCCCAAGCGTCGCCGCCTGAGCTATAAATCCGGTAAATAAGAACTGGCAGCACAAAAAGGCAAGATCCGACCACCCACAGCTGCAAAATTCCGTGCTCTTGTAGATATTGGCCCAGGCGTAGACCTCTCGGCCCATACCCTTTCCACTTCCGAAACTCAGGGTTGAATGCCAGCATCAGCACCAAAACAAAACCGCTTGCAAGGCCAGCAGATAATCGATGATCTGAAGGCAGCAGGAAAGTTGATGCCAAGACCAGCAAGAAAATACCGGCGCACTTCCAGTTTTTAACGATAACTTTCTGAGCTGATGTCATAATCGTTTAACGCCGCTCAGCACGCGCGGTTACGGAATGGAGGCGCAGCCTCAATGTAGTAGCCGTCGCCGTGACTGGCCAGGTTATGTTTGTAGCTGTTCGAAATACCACTCGGCCTGCTCCCAACCAAGATCTTATTCCATGCGCCAATCGAATGGGCGAGGATGGCGGTGATAATGTAGTGGGCGTCGCCGTGGCTGCACTGGTTAGAGCATTCTGGCTGACAATCGCCTATCTGCCTAACCTCAAAACTGTGTTCGTTTACCCACCCACCGGCTTTGGAATAGACACTTGGTTCAGAAACGGATACTTTTCCGAGGACACAGGGAAGGTCTTCTGAATTTGATCTTCCACAACATCTGATTTATCGGCTCCTCCCATACGAGCAAAGAATCGTCCGGACTCTTTTTTCTGAACGCTAAAATAGATGTCGCCGATGTAGTTGAAGCTGCCGGGTGCAACTTGGACTTCCGTACCTTTAAGGTCCATTGAATAGCCGTAGCCCATGTAGTCCACATCTTCCCACGTATAGGTTCCTGAGCGAACTCGCATCACGACCAGAGGATCATGGTTGGGGAACATTCTAATTTCAGTTGCAGCGCCCAAGCCGCTATTTTCTTGGTGTCTCATATGCAGAAAAACTGATCCCGGCACTTCATTCGCGTCCTCTATACCAATACGAGCAACTAGATAACCACTATTTTCACCAATTGGATACATATCAATCATCTGCTCATTGCTGATGAAGAAGTCAGTGTTCATCATACTTTGACAGCCAACTGTTAGAGTACACAAAGCCAAGATCACATATTTTTTAAACATTTCTTTTCCTTTTTAGTACTGTGGACACATGCATACGCCATTCAGCGAAGCAAACGTAGCACCTATGTGGCGCGAATCTCCAAAAGCAGTTCATGATCAGGTAGAACGCCCTAAGTAAGCCGCCGGGCCGGGACGGAGCGCAGCGAAGTATCGGTCGGCTTCACCCACTGTTAGGGAAGCGCATCGATAATCCGAACGCTTATGACGAACATGCAGGTCGCCCCAATTACATACCCACCGGTGGACAAGGCTGAATCCCGCATAGATAGATGGAGCGGCGCTGTTTCACAAGCCTACGCCCTCCATCAACCTCGCTTCGGGTGAAATAGAGCTGATGGCGGCCATGAATTCGTCTTCATTGGAACCAATATGGGCCTTGATTGAATTTGCGACTCCCGTGTAAAGGGTGATGATTGCGCCCTTCTTAGGACAGTTCGGGTAATCCACATCATTCATCACCCTTACTTTATTCACTTCACTTAAATTGAGACTGTATGTTTTAATCTGGTCCTCAAATTCACTGCCCAAGTCTCTCCCTTCCATTAAATTACGAATATTTTCAAAACCCTTGAAACTCACTTCTGTGCTTGTGTACACAACATCCATATCACGAAAACCAACCAACTGCGCGGGCTGATCATTTCGATTGGTGTGTGCGTTACACATGCCTTTTGCTGATTCGTTGCCGCGAAGGCTAGAACGGATTATATTCATCGCGTTCCTTTCAGTCATTGATGATTTCATCTGCAGAGACTGCTGTGACAGAGTATATCCTGACGCGCACCCGTGCAGTACTGAGACACCGAGGCAAAAAATGGCTGTTTTCAAAACAGAGCTTCCCATCAATCTCTACTCCTAGTTTGGCATACCGACGGTTCATCGGTTCTGAAGACGGTTGAGTTAATTTGCGAGCGAATAAAGAGTGCTCTATCCCGATAGGGTAACTCGGCTCCCTAAAACGCCCGCAGCATGCACGGCTTTGGAATGGAGGCAAAGACGTCGCCGTGCCTGCGATTGTTAGATTTCAAAGTATCTAGTTGGGTCGTTAGGATCGATTACCACAAGTCTGTCCCAATCATGTTCAATTTGGACCTGATTACGAAACATTTCCAGATCGTAGTCGTTGATCCCGAAGCCAACATAGTCTACTAATGCAAGCCACCACTCTGGGTATCTACTTCTGATTTTAGAGACCTTCCTCGACTTCTCTTCAGCGCAGTAGCGAATATTCTTTTCCATCTCAGCTAAGACCAAACCGCCAGACTCTTCATCGCTACAACCTCCGATCAAAAACATTGTTGAATGCGGGTTGCTGGCCGGAAAAATGTCGAGTTCAAAATCTCCATCCCGAAAAATAGTCCCTTTTTCTTGAAGAGGATTCTGGGCAGATGATTGGAGAGCAGTTTTTATCTTTGGACCAAGAGTTTTCCAAGGCGCTACTGGGCGAGCAAAACGGAAAAAAACAAACCAACTTTGCCCAAACAAAGGTGGACCTAGGCTTTTGGTAAGGTCATCAATTTTTTTCCAGAGTGGTATCTCCACCTCTTCTAAGCCCTTAAATTCCCCACCATCGAAGTGATTTTGATTCAGACGGCGAACTTCCACAGCGATAGTGCCGTCCAGTAAGAAATCGGGCGGTACGTTACCGTCTGGCTCATAAGTAATGTCTTTAAAACCCCTATGGCGTAGGTGCCGCTCAACATATCTTTCAGTTGGATCCAAGTTGGCTCCTCGAAAATCTAACGCCGCCAACACGCGCAGCTTTGTAGTGGAGGCGAAGCCGAAACGAAAAAGCTGTCGCCGTGCTTGGCCTGGTTAGTCATTTTCGCTCGCATAGTTTATGTACCGAATACCGTGAAACTCAGACTTACATATACAGCGTAGCCCAGCAGGAGCAACCCTCCTTCGAGTCTGCTAAGCCGACTTCCCGTATATAGAAAGAACAACAGAATCAGCGACGTTCCTAACATGACCCATTGATCAAAATGAAGGATTCGCTCGTGGACTGGAAGCGGCTGTAGCAACGCGGAAATTCCGAGTATTCCCAGGAGATTGAAAATATTGCTGCCTAGGATATTCCCAATAGCAACATCGGCATGTCGGCGGAACGCCGCGATTACTGATATCGAAAGCTCGGGCAAAGACGTGCCAACCGCCACAAGGGTCAAACCTATCACAGCTTCTGAGACACCAAACGACTCGGCTATTCCCACGGCTCCCTTTAGCAGTACTTGTGAGCCGGCAACCAAAAGGACCAAGCCCAACACAACCGCCATGACTATCCATAGCGTTGTTTTTGGCAGAGAAGTAACTTCCTCCCCTTCAGCTATGTGTAACCCTGCGGAAGGCGCTTCTCCAGAGCGCTCGGTCCAATAAGCCCAGATCAGATAAGCGGCGAGCGCCAGAAGGAATATGGTGGCGTCAGACCTTACCAAAGCATCCCCACCGACAAGAATAAGAAACAAAATGCTAGCCGCGACAACCGTGACACCATCACGCCGCAATACGAGCGGCTTGACAGCAAGAGGCGTTATCAGTGCGCATAAGCCTAGTATCAGCAGGATGTTGCCGATATTACTCCCCACAACGTTACCGATTGCGATGTCGGGCCGCTCACTAAGAGCAGCCTCAATTGAGACCACCAACTCTGGCGCAGACGTACCGAAACCGACAATTAACAAGCCGCTGAGCAGAGGAGAAATCCCCAGTCGATTTGCAGCTGCCAAAGATCCTCTGATAAGTGCCTCACCGCCACTAGTCAGAAGCAACACTCCGATAGCGACAAATAGCAGGTTCAACATGATTTTGAGCTTCCGGTTGCGCACTTAATAAAAATGGCTGCATCAGTCTGGACTGCCTAACGCTCGGGCTCAGCCGCCGGTTTGGAGCGGCAGCGGAAAACCGGTCGGCTGGAGCCCTGGTTAGCCATGCATGACGGTTTCCGCGATTTCTTGTGCCTTTTGGATGCTGATTCCATTCTCAAAATCTCTAAATAGTTCATGGTCCGACTCATGTAGCGTCAGATAAGGCCGAGAGCCATCTGAACGAGGATGCACATCGGTTGCTAGCGCATAGGTGTTTTCGTAATAGGGAAGGTAGTTGCAGAACCAACCAAAATAAGCTCTATCCGTGTCTGGCTCATCCCAAGTTTCAACATAGTGCTCATAACTTTCCCGACTCAGGGAGACCCAGACACCCCACATGAACGGCTCAGAAACTCCATAAATAGGAATCTCAATAATCACTCTAATGAAAAAATGCCAACCATCTTCGTCTTCATAGAAGCACAGGTCATCTCCAATTCTACCGGTGGATTTAATTTCTTCCGGTTGCTCAAGCCAAGGATCTGGAGCCCGAAATGCGAAACTGGGAGAGCCTTCATGTACCTCTCCACAACAAGAGCATTTGAAACTGAAAATACCTGCCATGATCTCCAACTTTTTTGGCTAACGCGAGCAGCAGGGGCGCGATGTCAGGAGTGTCCCTTGCCTGCATTTGTTAAACATTGTCTAGGTCCCAGACTTTGTGGCGGATACTACCGACAGCTTGCTGTAACCATTCAGGCGCAAGCTCGCTGGCGCAAAAACAACATGCAATCTGGCCTTTCACAAATGATACTGACCTCCACCCACAATTCCGGATCTCGGAAACGTCCGGATACGGTTCTTCCTTAACCCCGAAGATATGTTTCAAGTTCACATAAAACAGGAGATCCATCGATTCACGGTCCCTGGATGCGTATTTCAAGTTAAGCTTGTTTGCTTCTTCCAAGCAACGTTGATAAATCTCGGTAATCGACGAATCTTTGGGCCTGAAAGGAGTCAGAAGATCTTGAGGGTCGCTAATTTCTTTGACCCTTTCCAGTTCATCTTTGAATTCCTTATGGCGCTTACGGCCCGGATCAAGTATCTCTTTGACCTCAAAAGCACCACCAATGACGACAACATTAGGTGGATCTTGTTCTGGAGAGGTAACGTCCTCTTCAGAGTGATGAATGTTCAAATTTTCGAGAAACGTCTGAACAACCCACCGCTCGCGCTCGGCTTTGTATTCGGCACCAAAATACTCTACCGATTCTTCCAGTGAAGCGATTCTTTCTTTGATGAACTCATCATCTTCCATGATGCTTCCCTTGTGTTTAACGCTGAGCTAAGCGGCGCCACGACAGTGGCGTCCGCTGGACGGCCGTCAGGCCGGGAACAGACTTAAGCGACTTGTTATGTTGCAATTTCCAACAGCGCTACTTTAACGTTAATTGCTCGGCCGGGATGATCAAGTCCCCTGAGCCGTCACCGGGCTCAACTAAATATGAGACTCCATCGTCGCCAGGCTCAATTGATATGACAGCTGCTAACTTACCCTTGGCCGGGCCGTCGGAAATCTCCACGGAGTCATTGATGACAAAAGGGATTCTGTTACTCCTTTTGCCTTCGTAGAACTCTTTTTCCATAAGTTCTCTATTCATAGTTTTGCAACATAATGCGGAGCACAGCGGCACGAGCTTGCGAGCGTCCGGCGGCCGTAGGCCGCGAACTGGTGCGTATTGTTATGTCTGTGACCGGACCAGCACCTCATTCTTCATACTCGATGAAATCCCATGGAATTTCTCTTTTAAAGATTGAAATGCTTTCCTCCATTACCTCGAGGGATACAGGTTCTTTGAAAACCGTGACAGTTCTCGTCCTGTCCGTATCGTCCCTGAATATCTCGAGAATCAGATCTTCATCGATGTAAATCTCGACCCCAATACCGTCACGAGGATTTATATCGCTTGCGACAACAACACGAAGGTTATTCTGTGACACCACGGCTCCTTTGACTGCCCTGTACATAACGCTGCCATCACCGGTGACGAAACCGGAGCGAAGCGGAGGTTTTGGCATCCGGTGCATGGCCTGGTTATGAGTTCTCTGATGGGTCAATGTCTTCACCGAACATGATTCGATGACCCTCTGGTGTTGCTACACCAAACTCACGTAAGCCCCAAGGCTTATCAGATATTGCCTGGAAAATCTCCGCGCCGCTCTGCTGATAGTCACGGTAAATTTCGTCGATGCCCTCACAGTTCACATAGGCAAAGTACGAATGTTCATGCGTATCACGAGCCGGAAGTTCGTCCGGGCAATGCCCCACCATTACGTGAAAACTGCCGAGGCTCAGGAACGACCAGCCGTCCACACGGAACCGGACGGAAAACCCAAGTTTGTCGAGAAAGTAGCTCTCGGTCTTCTCAAGATCCTTTACCGCCAGAACATGCTGGGTTGCTTTTACTTTAAACACCGATGACTCCCTTCACGAGTGTGGATACTCATAACGCTTTGCATAAGCGGCGCCCGACTAGGGCGTCCGGTGGAGGCCCATCGGGCCGGAACAAACTTAATGCACTTGTTAGGAGTTCCGCTCAAAATTGGCAGCAATCGAAGTGAGGTAAGCTAGGGCCAAGATAGCTCCATCTGCCAAACCAAGGATCGATGATATCGCCGTTTCATAAGGTGAAAGCACTTGGACTCCGTCGAAAAAGCTTCGGGCGATGACTAGGCAGTAAAAAACCAAAAATCCAATCCTAGCTACTTTGATGTAGAAGAACAGCCCAACAGACAAACCGAGCCAGACAGCTAATTCCCCCCAATATGCTAGTTCACTTCCTGGAATGACAGATCCTAAGCCGCCTTGATCAAGGAGCTGAAGTTGCTCAACCGAAAACCACATGTAATCGACGTATGGCATTGACCAAAAAATTACCGTGAGGAGCGCCATAGTGACTACTAGCGATCGAAAGATGGCTTCCATTCATTTACTCCTAACGCCAAAATTCAGCGGCGGCCTTTGCGCAGCGAAGCGGAGAAAAGGCCGTCCGGTGGAGGCCCGCCAGGGCCGTAACGAACTGGAATGCCTGGTTATGCATTTTATCCAAGATAGGCCTCAAGCTTTTCAGGGATATATGGCCAAAACACCTTCCAGCTTTCTGGTTTGGGGTAGCGTGCCTTGTACTCCTCTCGTTCTCTCGCACTAAGCCTGCCGTACCAGTCAACGAACTGATACCAATACTCTTCACCAGGCCCCATTCGCCAACCAATAGACCCCAACGGTATTTCAGGATACTGAAGCCATGGGGGCAGCATATCGTCATTCATAAAGCCAGTACCTGCTGTGCCAATCGACGCTGCATAACGCCAGAGCGCACCGGCGCACTTTAGTGCGTCCGAGTGCCGCGAATTGTTATGCACTACCTGCTGACTCGACACTATGGTGCCAGAGAATTTTGCCCGATCGAGAAACGGCTACACTCTCAATCATGCCTCCATCTTGAAAGCTAAAAACCATGTCTTCGAGTCCTTGGAGACTCGGATTGTCTGTTGGGATTCTATTGACTCCCAAGAACACCAATTCCGAGGCTTCGCACTCCTCATCTAGTTTGGATAGTGCCTCTAAAAACAGGTACTCATCAGGCAGCATTACTGGCTTTTTAATAGAAAGCCAATCAAGCAGCCTTTTGAACTCTCTAAAGATTCTGTCCCATTCCTCTAATGTTTCTCTGACTTTTTTATGGGCTGCGGGAATGGCAAAAAATAGACCGGTTGCACCTGAGAGAATTGTCACGGAGACAACTAGCCAGTCAGCCCCTCTGCCGATGTCCTTGGTGCCGACCTCAGCAGGAATATAACCGCCCGGGTAGCTCTCAAGTTTTTGAAGAAGGCTATCAACTTCCTCCTTCTCGCGCTCAATTTTATGCCGCGAGGGGTCACCAAAAGGGTTAATTATAATTTCCATTAATCGACCGTTACTCCCTTTGCATAACGCCGCTCAGCACGCGCGGCTACGAAATGGAGGCGAAGCCGCAATGGAGTAGACGTCGCCGTGCCTGGCATGGTTAGGCATTTTCGTTAAGTGGCGGTGGTTCACCATAATACTCCTCGTGAGTGAGCCAGCCTTCTGCTATTGAATCCCTTACCCATGTAGAAGCACAACATTGCGGCGGAGAAAAACTGTACCATGGCCAACAGATCACGCCCTCCAGCTCCTTCGCGTCATTAGTGGCTCCGAGTAGGACAGCACACTGTGTAAACATTGCGACCTTTCTGCCTTCCTCGGTACTTTCAGGCAGCCGGTGCAAATAGGGATCGGCCAATTCGCTCGCTCGCCCCAAGCTACTCGCCCGGACTATCAGGTGAGTGTCGTTGCTTGAATCAGGACCGTCATCTTCCTCCCCGTTACCCCACCTCGTTAAAAAATAGATATTCATTGCTTGTGTGCCTAACGCCAGCAGCAGGGGCGCGACGTTAGGAGCGTCCCTTGCCTGCATTTGTTAAGTGAATAATTTTGCTTATAAATTTGGTCACTAGAAGACCCAAAAGTACAAATACAATACTGCCTATAACATGGCCATATGACCGATTCGAAACCAGAGTAGGTTCCATAGCGTCTAGTATTGGTAGCGAAAGAAAAGCCACTACCACACCAAGCAGAGAGGCCCAAAGGCCACGCTCAGACAGCCTACTGACTTCCTGCAACCGAGTGCTCGAAAACACTCCTAAAGCCAAGCCAACCATAAAGGCGCTTGCTCTGCTGACATACCAAAACGGGTGTGCATTTAGAGATGCCACCGTAGCACCTAGCAGAGCTGAAACCGCAACTACCGTAAATATTGCTATCAGGATGACGCGGACCAAAACACCCTCAAACACTTAACGCTGATGGTAACCGGCGCCGTAGCGCAGCGAAGGGAACCAAAAGCGGTACGCTTTTGGCGTCCGGTTGACCGACTGGTTAAGGGCCGGTTACCCGTTGTTTTGTATTGGCACCCAGTGCTGAATGCCCACTCCCGATACTGTGTGCCAGCTTGACCCATTGCGCCAGGAACCAGAACACCGAATACGCGGAAAGTGCCCGACGAATGCGCCGGATTGCCCCGCGACCTGAACACCAAAATACCGGCCAAAACCGTTGCCAAACTGAGGGCTGTTTTCTGCCTGCAGGCACCCACCCAAACCGCGCCAAAACACCCAACCGATGAACACCACAGCCAAGGCCTTTAACGCCAAGATTCAGCGGCGGCCTTTGCGAAGCGAAGCGGAGCAAAGGCCGTCCGGTGGAGGCCCATCAGGGCCGGAACGAACTGGAATGATTGGTTAAGTGTATTTTGCCACGGTGTTTTGAACATTCTCGATGCCCTTTAAAAAACTACTTGAAGCCATTCTCTCAAGCGGCTGACTCCAAGGTTCTTCGAGTGATGTATTTATAACGTACACCACCCACTCACCATCAAATGTCGCTTCATTGCCATAAAAACCAAAATCGACATTTATTGGCTTGGACTTGTGCTCGAAAAACAGCAAATCCTCTCTTGGCTCTACCCTCGCAGAAAGGTGAGATTTTCCCAAGGCTATTTCCAAAATCCTATCTGGATCATGAACAGACCAAGTTTCGGTATCAACTTCGATCATGGCTTTACACTTAACGCCTGCAGCATGCGCGCCCACGGAATGGAGCCGAAGGTGCAATGTAGTGGGCGTCGCCGTGCCTGCCCTTGTTAGGCACTGAATTTAAAGTAAAAAACATAATGTGTCACTTGCGACGGATCTGCTGTAAGCGAGCTTAATGCTTCATCAAGGCTTGGCTGATTGTTAGCGGAAAAAGAGGCACAAAAATCAGTTCTCGGTTGCCTATTTCCGTCAGGGAAAACGGTGAAAGCGTCGTAGCCTAAAAAGATCAATCGATCATCGTAAATTCGTGTGATGACTTCAGCTGCATTGTCTCTAGCAATGCAGCATTCTCGCCCGAGCGGAACGAATGGTATATGCCAGTTTTTATATAGCTGCTCTTGACTCATCATTACTGCCTAACATTTGTATATGAGTCTGAATGATCACTTTTCCACTGACTCATATCTCAATTCAACAACCTCTCAAAACTAGGCAGAAAATCCCGTCAGGTCAATAAGTTCCGACTGTTTTCCTGACCGCCGTCCCAAACAAAAATGATCACAAAGACCACTATCCACTTTTTCAAACACCCTTCCATACCACTGATTTAGAACGGAAACTTACAGGTTTCTACAAACTCACCCAGTTCATGGTCGCAACGATCATTTTTCCAGTTGTCAGCCCCTCCCCTCCAACCAACCGCTGAAAACTTCCTGCGGCAAGGATGCCACCGGTGACGTCGGCTGATAGCTAATCAGGCCATATGGCATTGGTGGACTCTATATAGGTGGAGGGCTCTTAACCCGTGTACTAGCTTGAAAAAGGTCATGCAGTACACAACTTCGGCTTCAATGCATTTTTTCAGAGTATCGTAGTTATGGTAAGTCCAGCTCAGCAAACTCCCGCCCCGGAAACCACCTGGCGACAGAAACTGGCAGAGGTTCTGGATATGTTCGCCTTTCCTTTACGCACCTCCCATTACGTCGAACTGGTCAACCCGCTCTGGAGCACCCACCAGATGCAGGCGCAGGTCGTCGATGTATGGGACGAGACCAAGGATGCGCGCACCATTACCTTGCGCCCTGGCGTGAACTGGCGATTGAACCGGCCCGGACAGCATGTTCGCATCGGCATTCCTGTTGAGGGCCGACACTATACCCGCACCTACACGATATCTTCCCCGCCGGAGCGTAATGACGACTGCTTTACGATCACCGTGAAGATTATCGAGGGAGGGCGCGTATCCAGGCATATCGTCCGCAATATCAAAGTCGGTGACTATCTCCCCATAGGCCTGCCCCAGGGCGATTTCTATCTGCCAGATGCCTCTCCGATCCAGCCCCTGTTTATTACCGCCGGCAGTGGTATTACACCGGCCATGAGCATGATACGAAGTCTGGTTGCGCAGGAGCGGTTGCCAGACACGGTGCACATACATTACGCACCTCACGAGTTCGATGTGATCTTCAGTAAAGAGCTGCGACAACTCGCGGCGGATAAGGCGCAGTACCACCTCCACGAAGTGCACACCCAGGAACTTGGTGAACAGAAACAAATCAGGGGCTATTTCAGTGAGGAGCAGTTGGAATCGCTCTGTCCCGACTGGAAAGAGCGGGATTGCTACGCTTGTGGTCCCCCGGGGTTACTCGCCGCTCTGGAAGACTTGTATGAGCAAGCTGGACTCAGGCGCCGACTGCATATTGAGCGTTTCCTGGCGGATTTTGCCGAGGTACCGAAAGACGCCGTTGGCGGTAAAGTTCGCTTTGCCCTGAGTAACCTTGATGTAGACGCCGACAGCGAAACCAATCTGTTACGGATTGCCGAAGACGCTGGCATGAACCCGCCCCACGGCTGTCGCATGGGTATCTGTCATACCTGCAACACCAAGCTGGTCTCGGGTTGTGTGCGGGATTTGCGTACCGGCGAGGTGTTGAATGAAGCCGGCGCCATTGTGCAGACCTGTGTGTGCGCCGCTGCTGGCGACTGTGAACTGGATCTTTAGGAGTACACGATGGCTACCAAGAAACCCCTGCCGGTGGATCTTACTGACGAGCAGATTGACGAATTCGGCCGTGAAATGGAGGCGATTTATGATGACATCATGAAGAGTCGAGGTGAGAGTGATCGCCAATACATCCTTGGAATGATCCGAACTCAGAGAAGCATGGCTCTGATTGGCCGTTTGTTTATGTATGCGGGTCTGTTCTTCCTGCCTGCCTGGTCCCATGCGCTAGCCGGCTGGACAGCGACATTACTGATCATGGGACTGGGTACGTTCATGCTTGGTATCGCCAAGATCCTGGAGAACATGGAAATTGCCCATAACGTCCTGCATGCGCAGTGGGACTGGATGAAGGATCCCGATATCCAGTCCAATACCTGGGAATGGGACACCATGAGCCCGTCGGATCGCTGGATGCATTCCCACAACGTGGTACACCACACCTGGACCAATGTCCTGGAAAAGGACCTCGATGTCGGATACGGCATTATGCGGGTTACGCCTTTGCAGGAGTGGCATCCCAAATACCTGCCCCAGCCTGTTTATTTCATCCTGCTGATGCTGTTCTTTGAGGAAGGCGTAGCGTTGCATGAACAGGCCCTGGTGGATGTGATCGAAGGCCGTAAGAAGGCATCAGAGCTCAAGCCACTGGCGAGCCGTATCGGGCGCAAGATCTGGGGTCAGGTTCGTAAGGACTACATTATGTGGCCGGGACTGGCGGCATTGGTGGCTGTGCCTGTTTCCTTCTTTGTGCCGGCCTCCCCTTTCCTGGTCTTCGGGCTGGTGGCCGGGGCGAACTTCATCGCCAACATCATTCGCAATATCTGGGCCTTTATGATCATTTTTTGCGGCCATTTTCCCGAAGGCGTGTATAACTTCACCCCCGATCAGGTGGAGGGGGAATCCCGTGGCCAATGGTACCTTCGTCAACTCCTCGGTTCCGCCAATATTACGGGGGGCAGCCTGTTCCATGTGCTCTCCGGCAACCTGAGCCACCAGATTGAACACCACCTGTTCCCTGACATGTGCAGCAATCGATATCCGGAAGCCTCCCAGCGGGTGCGGGCCGTGGCTGCCCGCTATGGCTTGCCATACAACCGGGCATCCCTGTGGCGCCAGTTTGGCACTACCTGGCTGAAAAACTTACGTCTGGCATTTCCGGGGGGCAGACCACAACCGGAAGTCGCCCGCGCCTGACGCGAGCCCCCGGTGAACTGTGGACCCTGCCGCCGGAAAACTCAGAGGTCCTCCAGACTCCCACGGGCAACATCAGTGATTGTTGCCCAATCTTTGGAAGCAATCGCGTCACCCGGGGTCAGCCAGCTTCCACCGACTGCCTGGACGTTGCCCAGGGCCAGGTAATCCCTGGCGGTGTCGCGTCGGATACCGCCTGTCGGGCAGAAGGTGACGTCCGGGAATGGGCCGCTGAAGGCTTTCAGGGCTGGAATGCCACCGGCGACTTCCGCCGGGAAGAATTTGAATTCCCGATAGCCGAGGTTATACCCCACCATCAGTTCGGAGATGGTGGAGATTCCCGGCAACAGCGGGGCTTCGGAAGTCAGGCCGAACTCCAGGATGGCTTCGGTAACGCCTGGGGTGATCACAAACTGGGCACCGGCCGCCTCTACCTGACGGTATTGGGCGATGCTGGTAACGGTTCCGGCGCCAACCCAGGCGTCAGGAATGGCTTTGCGGACCCGCTCTATGGCTTTGACGCCGTGCTCGGTGCGCAGGGTAATTTCCAGTACGTTGATGCCGCCGTCCACCAATGCCTGGCACAGGGGCACCGCGTCATCAAGATCGTGAATGGCGATCACCGGGACCAGAGGTGAAGACTCCAGCACGGCCCTGACTCGCTCACGGTGGAAATCGGATAGTTGATTCATGGGTCTACTCCATATTGAAATTCGGGGGCGGGCTCAGGGGCTCCAGAACACTTGCAAACCGGGCTTCAGGAAGCCGCGAATGGGCATGGCCATGACGTCATCCGGGGTGTCCAGCGCTTTCTTCAGGGTATCCAGCTTATCCGTGCCTTTGAGATGTAAGGCGATAAACCGGGCATCGCGCAGGGCCGGCCAGGTCAGGGTGATTCGTTTTTGCGGTTGCGACGGTGGCGTCATGGCGGCAACGATATCCCGGCATTCCGGGTCCATTGCGTGGGGCAGTTCTGCTGCATCCGGGAACAGGGAGGCGGTATGACCATCGTTACCCATGCCCAGAATCACCACATCCAGCGGCAGTGACAACCCGGCGAGTTCGGCTTTGACGGCGTCCAGCCCCTCTGCCGGCGTTGCACCGGACTGCTTCAGGGACAGGAAACGGGCCGCGGCGGCATTGTTCTGCAGCAGGACTTCCTTCACCAATCGGGTGTTGCTGGCCGGATCGGTTTCCTCAACCCAGCGCTCATCCGCCAGCAAGACATCCACCCGCCCCCAATCCAGCTCCTTGCGGGACAAGGCTGTGAAAAACGGCATGGGCGTTGATCCGCCGGACACCACCAGGGACGCTCGCTCGGCCTCCGCCAGACGTTTCTTGAGGAAACCCGACACCGTCTCTGCCAGCTCAAGGGCTACTTGTTCCGGTGTTTCTCCAAACCGGGGCTCAACACCCCGGGGGAACTGAATATCAGGCGTCTTCATACCAGCTCCTTCCATCCCTGGTGATCATGGCGATGGAAGCAACCGGCCCCCAGGTGCCTGCCGCGTACCGCTTGGGTGGTTCGCCACTGTCATTCCAGTTGCCAATCACGCGGTCGACCCAACGCCAGGCATGCTCGACTTCATCACGGCGAACAAACAGGTACTGGTTCCCCTTCATCACCTCCCACAACAGGCGCTCATAGGCATCCGGAATGCGATCGGTATGGAAGGTTTCAGAGAAGGTCAGCTCCAGCGGCCCCTGACGCAGCCTCATGCCTTTGTCCAGGCCCTGGTCCTTGGTCAGGATTTTCAGGGACATGCCTTCATCCGGCTGCAGGCGAATAATCAGCTTGTTGTTCGCCAGGTGCTTCTGATCCGGATCGAAGATGTAGTGAGGGGCCGGCTTGAAGTGAATAATGATCTGCGAAAGCTTTTCCGGCAGGCGCTTACCAGTCCGAATATAGAAAGGCACGCCGGACCAGCGCCAGTTTTCGATCTCCGCCTTCAGCGCCACGAAGGTTTCCGTGGAGCTGCCCTTGTTGGCGCCCTCTTCCTCAAGGTATCCGGGCACCGGTTGGCCATTGCTGGTGCCTGCGGTGTACTGACCGCGCACCACATGGCTATCCATCAACTCAGGCGTGATTTCTCTCAACGCCTTGAGCACTTTGACCTTTTCATCACGAATGCTGTCCGCGGAAAGGTCCGATGGCGGGTCCATGGCAATCAGGCAGAGCAGCTGCAGCAGGTGATTCTGGATCATGTCCCGAATCTGGCCAGCCTTGTCGAAGTAGCCCCAGCGGCCCTCAATGCCAACGCTCTCGGCCACCGTGATCTCAACATGGGAAATGTGGTTCTGATCCCACTGGGAGGCGAACAGGTTGTTGGCGAACCTCAGTGCAATCAGGTTCTGGACCGTTTCCTTGCCCAGGTAATGGTCAATGCGGAACAGTTGATCTTCACGGTAAACCTCACCCAGCTCATCGTTGATAACCTTGGATGACGCCAGGTCGTGACCGATCGGTTTCTCGACCACTACGCGGGTTTGATCCGTGCAGCAGTTGGCACTTCTCAGGTTGCGCGCGATGACACCGTACATAGAAGGTGGCGTCGCCATATATACAATGAGATTACTTTCAGGTGTCCCGCGCCACTCGTTCAGTGCGTCATACCCATCCGGATCGGTAAAGTCCAGGTACAGGTAGTCCACCCGTTGCAGGAAGGATTCGACCAGGGCTTCGTCAAATTCGTGGGGTTTTACATGTTCCCTGAGCTTGTCCTGGAGCAACTTTCGGGCGCCTGGCGTATCGACCTTATCTCGGGCGATCGCCAGAATCCGACTCCCCGAATCCAGCAGACCTGAGCGCTCCAGCTGATACAGTGCGGGAAAAAGCTTACGCTGCGCCAGATCACCCAGCGCTCCAAACATCATCAGGTCACAACGGGTACTGTTGTTATCGGCCATTGGTTCCGTCTCTCATTCCAAACCACAATGTAGTAATATTAAACAAATAATGACATCGAAATCCGGTCATTCCAAGAAAAAAATCCATATTTTGATATTTTTACTACCGCATAATCGCGGAAAACACGGTATAATCAGCCCAAAATATCACCACGAACGCCGATGATTCAGGGAGTACCCTTTAATGGCTGCGAACCAGGCGAACCGCGACGATAATCTGATTGAAGACATCCAGGCCCGGCTGGACAGTCTAAACAAGTCCGAACGCAAGGTGGCCGAGGCCATCCTACGCGATCCCACCGCCGCAACCCGCTACAGCATTGCCGCGCTTGCCCGAGCAGCCGATGTCAGCGAGCCCACCGTTAACCGGTTCTGCCGTGGCTTCTCCGCAACCGGCTTTCCGGACTTCAAGATCCGGCTGGCCCAGAGCATTGCCACCGGCACCCCCTACATCGGCCAGAATGTCGAACCGGACGACACCGTGGCCGAGTTTGCGGACAAGATCGTGCTGACCACCATCGCGAGCCTCGACAAGGCGCGCCAGGCGCTGGATCCCAAAGCCCTGGCAACTGCGATTGATTACCTGATCCAGGCGAAACAGATCAACTTCTTCGGCATGGGTGGCTCCGCCCCCGTAGCCCTGGACGCCCAGCACAAGTTTTTCCGCTTCAACATCCCCGTCATGTCCTATGACGATGCACTCATGCAACGCATGGTCGCTGCCGGTTCCGCTACCGGTGATGTGATCGTAATGATCTCCTACACTGGCCGCACCAAAGAAACCGTGGACATTGCACGGATCGCCAGGGCCAACGGGGCAACCGTTATCGGCATCACCAATCCGGACTCTCCCCTCGGCGAGGTTTGCACCGTCGTACTGGAGGTAACCGCCCCGGAAGACACCGAGGTTTACATGCCGATGTCCTCGAGGATCATTCATCTGACCGTGATCGACATCCTCGCAACCGGCGTCACACTCAAACGCGGTGCGGACTTTCTTGGCCACCTGAAGAAAATCAAGGAAAGCCTGAAGCCAACACGTTTCCCATCCGAGTGACCCTGCCAATAAGGTAGCAGAGCGATTGGTTGAGGGGCTCATCCTTCTACGCCCCTCCTCCCCCTGAAAACTACCCCCCCTTTTTCTCCGGTATGGAGGATGTACCCCCCGCTATGTTGCAGGACTATGAAATCCGGTTTCCCAATGTCCGATTGGCAGAAGCTGCAATCGAGGGAACCGGAAGTCAGATCCGGACACGGCAGCTCACAACATGCGTCAACCGGAGATTCCGCTTCCCTGACATTCAAAAAAGACAAAAAGCACAGGACCCTATGATGCAAAACAATAAGCGCTTCCTTGCACAAAAACTCCCCCTGGCTGCGGCAGTGACGGCAGCCATCATGGCGACACCCGCCGTAGCGGTGGATTTTCACGGCTATGCACGGGCCGGCGGCTCTACCAACCTCGGCAGCGGCGGTGAACAGACCTGCTTCGGCAACGGCGCTACAGGCCATTATGTCGGACGTCTGGCCGATGAGTGCGACACCTATGCAGAAATCAGCCTGGGCGACGAGCTATACAACGAGGACGGCCGATCGTTCCGGTTCGAGTCCATGGTGTCGTATGGCGCGAGCGACCAGGGCAATGACTTTCAGAGCTTTTCAAGAAACGACGTTGGTGGGGGCTATGACGGCGGTGACATCGCCTTGCGCCAGCTCTACATCGCCGGTGATAACGTCATTGAATCCCTGCCCGGCTCTACCCTTTGGGCGGGCAAACGTTTCTACCAGCGATTGGATGTCCACCACCTGGATCTGTACTACCTGAACAACTCCGGTTACGGCGCCGGCGTTGAAAACATTTCCGCCGGGCCCGGCAAACTGTCCGTAGCGTACGTCAATCACGACAATCCCGACGGCGACACTGCCGAGATCGTACAGAACAACAAGTTCGATCTTCGATATGCCCTCCCGCTGGGCGACAGCACCCTCACGCTGGCCGGCGTTTACGCCATGGCGGACCTGTCCGAACAGCAGGAAGATCTTGGCATTGAAGACGAGAACGGCTACCACTTCCTCGCCGAACTCGCATCAGGCTTCATGGGCGGCTTCAACAAATTCGTTGTCCAGTATGGCGCCGACTCCATGGGCTTTACCGGCTTTGAAGCCGGCGGTCCCGGCCGTGTCGACAACGGCAACGTGGCAGGCTATCTGGAAAGCAGCTGGCGCATTCTGGACCACGGCGTGGTCAAGCTGGGTGATAAGTGGGAAATGGGTTACTCCGCCCTATACCAGCAAGGCAAGCCCTTTGACTCCGCTCAGGATGATGCCGAACGCATCAGCGTGGTGGTTCGCCCGACCTATAACTGGAGCCCGATCAGCAGCACCGCGATCGAAGTAGGCTACGACGACGTCACTTTCAACGGCGTGGATGCTGAATCCCAGGATCTGCAGAAAATTGCCATCGCCCAGCAGTGGCAGGCAGGCCCCGGTTACTGGGCTCGCCCGGTCATCCGCACCTATGCAGCCGCCTTCTTCGGCGATCAGGCTGAAGGCGCGCGCGGTGGCGAGGGTATCGACGGTGATATCCAGATCGGCGCTCAGATCGAAGCCTGGTGGTAAAGCTCTAAACTCCACACACTCTCTCGTTGGACCTCCTTGGGCCGGCTTATCAGCCGGCCCTTTTTTGTGGGCATCTGCCCGTCCCTTCCTACTCCCCATACCCCGCGTAAGCTACGCCTCCAAAAGTCTGCTTCCGAAGGATGTGCCCTGCCCGGGTTCACGCAACCATGAAACCGTGACGTTTGCGCTCTGGCGTTGTCGGTGCGCATGGCACATTTCAAACAAAAACAATGGAAAAAGGATACTCGTTATGCCTGACCATAAACTGGTTGCAGGCGGCTGGGCCCTGGTGCTTTCACTGGCCCTGGTCGGCTGCAACAACGATAGCAGCAACTCTTCTCCCGATTCCGGCGATAGCGAAGGCGGAAACTCAACTGCCCTGCTGGAACCCGGTGAGAACGAAGCAATTCTCTACTACAAACGTCCTGAAGGTGATTACAGCGGCTGGGGTCTGCATCTGTGGAACGACGCCGCGTCCGGCTGTGACGGCCTGGCCGATGAGGTGCCAACGGAATGGAGCGACCCGCACACCTATAGCGGCGTCAATGACACTTACGGTGCCTACTACATCATCCCCATGCGCGATGGCGGAGACTGCATCAACTTCATCATGCACAAGGGTGATGAAAAGGATCTGGGTGATGACAACAAGCGCTGGCACTTTGATGCCCTGGGAAACCGCATCTTTACGCTCAGTGGCAGTGAGTTGTTATCCCCCGACCCAATTGAAGCCGAGGGACTGACCATCGATGGCGCCAGGGCACACTGGCTGGATGCCAACACCCTGGTGTTTGCGGACACCGGTAACGCAGCCCGGGTAGAGCTCCGTTACGATGCCAGCGCGGGTATCACCGTCGATGATGCCGACAAGACCCTTCAAAACGGAACCGCCATCCAACTGAGCGCCACAACCCTGTCGCCCGAGCTGGAACAGGCCTTCCCCCACCTGGCAGGCTGGCCTGCCTATTCCGTGGATACGGATGCGCAAACCCGGACGGAGGCCCTGCGCAGCCAACTGGTAGCCGGCGCCTATAACAGTGACGATGAACTGGTATCAGCCACGCGCCTGCAAATCCCCGGTGTACTGGATGATCTGTATGCCTACGATGGCACCCTGGGCGCGACGGTTAACGGCGCCGACACAGACTTTGCCGTGTGGGCGCCAACGGCACAAAGCATGCGTCTGCACGTATTCAGCGCCGATGGCAGCATGGTTAGTGGTTATCCTGTCGACATGACACGCAACAATGGTGTCTGGGAGCACACCGGCAACACCGCGGATGTTGATCGCAAGTTCTACCAGTACGAGGTGACGGTATACCATCCGCGCACCGATGCCATCGAAACCACGATGACCTCGGACCCTTACGCTCTCAGCCTGTCAGAAAATGGCGTGTATGCGCAGGTGGTCGAGCTGGATGACAGCGATCTGAAACCGGCCAACTGGGACAGCCTGAGCACACCGCCCGTGCTCGCCCCGGAAGACGTCGTGGTGTACGAAACCCATATTCGGGATTTCAGTGCCACGGATGAAACGGTGGCCGCAGCCAACCGTGGCAAGTACGCGGCGTTCACGGAAACCGCCAGCGATGGCATTGCCCACCTGGAAGCCATGGCGAACGCCGGCATCACCCACCTCCACCTGTTGCCGGCGTTTGATATCGCCACGGTCAACGAAGACCCGGCGGAGGTCGTCAACCTGGACGACGATTTCAGCAAGCTTTGCGAGCTGTCGGATGAGGCAGCGGATAACTACGCCGGCCACTGCAACAGCGGCAACACCGTCCGCACGGTACTGGAGTCATTCGACCCGACAACCGGTGATGCCCAGGCGCTGTACGGAACGTTTCGTGGCCTGGACAGCTTCAACTGGGGCTACGACCCGGTTCATTACACTGTTCCGGAGGGCAGCTATGCCTCCGATGCCGACGGCGTAACCCGGATTCTGGAGTTCCGCCAGATGGTACAGGCGGCGGCCGGGCTTGGCCTGAATGTGGTGCTGGACGTGGTTTACAACCACACCAATGCGTCCGGACTGGCCGAAAAGTCGGTCCTGGACAAGCTGGTGCCCGGCTACTACCACCGCCAGAATCCCGAAACCGGGGTGGTTGAGCAGTCCACCTGCTGTGAAAATACCGCATCCGAGCACCGGATGATGGAAAAACTGATGATCGACTCCCTGGTGACCTGGACTTCCGAGTACAGCATCTCAGGTTTCCGATTCGACCTGATGGGCCACCACATGTTGTCCAATATGGAGAAAGCGCTGAATGCAGTGAAAGCGGTTGATCCGGATACCTACTTCTACGGCGAGGCCTGGAACTTTGGCGAGGTGGCTAATAACGCTCGCGGCGTTAATGCCATCCAGCCCAACATGGCGGGTACCGGTATCGGCTCATTCAATGATCGATTGCGTGATGCCGTGCGTGGAGGCGGCCCGTTCGACGGCGGTGATGCCCTGCGAGCCAATCAGGGCTTTGGCAACGGCCTGTTCAGCATTCCCAACGACCGCAACAGCGGCAGCGACGCGGAGAAGGAGCGTCTGCTGCAGATCAGCGACTGGATTCGTATCGGCATTGCCGGCAGCCTGAGGGACTACGCCCTGGTAACGGCGGACGGGTCCACCAGAACTGGCGCGGAGATTGACTACAACGGCCAGAACGCCGGTTACACCGCCGACCCTCAGGAAATCATCAACTACGTGTCCAAGCACGACAACCAGACACTCTGGGACAACAACCAGTACAAGGCCGATTTTGCCACCACACGCCAGGAGCGCGCCCAGATGCAGGTGGTCGGTCTGTCAGTGCCCATTCTCAGCCAGGGTATTCCGTTCATCCATATGGGCTCGGAGCTGCTGCGCTCCAAATCCATGGAGCGGGACAGCTACGATTCCGGAGACTGGTTCAACGAGGTGGACTTCAGCTACCAGGAAACCGCCTGGAATCGCGGCCTGCCCCGGCAGGACAAGGACGGCGCCAACTGGGAACTGATTACCGAGATCATCGGCCAGTTTACAACCGCCCCCACACCGGGCGAGATCAGCTACACTCGCGAACAGGTAGAGAAACTGCTGTCGGTGCGCAGCCAGAGCGAGCTGTTCCGGCTGCAAACGGCTGAACAGGTCAGCGAGCGCCTGAGCTTCCACAACACCGGGGCTGATCAGCTACCCGGCGTGATCCTGTTCAGCCTGGACGACGGCCCGGATAACGGGCTGGCAGACCTGGACAGCGATGTCGACCAGATTGTGGTGGCTATCAACGGCACCGGAACAGAGCAATCCCTGGACACCGGCCTGAGTGGCACCTTCACAGTCATGGCTGACACGTCACCGACGGCAAGCGCTGCGGCAGCGAGCGGCACCTTCACTGTGCCCGGGCTGTCCGTCGCCGTATTCAGCAGATAGTTCCACTAACAAGGCACCCGTTGACGGGTGCCTTTTTCATTTACTGGCGCTCGACTTCAGCGCTCTCCCGGAGGTATTGCTGATAAGCCCGGTATTCTCGCTGGCCTTCCAGTGACGCCAGGAAGTTACGAAGCTGGCTGAACTCCTCCCCTTCCCGGCTCGCGTCCCCTTCATTCACCGCCTCAAGGGCAATAATGGCGATGCCGTCATCCGACAGGACCGAGCCAAAGACCGCTTGGTCGCCTTCCGGACGCTCGAGAGAAAAGACTCCGGACATGATCGCGCCCCCAAGAATGGGGTTGTTTCGTGGCTGATCTTCATAAGACTGCCAGTCACCAACACCCATCTCTTCCGGCTCCTTGCCAGACTCCAGCTCGGCAATCAGGGTATCCGCACGCTCTCTCAGTGCTTCCCGGGTCTTCTGCTCCAGCAGTGCCATACGAATCTCGTCACGCACGGCTTCCAGTGGTTGCTCCTCGGCTTCGTAATAAGTCTTCACACGGGCAACCACCGACACATTGTCACCAACACCAATCAGTTCGGTGTTGAAACGATCCTTCAGGACATCGTCGGAAAACAGTTGGCGAACCAGGCCGGCGTGGTCAAAGGGCGCGTCGCCGCCATCCCGGGTCACACCGTCCGTTTCGCGGATCTCCAGCCCCAGCTCCTGCGCCGGCGCGTTGAGATCGTCGGCCGCATAGGCGGAGTCGGCCAGCTGGGTGCGGACCTCGGCAAAGCGATCCTGGGCCTGGCTCTGTGCCAGCTCACGGCGCAACTCAGCTTCCATTTCCTCAAGTGGCGGCACCTCGGAGCTACGAACATCCAGCAGCTTGATCAGGTGCACCCCGAAGCTGGTTTCCACCGGCTCTGAGATCTCCCCCTTTTCCAGGGCAAACAGCGCTTCCTCAAAGGCCTCGTCATAAATGCCGCGTTCCGCAAAACCCAGATCGCCACCCTGTTCCGCCGACAGGGTGTCAACAGAGAACTCTTCGGCCAGATCGGCAAAGTCTTCGCCGGACTCCAGGCGCTCCTGAACCTCAGACATCGTCTCAGACGCGCTCTCGCCGTCCTCAATCAGGATATGAGCTGCGCGACGCTCCTCGCTTGCCAGTTCCGATGCCTGTTGCTTGTAGTAGGCCTCAAGGTCCTCGTCGCTGACCTCAACGGTTTCTGCCAGGGCTTCCAGGGAAAGTGCGATGTATTCAGCGTCCACCCGCTCCGGCAGGCGATATTGATCGATATTGTCCTGGTAATAGGCTTCGATCTCGGCATCGCTCACTTCAACGCCGTCACGAACGGTCTCGGCAGACACCGTCAGCATCCGGAAATCACGGGTCTGATTCTGAATACGCAGCAACTGCGCAACATTTTCATCGGTTACCACCCCGCTCTGGGCGATCCCGGCACGAATCTGGTTGACCACGTACTGCTTGCGCATGGCTTCACGAAACTCACCCACGCCCATGCCCATATTGCGAACGGCAGCCACGAAACGGTCACGATTGAACGTGCCATCGACCTGGAACTGCGGCATCTGGGTAATCAGGGAATCAATGTCCTCGTCCGACAGCGCCAGCCCCTGGGCATTGGCGTCCTGAATCAGCACTTGCTGCTGAATCAGCGACTCGAGCACATCGCGGCGAATCCGGTCTTCATCAAGCAGGGAAGGATCGGGATTCTCCATCTCGGACAGACGACGCTGACCTTCCATTTGCACAACACGCAGGAACTCGCGCTCGGTGATGTCTTCTCCGTTTACGGTAGCCACTTCGGGCTCGCCGGAAAATCCACCAACGATTGCATCCATCCCCCAGATGGAGAGTGAAACGATCAAAAGACCGATGATGATTTTGGCAATGGTGCCCTGGGCATTTTCCCGAATATCTTGAAGCATGTTTCTCCCGGATCCCTGATCAAAGTCGAGCTGATTCTTGTCGTGAGATGACGAAATTTAAGAGGCTTAACGTAAAAAGGCGCATCCTGTCCGGAATGCGCCTTGAATTCATCTGGAGCTGGCTGGCGTCGGAGTTGACCCCGGGCCAACCGCTCCGGCAGCACCCGCATGACCGGCGCCGCCAGAGAAAGAACCGTTTACTTAACGGAGTCTTTCAGGGCCTTACCTGCCTTGAACCCAGGCACTTTGGAGGCCGGAATCTTGATCTCGGCACCAGTCTGCGGGTTGCGACCGGTACGGGCAGCACGCTCTTTAACGGAGAAGGTACCAAAACCGATCAGAGTTACCTGATCGCCTTTTTTCAGGGCACCGGTGATGGAGTTGGTCATTGCGTCCAGAGCACGGCCAGCGGCGGCTTTGGAGATATCTGCGGACTCTGCAATTGCATCGATTAGTTCGGACTTGTTCACACTAAACCCCTTCGATTTCAGGTTGAAGATGTTATAGGTTGGTTTGTTTTTTCTCGGACGTTCTCGACTATCGCATAAGCGGTCAGAGAATTCCATTCTTCAGTTTTCTTATTCCTTTCGGTTGTTAACCGGTGTTCGGAATAGGCACTTACTGCGCGGGAGCCCTTGGTATTGGCTGCTTCACGGCGAAACAGTTATACCAATGGGCTCTCCGGCGTGTCAACAACTCATCAAGGGTTTAATGTGTATTTATGCGCTCAGCGGTATCGGAATCATCGTCCCGCGGTTTCCCGGATCCGGTTTCGGGGGACGAATCCGCAGCTCTCGCCTCAGGCGAATAAGCCAACGCGACATCCAGAACCTCGTCAATCCATTTCGCCGGAATAATCTCCAGTGATTCCTTGATATTGTCCGGTATCTCTTTGAGATCACGAACATTTTCATCCGGGATAACCACTGTCTTGATACCACCCCGATGGGCCGCAAGCAGCTTCTCCTTGAGGCCGCCAATGGGCAGGACGCGACCACGCAGGGTGATTTCACCCGTCATCGCAACATCGGCACGCACCGGGATTTTGGTGAGTGAAGAAACCAGTGCTGTACACATGCCAATACCGGCGCTGGGGCCATCTTTTGGTGTTGCGCCCTCGGGAACGTGCACGTGCAAATCGTGCTTTTCGTGAAAATCATCCGCGATTCCCAGTCCGGGTGCCCGGCTTCTGACCACCGTCAGCGCCGTCTGGATGGACTCCTGCATGACGTCACCCAGGGAACCGGTTTTCACCACGCGCCCCTTACCCTTGGTGAGGGCGCACTCAATAGTCAGCAATTCACCGCCAACCTGAGTCCACGCCAGGCCGGTCACCTGACCGATCTGATTGGTTTCTTCCGCCAGCCCGTACTTGAATCGTTTGACACCGGAATAGTCTTCCAACACCTCCGGAGAGAGCGTCACAGAGGCCTTCTCGCCACTTTCAACGTGTTCACGCACAACCTTGCGGCAGATCTTCGCAATCTCACGCTCCAGGCCACGCACACCGGCTTCCCGGGTGTAATAGCGGATCAGGTCCCGCAGGGTCTCCTCGGGAATCGTGAGCTCATCCTTGCGCAGACCGTTGGCCTTGACCTGCTTGGGCAGCAGGTAGCGCAGGGCGATATTGACCTTTTCGTCTTCGGTGTAACCCGGGATGCGAATGATCTCCATGCGATCCAGCAGCGCGGACGGAATATCCATGGAGTTGGACGTACACACGAACATGACATCCGAGAGGTCGTAGTCCACTTCCAGGTAATGATCGTTAAAGGTGTGGTTCTGCTCCGGGTCCAGCACCTCCAGCAGTGCCGACGCGGGATCGCCGCGATGGTCCATACCCATCTTGTCGATCTCATCGAACAGGAACAGTGGGTTTTTTACCCCGACCTTGGACAGCTTCTGGAGCAACTTGCCAGGCAAAGCGCCAATGTAGGTCTTGCGGTGACCGCGGATTTCCGCCTCGTCACGCACACCACCCAGCGCCATGCGGGTGTACTTGCGATTGGTCGCACGGGCAATGGACTGGCCCAGCGAGGTTTTACCCACACCGGGAGGGCCAACCAGGCACAGCACGGGTCCCTTCACCTTCTTCACACGGCTTTGTACCGCCAGGTATTCCAGAATGCGCTTCTTCACCTCATCCAGACCGTAGTGGTCCCTGTCGAGGATCTCGCGGGCCTTCTCGATATCATGACGGACGCGGCTGCGTTTCTTCCAGGGCACGGCCAGCATCCAGTCGATGTAACCGCGCACCACCGTGGCCTCGGCCGACATCGGTGACATCATCTTCAGCTTGTTCAACTCGACTTCCGTCTTCTTGCGGGCCTCTTCTGGCAGGCCAGCTTCCTCAAGCTTCTGCTCAAGCTCTTCGAAGTCGTTGTTACCCTCGCCCAGGTTACCCATTTCCTTCTGGATAGCCTTCATTTGCTCGTTGAGGTAATACTCGCGCTGGCTACGCTCCATCTGCTTTTTGACGCGGCCACGGATACGCTTTTCAACCTCGATCAGGTCGATCTCGCCGTCCAGTTTGCCCAGCAGCAGGTCAACGCGCTTGCGCACATCCAGCGCTTCCAGCAGCTCCTGTTTTTCCGGGATGCGCATTTCCAGGTGAGCCGCCATGGTATCTGCCAGGCGCTCGACATCGGTGATCCCGGTCAACGCGTTGGAGACCTCGGAAGGCACCTTCTTGGACAGTTTGACGTACTTTTCAAACTCATCCATCAGGGTTTTGACCAGAACGTCTTCTTCACGCTCCGGCAGCGTATCTTCATCCATCATGAGCGCTTTGCCGGACAGGTAATCACCCTCGACGATACCGCTCAGCGTGGCGCGGGCATTGCCTTCAACCAGGACTTTCACCGTCCCGTCCGGAAGGCGCAGCATCTGTAACACAGTCGCCAGCGTGCCCATATCGAACACATCTTCGGGGCCCGGCTCATCGGTAGAGGCATCCCGTTGTGCGACCAGCAGGATCTCCTTGCTGCCCTCCATTGCGGCTTCCAGCGCCTGGATGGATTTTTCGCGTCCCACAAACAGCGGAACGACCATGTGCGGAAACACCACTACATCACGCAGGGGAAGCAGCGGGTATTCGTGCACAGACTCTTCAGGTATCCGGGTCATAAGGAATCCTCTGACGATGTTTCTTTCAGCATATCACCCATGATTGGGGCGTCGGCAAAAATTGCAATCTTTTTACGAAACGAAACAGGGCGGGAAAAGCGGGTTACAGAAGAATAAAAAGGGGCGAAATCGCCCCTTTTTATTGCTGACGGAACTCCAGGGACTGAATCAGTCCTCGGGAACCGCCTTGGCGTGGTCACTGCCAGCGTAGATCTTGAACGGCTCAGAATCGCCGCTGATCACGCTCTCATCGATAACCACCTTGGTGACATCATGCTCGGATGGAATCTGGTACATGGTTTCCAGCAGGGTCGCCTCCATGATGGAACGCAACCCGCGGGCACCGGTTTTCCGTACCATGGCCTTGCGGGCAACCGCCTTCAGCGCATCCTCGCGGAAATCCAGTTCCACGCCTTCCATGTCGAACAGCTTCTGATACTGCTTGGTCAGCGCATTCTTCGGCTCTGTCAGAATCTGGACCAGCGCCTCTTCATCCAGCTCGGTCAGCGTTGCCACAACCGGCAAACGGCCAACGAATTCCGGAATCAGGCCGTACTTCACCAGATCTTCCGTTTCGACATCCTTGATAATGTCGCCGGTGTTCTTGGTGTCATCCGGGCTCTTGACCGTCGCGGAGAAACCGATGCTGCTACGCTCGGAACGCTCCTGAATCACCTTGTCCAGACCAGCAAAGGCGCCACCGCAGATAAACAGCATATTGCCGGTATCCACCTGCAGGAATTCCTGCTGTGGGTGCTTCCGACCACCCTGGGGCGGCACCGAGGCAACCGTGCCTTCAATCAGCTTCAGCAGCGCCTGCTGCACGCCCTCACCGGAAACGTCCCGGGTAATGGACGGGTTGTCAGACTTGCGTGAGATCTTGTCGATCTCATCGATGTACACAATGCCGCGCTGGGCCTTGTCCACGTCATAATCGCACTTCTGCAGCAGCTTCTGGATGATGTTCTCAACGTCCTCGCCCACGTAACCGGCTTCGGTCAGCGTGGTGGCGTCCGCAATGGTGAAAGGTACGTTCAGCATGCGTGCCAGTGTCTCGGCAAGAAGGGTCTTACCGCTACCGGTCGGGCCAATCAGCAGGATATTACTCTTACCCAGCTCCACCTCAGCCTTGCCTTCGCCATAGCGCAGACGCTTGTAGTGGTTATAGACAGCAACCGAAAGCACAACCTTGGCACGATCCTGTCCGATGACATATTCATTCAGGGTATCGCGGATTTCAGCAGGTGTCGGAAGACGATCACTGGCTTCTTCCTGCGTATTCTCCTGAATTTCTTCGCGGATAATGTCATTGCACAGGTCAACGCACTCGTCGCAGATGAACACCGAGGGCCCTGCAATGAGCTTACGGACTTCATGCTGGCTCTTTCCACAAAACGAGCAGTAGAGCAACTTGCCGTTATCGTCGCCCTTGCCGTTTCTTTCATCTGCCATTGAAATACCTCTGATCTTGGTTTGCCGGCGTTACTGGCTAATACGCCGGCCAAGGATGATGCGATTACCTTCAGTATTATTTATTCGGCACGCGCTTATCAAGTATAGAATCAATCAGGCCATAGTCTTTCGCCTGTTGAGGATCCATAAAGTTGTCCCGATCGGTGTCCTTGGCAATGGTATCGAGGTCCTGCCCCGTATGGTGCGCAAGGATGGAATTCAGGGTGTGGCGGATCTTCAGGATCTCACGGGTGTGGATCTCGATATCGGTTGCCTGGCCCTGATAACCGCCCAGCGGCTGATGAATCATCACCCGGGAGTTCGGCAAACACGCACGCTTGCCCTCGGCGCCACCAGCCAACAGGAATGCACCCATGCTGGCGGCCTGCCCTACGCACAACGTGGCCACGTCCGGCTTGATAAACTGCATGGTGTCGTAGATGGACATGCCCGCAGTCACCGAACCACCGGGACTGTTGATATAAAGATGGATGTCCTTGTCCGGGTTTTCAGATTCCAGGAACAGCAACTGCGCCACGATCAGGTTGGCCATGTGGTCCTCGACCGGACCCACCATGAAGATTACCCGCTCCTTGAGCAACCGGGAGTAGATATCAAAGGAACGCTCACCGCGAGCGGTTTGCTCAATAACGATCGGAACCAGGCCGGAACTGGTTACCATTGCGGGACCATCAATAGGTTTTTGCGTCATGATGCGCCTGAACTCCTTCTGGACAATGAGATCGTGGCCTCTGGCCACTGCGTTATCAGTGTTCTACACCCTATACTCTGCCAGCACCGGGCCAAGATGAAAACAGCCGGACATGCCGGCTGTTTTCCTATTTCGGCCAACAGGACCCCCAATTCAGGGTCCCGAAGCAGTCAGCCCTGCTGAGGCTGACCCGCCTGAACGGCTTCTTCGTACTTGACCTTCTTTTCCTTGACCTTGGCCTGCTCGAGCACATGGTCCACAACCAGATCTTCCAGTACGGAAGACTCGATCTGGGACTTCTGCTCGGGGTTGCTGTTGAAATGGGCAACCACTTCCTCCGGCTGCTCGTACGTTGA
This sequence comes from Marinobacter alkalisoli, assembly GCF_045449855.1. NCBI lineage: Bacteria > Pseudomonadati > Pseudomonadota > Gammaproteobacteria > Pseudomonadales > Marinobacteraceae > Marinobacter > Marinobacter alkalisoli. Next base: position 157,354 of record NZ_JBJJLC010000005.1, on the reverse strand, counting down.
CGCGATTTCCTGAATCTTTTCGTCAACCTTGGCCGGATCGGCTTTCAGGTCGTTCTTCTTGACCACTTCCTGGAACAGCAGGCCGGTCTTCACGCGACGCTTGGCCTGCTCTTCAAAGATTTCCTTGGGCAGCTGCTGGAAATCAACCTGGCCACCGAAACGCTGAACCGCGTCCTGGCGCAGGCGATCGATTTCCTGGTCCACCAGGGCAGCCGGAATGTCCAGCTCGGTGGTTTCCAGAAGGCCATCGACCACGTCGTTCTTGACCTTGTTTGAAACAGCCTGCTTGAGCTCACGCTCCATGTTCTTCTTCACTTCCTCACGGAAAGTGGCTTCGTCTTCGGCCTCAATGCCGAACTTCTTGAAGAATTCTTCATTCAGTTCCGGCAGCTGCGGCTCTTCAACTTTGTGAATCTTGATTTCAAACTTGGCCGGCTTACCCGCCAGATCTTCATTCTGGTAGTCCTCCGGGAAGGTTACCTCGATTTCCAGGTCTTCACCGGTCTTGCCGCCGACAATGCCCTTCTCGAAACCGGGGATCATCTGGCCGGAACCCAGGGTCAGACGGTGCCCTTCAGCCGCACCACCTTCGAATTCCTCACCATCGATGAAGCCTTTGAAGTCGATGGTCACAATGTCCTTGTTCTTGGACTTGCGCTTGACTTCCTTCATGGTGGCCTGCTGACGACGCAGGTTATCGATCATGTTGTCGATATCCTTGTCGGCAATTTCGGCGGTCAGCTTCTCAACGGAGATCTTGCTCAGATCGCCCAGCTCGATTTCCGGCAGCACTTCAAACGTGGCAACGAATTCCAGATCCTTGCCCTCTTCCATCACGGTCGGCTCAAGGTTCGGCCAGCCCGCCGGATTGATGTCCTGCTCCTGCAGTGCCTTGATGTAGGTATCACGCATAACCTCGCCAACGACTTCCTGGCGGACACTGGCACCGAAACGACGCTTGACCACGCTCATGGGCACCTTACCCGGACGAAAACCGTTCAGGCGTACAGTACGGGCAGTTTCCTGCAGGCGTTTCTGAACCGCCTGATCAATTTCCTGGGCGGGCACACCAATCGTCATGCGACGCTCGATGTTGGAGGTCGTTTCAACAGACACTTGCATGGAAGATCCTCAAATTACAGGTTCAGTATGTGAATGAAATTAAACCTAAAAGTCCGTCCCCGGGCAGTTTCCCGCAAAAGGACCGAAAATTAAAAGCCGGTAGTTTATCACGGTTTGCCCCGCCGAGAGAATCACCTGTCACAGGCACTTTCAGCAGTTGCATCGACATTCTGGCTTTGTAACGACAAAGGTGGGGACGAAAAACAAAAAAGAAAGGGGGGGTGGTGCGAGAGGAGAGACTCGAACTCTCACGGGTTGCCCCACTGGAACCTAAATCCAGCGCGTCTACCAGTTCCGCCACTCTCGCACAACAGAATGCAGAATTACCGATGACCACTGTCATCATGAAACTCAACAAACGCGGAAATCAAGTCTGAAAGAAAAGTGGGGTGGACGAAGGGGTTCGAACCCTCGACCGCAGGAGTCACAATCCTGAGCTCTACCAACTGAGCTACGTCCACCACATTGGAGCATGCCTTTCGGCACTCACATCTTCACATCAACTTTGCTGGTTCGGCGACCCCGGTGCGGACCAAGCCGACGACTTTATGGCGCGCCCGGCAGGACTCGAACCTGCGACCACCCGCTTAGAAGGCGGGTGCTCTATCCAGCTGAGCTACGGGCGCTTGACCGTTCGCCCACCTGAATATCCAGAAAAGTGGTCGGGGTAGAGAGATTCGAACTCCCGACATCCTGCTCCCAAAGCAGGCGCGCTACCAGACTGCGCTATACCCCGTCTGAACTGAACAACAAGTGCCTCAGCAAAGTTGGCGCGCATATTACCGGCGCCGGCCCCTGCCGTCAACACGGATTTGGAAATTGATTGAAGCGGCAACGAATTAAATGACCGATGCGCCCAGAATAAGTTCCCTGCCCTCCACCTCAGGCATGTGGCCAATTGGAGTTCTGATCGAAGCATGAGACAATGCGCAGCCTTCATTTTTGCCCAACCGACAAGTACAGAGACATGAGCGCCAAACTGATCAATGGAAAAGAGATTGCCGCCAAGGTTCGCCAGCAGGTTGCCGCCGGCGTGGAAACCCGTAAACAGCAAGGGCTGAGAGTCCCGGGGCTTGCCGTAGTTCTGGTCGGCAACGACGCCGCCTCACAGGTATACGTCGGCAACAAGCGCAAGGCATGCGACGAGGCAGGCATCCTGTCGCTGTCCTATGACCTTCCGGAAGACACCTCCCAGGAGACCCTGGAGGCGCTGATAGACGAACTCAATGAGAACCCATCCGTGGACGGCATTCTTGTGCAACTGCCTCTGCCGGCCCATCTCGACGCTGACCCGATTCTGCTCAAAATCCGCCCCGACAAGGATGTGGATGGCTTTCACCCATTCAATATCGGTCGCCTGGTGCAGCGCAAACCGGCTCTACGCCCCTGCACACCGGCGGGAGTCATTACCCTGCTGGACAGCATCGACACACCTTACAAGGGCCAGCACGCGGTCATTGTCGGCGCATCCAACATTGTCGGTCGCCCCATGATCATGGAACTGCTACTGAAAGGCGCCACCACCACGATCTGCCACCGCTTCACCCCCAGCCTGGAGAAGTTTGTGGGCGAAGCCGATATCCTGATTGCCGCCGTGGGCAAGCCCGGCCTGATTAAAGGCGAATGGGTGAAACCCGGGGCCACGGTGATTGATGTGGGCATCAACCGCATGGAAGACGGCAAGTTGCGGGGTGATGTGGATTTTGAGGTCGCAGCAGAACGTGCCGCCTATATTACGCCGGTGCCCGGCGGTGTGGGGCCGATGACGATTGCGACGCTGCTGGAGAATACCCTGTACGCGGCGAATGAGCTGCATAAGGACTAAGCCTGCGGTTCTGTCGGATTACGCTTCGCTAATCCGACCTACATCTACAAGCTCCAGCCCCCCTCCCGTAGGTCGGATTAGGCGCAGCCGTAATCCGACAAAGCCCTGAAGGCTCCCCACAAAAAAGCCCCGCTCGAAAGCGGGGCTTTTTGTTGCACGGCTAAAACTTACTGGCCGTACTTGGCCTTCGCCTTCAGGCGGTAGGCATGCAGAAGCGGCTCAGTGTAGCCGTTCGGCTGCTCGCGGCCCTTCAGAACCAGATCCAACGCTGCCTGGAAGGCAATGCTGTCATCGAAGTTTCCGGCCATCGCGCGGTACGACGGGTCAGCGGCATTCTGCTTGTCGACCACGGCGGCCATGCGCTTCATGGTTTCCATGATCTGCTCTTCCGAGCAAATGCCGTGGTAAAGCCAGTTGGACAGCAACTGGGAAGCAATCCGCAGGGTAGCGCGGTCTTCCATCAGACCCACGTCATTGATGTCCGGCACCTTGGAGCAACCAACGCCGTGGTCGATCCAGCGCACAACGTAACCCAGGATGCCCTGGGCGTTGTTGTCCAGCTCCTGCTGAACATCTTCAGCAGACAGTGACTTCGGATCGTCCATGACCGGCACGGTCAGGATGTCGTCCAGGTTGGCGCGGGTGCGGCTCTCCAGCTCTTTCTGGATGTCCGCCACCGATACCTGGTGGTAATGGGTCGCGTGCAGGGTGGCAGCGGTCGGGGACGGTACCCAGGCCGTATTGGCGCCAGCTTTCGGGTGACCGATCTTGGCTTCCAGCATGCCTGCCATCAGGTCCGGCATGGCCCACATGCCCTTACCGATCTGCGCCACACCACGGAAACCGGTCTCCAGACCGATGTCCACGTTCCACTGCTCGTACGCGTTGATCCAGGTTGCCTGCTTCATTGGCCCCTTACGGATAAACGGACCCAGCTCCATAGAGGTATGAATCTCATCACCGGTACGGTCCAGGAAGCCGGTGTTGATGAATACCGCACGCTCTTTGGCTGCGTGGATACAGGCTTTCAGGTTCACCGTGGTACGACGCTCTTCGTCCATGATGCCGACTTTCAGGGTAAAGCGCGGCAGACCAAGGGCATCTTCAACACGACCGAAGAATTCGTTGGTGAACGCCACTTCTTCCGGGCCATGCATCTTCGGCTTCACAATGTACATGGAGCCGGTAGTGCTGTTCTGGAACTTGCCGTTGCCCTTCAGATCGTGAATGGCGATCAGGGACGTGATCAGGCCGTCCATCAGACCTTCCGGAATCTCGCTGCCGTCTTTCAGCAGCACCGCCGGGTTGGTCATCAGGTGACCCACGTTACGGATGAACATCAGGCTGCGACCCTTCAGGCTCAGCTCGCCGCCGTCAGGTGCAGTGTAGCCGCGATCAGCGTTCATCTTACGGGTCAGCTGTTCGCCGCCCTTCTCGAAGGTTTCCTGCAGGTCGCCCTTCATCAGGCCGAGCCAGTTGCGGTAAGCCAGGGCCTTGTCGTCCGCATCCACGGCAGCAACAGAATCTTCACAGTCCATGATGGTGGTCAGCGCGGACTCCATCAGTACGTCTTTCACGTTGGCGCCGTCGTCTTTACCAATCGGGTGGCTGGCGTCAATCTGGATTTCAAAGTGCATGCCGTTCTTGACCAGCAGCACGCCGGTCGGCGCATCAGCAGCGCCGGTGTAGCCAACAAAGCCGGCTTCGTCTTTCAGACCAGTGGTTTCGCCGTTCTGCAGCTTGACCACCAGCTTGCCAGCTTCAACCAGATACTTGGCGGCATCCTTGTGGCTGCCGGAAGCCAGCGGAGCAGAGCTGTCCAGCAGGTTGCGGGCAAACTCGATAACCTTGGCGCCGCGGACCGGGTTGTAGCCGCGGCCTTTGTCCGCACCACCCTCTTCGGAGATGGCGTCGGTGCCGTACAGCGCGTCGTACAGGCTACCCCAGCGGGCGTTGGCTGCGTTCAGGGCAAAGCGGGCGTTCATGATCGGAACCACCAGTTGCGGACCAGCCATGGTGGCGACTTCCGGATCCACATTGGAAGTGGAGATCTTGAACTCGCCCGGCTCGTCAACCAGGTAGCCGATGTCCTTCAGGAAAGATTTGTACTCGGCCATGTCCAGCTTCTGACCCTTGTGGTCGCGGTTCCAGCTGTCCATCTTTTCCTGAATGGCATCGCGTTTGGCCAGCAGTTCGCGGTTACGCGGCGCCAGCTCGTTCACGATCTTGTCGAATTCAGCCCAGAATTTGTCTGCATCAACTCCGGTTCCCGGAATCGCTTCGTTGTTCACGAAATCATACAGATTCTTCGCGACCTGAATGCCGCCGACTTGTACGCGTTCTGTCATCGTTGTCTGCCTCAGTGGGTTAATTTCCCGACTCCCTCTGACAGGGGAGTTGTTTCTAAGTGAGCGCGGGATTGTACGGGAAAATCCGTACAAGGTCAGCCCCGACGCCAAGTCGTTCCTTCACGAGAATCGTCAAGAATGATGCCTTTCTCCGCCAGTTCGTCGCGGATGCGATCACCTTCGGCGAAGTTTTTTGCCTTGCGAGCCTCCGCACGGGCCTGAATCATGGCCTCGATCTCCCCGGAGGTCAGCTCTCCACCGGTGTCCGCCTGGAAGAAGGCTTCCGGGTCCTGCTGCAAGAGCCCCAGCACGCCGCCGAGACGGACCAGCACGGCCGCAGCCTGCCTGGCCTCCTCGTCCTCACCTTCACGACGGTGCTGATTGATTTCATTGGCCACGGCATGGAGCACGGCTATGGCTCCGGCGGTATTGAAATCATCATCCATAACTTCTTCGAAACGCTTGTCGTGCTCAGTCTCCGCCACGTCCTTGGCCGGAATCACCCCACGCAGGGCATGGTAAAGCTTCGTGAGGGTGCGGCCGGCCTCCGCCAGACTCTCTTCCGAGTAATCCACCTGACTGCGGTAGTGGCTGGATACCAGGAAGTAACGCACGATCTCCGGCGGGTACTTCTCCAGTATCTCGCGGATGGTGAAGAAGTTGCCCAGGGACTTGGACATCTTCTCCTTGTTCACCCGAATCGCACCGGCGTGCATCCAGGTGTTCACGAAGGTATGGCCGTTGGCGCATTCTGACTGGGCGATTTCGTTCTCATGGTGCGGGAACAGTAGATCCGGCCCACCACCGTGGATATCGAAGGTTTCACCCAGGCAGCAGTTGGACATCGCCGAGCACTCGATATGCCAGCCCGGCCGGCCATCCCCCCAGGGAGACTCCCAGCTTACCTCGCCCGGCTTCGCGGCTTTCCACAAAGCGAAATCCGCCGGGCTGCGCTTGGCTTCCTGCACATCCACCCGGGCGCCGGCCACCAGGTCTTCCAGCTTTTTCTTGCTGAGCTTGCCGTAGTCTTTGTACGACTCCACAGCAAAGTAAACATCGCCGTTATCCGCGGCATAGGCGTGGCCACTGGCGACCAGCTTGTGGATCATCGCAATGATCTCATCGATGTAAGCCGTGGCGCGGGGCTCTTCCGTCGGGGAGAGTACGCCCAGGCGAGCCTCGTCCTCGTGCATGGCCGCGATCATGCGTTCGGTCAGGTCGGTGTAAACCTCGCCGTTCTCATCCGCCCGGCGCAGGATCTTGTCGTCGATGTCGGTAATGTTGCGCACGTAGTGCACGTCATAACCACGATGGCGCAGGTAACGGGTGATCACATCGAAAGCCACCAGCACCCGGGCGTGGCCCAGGTGGCAGTAGTCGTACACGGTCATGCCGCACACATACATGCGCACCTTGCCCGGTTCGATGGGTTTGAACTCTTCCTTTTGCTGCGTGAGCGTGTTGTGTATACGAATCACTTGCCCCCCTTACCCCAGGAATCACGAAGCGTTACGGTGCGGTTGAACACCGGACGACCGGCGCTTTCGGTTTGCTCCTGGTCACAGAAGAAATAACCTTCACGCTCAAACTGGTACGGCAGATCCGTATGAGGCTCCGCCAACCCTTTTTCGGCGCGGGCACCGCTCAGGCGCACCAGGGACTCCGGGTTGATGTGGTCGACGAAATCACCGTCCTTGTCGCTGTCCGGAGACTCGTGGTTGAACAGCCGGTCGTATTGATTGATGTCGACCTCGACACTGTCCGTGGCAGACACCCAGTGAACCACCCCGTTCGGCTTGTAGCCTTCCGGATTCACCCCCAGAGTGTTCGGATCGTATTCGCACTTGAGTTCGACGATCTCACCGCTGTCATCCCGGATAACCTCACGGCAGGTCATGACATAACCGCCACGCAGGCGGACCGCCTGATCCGGCGCCAGGCGCTTCCACTTGCGGGGAGGTTCCTCGACGAAGTCCTCGCGGTCGATATAGAGCGTCTGGCTCCAGGTCACTTCCCGCTCCCCCATGTCCGGGTTTTGCGGATGAACCGGCAACACCAGGGTTTCAGTCTTGTCCGCCGGATAGTTGGTCAGGGTGACCTTCAACGGCCGCATCACACACATAGCGCGCGGCGCGCGGGTGTTGAGATCCTCACGGATGGCGTGTTCCAGCATGCCCACATCCACAGTGCCGCCCGCCTTGTTGACACCGATCATGTCGCAGAAGGTGCGGATGGATTCCGGCGTATAACCGCGGCGGCGCATGCCGGAAATGGTAGGCATGCGCGGGTCGTTCCAGCTGTCCACAAAGCCTTCATCCACCAGGCGCTTGAGCTTGCGCTTGGAGGTGATGGTGTAATTCAGGTTCAACCGGGCAAATTCAATCTGCCGTGGCTGGCACGGAGCGGAAATGTTCTCCAGCACCCAGTCGTAGAGCGGTCGATGATCCTCGAATTCCAGTGTGCACAGGGAATGGGTGACCCCCTCCATGGCATCGGAAATCGGGTGGGTGAAGTCGTACATCGGGTAGATGCACCACTTGTCACCGGTCTGGTGATGGTCCGCGTAGCGGATGCGGTACAGAATCGGATCCCTCAGGTTGATATTGGGAGACGCCATATCAATCTTGGCCCGCAGCACCAGCTCACCGTTCTGGTATTTGCCGTCGCGCATATCACGGAACAGCTGCAGGCTCTCGTCGATCGGACGGTCGCGGTAGGGACTGTCTCTGCCCGGAGTCTTCAGGGAACCCCGGAATTCCGCCATCTGGTCCGCCGTCAGCGCGCACACGTACGCCTTGCCCTTGGCAATCAACTCTTCAGCAAAGTTATAGATGGTATCGAAGTAATCGGAGGCATAACGAACCTCGCCGCCCCAGGTGTAGCCCAGCCACTCCACATCCTGCTTGATGGCATCAATGTACTCCTGGGATTCCTTCTCGGGATTGGTGTCATCAAAACGCAGGTTGCACTCACCACCAAAGGTGTCGGCAATACCAAAATTCAGGCAAATGGACTTGGCATGCCCGACGTGCAGGTAGCCGTTCGGCTCCGGCGGGAACCGTGTCACCACCTGGCCGGTGTGCTCGCCTTTGGCAATCGCGTCTTCGATCAGGCTCTGGATAAAGTTATGGGCTTTCTTCGACTCGGCGCTCATAGGTTCTCTAGTTAAAAGGGAGTGGATCTGAAACCGCGTATTATACTCACAAATACTGCCCTAACTCATGCACACGCAGAAACTCTTCAGTACAATGTGTCCTCTATCGATATTCAACCTTCTGAACAGGAAACCCTGATGATTCTGCTGAAAACCTCCCACGGTGACATCACACTGGAACTGGACTACGAAAAAGCCCCGGAAACCGCCAAGAATTTCGAGCAGTATGTGCGTGACGGCTTCTATGACGGACTGATTTTTCATCGTGTTATCAGCAACTTCATGGTTCAGGGCGGCGGATTCGAGCCGGGCATGACACCACGCAAAACCCGGGAGCCGATCCAGAATGAGGCCGACAACGGGCTCAGCAACATGCAGGGCACCGTGGCCATGGCCCGCACCATGGACCCGCACTCCGCAACGGCCCAGTTTTTCATCAACGTCGAGAACAACGGTTTTCTGGATCACACTGCAAAGAACGCAGAAGGCTGGGGCTACTGTGTGTTCGGCAAGGTCGTTGACGGCATGGACACGGTGAACGCCATCCGCGCCGTGCGTACCACCATGCGTGCCGGCCATCAGGACGTTCCCGCCGAAGACGTGGTGATCGAAAAGGCGGAGGTAGTCGGGGACGGAGGCGCGGCGTGACCACGCTGTTCATTTCCGACCTTCACCTGGAAGAGTCCAGGCCGGACATTACCGACGCGTTTCTCGGGTTTCTGGAAAATCGCGCCCGTGGTGTGGAACAGCTCTACATCCTGGGGGATTTCTTTGAGGCCTGGATCGGGGACGATGAACGTACCCCGCTACAGGAGCAGGTTGCCAAGGCGCTGAAGACTCTCAGCGACAGCGGCACCGCCATTTTCCTGATGCACGGTAACCGTGACTTCCTGATTGGTGAGGACTTTTGCGCTCGCGCCGGGGCCACACTGCTGGACGACCCCACTGTGGTGGATCTATATGGCACCCCCACCCTGCTGATGCACGGTGACAGCCTGTGTACCGCCGACGTGGAATACCAGAAGTTCCGCGAGAACATGCGCAACCCGCAATGGCAGCAGATGATCCTCCAGCGTCCCCTGGAAGACCGCCAGCAGATGGCCCGCCAGTTACGGGAGATCAGCATGGCGAAAAACCAGGGCAAGGACGAGTTCATCATGGACGTCACCCCGGAAGAGGTGGTCAAGGTCATGGAAGAGCACGGTGTGCAACGGCTGATCCACGGCCACACCCATCGCCCTGCGGAGCATCAGCTGGAAGCCAATGGCAAGCCGGCCAAACGCATTGTGCTGGGCGACTGGGATAAGCATGTCTGGTGGCTCAGCGTTGAGCCTGGAAAGGAACCCGTACTGGACAAGCAGCCGCTCTGAGAAAGGCGGTCATAGCACGGACTCAGGCGGCTCCCGGTAGGTGTCGAGCCGCTTGAGCCAGCCAGGTAGCCAGCGCTCTTTCTCGATGGGATCGCTGGCATTGTTGGCCCGCCGGGTCAGCACTGTCGCGGCCGCGCTCCGGAATTGCTCGAGCATCGTTCCGTCATCCGGTCCGGACATCGCCCGTAACACCTGTAGTAACCCCCACCCCTCTCCGCGATAGGCTTCGGCAGCGGACAGCCCTTCCCCTTTGAAATTCACGTAATCCAGCAGGGCATAGGCACCCCCCGGTGTCGAAATCAAAGCCGCCAGACGCTCCCGGATCAGTGACCGCTCCCCTTCTGGCGCCGCCGCAACAACAGCCTTCATAGAAGAGCGGGCCCGCTGCAGGATAAACTCTGCCTGAAGCCCCTTGGTTTCGGCCAGGAACCGGCGCAACGCTTCAACCTGAGGGCTGTCCGCCACTCGTTGGAATGCGCCCCGGTCCGGCCAGGGCGCGGTATTGCTGAGCCACTCGGGCACCGCCACCGCTCGCTCTTTCATAAAGGAGACCAGCGCTGGAAAGCTCTCGACAAATCGTTCGTCGACCCCCTCCGGATACCAGATGAAATGCCCAATGCCGAGCGAAGGAAACGCCTCGCCCTGGTTCCAGTGCACAAGGCACTCCTGCCGGCCGGCGCATTCATTCTGGAACACCCGCTGGCCGATCCACGCCAGCTCGGCTTCGGTAAGGGACAAATCCAGCGCGCGCTGCCCTCGGGTGGTCCCATCGACCAGCAACAGAATCGCGAACCCCAACAACAGGCCAACCACCATCGTGCGCAAAACCCTGATCCTCCCTTCCTGACAAACAGTCGCTACCGCCCACATTTAAACACCGAATACGATGTCCCCAAGATTAATTCTGCGACACAGAGCCGCCTCAGCTCAGCCAAAGAGTTGAAGCCCGAGAACACTCAAGCATACTGTATGGAAACACTTTGCACAGGAAAGTCAGCCCCATGAGATTTTTAACGGTCCTCACGGATCGTCGCTTTCTGTTGACGGTATTGCTGGCCTTCGGCTGGCTTTTGCTGGTGCGAGCCGGTCTGATTCTCCAGAGCGGTGTCTGGCCCAGCCCCGTCGGTACCCTGGCTGGCGACCTGGCCGGCGCCTTCATACTCGGGGTGTTGCTGACTCTTACCAAGGGGCCGTTCCGTGCCCTGTTGGTGATCCTGCTGGGTTGCGCTGCCTACGTTGCAGGCATGCATCTGACCACACACGGCACGCTGTTTCAGCTGGCTTTCGCCGGCAAGGGTATGAACCCGACCTTTATCAGTGGCAGCCTGATCAACGTCTACCTGTTTCTCCTGCCCGCCTATATTGCCTTCGCCTGGGTCCTTCACCGTATCCACCGTGCGCTGGTGCCCGTGCCGCCGGAGAGTAGCACGCCACTGATCACAGCGGCTGCCGCCGTTATACTGGTGTATAGCCTTTCTTTCCCCAGTCTGACCACGCCAGCCAATAATGTGGTCGCCAGCCTGTTTGCCCAGATTCCCGGAGCCATCATCAATCCCCTGGGCATCGTGATAGGTGACGAAGCCGTAGAAGCGGACGAAAGCCTGGAAGTACGTACCAACTTTTTTCACCAGCAGGTCACGTCGCGCCCCAACGACAGGCATCCGAACGTGCTGCTGATCATGATTGAAGGCCTGTCCGGCGGTTACTTCCCCAGTGTCAGCCAATATCATGAACTGGAGCCCGCTGTCCGGCTTGAACATCTGGAGGGCGTCCTGAAAAACCGGGGTTTCCGGCTCTATCGCAATACGCTCAGTATGGAGCGCCAGACAGACCGGGGAACCTTCACCATCATCTGCGGGCGTTACCCGGATTTTCGCCGGGCCTCCACCAAAATGCTGGACGTGGCCGAGGAGCGCGTCAGTCCCGACTGCCTGCCGGGCAAACTGAAGGCCCAGGGTTACCACACGGCCTATTGGCAGGCCGCACCGATAACCTATATGAAAAAAGACGAATTCATGCCCAGGGCGGGGTTCATGGATGTAACCGGCGCCGAACGTTTTGACAACGGGGATGACATGGAGGGCTGGGGGCCGCCGGACCCGGAGTACTTCGCCGATGTTGCCGATCGCCTCCTGGCACTGGATCAGGAAACCTCGCCGTGGTTTGTCACCCTGCTCAACGTAGGCACCCACCATCCGTTTAACATTGGTGAAGCAGCCGAGGAGAAAATGGAGACGGATCGGGCCGCGGCCGGTGAAGAATCCGATGAAAACAAGATCGTGAAGCCACAGGAAGCGCGCCGGGACGCAATGAAAGTGATGGAAAAGACCCTGGGGAACTTCCTGGAGCAACTCGAGGCCGCCGGCATCCTGGACAACACCCTGGTGATCCTGACCTCCGACGAATCAGGGGGCTTTGTGCGCACCGACCACGAAACCCTGCCCCTCAACAGCAATATGGGGGCGCTGGCAGTCCGTCCCCCTGAGCAAAAGGATCTGTCCCGCTACGCCAACAAGAATGCCATTACCGCTCAACTGGACATCCCCATGACCATCCTGGATGTCACCGGCCATGGTGAACAGGCGGGCAGCATGATTGGCCGCAGCCTGCTGGTCTCCAACGATCGCCAGCGACGGGATATCCTGCTGGCAGACACTTACACCGGGCTCAAGTATTTCCTTCGTGAAAGCGGGCAATTACTGGCATGTACCGAAATGCTGACGCGCTGCACGTCCTGGTCTTTCGATCCAAAACGTATGTTTGGCACCTTCCAGGAATCCGACGAGCCACCGTTCCTGTCACTGGAGGACCGGCTGGCACTGTTTGAAAATGCAACCGTGCCGGAGCCGACGGAGAACTAGCCTCATACACCGGCAACACATTCAGCGTCCTGAAGTCCGGGAACCATGAAAACACTGATCACCAGCACACTGAATATCCTGCACACCCGACGCCGTGCCCTGCTCACCCTTCACCTGTTCTTTTCAGGTCTGGCCATGGCGGTGCTCACCCCGGCTATCACCTGGGCACTGGCCTCCCTGAGGCCAGTCACTGGTCGGGCCGCGATCAGCACCGGGGGGATTCTCGAGTTTCTGATCTCGCCGGGGGGATTGGTGTGGGTGGTGGTGACTCTGAACCTCACCGTCCTGGTGATCCTGTTGCAGCAGGCTGGCATGACCCTGATCGCCGCATCGCCTCCGTGCCGGCATTACCGTACCGCCCTGAACGCGCTCTGGGGGGCGGCGCGCAAAAGCCTCGCGCTATTCCAGTTAACCGTGATCCAGGTGCTTACCCACCTGTTGATCGCACTGCCCTTTCTGACCGCAATCGCACTTGCCTGGGTATGGCTGCTGGCGTCGTACGATCCCTACCTGCTGCGCCTGGAGAAACCACCGGAACTCTGGTGGTTTGCTGCGGGCGCCACCCTCTCCCTGATCGGCCTGGCTATCTGCAACGGTACGCTTTACCTGCGCTGGATCCTGGCGGTCCCTTGCCTGATGTTGCAGAGCCAACGCCCCCTGGATGCCCTGAGAGAAAGCACCCGACTGACCCGGGGCCACCGCGGACACGCCACCGGCGTACTGATCTCCGGCCTGACCATGGTGATCCTGCTGCCGATTCTGGTCACTCTCGGGTTTGATCATATCGCCACCGCGCTGTTCGCAACCCTGCCCGACCGGACAGACATACTGGTGCCCGCTGTCTTCATTTTCATTGCCAGCTACATCCTGATCGGTATTGCGGTGACCTTCTTTGCGGCAGCCGCCTATGGTGCTTTCATCGTCAGCCTGTACCACCGGGCAAGCGGCAACAGCCTGCCCGCACCGGAGCCCTCGCTTCGCTACCCGATGCCGGACAACGCGGGCCCCAAGGCCTGGGTTGCGGAAGCCCTGGTGGTCATTCTGGCACTGTCCCAGGCCTGGTTTGTGGTGGACTCTCTGGGCCAACGGGAACAGGTCACCATCACCGCCCATCGCGGCAGTGCCTTCCAGGCGCCCGAAAATACGCTCAGCGCTATTGAGCAGGCCATCAGGGACGGTGCTGACTATATTGAAATCGACGTTCAAATCACCGCGGACGGTGTACCTGTGCTCTGGCACGACTCTGACATGAAGCGCGTATTCGGTTTGAAGGAGCGAATCAGTGAGGTGACGTACGATGACATCCGCGACCGGGATGCCGGCAGCTGGTTTGACGATGCCTTCGGGAATGAACGCGTAGCCACCCTTGCCCAGGCGATTGAGTCGGTTCGTGGCCGTGCCGGGTTATTCGTGGACCTGAAACCCGATCGCAACACCCCCAATCTCACTCGCGCCGTCGTCGAGCTATTGCAGGACAAAGACTTTGTGGAAGGCACGGTGGTTGCCGCCGCAGACTGGGCAACCCTGCAGGAAGTGAGACAGCTGGAGCCCGAACTGAAAACAGCCCTGCTGGCCCAGTTTGTGATCGGGCCCTTGTGGGAAGACAACTACGACATCCTGGGGTTGCGATTGAATCGCGCAACCCCGGCCGCCGTGGCAAGGGCTCACCGGGACGGCAATGAACTTCACGTATGGACAGTGAACCAACCGGTGGCGATGTCGCGGTTTGTGGATATGGGTGTTGATAACATCATCACCGACAGGCCCGATGTGCTGGCAAGGCTGCTGCGGGAGCGAGACGCCCTTTCCGATGCGGAGCTGCTCGCCACCAAGCTGCGCAACTGGTTGCGGTAAGTGCTTGGGGGCATTCATACAAACCGGACTTGACCGGGCCTGTGCCGCCCCCTTTACTCAAAGACATACCAACGTCCGAGAAAAGGAGTTTTCAGCCTCATGCTTTTACTGACCATTATCCTTTTCCTTTTTGGACTGCCCCTGCTTATAGGCGGTGTCTGGCTGATTTCCCTGGGTGGCAGCTGGTACTACACGCTGGCCGGAGCAACACTGATCGCAATCGCCGTGGTGCTGAAATCCCGCCGCGCCTTCGCTCAGATACTCTATGCCCTTCTGCTGGTTGCCACCGCCGTCTGGGCATACTGGGAAGCAGGATTTGACTGGTGGCCACTGGCTTCAAGGCTCGGGGTGCTCCTGGTACTCGCAATCCCATTGCTTTTCCCGGTGGCCGGGCAACGACATGGTGCGGCTACCCTTGCCCTGGCCTGGGTGGTGGTCGGGCTATTCACCGTGGCCAGTATTCCCTATGACGCCCACCGTATCGAAGGTGAGCTCAACGCCGAATCCGTTATCGGCAATCCTCGCCTTGGCGAAGTGCCCGAAGGCGACTGGCTCAGCTATGGCCGCAGCAACCTGGGGCAGCGTTACTCCCCCGTGGACCAGATCACCCCCGACAACGTCGCAAACCTGGAACAGGCCTGGGAATACCAGACCGGCGATCGCAAGGGGCCGGACGACGTCACTGAAACCACCTATCAGGCGACGCCCCTGAAAGTTGGCAATACGCTCTACCTGTGTACCCCCCACAACTGGCTGGTCGCGCTGGATGCGGACGACGGCACGGAGCGCTGGGTCTACGACGCCAAAGTGCCGCCGGAAAGCCAGCGTCAGCACCAGACCTGCCGGGGCGTCTCCTATCTGCCACCGGCAGAGGGACTGACCGACCTTCTCCCCGTGGAGACAGCTCAGGGGCCCGCCGAGGACCTGCAAAGCGTTGCCTGCGATGCGCAGCTCTTCCTGCCTACCTCCGATGCCCGGCTGCTGGCACTGGATCCGGCAACCGGCGCCCGTTGCAGTCATTTCGCAGACAATGGGGAACTGGACCTGATGCACAACATGCCCTATCGCCAGGATGGCTATTACTACTCCACGTCACCACCGGTCGTGGCCAACGGTTTGGTTGTCGTGGCCGGTTCAGTTAACGACAACTATGACATTAACTCGCCATCGGGCGTCATCCGCGCCTATGACGCCAAAACCGGCCAACTGGTGTGGAACTGGGATCCGGCCAACCCGGATCAGACCCAACCCATCGCAGCCGAAGACACCTATTCCACCAGCTCTCCCAACAGCTGGTCGATAGCCAGTGCTGACGAAGAGCTGGGCATGGTGTATTTCCCTATGGGAAACCGGACTCCGGACCAACTGGGCATGTACCGCACGCCGGAGGAAGAAACCTACGCTTCCTCGGTTGTGGCCTTGAGCCTTGAAACCGGCGAGGTGCAGTGGGTACAACAATTTGTGCATCACGATCTCTGGGATATGGATACCCCCGCGCAACCGAGCCTGGTGGACATCGAAACCAGGGATGGGGTGCAGCCAGGGCTGGTGGTACCCACTAAACAGGGGGACGTCTACGTACTCAACCGCGAAACCGGCGACGCTCTGATTCCCATCACTGAACAGGAGGCGCCGCAAGGCACGATCGAGGGAGATTATGCGGCCCCTACGCAGCCGGTATCCGCGCTTAGTTTCCGGCCGCCGCCCCTGAAAGCGTCCGATATGTGGGGGGCCACCGCCATCGACCAGATGATTTGCCGCATCAAGTTCCAGTCCCTGCGCTACGAAGGCCAGTACACACCGCCATCGGAACAGGGCACCATCGTGTACCCGGGCAACTTCGGGGTGTTTAACTGGGGCGGCGTGGCGGTGGATCCCGAGCGCCAGGTCATGTTCGGGATGCCGCTGTATATGGCGTTCACATCCAGACTGGTACCCAAGAACCAGGAGGATTTGGGGCCGACCAATACCGGCGAGCAGGGCCTGAACGAGAATGCCGGCGCGGAATACGCCGTGGAACTTCAGCCACTGATGTCGCCCATGGGAATTCCCTGTCAGCGACCACCCTGGGGATATGTCGCGGGCGCTGACCTCCGAACCGGCGACATTGCCTGGAAACACAAGAACGGCACCATCGAAGACATGGCGCCGATTCCCGTGCCCCTGAAACTGGGAGTGCCCGGTATCGGCGGGCCGGTGATCACCAAAGGTGGCGTGGTCTTCCTGGCGGCAACGGTGGATAATTACATTCGCGCCTACAACCTGACCAACGGCGAGGAGCTCTGGCGCGCACGATTACCCGCTGGTGGCCAGGCCACACCCATGACCTACCTGAACAGCAAAGGTGAACAGATGGTGGTTCAGGTAGCTGGTGGCCATGGCTCCATCGGCACCACCATTGGCGACTTTGTAGTGGCCTACAAGCTTAAATGATCCCGGCATGAGAGCGACATAACCATCAACTTACAGTGCGAGGATAATCCATCGATGAAAGGTCATCGCCAGCCAGTCAGCGCATCGTTATTGAAACAATGGCTGACCTGGCTGGTTCTGTTGTGCTCGCTGGCCATGCCAGCGTATGGCCAGGATGAGACAGAGACAGAGACAGAGACAGAGAAAGAATCCGAAGCCAAAGCCGCGGTGCCAGCCGTACAGCCGAAGCTTGAGGCGGAAGCAGAGAAGTCCCCGGAAATTGAGCTACAGGATGCGATGAATGCGGATATTCTCGAGCAGGTCCGCACTCTCGACTCCTCCCTCAACCAGCGCCTCACCGATCTCGAGTCCAGTGTCGAACGCCTGGAATACGCCGAATCCATCCTCAAGCGGCTGAACGACGAGTACGATAGCTTTGAACTGAGGTTGGAAAAAGCCGGGCTCAACCTGACCGGTGACTACGCCGGTCTTTTGAAACAAAGACTGGAACGGCTCCAAAGACAGAGTATTGCCAGTGATCTCATCGAAGGCATTGAAGATAAGCTGTCCACCGCCCGCGAAGAGCAACTCAGACTGGAGGAGTTTGAGGCAATCGTAGATCCGGAAGACAGCGCCCGTGACCAACTGCGCAGTGAACGCGCCGGACTGATTCGTCAGCTCCATGAGGCGGTAACGCAACACATTGACGTTCTGAATGAGTACTACAGCACTGTAAGCGCCCTGCAGGAACAGGTACTCGATTATCAGACACTGCTGCAACAGCGCCTGTTCTGGTTACCCAACGCATCACCGGTTGACCTGGATACCTTTGCGAACCTGTTTGAGTCCGCCAGTTGGCTTGCCGCTGAGCTCCGGCTGGAGCCCCTGGGAGAGGCAGTCAAAGACTCCCTGAACGAACGCAGTTTCCGAATCGCATTGCTGTTCGTGCTGTTGGTTATGCTGCTGATCAAACGCCGGGCCATACAGAAACATCTGGTGGCCAATAGCAAGTACGTCGGTAACGTCGGGCGTGACCGGATCGCCTATACCTTATTGGCGCTGGGTAACAGTGTGTTGCTGACGCTGCCCGTCGTTCTCGTCCTGGCGGCCGGCGCATTGCTGCTCATGGAAGGCAACGAATTTTTTTCAGCGCTGTCCGACGGATTTACAGCAGCAGCCTTTATTGCCTTTCTGTTGAACCTGATACACAAGGTCGCCCGAAAGAACGGCCTTGGGGACAACCACTTCCACTGGAACGCACAATCTCTCAGCGCTATCCGCAAGGAAATCCCGATCCTGCTGGCTGTGCTGATCCCCATTACAATACTGACTCCCATTACAGCCACAACCACCGGGGCCGAGTTTAACGGCAGCCTCGGTCGGCTCCTGTTCATTGTGGTATCGGTCACACTGGCAATCTTTGCCCAGCGCATCATGAGCGCGGTGCGTGCGGAAAAAGCGGATGGCCGGTTCCTGATGGCCCTGCATTTCCTGGCGGTGGCCACACCGCTGGTCCTCGCCCTGGCATCCCTTCTGGGCTACCACTACACAGCGCTGGAACTGGAACGCAACCTGTTTATCAGCATCTGCTGGCTCGCCTTCAACGCGCTGCTGTTTTACCTGGGCCTGCGCGCCCTGTCGGTGCGGGAGCGCCGCCTGACACTGGAACGCCTGCGGGAGCAACGCGCTGCCGAACGCAAAATGGCAGAAACCAGAGAAGCAGCCGAATCCTCTGGTGAAGGCGTGCCGCCCGCGCTGGACATGCCGGATATGGACCTCAGGGACATTAACCAGCAAAGTACCTCTCTATTGAAGATCCTTGTTGCCGTGGTGGCCATTTTCGGTCTCTGGTTACTCTGGGCAAGCGTTATTCCCGCGCTGCAACTGTTTGACAACATTACGCTCTGGACCATTGCCACCGACCTGGAAGGCGGGGATCCCCTGCCGATTACGCTGGGAGACCTGATGCTGGCACTGCTGGTGGCTGTGGGCACGGTTCTCGCTGTGAAGAACATGCCCGGCACCCTGGAAGTCATGGTACTGAGCAGAATGAACCTGGAACCGGGGTCCGGTTATGCCATCACCACCATCACTACCTACCTCATCGTGTTTATCGGGGTGGTGTTTTGCCTCGGCGTGGTGGGTGTTCAATGGTCGAAACTGCAATGGCTGGTAGCGGCTCTGGGCGTTGGGCTCGGATTCGGGCTGCAGGAGATTGTCGCCAACTTCGTCTCGGGCATCATCCTGCTCTTTGAACGTCCGATCCGGGTAGGCGACACCGTGACGATTGACGGCATCACCGGAACGGTATCGAGGATTCGCATACGCGCAACCACCCTGGTGGACTGGGACCGCAAGGAACAAATCATTCCCAACAAGACCTTTGTCACTCAGGATCTGACCAACTGGACGCTGTCAGACCCCATCACCAGGGTTATTCTCCGCGTTGGGGTGGCCTACGGCTCCGATGTCGATACCGTGCAGCAGATCCTTGCTGACGTCGCCCATGACAACGAGCGTGTAGTGGATGATCCGGCACCCGCCGTGTTCTGTGTGGGGCTGGGAGACAGCAGCATTGATTTCGAAGTGCGGGTGTTCGTCAAGGACCTGCTCGATATCATGCCGCTGTCCCACGAAATTCACGCCTCAGTCACCAGAGCGTTGCGCGAAGCGGGCATCGAAATTCCCTTCCCGCAACGCGACCTCCACGTGCGCACCATACCGGACATCCAGGGACTGGCTGGCTCCGAACAACAGTGACGGCAGCCCGCCACCTGCCCCGGGTTATTCCAGGATGATCAGGTGGTTGGGCAGCTCGTTTTTCTCGCGGGTGGCGGGAACCTTGGCCTTGAGGTGGGTGCCACAGGCCTGAATGCAATCAACAAAGCCTTCCAGGGTTCTGCCCTGACGGACCTTGCTGGTGAAATCGGCCACAATGCCTTCCCATACCTGGTTATCGATCTGGCCGGAAATACCCTGATCCACCAGGATTTCCACATAATGCTCGGCTTCCGACACGAAAATCAGCATGCCAGTGCCGCCGGCCGTGTGATGCAGATTCTGCTCCAGAAACTGACGCCGGGCCATATTGGACGCGCGCCAGAACCGCACGGGCCTGGGTACCAGCCGGTGACTTGCACCCGAGAACCGGAACAGCAGGCACAGGACGATGAACGTGCTCCATTGGGCCATCAATAATCCGCTCACACCAAACCAGCCGGTGAAAAAGTTAACGGCTCCAGGCACCAGCAGCGCCAGGATCCCTGCCCAAAGTAACGGGATATAGGCGTAGTCATCGGAGCTGGCGGCCAGAACCGTCACCAGTTCCGCGTCCGTCTCCTGCTCCACCTCGGCTATCGCCGTGGCTACCTGTTTTTGCTCGTTTTTGCTCAATAGTGTCATGATTGTATCGTTCTCATAGAATCAAGGGGATGGGTTTTTCCTGGCCACGCCGGCCCGGCGATGATGGCGCTACCATCCACCGGAGGCACCGCCGCCTCCAAAACCGCCACCGCCACCACTGAAGCCGCCGCCACCAAAGCCACCGCCGCCACGGCCACCCATCATGCTGCCAGCAACCAGGCCACCAAGGAGCGCACTGCGACCGCGGCCACTGCCCATACCGCCAAAGAACGAGAGGCCAACAATAATGAAAAACAGGATGGCCAGGGCGGGATGCGGCCGGTCTTCACGACTGCCCGGCTGGGACTGGGGCACGGCCAGAGGCTCTCCCCCGAGTACCTGAATCATCGCTTCGGCCCCATTCACAATGCCGGTGGGGAAATCACCGGCGCGGAAAGCGGGCGTAATAACCTGATTGATGATGGTGGATGAAGTTGCATCGGTCAGCCGACCTTCCAGACCGTACCCGACCTCGATACGGATTCTGCGTTCGTCCTCGGCCACAATCAGCAGGGCGCCGTTGTCCTCACCCTCCTGGCCAATGCCCCAATGGCGGCCAAGCTGATACCCATACTCTTCAATCGGTTGCCCCTGCAGGTTTGGCAGGGTGACCACCACAACCTGTTCACTGGTGGCCTGTTCATGGGCTTCCAGCATCTGGTTCAGTCGTGTTTCCGCCTTGCCGGGCAACATATCGGCGTTATCCACCACCCGCCCCGTCAATTCCGGAAACTCGGGACCGGACTGCGCCAGGGCATGGAACGGCAACAGTGCGACCAACAGGGCGAACACCAGCATCCGATAACTGCGCATAGCCATCAGAACTCCACCTGTGGCGCATCCTCGGCATCGGTAGCCGTCGCTTCAAAGTTGGCCCGCAGCTCCATATCGCTGTACAGGAAGCTGTGCCATAGCCGGCCGGGGAAGGTGCGAATTTCAGTGTTGTATCGCTCAACTGCCTGAATGAAATCACGGCGCGCCACAGCAATGCGGTTTTCCGTGCCTTCCAGTTGGGACTGCAATGTCAGGAAATTCTGGCTGGATTTCAGGTCCGGATAGCGTTCCGACACCGCCATCAGTCTGCTCAGGGCACTGCTCAACTCACCTTGTGCCTGTTGAAACTGCTGCAACCGCTTCGGATCATTGAGGATGCTCTCATCCACCTGAATCGACGTTGCTCGGGATCGCGCTTCAATGACCGCTGTCAGTGTCTCTCGCTCCTGGGTGGCAAACCCCTTCACGGTTTCCACCAGATTGGGGACCAGATCGGCCCGCCGCTGGTACTGGTTTTCAACCTGGGACCAGGCGGATTTCACCTGTTCGTCGTAGGTGGGAATGTTGTTGATGCCGCACCCTGTCAGCAAGAGTGCCAACAGGGCAAGAACTGTAAGCCGCAGGCCATTGCGGTACTGCGTGATGGCAGGACTGTTCACCATGATGTATCCGTTCCTTGAGCGTCTGTAAATCCAGAATGAGTAACGATAGGACGTTAACACAGTTGCCTTTGATATGGGGTCGACACCTTCAAAAACAAGGCGTACGATAACCAATACTGTATATACAAACAGTACCAGAGGTTAACCATGAAAACCCGCGGCACCGCATTGAACCCCCACAACCGATTTCAGCCCATTGCCACTGATCGGCAGACAAACGACGACTGGTACCAGGACCCGGACGACGAACTGAACCCGGACTCTATGGCCACCGAGGTGACCGATGAACAGGTGCGGACCATTATCAGCCGCAATCAGTCCCCTGACCTGCCGTTTGATCAGTCCATCAACCCTTACCGCGGGTGTGAGCACGCATGCATTTACTGCTTTGCCAGGCCGACCCATGCCTACTGGGACCTGTCCCCCGGGCTGGACTTCGAGACCCGGCTGATCGCCAAACCAAACGCCGCCCGACTGCTCCGAAGGGAACTCGACAAACCCGGGTACAAAGTCTCCACCATTGCCCTCGGTGTGAATACTGACGCCTACCAGCCCATTGAAAAGCAGCGACGGATCACCCGGGAAATTCTTGAAGTGCTGACTGAATACCGCCACCCCGTGTCGATTATTACCAAGGGCGCGTTGATTCTCCGCGATCTGGACCTGCTGTCAGATCTTGCCTCACAAGGGCTCTGCTCGGTGCGGGTCAGTCTCACCACGCTGGACAACGGGCTGAAACGAACCATGGAACCCCGCACCGCTGCTCCCGCCACGCGGCTGAAGATCATCCGCGAGCTGTCGGCCGCTGGTGTGCCAACGGGTATCCTTATCGCCCCCGTCATTCCGTTCATCAACGATCACGAACTGGAAGCCATACTGGAGGCGGCTTTCGGGGCAGGAGCCCAACAGGCAGGCTGGATTATGCTCCGGCTCCCCCTGGAGCTGGATGAGTTATTCCGGGACTGGCTGCAAAGGCATTTTCCACAGCGTGCGGATCACGTCATGAACCGTATCCGTGATTTACGGGGTGGCAAGAGTTACGACGCCCGCTACGGCAAGCGCATGACAGGCACCGGCCCGTACGCTGACTTGATCCGCCAGCGCTTCAACAAAAAGGTCCGGAGTCTGGGCATCGATCGATATGACGCCACCCCACTACGCACCGACCTGTTTCGTCGCCCGGGCGGGGAACAAATGAACCTGATCTGAGGCAGGCTGTCATGCCATTTATAATGAAGAAGTGAGATGGTCAGTAAAAGGAATAGAGGGAAGCCCATGAAACCCTTTCTGATACTGGGCCTTGCCATTGCACTGACTGGCTGTCAGTCATTGCCCTCCAGCGACGAAGGCAGGACCAAAGGCGTGGTGTTCCTGAAAAGCCAGCATTGCCTGACCGAATACATTGAAGACCTGAAACGCGTGCATTATGGCCCCTGCCTGACGGTTGCCTCCGTCGATAGTAAGCCACCCGCCCTGCGGTCAGACGGTTTTATCGAACTGCCGGTAAGCACCCGGACGACACTGGGCGTCTACTGTGTGTACCGTAGTCAGGACAACACCCTCAAGGATAACGGCCGAATCCATACCACTGTCGTGTTACCGGATGATCAGTTTACTCAGGCAGGTAACCGCTGGTACCTCCATGCTCACACGGACGTCCTGCACGGAAAGGGCTGCAAGCCGACCTTGTCCAGGTCATCGCAAGGGCGCGGGGTTACAGCAGGACACTGACCATACCCAGAGTACTGACCACCAGCAATACCGTCCCCAGGACCCGGAAAAATATCGGCGTCTCCGCCCGCAGCATCCTGTCATGAACTTTCAGCCCGATAACATGACCAATCGCCGCGGCGGGCAACAACCAGAGGTGGTGGATCAACTGCAGGTCCACACCGGCATAAACAAACGCCGCCATCTTGATGGTGACCAGGATAAACCACAGGGCAAAGAGCGTGTCCCTCAGCTTTTCTTTCGGCAGGTGCTGGGCAGCAACGGCAATAATCAACGGTGCCCCGATCAGCGATGTGCCACTAATATAGCCACCCGCCATCAGGAAGACCGTATCCACAGTGCGGCTACCGCTGCGAAAAGGCTTGTTGAGAATGTAGGAGACCGAGTACAACGCAACGATCACGAAGATGATGGCACTGAGGATATGGGAAGGCATGGTAATCAGCCCCACCACCCCAATGAGCTTGGGCACGATCATAATCGCCAGTATCTTCCACAGGTACTGCCAGTCCACCGTGCCCTCTGCAGCCACGCCGGTACCACGGCCGCGCTTTTCCCTGCCCGCCTTGCGGTTGTTCATCCAGATGGTCAGAGAAGAAAAGAACAGCAGGTGAACCGAGATGATCGGCAGGAACACCAGGGGCTCGTCGAGCACCAGCAACAGAAAGGGCAAGGACAGCACCGCACCACCAAATCCCAGGCCGGAGCGGACAAAGCCGCTCCAGACAAAGATCAGGGCAATGAGGGCGTATTGGTAGAGTGCAAGATCAGACATGGATTCCTGACATACAACGGACTAGACGGAGTTTAAAGCGGCGTACCTTACCACGGCGTTACCCGTATTACCCTCCCCTCCGGACTGTCTGTCAGCAGGAACACCGCCCCTTCCGGACCGGTTCGCACATCCCGTATGCGTTCATTCAGTTCACCAAACAGAGTTTCCATATCCACGGCGCCGTCGTTACTGAGAACAACGCGATGCACACGTCTTGCTGCGAGGGCGCCAACCAGCAGACTGCCCTGCCATTCCGGAAACAGGTCACCGTCGTACAGCGTCATACCCGACGGCGCGATAGACGGCGTCCAATCCAACGCGGGAGAGGCCATGCCGTCATACTCGGTAAACGGCGACACCCTTGCCCCCGTGTAATCCAGCCCCAGCGTAGCCACGGGCCAGCCGTAGTTAGTGCCACCTTCAATAACATTGATCTCATCACCACCCCGGGGTCCATGTTCATGGGTGATCAGGCGATTATTGCCCCAGTCATACACAGCACCCTGCACGTTGCGATGCCCATAACTGAATATTTCCGGCAGTGCCTCGGCTTCAGCAATAAATGGGTTATCTTCCGGAGCTGAACCATCACGGTTAATCCTGATAATGGTCCCGATGTGGCTCGTCAGTTTCTGGGCTTCCTCACGATAGTCAAAACCGTCTCCCAACGTCAGGATGAGGGTGGCATCCGGAAGCCACGCCATGCGCCCGCCGTAATGGGCATCTCCTGTTTTCGCTGGCAGGCTGCGGAACACCTCCCGGACATCGTCCAGCCCGTTCGGGACCAGCCGGCCGCGGGCAACGCAGGTGTGATTGGCGCTCCAGGTGCCACAGGCGTAGGCCAGATAAATGTGTCGACTCTGCTCAAAGTCCGGAGCAACCAGCACATCAAACAATCCCGCCTGGCCGGAGGCGAATACCTTCGGTACACCCGCAAGCGGTTCAGATACCTGCTGCCCATCAGCGGAAAGCAACCGCAAACGTCCGGGTCGCTCGGTCACCAGGGCCCGGCCATCAGGCAGGAAAGCCAGGGACCAGGGGTGCTCCAGCCCTGAAGCAAACGTTTCCAGCCGGTAACCCGAGGACGCATCCGCCAGAGCAGATTCCTGCGGCGCCATCCATCCCAGGGTGATGATCACGGCGCCTATGGCGAGATGACGGGGAAGACCCCTGCGCCGTCGGGAAAAGTGCGCAAACAACCAACCCGCCACCGCCGCTGTCGCCAGCATGGCCACCATCCCGCCTGCACCCCGTGTGGCCGCAATCAGGGTGGGCATGGGGGCCAGGAAATCCACCAGCTTGAACGTTACCCAAAGCCCGACAGCGGCGCCCAATGACAGAAAAGGCGCACGCCCGCGCAGTTCCAGCTGCCTGATCATCAGGCTTGCCACCAGTTGGGACACCAGGAAACTGGCACCAAACACCACCGCGTAGACCGGGGCAAAGTTCACCAGATCCTCAAGACTCGTTTGCAAGCGCGTCCCGAGTCCGATCTCAACGCCCAGATTCCGCAGCGCCAGCAGGTTAAATTGAGTCTGGACGAGACTGCCAGCCAGTACCCCCATTATCAGAGCTATCAAAAAGGCGCCCAGCACCCGAAACCAACCGACACGCTTTTCCATTTTCGTATCATTCCTTCAACCGGATGAATAACGTCCCGTTACCGCGAAGCACCAGGCTCGAACAACAGCTTGATGTAACTGCGAAGCAGCATGAGCTGGCTTGGCAAAATGGTGCGTTCTCCAGTAGCCTTTCCCAAAACAAGGCCGCCCTCAATGACCGTTGAAACCATGTCTGCCAGCGCATCCGGGTCGATGATATCCCGGGGTTGGTAATGTTCGTAGATCGAGTCCAGCAACGTGCGAAACCGCACACGCCAACTCAGGACAATACGCCGATTCAGTTCCCGCACATCACGATCAAACAGGCTTTCCTGGTAACAATAGGTCGCCACCAGGCAGCCCGGGTGTGCCTGTGGCAAATCCTCCATGATCTCCGCCAATAACTTGAGTCCTACCAGGAATCCCTGCAATGGATCCTCAGTCAATTCCCGGCCACGGGCAAACACGTCGTCCAGCAGAGAATCCTCACGCGCCATATAGCGCAACAACAATGCTCGGGCCAACGCGTTCTTGTTGGAAAAATGGTACAGGAAGCCACTTTTGGTTATGCCTGCCTCGGCAATCACCTCTTCAATCGACGTTGCACCAAAGCCCTTCCGGAGTACCGATTTTTCAGTGATGTCCAACAACCGCTCACGGGTAGCCTGTCCCTTTTCCATCTGCCACCTCCGGTGAACCATACCCTGAGTATGGTTTGCCTTGCGGGAACCCTGACCGCCAGTGCCTACGGAAGCACCGAAAACACTGTATCCCCTTGTTTTAAAAAGACTCAACTCTTTTAGGTAAAACCGTACCACGTGCTCTCTGGTCGCGATTCGCTTCCTGGCACATGCTGGTTGTGACTGGAAACAACCCGTTAACGACAATAAGGAGGATAGCACTATGACAGGCAACGCAGAGACCATCGCTTATAACGTCACCGAAACGAATCAGGAGGTGGCAGACGCATTTGGCGACCGCATGATGGATACACTGAATTCAGGTGCGTTGGCACTGATGATTTCGATCGGCCACCGAACCGGGCTGTTTGACACCATGGCAGGCATGCCACCTGCAACCAGCGCCGAAATTGCCGAAAAGGCCAATCTGGATGAGCGTTACGTCCGAGAATGGCTCGGTGCGATGACAGTCGGCAACATTGTGGAGAATAACGCCGAAAGGAGAACCTACCACCTCCCAACGGAACACGCTGCCAGTCTGTGCCGGGAGTCACCAACAGACAACTTGGCCGTGTTTGCTCAATACATCCCCCTGCTTGGCTCCGTAGAGGACGACATTGTTCAATGCTTTCGACAGGGAGGCGGGGTTCCATACGAACGATTCGAGCGGTTCCACGATGTCATGGCCGAGGACAGTGGACAGTCTGTGGTTCCTGCCCTGGAAACTCACATTCTGCCGCTCGTTCCAGGTCTTGTTGAACGGCTGGAAAGGGGCATTCGTGTCCTTGATGTTGGTTGTGGCAGGGGGCGGGCACTGAACAAACTGGCAAAATTGTTCCCGCGCAGCCAGTTTACCGGATACGACATTTCCGAAGATGCCATCCGATACGCCGGCCAGGAAGCCAGGGCGCTCGGGAATGATAACGCAACCTTCGAGGTATTTGACGCCAGCGGCCTTGAACACAGTGATCAACCTGACCAATACGATCTGATCACCACATTCGATGCCGTGCACGACCAGAAGGCGCCTCTCACTGTGTTGCGAGGTATCCGGAAAGCGCTGGCTGACGACGGGGTTTATCTCGCCCAGGACATCAAGGGATCAAGCCACCACCACGGTGATCGGGACCACCCGATCGGCCCGCTGCTCTACACCATTTCCTGCATGCATTGCATGACGGTTTCCCTCGCGCAGGATGGAGAGGGTCTGGGAGCCATGTGGGGGAAGGAAAAAGCCCTGGAGTACTTTCATGCCGCAGGCTTCCGGAGCGTCGACGTGCATGAACTGGAACATGATTTCCAGAATTACTGGTATGTATGCCGTCCCTGAGCCGCCCCAAGACTGTATGCAGCCCTGCTGGTGATTACTGAAGGCCCGAATCGGGCCTTCGACCGGAAAGCCGGTACAGGGCCGCAAGAAGCCCCCGGAGCAGGACAATCGCGGGCCACACTAGCCAGCTGGCGACGTACATGGCGGGAAGCAGAATGATCAACCAGCCGGCGATCTGTATGGCCAGGGGCGACACACCCAACACATCCGCCACCCCTGCGAAAAAATCATTAATCACGCTGGGATGGCGTACCACCAGGTACCCTGCGCCGATGAGGACCGGCCACTTGGCGTAGCGGGCACTACTGAGCAGCAGCCGGCCACTCCCTGTCATGCGGGCCGCCAGTGCCGCCGATCGGGTAGAAAGACTGGCACCCCGGGTGGTTCTGGCCACAGCCCGCCCGGCCCGGAGCACCTTGACCGCGCTGGCGAACACCAGCACATCCACAGACGCCCAACCGATATCGCTGACCGAAATATCCTCGCCGGTGCGGTAGTTTGTCTCCAGTTGCCGAACTCCACTGGTAAAGAACCCGGCAATCCCCTCGGTCACCCGCTCCGTCTGGACCCACTGAGTCTCCCCGCGTGGGTCCACCACAAACTGCCCCAGGAAATCGTGCCCCTCATCGCGAATGAAATTCACCGCATACCAGCCCCGTTCCTCCGGCGTCAGCACCTCATTCTTATCCGGCTCCTCAGGAGCATCGGCAGAGCTTCCACGGAGTTCTGCAATATAATCCTTTGCCCGCTGATATTGGCGGGCGGCCTTGTTCATCCATTCAATAGACCGGACCGGTTCACGCAGGAAAAAGTCGATGGGGGGCAAGGCATGCTCGCCATAGGTACGCAATACTTCCCGGAATTCCGGCTCGGACGCATACAGCGGGAGAACGGTGCGTGCCATGTCGGGGTACGTCAGCAGCGAGGCCTCAGCTTTCAGGAGCAGCAGGGGATCGTCCCCCAGATCCAGAACAGCCGCCTGAACGTCAATGGGCTCGCGACCGATGCGGTCAAAACCCGGCAATGCCTCCTGCGCCTGAATGGAAACAAGCTTCTGTTCAATCGGCACCGGTCGGGATGCATAACTGGCAAGCACTGCCAACAACAGCGCCGCGCCCAGGATCGCCATGAATTTCTTCAAGTACCCACCTCAGGTCCTTTCCGTTCAACCACCGTTTTATCACAAATAATGCTTAACCAAAGAACCAGTAGCACACCCCGATGGCGGTCACCATACCCGCCAGATCCGCCAGCAATGCACAGCCAAGGCCGTGCCGGATTTTGCTGACGCCGACCGCCCCAAAATACACCGCAAGCACATAGAACGTTGTTTCCGTGCTGCCCTGCATGGTAGCAGCCGCCAGCGCTGGAAAACTGTCGACGCCGAAGTTATCCATGGTTTCGATCATCATCGCCCTGGCACCGCTACCGGAGAGTGGCTTGATGAACGCCGTTGGCAAGGCATCAATGAAACGGGTATCCCAGCCCATCCCTTCTGCCACCCAACGAATGCCATCCAGCCCCGCATCCAGCACACCACTGGCCCGAAGGACCCCGACGGCAACCAGCATGGCAATCAGATAGGGCAGCAAGGTCACCGTGAACCCCAGACCTTCCCTGGCGCCCTCGATAAAGGCGTCATACACATTCACCTTGCGCAGAGCACCGATAGCCAGAAAGGCAATGACAATACTGAACAGAGTAAGGTTACCCACCAGCGTGGAGGTTGCTGCCAGTACCTGGGCTGACATACCCGCTAACGTGGTCAGCAACAGGCCCAGGGCAGCAGCCCCCGCCACCAGGTAGCCCAAGACCACCGGGTGCCCGAGTTTCAACCGCTGCATCAGCGAGACGCTGAGCAGCCCGACCAGACTGGAGGCGGTGGTCGCCAGCAGGATCGGCAGGAATACCACCGTCGGGTCAGACGCACCCTGCTGGGCGCGATACATGAAAATAGTCACCGGCAACAGCGTCAGGGAGGATGTATTCAGAACCAGAAAGAGAATCTGGGCGTTGCTGGCGGTATCCTTGCTGGGGTTCAGGCTCTGCAGGGAATGCATGGCCTTGATGCCGATGGGCGTGGCGGCGTTGTCCAGGCCCAGGATATTGGCGGCAAAGTTCATGCTGATCAGCCCCATGGCGGGATGACCACTGGGGACTTCCGGCATCAGCCGCCGAAAGAGCGGATCAAGCAACCTGGCCATCAGCCGGATAAGCCCTGCCTTCTCGGCAATGGCCAGAAACCCCAGCCACAATGTCATGGTCCCGGCCAGCACCAGCACGATCTCCACACTGAGCTCAGCCATATCGAACAGCGCGGCCACCAGGCGGCTGAATACTTCGGAGTCCCCTACTCCCAACCATTGCCAAAGCGCCGCGACAAACGCGGTGATAAAAAAGCTTAGCCAGATGCCATTAAGCATGTGTGTCCGGGCAACCTCAGGTCTGCTTGGGTACTGGCGCAACAAAAAACCCCGAAGCTCTCACCCCGGGGTCTTTGTGTGGCCGGTCTGGCCAGCAGTATAGGCGGGCTGTTACTGCTCCACAAACGCCCGCTCAATCACGTAGTGACCCAGATCGCCGCCACGGGCCTCCTTGAAGCCCATGTTATTGAGGATACTGCAGGTATCCTTGAGCATGCTGGGGCTGCCGCAGATCATGAAACGGTCATTCTCCAGATCGAAATCCGGCAGGCCCAGTTCGCGGGTGATCTTGCCGTTCTCCATGGCGTCAGTCAGGCGGCCCCGGTTACGGAAATCCTCGCGAGTCACAGTGGGATAGTACAGCAGCTTGCCGTCCACCATCTCGCCGAAGAATTCGTTTTCCGGCAGTGCTTCGATTTCCTGCTGGTAGGCCAGTTCCGAGACATAACGCACGCCGTGGGTCACGATCACCTTGTCATAGGCTTCATAGACTTCCGGGTCCTTGATGATGCTCATGAACGGCGCCAGACCGGTACCGGTGCTGATCAGCCACAGGTTCTTGCCGGGCAGCAGGTTATCCATGATCAGGGTGCCGGTCGGCTTGCGGCTGACCAGAATCTCGTCCCCGACCTGGATTTTCTGCAGCCGCGAGGTCAGAGGGCCGTCCTGAACCTTGATGGAGAAGAATTCCAGCTCTTCCTCGTAGTTCGCGCTGGCAATACTGTAGGCGCGCATCAGGGGCTTGCCGTCGGTTTCCAGACCAATCATGGTGAAATGACCGTTCTTGAAACGAAACCCGGGATCACGACTGGTGGTGAAACTGAACAGGGTGTCGTTCCAGTGGCGTACGCTGGTGACTTTCTCTTTGATCAGGTTGCTCATGATTAACTCTCGCCTGTTCTGTTTGCTCGAACGCAATAAGTTGAAGATCCGAATTGAATAAATTCTAACCCGCAGCTAACCTATCGACAAAATGGGATATTTTCATAACCTTATTCGGTCTAATCGATTACGGTGGTTTGTCGATGAAATACAGTTTCCGCCAGCTGGAAGTTTTCCTTGCCGCTGCGCATTTTCAGAACATCACCCGTGCGGCGGAATCCCTCGCGATGTCGCAATCGGCTGCCAGCAGCGCCCTGAAAGAGCTGGAGAACCAGTTCGATATCCAGCTCTTTGACCGGGTCGGTAAACGCCTGCAGCTGAATGAACTCGGCCGCCTCTATCGCCCGAAGGTGGAGGCATTGCTCGCCCAGGCCAGCGAGCTGGAGCAGGCATTCAGCAAACACTCGGAAGTCGGCGCCCTGAAAGTCGGGGCCACGCTTACTATTGGTAACTATCTGGCCGTCGGGGTGATGGCCCAATACATGAATACCCCTACGCACCCCCGGGTTTCCCTCGAGGTGGCCAATACCCGCACCATCGCCAGACGGGTCAGTGACTTCGAACTGGATATCGGGCTGATAGAGGGAGAACTTCAGGCACCGGAGCTGGAAGTCATTCCCTGGCGGGAGGATGAGCTGGTGGTGTTCTGCTCCCCCGACCATCCGCTCGCCCGGAAGAAGAGTCTGGATGACGACGACCTTCGCAACGCCACCTGGGTCATGCGGGAACAGGGTTCAGGCACCCGCCAAAGCTTTGAGAGAGGCATGCACGGTCTGCTGCCGGACCTGAATATTCTGCTGGAACTGGAACACACCGAAGCCATCAAGCGTGCGGTGGAAGCCGGGCTGGGCATTGGCTGCCTGTCACAAGTCTGTCTGGCAGACGCCTTTCGCCGGGGCAGCCTGGTGCCGTTGACAGTCCCGGAGTATCGGCGTTTCGACCGGCAGTTCTACTTTATTCTGCACAAACAGAAATACCGCAGTGCCGGCATCGACGCCTGGATGGAACTGTGCCGGCAGTTGTGACCAGCCCTCAGGCCATCACCGGCCCGCTGTGAAATCGGAACTCCTGGTCCGGCTCTTCGATCAGTTTCTGCTCAAGGGCCAGAAACACCTCCACCCGATCACCCACCGGACCACCATTGGCCTGTTCTGCCAGGGTCAGGTAATCCTGGTAATGGCGGGCTTCCGACTTGAGCAAGCTGTTGTAGAAATCCGCCAGTATGTCATCCAGATGCGGAGCCAGTGCTGCAAAGCGTTCACAGGAGCGAGCCTCGATAATGGCACCAACGATCAGCACATCCACCAGCCGGCCGGGGTCCTCTGTCCGCACTTCCTGCCTCAGCCCGGCGGCATAACGGGCCGGGCTCAGGTGACCATAATCCACTCCCCGCTTCTTCATGATCGCCAGCACCTGCTCGAAATGACGCAACTCTTCCCGCGCCAGGCGCGACATCCTGTTCAGCAGATCGGTGTTGTCCACGTAGCGATACATCAGGCTTAACGCGGTCGACGCGGCTTTTTTCTCACAATGGGCGTGATCAATCAGCATCAGGTCCTGATTGGCCAGGGCGTTTTCAATCCAGCGCCGGGGCGTGCGGCAGGGCAGAAAATCATGTATTTCTTGCAGGGCTTCGGTCATGGCAAATATCGGGTCAGAATAACGGGGCGGGGAGTATACACCACATAACAGAACACTCCGACCGCTGTCCATCTTAACTTTGTAAGGGCTTTCCTATAGAATGCAGCGCCAGATCAAGGAGTCTCTGAATAAATCCTGAAGCCCCATCGGCGATTTGAGGCGTTATTCAGAGGCTCCTGCGGCCTTTTCCGCCATAAAACTCCCGCCAGGCAACGATGCCCACGGCGCGGGACATTCCAACTGATGAGGGTCCATATCGTGTTAGAAGCCTATCGTGAACACGTTGCAGAACGCGAAGCTCTGGGTATTCCCCCCAAGCCTCTGAATGCAGAGCAGACCGCCGCGCTGGTCGAGCTCCTGAAAAATCCCCCTGCCGGTGAAGAAGAAACTCTGGTTTATCTTCTGGAAAACCGCATTCCGCCGGGTGTCGACGAAGCCGCTTATGTAAAAGCTGCTTTCCTGACCGCCATTGTCAAAGGCGAAGCCAGCTCTCCCCTGCTGGACAAGCCCAAAGCTGTCAAGCTGCTGGGCATGATGCAGGGCGGCTACAACATCGCCACTCTGGTTGACCTGCTGGACGATTCTGAACTGGCCGAGCTGGCCGGTGAACAGCTGAAGCGTACCCTGCTGATGTTTGACGCGTTCAACGACGTCAAGGAAAAGATGGACGCCGGCAACGCCGTTGCCAAGGCTGTGGTTGAATCCTGGGCCAACGCCGAGTGGTTCACCAACAAGAAGAAGGTGCCCGAGAGCACCAAGATGGTGGTGTTCAAGGTCACCGGCGAAACCAATACCGACGACCTGTCTCCAGCTCCGGATGCCTGGTCCCGCCCGGATATCCCGCTGCACGCCCGCGCTGCCTACAAAATGGAGCGTGATGGCCTGAAGCCGGAAGAGCCCGGCGTCACTGGCCCGATGAGCCAGATCGACGAAATCAAGTCCAAGGGCCTGCCCGTTGCCTTCGTGGGTGACGTTGTGGGTACCGGCTCCTCACGTAAATCTGCCACCAACTCCGTGCTGTGGTTCTTCGGCGAAGACATCCCGGGTGTACCGAACAAGCGTGCCGGTGGTGTCTGTATCGGTAACAAGGTTGCTCCGATCTTCTTCAACACCATGGAAGATGCCGGCGCCCTGGTATTCGAAGCACCGGTAGACGACCTGAACATGGGCGACGTCATCGAGATCCGTCCGTACGAAGGCAAGATCCTGAACGAAGCCGGCGAAACCCTCTCCGAATTCGGCTTCAAGTCCGACGTGATCCTGGACGAAGTTCAGGCTGGCGGCCGTATTCCGCTGATCATCGGTCGTGGCCTGACTGCCAAGGCGCGCGCCGCTCTCGGCCTGGGCGCTACCGATACCTTCCGTCTGCCGACGGATCCGGAAGCCGGCACCAAAGGCTTCACCCTGGGTCAGAAGATGGTTGGCAAGGCCTGTGGCCTGGAAGAAGGCAAAGGCGTTCGTCCTGGCACCTACTGTGAGCCGCACATGACCACCGTGGGCTCCCAGGACACCACCGGCCCGATGACCCGTGACGAGCTGAAAGACTTGGCGTGTCTGGGCTTCCAGGCCGACCTGGTGATGCAGTCGTTCTGTCACACCGCCGCTTATCCGAAGCCGGTTGACGTTGAGATGCAGCACACCATGCCGGACTTCATCCAGACCCGTGGCGGTGTTGCCCTGCGTCCGGGTGACGGCATCATCCACTCCTGGCTGAACCGCATGCTGTTGCCGGACACCGTCGGTACCGGTGGTGACTCCCACACCCGCTTCCCGATGGGCATCTCCTTCCCGGCCGGCTCCGGTCTGGTGGCGTTTGCTGCCGCCACCGGTGTTATGCCGCTGGATATGCCGGAATCCGTTCTGGTTCGCTTCAAGGGCGAAATGCAGCCGGGTATCACCCTGCGTGACCTGGTACACGCGATTCCCCTGTACGGCATCAAGAACGGCATGCTGACCGTTGAGAAGAAAGGCAAGATCAACGAGTTCTCTGGTCGCATCCTGGAAATCGAAGGCCTTGAGCACCT
The DNA here is from genome assembly GCF_045449855.1 of Marinobacter alkalisoli. Taxonomy (NCBI): domain Bacteria; kingdom Pseudomonadati; phylum Pseudomonadota; class Gammaproteobacteria; order Pseudomonadales; family Marinobacteraceae; genus Marinobacter; species Marinobacter alkalisoli. Next base: position 122,483 of record NZ_JBJJLC010000005.1, on the reverse strand, counting down.
GACCGTTGAGCAGGCGTTCGAGCTGTCTGACGCCTCCGCCGAGCGCTCCGCAGCCGGTTGTACCATCAACCTGTCTGAAGAGTCCGTGGCCGAGTACCTGCGCTCCAACATCACCATGCTGCGCTGGATGATTGCCGAAGGTTACGGCGATCCGCGTACCCTGGAGCGTCGCGCCAAGCAGATGGAAGAGTGGATTGCCGATCCGAAGCTGATGCGTGCCGACAAAGACGCCGAGTACGCCCACGTGGTGGAAATCGATCTGGCCGACATCAAAGAGCCGATCGTATGCTGCCCGAACGACCCGGACGACGCCAAGTTCCTGTCCGAAGTGGCTGGCGACAAGGTCGACGAAGTGTTCATCGGTTCCTGCATGACCAACATCGGTCACTTCCGTGCCGCCGGCAAGCTGCTGGAGATGAACAAGGAGCCGCTGAAGACCCGTCTGTGGATGTCTCCGCCCACCAAGATGGACCAGGCGCAGCTGATGGAAGAAGGCTACTTCAACACCTACGGCACCGCTGGTGTGCGCACCGAGATGCCGGGCTGCTCCCTGTGCATGGGTAACCAGGCGCGTGTGGCTGCCAAGTCCACGGTGCTGTCCACCTCCACCCGTAACTTCCCGAACCGTCTGGGCGATGGTGCCAACGTGTACCTGACCTCTGCGGAGCTGGCAGCTGTGGGTGCGGTACTGGGCAAACTCCCCTCTCCGGCGGAGTACATGGAGTACGCCAAGGACCTGAACAGCATGTCGAAAGAGATCTACAAGTATCTCAACTTCGACCAGATGGAGAACTACACCAAGAAGGCGTCTGAAGCGGACGTCGCTTAAGACCTGACCTTCAAGGTTTAGTTTAGCTCCACGAAAACGCCAGCCTCCGGGCTGGCGTTTTTTGTTGGCCACGGATAACCCTGTGTAGCCAGATCGGGCCCGGGGTGGGGTACCTTTTCTGCCGGGAATAAAGGTGTCTGAGCGCAGCGAGTTCTTTTTCCCAGAAGAAAAGGTACCCCGCCCCGGGCCCAGCCCCCCCACAAACCGGCCAATACAAAAAGGGGCCCCCGAAGGAGCCCCTGTCATTACTCAGAGCGTTGTAAGCGCTCTTGTTTACCGGGGGATGGCCTGATACTCGCCGGCATCTTCTGTAGCAAGGCTTACCACCATGATGGCAATCCAGGCAACGATGAAGCCAGGAATGATCTCGTACACACCCGGGCCACCCATGAACTCACCGTTCCAGCCCAGCGAAATCCAGATGATGACAGTGGCTGCACCCGCAACCATGCCCGCAATGGCACCAGCGCCGTTCGTACGCGACCACATCAGCGACAAGATAATCAGCGGGCCAAACGCCGCACCAAAGCCTGCCCAGGCGTTACTCACCAGCGCCAGAACCTGAGAGTTCGGGTCAGACGCAATAACGGCAGCAACCAGACCAACCAGTACGACACAAACCCGGCCCACATTCACGCACTCACGGTCGGAGGCTTCCTTGCGCAGGAACAGACGATAGAAATCTTCAGTCAGTGACGATGAAGACACCAGCAGCTGACTGGAAATGGTGCTCATGACCGCAGCAAGCAGCGCAGCGTAGAGGAAACCGGTGATCAGTGGATGGAACAGCAGGTCCGACAGGATGATAAAGATGGTTTCCGGATCCGCTACATCCATACCGTTACGCACCGCGTATGCCCGCCCGAATATGCCAAGAGAGACAGCACCGACCAGGGAAATAAGCATCCAGCTCATACCGATGTTACGGGCAGTCGGCACCTCTTCAAGCGTACGGATTGCCATGAAGCGCACAATGATGTGTGGCTGACCAAAATAGCCCAGACCCCAGGTAACCGCAGACAGCCAGCCGACGATCGTCAGTCCCTCAGTCCACGACAGTAGCGAGGGGTCGACCTCGTTCAGCGTTTGTGATGCCTGAGCGAAACCGCCACCGCCTTCGCCAAAGAGCACAACCGCCGGCATGATGACCAGTGCCAGCATCATGATGCAGCCCTGTACGAAGTCCGTCATGCTCACAGCCAGGAAGCCACCAACAACCGTATAGCACAGCACGACGCCCAGTGTGATGACGATACCCACAGCGTAGTCACTCAAGCCACCGAAGTTGAAGATTCCGGCAAACGCGCTTTCAAACAGCTTGCCGCCGGCAACCAGGCCGGACGCTGTGTAAACCGCGAAGAAGATAACGATAACGATGGCTGACACCGTGCGCAGGGAAAGCGCCTGTGTCGGGAACCGGTTAGCCAGAAAGGACGGAATCGTGATCGCATTGCCATAGTGAACCGTCTGTTCACGCAGCCGTGGCGCTACGAGGGTCCAATTAAAGAACGCACCCACAAGCAGGCCGATACCGATCCAGGCCGAAGCCAGGCCCGATACAAACAGTGCCCCGGGCAACCCCAGAAGCAACCAACCACTCATGTCCGAAGCCCCGGCCGATAAGGCCGCCACTTTTGGACTGAGCGCTCGCCCACCCAGCATGTAGTCCTCGGATGACGACGTAGCTCTGCGCATCGCATAAATGCCGATGGCAATCATGAGCGCAAAATAAAGAAATAGACTTATCCAAACACCAATAGCCATGAAACTCCTCCAGTTCAAATGGGACGGAACTAACTCCGACCGATTGGCGCGCTTACCATGTTGAATCCGGTAATCGCGCCCTTTGTTGTTTTATTGCTTTTTTCTTATCCCCTTATAGTGCGCTACTGCCATTAACGCCAGCGTCTGCATCTCAATGCTTACCTCCGTATCACTCAGTTGTCGTTGTGCACCATTTTGAGAGCATGACGCCCTTCAAACCTTTTCGATTCCAAGCGACAGCAGGGACGCGTTACCGCCCACTGCCGTGGTATTTATGGTGCGTGTCCGCTCGGTGGCGAACCTCAGCAGGTAATGTGGACCGCCCGCCTTTGGCCCCGTGCCTGAGAGGCCACGGCCGCCAAACGGCTGGACACCAACCACCGCACCAATCTGGTTGCGGTTGATGTAGCAGTTACCCACTTTTACCCGTTGCTCAATGTAAGCTGCGGTGCCCTCACTGCGACTGTGAATTCCCAGTGTGAGCCCGTAGCCTGCTGCATTGATCTCATCAATAACCTCGTCCAGCTTCTCGGCGTCATAGCGGACAACATGAAGGATCGGGCCGAAATGCTCGGTCTTCAGGTCCGTGATGCTGGAAATGCCATAAGCCGAGGGCGGGATAAAGTACCCGGCTTCGCAGGAAGTCGGAACCGGCGCCCTGGCGATGAATCGTGCGCTGTTTTCCAGCGACTGCAGATGCTGCTGCAGTCCGGATTGGGCCTCCTCATCAATGACCGGCCCAACATCCGTACTGTGAAGCTCCGGATTACCCACAGACAGCTCCTGCATAGCCCCCGCCAGCAGGGTTTCGATCTTGTCCGCCACATCTTTCTGCAGGTACAGCACCCGCAATGCGGAGCAGCGCTGGCCGGCGCTGGCAAAGGCGGATTGCAGCACGTCCTGAACCACCTGCTCAGGTAGGGCGCTGCTGTCCACGATCATCGCGTTCTGGCCACCCGTTTCTGCAATCAATGGCACGATAGCGCCTTCCCGAAGGGCCAGCGTGCGATTGAGAATATGGGCAACCTGAGTAGATCCGGTGAAGGCAATGCCGGCAATTCTGGGGTCCGGGGTCAGTTTGCCGCCAATTGTTGCCCCCTCACCGGGTAACAGTTGAATAACGTCCGGCGGGAAGCCGGCTTCGAGCATCAGTTCCGTGGCCCGATGGGCCACCAGGCTTGCTTGTTCAGCCGGTTTGGCAATCACGGTGTTGCCTGCCACCAGGGCGGCCATGATCTGGCCGGTAAAAATGGCCAGGGGAAAGTTCCAGGGACTGATGCAGAGAAACACGCCCCGACCTTCCATATAAAGCTCGTTGCTCTCGCCGGTAGGGCCAGGCAACGCCACGGCCTTGCCAAAGCGGGCCTGCCCCTGCACGGCGTAATAACGACAGAAATCCACCGCCTCACGGACTTCGTCAATGCCATCCTGCATGGTTTTGCCCGCTTCACGGCAACAGATGGCCATGAGTTCTTCCATATGGGCTTCCAGCAGGTCCGCGTACTTTTCCAGGCACCGGGCCCGCTCCGCGACCGTTCGTTCACTCCACTCGCAGAAACCCGAGGCAGCGACATCCAGTGCCTCTTCGGCGTGGGACTCATTCGCCCACACCACATGACCCACGGGTCTGTTCCGGTCATAGGGAGAGCATACCTCTGAACGTTCACCATCCTGACGGCGGGTGCCATTGATCAGGGGGCCGGCTTGCCAGCTTGCATTGCCCCACTCCGCCAGGTGGTTCATCAGCGGGTCGAGGTCAGAGGCAATATGAATGTTCAGCCCCCTGGAATTCCTGCGCTCCTCACCGTAGATGTCTTTTGGCAGAGGTATCCGGTCATTGGGCAGGGATTCATACCGCAGCAACCCCTGGACCGGGTTCTGCACCAGCGCTTCAACAGGCGTGGCCGCATCCACAAGACGATGCACAAACGAGGAGTTGGCGCCGTTCTCCAGCAATCGACGCACCAGATAAGGCAGCAAGTCCTTGTGGGCGCCGACCGGAGCGTAGATGCGCACCGGGATATCGTGCTCCTGGAGAATGCCGTTATAAAGCGCATCCCCCATGCCGTGCAGGCGCTGAAACTCGATCTTCCGCCCCCTGTTCCGCGCCATCTCCAGAACCGAAGCCACGGTATGGGCATTATGGCTGGCCAGTTGCGGGTACAGCGCCCCTTCGGTGTAATCGCTCAGCAGGTAACGCAGGCAGGCCAGATAGGATGTGTCCGTGGCTTCCTTGCGGGTAAACACCGGATAGCTGTCCAGCCCCAGCTGCTGACAGATCTTGATTTCGGTGTCCCAGTAGGCGCCCTTAACCAGGCGAATCGGAATTTCGTCACCCTGCTCCTTCGCCAGCTTGGTCAGCCAGCACAACACAGGCAGTGCGCGCTTGGAATAGGCCTGGATAACCAGCCCAAAGCCACCCCATCCCCTGGCGACGGGTGAGGTAAACACCTTTTCAAACAGTTTGAGTGACAGCTCGAGGCGGTCCATTTCCTCGGCGTCGATGGTGATCGACACGCCCTGTGCCCGCGCCAGCTCCAGTAACCCGGTGACGGTACTCGCCAATTCCGTCAGAACCCGCTCTTCCTGGGCCACTTCATACCGGGGATGGAGGGCAGACAGCTTGATGGAAATGGAGGGCGTCGGAGCATTGCCTTGCGGATAGGTATCGTTACCCACGGATTCGATGGCGCGGAGATAATCCTGCAGGTAGCGATCGGCATCCTCGCGGGTCATGGCGGCTTCGCCGAGCATATCAAACGAGTAGGTATACCCCATGTCGCGATACTCTCGGGCGTTCTTCAGAGCTTCATTGATGTCCCGCCCCAGCACAAACTGCTTTCCCATGATGGCCATCGCCCGGTACATCGCACTGCGGATGACCGGCTCACCGCTGCGCTTGACCAGCCGCTTCCAGATACTGGATGGCGAGCCGTCCAGACGCTTGTCCATCCGGACCACGTGACCGGTGAGCAGCAGCCCCCAGGTCGAGGCGTTCACCAGAGTGGATTCGCTGCGCCCCACATGTTTCTGCCAGTCCGCCACTGACATCTTGTCCTCAATCAGGGCATCGGCGGTATATTTGTCGGGGATGCGCATCAGCGCTTCGGCCAGACACATCAGCAGGATGCCTTCCTCGGTATCCAGGCTGTATTCCTGCAGCAGGGCGTCCACCATGTGGACTGCATCATCCTGCTCCCGCACTTTTTTGATGAGCGCAGTTGCCGTTTCGGTCACGGCGCGCTGCTCAGCGGCATCGCTCTGGGCCAGGGGGATCAACTCGTTGAGGTAGCGGGTCTCATCAACCGCATAGTTCCCGGTAATGCCCTGCCAGAAACAGGATCGCGGCTGTTCCTGAAATGCAGGCTCAAGCACTTTGCTTGCACTGAACATCGGCATACCTCTTACACTTACCGGGACTGGCCTTTCGGCTCTCATTATCAGGATTGACAGGTCAGCAAATGCACCCTCATCACCAGACGATAGTCATTGAGCGTATAAGTTAGTATTACTACGAATGACAGGCTTACAAAATCCTACGATTCTTTTGCAAATTCGTCCGGAAGTGCTGATTTTTTGTGAAATCAGGCGACTTTTTCGCCAAATCGTAACTTGGTAGGAGTAGTGCCCTTGTACTTTCTCAGTGCGTTCGTGAGGGCGCCCTGGGAGGAAAACCCGGTCCGGTAACTGACTTCAGACACCGAAAGACCGGTGGAAAGGAGTAACTGCGCCGCCTGATCGAGGCGCGTCTGCAACAGGAACTGATGAGGCGTAATGCCGGTCACCTCCCGGAACATTTCATGGAAACGGCTGACACTCAGGCAGGCCACCCCCGCCAGATCAGTGACCGTGATCTTGCGATGCAGGTTTTCCATGATATAGCGGCGAATGGTGTCGGGCCGTATCACGTGCCGATTACTCTGTACCGATCGGCCGTCGTTCAGGCGCTCCGCCATACAATGCAGGATGCTTGCCGCCAGATGCTGCTTCAGGCCTTCGTTTTCCGGAGCCCGATCAAACTCACCGGCCGTGAACTGAACCAGCCCCTGTAATTTATTATCCATTTCCAGGGTTCTTGGACGTTCAAACAACGGCGCCAACCGCTCATATTCCGCATGAGCAGGTGTGTTTATGGCGGGCATGTAGGGATCAAGGTTGATCACCAGCACATGGTTCTGGTTATCGCCGCAGTAGTCGTGACGCGCTTCCGTGGGTACCAGGCAGGCTCGCCAGGTATCCAGGTGGGAACCGGTACCGTCCACGCTCAGGTCCGCCTCTCCCCGCACACCCACGACAATCTGATGGTGTTCATGGCGGTGCTGGTGTGACGCTATCGGGAGCTTAAGCAAGCGTGCGTTCAACATACCCGGTTTCCGGATGACTAGTGCGAATGAACTTCAATTAAAGCAGATATGAGCAAATTTTGCACAAAGCTGAGCGGAACATCGCGATAATACCAGCTGGGGCATCAGGCCAAGGCAACCAGCTCGGTGATACGACGGGCCACGTCCCCGGTGACTTCATCCAGAGATCTGCCCGCATCCACCACCTGATAACGCTTGGGGTCGGCAGCGGCACGTTCCAGATAGGTATTACGGATCCGCTGGAAGAAATCCACCGCCTCACGCTCGAAGCGGTCCAGTTCGCCCCGGTGGCGGGCACGGGTCATGCCGGTTTCCACCGGCGCATCCAGCAGGATCACACGATCCGGGCGGACCTCGCCCTGCACCAGGTTCTCCAGCAGGGCAATGCGTTCCGCGGGCACACCACGACCACCACCCTGGTAGGCGAACGTGGCATCGGTGAAGCGGTCACACAACACCCAGCGACCGGCTTCCAGTTCCGGCAGGATGCGAGTATGGAGGTGCTGGGCCCGGGCGGCGAACATCAGCAACAGCTCGGTTGTTTCGTTCACCGGCTCATCCCTCGGCGCCAGCAGCAGCTCACGAATGGCTTCGGCCATCGGCGTGCCACCGGGTTCCCGGGTGACGATGAACTCAACCCCGAGGTTTCTCAGCGTCTGTGCCGCGGTTTCCAGCTGAGTGGATTTACCCACCCCTTCGGTACCCTCAAAGGTAATGAATTGACCACGTTGACTCATGGGTTATCCTCATTAACCACCGGGGCCGGCGATGACCGGTAATCCGAGCGACGGTTCAACTGGAACTCCCTGACAGCTTTCTGATGCTCGCTCAATGTGCGGGAAAACTTGTGGGTACCATCACCACGGGCGACGAAGTAGAGAGCATCCCCATCTTCCGGGTTCAGCGCCGCATGAATAGCTTCCCGACCCGGGAGTGCTATGGGCGTGGGCGGCAGTCCATCAATGCGGTAGGTGTTGTAAGGGGTGTGACGCCGCAGATCCTTGCGGGTAATGCGGCCAATATAGCGATCGCCCATGCCATAAATCACCGTGGGGTCCGTCTGTAACCGCATGCCCTTCTGCAATCGGCGCACAAACACACCGGCGACTTGGCCCCGCTCGTGGGGGGCGCCGGTCTCCCGCTCAACGATGGACGCCATAATCAGGGCTTCGTAGGGCGAATCGTACGGCAGGTCTTCAGCGCGGTTGCCCCATTCCTCGGCCAGAACCCGTTCCATGCGCTCAAAGGACCGGCGCAACAGATCCAGATCGGTTTCACTCCCGGTAAACGCAAAGGTATCCGGGAAGAAGCGCCCCTCCGGATGCTCGCCCTCGGCACCGACGGCTTCCATGATCGCTTCATCACTCCAGTCCGTGGTTTCCTTTTTCAGTCGCTCGCTGTTCGCAAGAGCCTGTCGCATGTCGCGAAACGTCCAGCCCTCGATAAACTGGATGGACCACTGCTTGGTATCACCCGCCACCATCTTCGACACGATATCTCTGGGAGTCATACCTGAGACGATCTCATACTCCCCGGCCTTTACCTGGACAACCTCCGGATTCAGGCGACCATGGATACGCAGCCACAGGGAGTCTTTCAGAAAGCCTTCAGTCTCCAGAATGCGGGCCACCTGGCCGAAACCGGTACCGGAGGGCACATCAAGAAGCACAGGCTCTTCCAGGGCCACAGGGATATCCAGGGTATTCAAGCCCTGCCACACCCAGAGCGCGCCGCCAGAGACAGCCAGCACCAGGACACATATAACGGTTATCAGTAACTTCCGGAGCAAACTAGGATTCCACTAAATCGAGGGGGTTAGCGATTGTCGCAAGAGCGTCATCAACAGGCAAATCCAGTCCGTCGATTCTGCGAACCGGCACCACACCAATGACGCTGTTCATCAGGTAGAGGCCCTCGCAGTCCTTGCCTTCAAGGCTCGAAGGGGAAATCGTTGAATATTCGACCTTCTCTCCCTGACCTTCCAGATAATCCAGCACATGGCCACGCATAATGCCGGCCACCGCCAGCTGCTCACGAAGTGGTGTTACCCAATGGCCACCGGCTTTCAGCAAAACGTTGGTGCGAGTGCCTTCGACCAGTTGGCCGGCGGGGTCACGCATGATCATCTCATACAGGTCATCGGTGAGCTCACGGCTCGCCATCACCTGTTCCAGCCGGTTAAGCGTCTTGATACCCGCCAGGCGCGGGTTTACGGTCAGTGGAAACTCCGCCAGGCCAACCTCGACCCCCTCAGGACCGGGAAGCGGCGGCATGGCACTGGCGGATACGATCAGGCTTGGTACCCCCTCAGCCGCGGGCCGGTAGCCACGGCCCCCGCTGCCACGGGTCAGCACCAGCTTGAGAACCCAACCGCCGGAGCCAAAGGAACCAGCATGCCGACCAACAGCATCGCGCACGGCATCGCGCAGTTCACGCTCGGTGACCGCAATGCCCAGTACGGCCGCGTCCGTCACCATTCTCCGGATGTGCCGGGAAAGCAGAACGGCCCCGCGCCCGTCCATACGAATGGTTTCAAACAGTCCGTCGCCGTATGCAAGGCCACGATCGGTCGCCGAAACGCTGCTACTGTTCGCTGAAATCACGTTCAACAAACCGGCTTAGTCCTCGTAACGACGGAAAATCAACGTACCGTTGGTGCCACCAAAACCAAAGGAGTTGGACAGGGCAACACGAACATCCGCTTTGCGGCTCTGGTTGGCAACCAGGTCCAGATCACAGCCTTCGTCCGGGTTGTCCAGGTTAATGGTCGGTGGCAATACGCCCTCACGGATAGCCAGAACGGAGAAAATCGCCTCAACCGCACCGGCAGCCCCCAGCAAGTGCCCCGTCATCGATTTGGTACTGCTCATGGCCAGTTTACTGGCGTGATCGGCAAACACACTCTTCACCGCGGCCACTTCGGCCACGTCTCCCACCTGGGTCGAAGTGCCGTGAGCATTGATGTAACTAATTTCGGAGGGTTCAATGCCCGCATCCCGAATGGCGTTCTTCATGGCACGCGCGGCGCCCTCGCCGGACTCCGGCGGAGCAGTGATATGGTGGGCATCGTCGCTCATGCCAAACCCGATCACCTCGCCGTAAATGGTCGCACCCCGGCGCTGGGCATGCTCCAGGTCCTCAAGCACCAGAACCCCGGCGCCATCGCTCAGCACAAAGCCATCCCGCTCCTTGTCCCAGGGGCGGCTGGCCTTCTCCGGCTCATCGTTGCGGGTAGACAACGCCCGGGCTGCGGAGAACGCCGCCACGCCGGTGCGGGTGGTGGCCATTTCGGAGCCACCGGCCAGCATCACATCGGCATCGCCGTAGGCAATGGTTCGCGCAGCGTAACCGATATTGTGGGTACCGGTGGTGCAGGCCGTGGTAATGGCGATATTGGGCCCGCGATAACCAAAGCGAATCGCCACGTTTCCGGAAATCATATTGATAACGGAGGCCGGCACGAAGAACGGAGACACCTTCCGCGGCCCCGACTTGTCCATGGCAAGCACGCTTTTCTCAATGAACTCCAGCCCACCGATACCGGAGCCGATGGCAACGCCGACCCGCTCGCTATCCAGTTCGGAATACTGATCCAGACCACTGGCTTCCACTGCCTGCTGCGCAGCGATCAAACCATAATGGATGAAGGCATCCAGTTTCCTGGCATCCTTTGGGGACAGGTAGGGCTCGATGTCGAGATCCTTGATGGCACCGCCTATCCGGGTGTTGTAACCGGAAGCATCAAAGCGATCGATCATCCCTATTCCGCTCCGCCCTGCCCGGATTCCTTCCCAAGAGGACTCAACACTATTACCCAGCGGCGACAGCATGCCCATGCCCGTAATCACAACACGTCGTTTAGTCATAACCCCTTTCACCTGATTTGGACTATGTGAAACCGAAAACTGATTGAATCTGAATGGTCAGCCAATAAAAAAGCCGTCCTCAGATTTTACACAAGGACGGCTTCGGGCCTGGCTTATAAAACGTGCAGAGTATCAGGTGTGCGCGACGATGTAGTCGATCGCGTCCTGAACACTGGCCAGCTTTTCGGCCTCTTCATCAGGAATCTCGGTTTCAAATTCCTCTTCCAGGGCCATAACCAGCTCAACGGTGTCCAGTGAGTCAGCGCCAAGATCCTCTACAAAAGAAGATGAGTTCTGAACTTCGGACTCTTTAACGCCCAACTGTTCACAAACAATCTTCTTCACGCGCTCTTCAACTGTACTCATAATGTCCTCACTTTTGTGTCAACCAAGCAACTTAAGTGCTGCCAGTTTAGTTTAAACCCTACCTGCAAACAAGCAGGGATTCTGTCAAACATGTTGTGCGACAAGGAGTTGCGCACAAGCCCGGAAACGGGCTTATCCCATGTACATGCCGCCGTTTACGTGAATGGTTTCACCCGTTACGTAACCGGCCGGTTCCGACGCCAGAAAGGCAACCACGGCTGCCACTTCTTCCGGCTCACCCAGACGACCTGCGGGTATGACTTCCAGCATAGCCTCGCGTTGCTTATCGTCCAGTTTTCGGGTCATATCCGTGTCGATAAATCCGGGCGCCACGCAGTTTGCGGTGATGCCACGATTCGACATTTCCTTCGCCAGGCTTCGGGTAAACCCTTCCACGCCGGCTTTCGCAGCGCAGTAGTTACCCTGCCCCGGATTGCCCATGCCCGCTACTACGGAGCTGATATTGATGATCCGCCCCCAGCGAGCCTTGGCCATCCCACGAAGCACCGCCTTGCTGGTGCGGTACACACTGGAAAGGTTGGTTTCCAGCACGGATGTCCAGTCATCGTCCTTCAGACGCATGAGGAGGTTATCACGGGTAATACCGGCGTTGTTGACCAGAATCACCGGTGCGCCGGATTTTTCCGTCACCGCTTTCAGCCCGTCCTCGATGCTGGCGGGGTCCGCCACGTTCATCACGATGCCGTAGCCTTTCAACCCGGCATCTTTTATGGCAGCCGAAATCGATTCAGCACCCTCAGCGCTGGTCGCCGTACCTATAACCTCGGCGCCCTGCTCTGCCAATGCCCGTGCGATGGCCTTGCCAATACCCCGGGTCGCACCAGTAACCAGTGCGGTTTTGCCTTCAAGAGACATATCTTGCTCCCTTTGTCCAGAACAGCTCAAGGCTGTTTTTTTCAGGACTTTTCAAGATGGTTCAGGACTTTTCAGGATGGTTCAGGACTGTCCGAATGCATCCATTGCTTTCGCGAGCGCATCCGGCTCTTCGATTCCATACACCGACAAATTGCGGTCGATACGCTTGATCAGACCAGCAAGAACCTTACCAGCCCCACATTCCACGGCAACCTGTACGTCACTGGCAACCAGCGCACGCACAGAGTCGGTCCAGAGCACCGGCGAATACAGCTGCTTGACCAGGTTGGCCTTCAGTGTATCGGAATCCTTCTCCGCCGAGGCGTTAACATTCTGTATAACGGGGATGACAGCATCATTAAAGCTGACTTCGTCCAGCGCGGCGGCCAATTCCTCAGCAGCGCCTTTCATCAGCGCACAATGAGAGGGCACACTCACCGGCAATGGCATGGCCTTACGAGCCCCTTTCGCCTTGCAGGCTTCGATCGCGCGCTCCACCGCTGCAGCGGAGCCGGCAATCACAACCTGCCCCGGCGCATTAAAATTGACGGCGGAAACCACGTCCCCGTTGGCTGCGTCTTCGCACGCAGCAACCACGTCAGCGTCTTCCAGCCCCAGAATGGCAGCCATCTTGCCCTCTCCGGCAGGCACTGCATTCTGCATCAGCTCGCCACGCAGGCGCACCAGCTCGATGGCATCGAGATAGTCCAGGCTTTCCGCCGCTACCAGTGCACTATATTCACCCAGGCTGTGGCCCGCCAGAAAGTCGGGCTTCTTGCCGCCTGCAACAAACCACTGACGCCACAGGGCGACACTCGCCGCCAGCAACGCAGGCTGGGTTACCGTAGTCTGGTTGAGCTCTTCTGCAGGGCCTTTCTGGCAAAGGTGCCACAGATCATAACCAAGATGTTGAGACGCTTCAGAGAAGGTCTGCTCAATGATGGGCCAGTGCTCGGCAGCTGATGCCAGCATGCCTACTGACTGCGCCCCTTGTCCGGGAAAAATAAAGGCTGATTTCATAAGCGGGATCTTACCGTCATTGGAGGGTTGCGGGAGATTAGCCAATAGTACAATTTAAGACATCATCTCACCAATGTACCGGCTTCAGGGGACAGACTTTAGTCTCAGACAGGTCAAACCATCAAATCATCCAGGCGCTCATTGATGCGCTGGGGCACCTCCAGTTCAACTTCCTTGACGGCCTGACGAATGGCGGAGAGCATGGCGCGCTCATTGGCGTTCCCGTGACTCTTGATCACCACGCCCTGCAGACCCAGCAGGCTGGCGCCATTATGGCGGGAGGGGTCCATCAACCGCAGCAAACGACCAATAATCGGGCGGGCCAACAGCCCCACGAACCGCCCGTACAATGTGCGGGTAAAGGTTTGCTCCATCAACTCTATCAGCAGGCCGGCCACCCCTTCCCCGGTTTTCAGGGCAATGTTACCGACAAACCCATCGCAAACCACGACGTCGGCCACATCGCGGAACAGATCACTGCCTTCCACGTACCCGATATAGTTGATGGTATCGCACTGGGCCAGCATGTGAGACGCAAGGCGAACCTGCTCATTGCCCTTGATTTCTTCCTCACCCACATTCAGCAACGCCACCCGGGGCTCTGGCTGGGCACAAATAGCGGACGCCATCAGCGAACCCATAAGGGCATACTGATAGAGATTTTCAGCGGTGGAATCGACATTGGCGCCCAGGTCCAGCACATGGCACCGACCGCGCAGGGAGGGGATCAACTTGGAAATCGCCGGGCGCTCGATACCCGGGTACATGCGAATAATGGAACGACCAAACGCCATCAGGGCGCCGGTATTGCCCGCACTCACGCAACCCTGGGCTTCACCGTCACGCACCAGACCGAGCGCCACGGCCATGGAAGAATTGCGTTTGTGCCTGAGCGCGTGGGAGGGGCGCTCGTTCATCCGAACCACATCCGCCGCTTCGACGATGCGAATCCGGGAATGCCCTGGATCCAAAAAAGCCTCGAGCTCGCTCCGGATACCAACCAGAACAAGACTCAAGGCTTCATTTTCGCGCACCGCATCCAGTGCCGCGGAGGCAACCACTGCTGCCCCGCGATCACCGCTCATGGCATCAATCGCAATGGTGACTGACGTCACCCTTTTTGCATCCGGCACTGGATTGCGGCCTGATTGCAACGAATTACTCGTCGCGCGCTTCGATTACCTGTTTACCACGGTAAAAACCGTCCGGAGACACGTGGTGACGACGATGAACTTCGCCAGTAGTGGTGTCAGTGGACAGAGTTGTCGCGCTCAGGGCGTCGTGTGAACGGCGCATGCCACGCTTTGAGCGGGTCTTTCGGTTTTTCTGTACAGCCATGATTATGCTCCTGACCTGTTAACGTGAACTAAAACAGTAACGTGTGTTCGTTAATAACGCGCTGGCTTCCCGCAGGACACCGCGCCCGGTTAATGCTTCTTCGTTTTGAGATCCGCCAGCACACTGAACGGGTTCTCGCCTGGTGCTTTCTCCGGCGCGGCCGGTTCACCATCAGGCTCGTATGCTTCCAGATCTTCCCGGGCCGGACAGTCGTTCCGGTCGTGAAGCGGGAATGGTGGCAGCACCAGCAGCAGTTCGTCTTCACACATGGACCAGAGGTCCGCGCTGAATTCGTCCGTCAGGAACGGCTCCAGCTCCTTCGGTAACTGCTGCGCCTGTTCATCGCTGGTAACGAGCCCCAGTGTAAATTCTGAATCCAGTGCCTGGTGCATGGCATTCATGCAACGCTGACATTCCAGATCGACCGGAGCCTGCAACTCACCCGATACGATGCGACGACGCTGACTGTCCATGGTGAATGACAGTCGAACCCGGCACACGGCCCCTTCGTCATACCCCAATATCGCTTCACGGAAACGTGACAATCCGCTCAGAGGAATCTCTCCCTCCAACACGGTGTTCTGCTCCGCCAACCGATAGGGATCGACAGATCTGGGCAACTCGGCGTTTGACGCTTTTGACATAGGCGCGCAATTTTAGGGGCCCGACCGGCCGCTGTCAAAGACTTCATTGCCTTTTGCGCAACGGTTCCGGTATGAATAGGTGTATTCTACGACAAATCCCGGCACGACCGGTGCAAAACAGGCAGATTCATGAAGTCGCAACCATTACTACTCGCCTCATCCTCCCCTTATCGCAGGGAATTGCTGCAACGGCTCGGCCTGCCGTTTACCTGTGCCAGCCCCGGCATCGATGAATCCATTCAGCCGGGCGAGTCCGCCGAAGGCCTGGCCATCAGACTTGCCGCCGAAAAAGCCGGGGCACTGGCACCCACCCACCCCGGACACTGGATCATCGGCTCGGACCAGGTCGCCTGCCTGCCGGACGGCACCATCCTCAATAAACCGGGCAACCATGAAGCAGCCATTCGCCAACTCACCCGAAGCAGCGGCCAGCAGGTGTCCTTTTTAACCGGACTTGCGCTGATCAATGCTGACACCGGCGTCGCCCTGACCCATTGCGAGCCATTTCAGGTTCACTTCCGCACTCTGGAAGGCGCGGAAATAGAGCGTTACCTGGAACGGGAACAGCCCTATGACTGCGCCGGCAGCTTCAAGATGGAGGGCCTGGGCATCGCGCTGTTCGAATCCCTTGAAGGCCGGGACCCGAACAGCCTGGTCGGCCTGCCGCTGATCGCGCTGATCGACATGCTGCGAGCCTGGGGACTGAATCCCCTGCTACGCTAGCACGCCCCCTTATCGGAGTTCGAAGCGAGCTTCCATCATGCGGTCGGCCAGGGCATTACCAATAGACACCCCGAACTGGTCAACAAATCCCTGCAAGGGAGATTTGCGACGACTGTAATCCACCAGATCTTCCTCGCCAATGACCTGGCGAGCCACATGGGATGTGCTGCCGAGACCATCAACCAGCCCCAGCTCCAGCGCCTGCTCCCCACTCCACACCAGGCCGGAGAATATGCGCTCGTCATCAGTCAGGCGGTCGCCACGCCCCTGCCGGACCTTCTCGATAAACTGGTTGTGGGTGGTTTTCAGCACATCCTGCCAAAACGCCACTTCCTCGCCATCTTCCGGTGAGAACGGGTCAAGAAACGCCTTGTTCTCACCCGCGGTATAGAGGCGGCGGTCAACCCCCACTTTTTCCATCGCCTCTGTAAACCCAAAGCCGCCGGCCACCACGCCGATGGAGCCCACCAGGCTGGCCTTGTCGGCGTATATTTCATCCGCAGCCGCTGCAACGTAATAGGCGCCGGACGCACCAATATCGGAAATAACGGCATACACTTTCTTGTCCGGGTGCTCACCACGAAGACGACGTATCTCATCATAGACGTAGCCGGACTGGACCGGACTGCCACCGCCGCTGTTGATACGCAGCACAACCGCAACGGAATTATCCGCCTCGAACGCCTCACGCAGGGAGCCGACGATATTGTCAGCGCTGGCCAACTCATCCGCGGCTATGACCCCGTCAATATCGACCAGAGCAGTGTGCGCCCCGGTGGCCGCGTCCAGACTGCCACCCAGGGGAAACTTAAAAATAAACAGAAGGGCAAACAGGTAGGTGAATGTCAGCAATTTGAAAAAGATTCCCCAGCGGCGACTTTTCCGCTGCTCGGACTGAAGTGAAAGCACCAGTTTTTCAATCAGCTTCCAGTCACGGCCGCTTTCCGGCGGCAGGTTCGGCTTCTTACCACCCTTGGGCGACTGACTCTCCACGGGGGTATCCCCCCACTCGGGTTTGTCGTCAGAATTCCAATCACTCATACCCAGCTTCCCTTAATGACTACTGATACTGCTTACAAACCCAGCACTTCCCGCAAATCCTGCACGGATTCGACAATGGCGTGTGGCGCATAATGCCCGAGAACATCCCGCTTGTGGACACCCCACTCAACTCCGATGGACGGCATTCCGATGCGCTGAGCCATTTCAAGATCGTAGCGGGTATCGCCAATCATCACTGCCTCGGCGGGCTCGATTCCATAAAACGTAATGATTTCCTTCAACATAGCCGGATCCGGCTTGGAACGGGTTTCGTCGGCACACCGGGTAATATCGAAGTGAGGGCCCAGCCCACTGGACACCAACGCACCTTCCAATCCCCTCCGGCTTTTGCCCGTCGCTACCGAACACCCCTTGCCGCCGAGGCGAATATCCGCCACCACATCCGCCATGCCCTCAAACACATTCTGGGGCGTGGTCACCTTGGCAAAAAAGTACCGGGCATAACCTTCACGGATCGCGCTCATTTCCTCACGGCTGATGCCCGGGTAGAGCTTTTCCAGCGCCTCCACCATTCCCAGCCCGATGATGTCCCGGTATGCCTCACGCTCACGCGCCGGGTAGCCCAACTCGGTGGCGGCCTGATGAAGGCTGTCCGCAATATGCTCCACGGAATCCACCAGGGTGCCATCCCAGTCAAAAATTATGACTTTAACGTCCATAAAACTGTTCCTGCTCTCCCGATAAACCGGCACAAAAGCCCGGAATTACCGGTTTGAATTGCGACGTGACGCCAGCCTGTCGAGAAACTGCTGAAACGCATCGTCATAAGCTGCTTCCAGCCGCACCGGCTCGCCGGTCACGGGCAGGGCAAACTCCAGCGCACGGGCGTGCAGCATCAGCCTCTGCCCGCCAGCCGCACGAAACGCTTTCAGGCTGACATCATCCATATACTTGTCATCCCCGGCAATCGGATGACCGGCCCACAACGCATGCACGCGAATCTGGTGGGTTCGGCCCGTCACCGGTGACGCCTCGACCAGACTGTAACCGCTGAAGGCCGAGAGACACCTGAACGTGGTCAGCGAAGCCTTGCCCGCTTCATCCACCCTGACCCGACGCTCACCATTGGGCATTTCATAACGCAACAGGGGCTGCTCCACCCGATTCACGCCATCAGGCCAGTCACCTGCGACCAGCGCGTGATAGTGCTTGCGTATACGCCTCTGGCGCAACTCCTCCTGCAGGTAACGCAGGGCCGACCGTTTCTTGGCCACCATCACCAGACCCGAGGTATCCCGGTCCAGGCGATGCACCAACTCAAGGAAACGGGCTTCCGGGCGGGCTGAACGCAGCACTTCGATCAGCCCGAAGCTCAGACCGCTCCCACCATGCACGGCGATGCCAGCGGGCTTGTTCACCACCAGCATGTGCTCGTTCTCAAAGACGATGGCGCTTTCCATCACCCCCTGCACCCGCGACCCCGGCGCCACCTGCTCCGGTTTTTCCTTGCGCGTCACTGGAGGAATACGCACCTCATCGCCGGCCTTGATCCGGGTATCCGGCTTGACCCTGCCCTTGTTGACCCTGACTTCGCCTTTGCGAATCACGCGATAGATGATGCTCTTGGGAACGCCGCGAAGTTGCGCCAGCAGAAAATTGTCCAACCGCTGCCCCTCGTTATCCTCATCCACAGTGACCCGACGGACGCCCTGACGAACCTCGCCGGTGTTGGCCTCTGCTGGCGCAGAAGCATGCTGCGGCCGACCTCCCGTTCTCGGCTTCTGATGCTGGGCAGGTTTGCTCCGCCGGGAGCCGGAACGCTGTGCCTGCCTGTTTTTGGGCGCTTTGGACATGGATACCTTATCGGTGATGTGAATGCGGGATTGAAGACCCGGAAGAATACTGTTATATTCCGGCGTGCTTTGCCGTTTGTCTACGGCCTGACCTAATGAGTCAGAAGCCGGAGCGGCAGAAGTATACCGACACTATTTGAGAGTTTGAACGCCGCAAGCCCAATCATTACCGGGTACGGCGATTAAAATGCTCCCCGGCCATCACGGCATGCCACATAAAGGCCTCTGACCGGATCCCGGGAGAGTGAAAACAACCGTACGGAAAACCGTCGGGCGACATCGCGAAGAATCATTACCAGCACGCAGGGCCGGGCCGTCCAGCATACGAATACGACGTGAGACCCAGGCACCAGTGTGAACCTGAAAACGGATAACATGCGTCAACAGACACTTACCTTACACGACATCTCCCTGCCCTTAGGCAGACGGACCGTCGGCGGTGGTCTCAGGCTCACGGGACAGTTTCCCCCAAGGGCCTGATCCGTCTGGCCGCCGGTTCGCTTCAGCAGTAGGAAGCCCGCGGCACGCACGTTCTGCTTCGCAGATGCATCTCCCCCCGGTTTTCTGTCAAAACCAAACGACAGGAATCCTTTCATTCCATGAAAAGAATGCTAATCAATGCAACTCATCCTGAAGAGTTGCGCGTCGCCCTCGTTGACGGCCAGCGTCTGTTTGATCTTGATATCGAATCCAGCTCCCGTGAGCAGAAAAAAGCCAACATCTACAAGGGTCGCATTACCCGCGTAGAGCCCAGCCTGGAAGCCGCGTTTGTGGACTTCGGCGCGGAGCGGCACGGTTTTCTGCCCCTGAAGGAAATCTCCAAGGAGTACTTCAAGAAATCCCCGGGACAGATCGAAGGCAAGATCAACATCAAGGACGTGGTCTCCGAAGGCCAGGAAGTCATTATTCAGGTTGATAAGGAAGAGCGTGGCAACAAGGGCGCAGCCCTGACCACCTTCATTTCCCTCGCCGGCCGCTACCTGGTGCTGATGCCCAACAACCCCCGTGCCGGCGGCATTTCCCGCCGCATCGAAGGCGAAGAACGCGCCCAGCTGAAAGAGGCCATGAACGACGTTCAGGTGCCCAAATCCATGGGCATCATCGTTCGAACCGCCGGAATTGGCCGCTCCACGGAAGAGCTCCAGTGGGACCTCGATTATCTGGTGCAGTTCTGGGAAGCCATTACCCAGGCCGCCAGCGAGCGCAAGGCGCCGTTCCTGATCCACCAGGAAAGCAACGTTATTATCCGCGCCGTGCGTGACTACCTCCGCCAGGACATCGGCGAAGTACTGATCGACGCACCGACCGTCTACGAAGACGTACTGAATTTTGTACGCGCGGTCATGCCCACCTTCGAGAACAAGATCAAGCTGTACAAGGATGAAATCCCCCTGTTCAGCCGCTACCAGATCGAAGGTCAGATCGAAACCGCGTTCCAGCGTGAAGTGAAACTGCCTTCCGGCGGCTCCATCGTCATTGACCCGACCGAGGCGCTGGTGTCCATCGACATCAACTCCTCCCGCGCCACCAAGGGCCATGACATCGAGGAAACCGCGCTGCAGACCAACCTGGAAGCCGCGGAAGAAATCGCCCGCCAGCTCCGCCTGCGCGATATGGGCGGCCTGATCGTGATCGATTTCATCGACATGACCCCGGCCAAACACCAGCGCGAAGTCGAACAGAAGATGCGCGAAGCGCTGGAAATCGACCGTGCCCGGGTTCAGGTCGGCAAGATCTCCCGCTTTGGCCTGCTGGAAATGTCACGCCAGCGCCTGCGCCCTTCCCTGGGTGAAACCCGTAGCGAAGTGTGCCCGCGCTGTGAAGGCCAGGGCACCATCCGGGGCATTGAATCCCTCGCCCTGAGCATCATGCGCCTGGTCTACGAGGAATCCTCCAAGGAGAAGACTGGCGAAGTCCGCGCCATTGTTCCGGTTGCCGTAGCGACGTTCCTGCTTAACGAGAAACGCAAGCAACTGGCCGACATTGAAGCTCGCCAGGAAGTGAGCGTTGTCGTGGTTCCGGCACCACACATGGAAACGCCGCACTTTGAAATCGTCCGTATGCGCGACGATGAATCAGGTGCCGAGCATGTATCCAGTTACCAGGTTGCCGAAGAATACACCCAGCGTGAAGAAGAGGTGTTCGAAGCACCTGCCGCCCAGCAACCGGTTCGTGAACAGGCTGCCGTAAAAGCCATCCGGCCGACCGCCCCGGCACCGGCTCCGACCAAGACAACCGTTGCAGCCAATGATCAGGAAGAAGGCCTGTTCCGCAAACTGGGCCGTAAGATCGCCTGCTTCTTCAGTGGTGACGATGCCACTGCCGAGTCCGAACAGCAACAGACCGCCCGGACCGCTCGCGAGGATCGCCGCAACCAGGGTCGTCAGGATCGCCGCAAATCCCGTGTCGCAAGAGAGGATGGCCGTTCAGGCAACCGCAGCGGCAACGATCGCAGGCAGTCAGGCCAGCAAAACCGGGGCGACGACAACCGCAATCGCAACCGTAATCGTGGCGACGACCAGAGCCGCGGTGGCCAGCAGGCTCGTCAGGGTTCCGATAACAAGGGCTCCGATAACAAAGGTGGCGATAACCGTCGCGGCGGTCAGGGTCGTGGCCAGGGCCGCAACCGCCCACAGCGCGATCAGAAAGACCAGCGCGACCAAAAGGATCAGAAGGACAACCGCGAGCAGCAGGACAACACCGCCAAGGGCGCTCCGGAAAAAGCCGGCAGTGACGACAAGCGCCGCAAGCCGCGCCGCGCCCGCAACCGTGATGGGTCGCCAACTGAAACTCCGGCATCCACCCCGGCGGATCGCAAGGCGTCTCGCAGCGAGCGGCATCAGAAAGATACCCAGCCGGAAGAGCATCAGGATACCTCCAGACCGGAGGTGAAAGCCGATGCCAAGCCCAAGGCTGCAGAGACCCAGACGCCAAAGGCCGAGAACAAACCTGCTGAAAAGACTGCCAAGGCAGAAAGCCAGGCCCCGGCCAGGGCTGAGAAGAAGTCTGAAAAGCCTGAGCAGAAAGACGAACCAAAGACCGCCGAGAAGACCCAGAGCGCTCCTGCTACAGCCTCTGAGACGAAGGCGGAAGCCAGCTCCGAGCGCAAGCCCGCACGGAAGCAGCCGGCGAAAAAGACAGAGAGCAAGACTGAGAGCAAGGCAGAGGATCAAGCCGCGCCATCACAGCCCGAAAAGCCGGCAGCAGCAACCGCAGACAAGCCTGAAAAGAAAGACAAGGCCGCGGAAGCGCCCAGGACCGAAAACAAGGCAGCTGACAGCAAGCCGGTGACCACCAGCGAGGCTCCGAAAGCCACTGAAGCGCCGGAAGCTGACGCAAAGCCAGCTGATCAGGACAAGCAACCTGCTGAGGCCAAAGCGCAGGCACCGAAGGCGGATGCCGCCAAGCCAGAGGCACCGGCCGCTGAAACCGTGGCTGAGCCAAAAGCTGAAAGCAGTCCCGAGCAGCCGGCGCCCAAGGCAGAAAAACCAGCGGCACAACCGGAAAAACCGGATGCCAAGGTTGAACCAGCGCCTGCAGAAAAGCCGGCAGAGGCAGCAAAGCAGCCCAAGCCTGAGGCCAAACAGTCGCAGCCCGAGGCAAAACAGCCTGAGCCAGAGACCAAGCAGCCGGAGAAAGCAGCCGAGCAACCAAGCGCTGAAAAGGCACCGGAAGTACCGGTAACGCCTGGACGTGCCTACAATGATCCGAGAGAAGTTCGCAAACGTCAGCGAGCGGCGGAAGAGGCCAAAAAGGCCGGGAGTAACTAAGGCATGCTATCCAATTCGGATATTGAAGCACTGGAAGATATTCTGTTCGCGGAACCCTGGGGCGACGATGCCCTGGATTTCTTCGGGCTTCACGGAGTGGTTTGCGCCAGCGTTGTCGGACCGGTTGAACTGTCGGCGGAAGATATCTTCCGCCTGGCCACGGGAAGCGACCAGCTTCCCGACGGTCAGGTGCCTGAGATTTTCAGCCACTGCGTCAACCAGCTGACCCGGGACATGGCCCACTCCCTGGATATGGGGCAGCCCCTCGAGCTTCCTGAACCGGAAGACGGCGATCCAATGAACGCACTGGAGAACTGGTGCGCCGGGTTCGTGGACACCTTCCTGGAGCGCGAGGATGAATGGCTGAACACCGGGGGTGAGGATGAAACCGCAGACCTTCTGGTGCCGATGCTGACGTTGTCCGGCCTGTTCGACGATGAAGACTTCCAGAAAGTCCGCAACAGCGACAAGCTGTCCCGGCAGATGGCTGACGCTATCCCGGATTCACTGACCGACCTGTATCTGCTCTTCCACGCGCCTGACTAAGAAGCAGGCGCGCCATGCCCTGCAGGTTGTTTGAAATGATGCCAGACCGGCTCCAGCCCGTCTGGCATTTTCATGATATTGCCCAGTTCACACCAGGGCGCCCCCGGAAAATGGAAATCGCTCCCCTGGGAAGCCAGCAACTCCTGCCGACGACACAGTTCCGCCAAAAACCCCAGGTCACCACTGGATTGGCCGGAAGTTGATACTTCTATCGATCGCCCCCCTGCCCTGATGAAATCATGAACCAGGTTGCGCAATTTGGTGGCCGTCATACGGTATTTGCGAGGATGAGCCAGCACCGCAACGCCACCAGCCTCAGTGATCCACTGGACAACTTCCGACAGCTCCGGCCAGAAGGCCCTTACGTCCCCGGGCTTACCGGCTCCCAGATAGCGCTTGAATGCCTGCGCCGAATCTTTCACCTTGCCCTCTTCCACCAACACCCGCGCAAAGTGAGGCCGCCCCGGCACATCCCCACCGGCTTTATCCGTGGCTTTACCCAGCAAATCAGCGACTCCCACTTTTTGGAGGCGCTCGTCAATCATCCGCGCCCGGGCCCAGCGATTCTCATGCTGACGCGCAAGCGCCTCCACAAAGGCCGGACTGTCACGATCAAAATCAAGACCGACCACATGAATGGTCTGGGTTTTCCAGAGACAGGACAACTCCGTGCCGCTGATCAGGGTGATCCCGGAGGCATCCGCCGCTGCTTGCGCCTCGGGCAAACCTTCAATGGTGTCGTGGTCGGTCAACGCCAGGTGGGTTACACCCTGTTCGACGGCCCTGCGCACCACATCAGCGGGCGCCAGGGCACCATCCGAGGCGGTGCTGTGGCAATGCAGATCAATGCAGAAAGCGGATTCTTGGGTTATAGTCACACAAATTCCTGAAGCTGGCATGAAATCCTGACTGGCAGTGTACCAGCCAGGTGGTGACCTGTATCAAACAATATCCCGGAGAATGAAATGTACTACGCCATTATCAGCGAGGACGTCGACAACAGTTTACCGCTACGACAAACCGCCCGCCCGGCACACATTGAACGCCTTCAGGCGCTGAAAGCCGAGGGGCGGTTACTGGTCGCCGGCCCTCACCCGGCCCTGGATACCCCGGAACCCGGCGAAGCCGGCTTTACCGGCAGCCTGGTCATCGCAGAATTCGATTCGCTGGAAGCCGCGCAAAGCTGGGCCGACGCCGATCCCTACGTGGATGCAGGCGTCTACCGTCAGGTTACCGTCAAACCGTTCAAGGCGGTTCTGCCCTGACCCCCAGGGCGCATGAGCGTATTGTAATAATACGCCGCTTGAACGCAGAGGAAGCTGTGACAAAATTGCGTCTTCCAAAACGTAGACTGTCCGACCATTGCAAACATCAGGAAATATCGCCCGTGACGTTTATTCGCCTTGTTCTCTCTCTATTAATTGTCGTGTCCTCGGTAGCGGTTGCCCAGGCGAAAACGGTTTATGTGGACGACAAGCTGTATCTGCCTGTGCGCTCCGGCCCCGGTTCTCAGTATCGGATCATTGAAAATGCGCTACCTAGCGGCACCCCTCTCGAAGTGCTGGAGACTGCCGGGGAAGAATACACCAAGGTGCGCACCCCCAAAGGGCGCGAAGGTTTCGTGAGAAACCAGTACCTCACCGACACCCCCATTGCCCGGGATCGCCTGGAAAGGGCCACTCGTAATCTGGAAAACGCCCGTAGCGAACTTAATAGCGTCAAGGAACGGTTAAGCGAGGTCACTGCAGAGCGCGACGAACTGAGCAACTCCAAAACATCGCTGTCCAGCCGTTCCGAAGAGCTTCAGCAGGAACTCAGAAGGATCAAGGAAGTATCCGCCGACGCACTGAACATTCAACGGCGCAACCGCGAACTGCGGGAGGAAAACCAGAAAATCCGCAATGACCTGGAAGTGCTGACCGCCGAAAACGAACGGCTGGAAGCCAGCAAGGAATCCGATTTCATGCTGCTCGGCGCTGCGCTGGTGCTGGGTGGTGTCCTGCTGGCACTCGTTATTCCGATGCTCAAACCCACAAGAAAAACAGACAACTGGGCGTAACCCTATGAAGGATTACTCGGAAAAGCGCGATTTCCATCGCATGCAGGTGAATTCAGAGATCAAGATCACAGACAGCAACGGCGAGACCTTCACCGGCGTCTGCCGGGATCTGAGCGCCGCCGGCATGCAACTGTATGTTGACCGCGCCGTTGCGGTTGGTGAAGAACTGCAGACCGTTCTTCATCCTTCCAGCGACCAGTTCCCTCCCCTGGAAACCGTGTGCGAAGTAGTCCGATGTGAACCAGAGGGTGATGGATTTCTCCTGGGGGCAAACATCAGCGAAGTGACTCGCTGAAACCAAAAACGGCGGCCATTGGCCGCCGTTTTTGTTCGTACCGGGAAAACCGAAGGTCAGACCAGCGGCTTCTCCGATACGATGATGCCGTTGTTATCGGCATACACGTAGTGCCCCGGCTGGAAGCTCACGCCGTGAAAGGTCACCGGCACGTTCAGGTCGCCCAGGCCGCGCTTTTCGCTCTTGCGGGGATAGGTATCCAGGGCCTGAACACCCAGCTCGGTATTGCCGATCTCATCCACGTCACGGACGCACCCGTAGATAATCAGGCCCGCCCATCCGTTGCTCGCCGCTTTTTCCGCCAGCATATCACCCAGCAAGGCATGGCGCTTTGAACCGCCGCCATCGACAACCATCACCCGGCCTTCACCAGGCAACCCAACCTGCTCCTTGACCACCGAGTTATCCTCAAAACACTTAACGGTCACAATCTCGCCGCCAAAGGCCTTGACGCCTCCGTAATTATTGAAGCCAGGCTCCGCGACCTTCACTTCCGGAAACTCGTCACACAGGTCGGGGGTAATAATGTTTGCCACGTTGTCGCTCTCCTTATCCTGGAAATGAATTCAGTCGATCTTTTCGTCGGCCAGGAAGAACCAGGTATCCAGTACCGAATCCGGGTTCAGGGACACGGTATCAATCCCCTGGTCCATCAGCCACTTGGCCAGATCCGGGTGATCGGACGGGCCCTGACCGCAGATACCAATGTACTTGTTGGCTTTCTTACAGGCCTGGATCGCATTGGACAGCAGCGCCTTGACGGCATCGTTCCGCTCGTCGAACAGGTGCGCAATGATGCCGGAATCCCGGTCCAGCCCCAGAGTAAGCTGGGTCAGGTCGTTGGAGCCGATGGAGAAACCGTCGAAATGCTCCAGGAACTGCTCCGCCAGAATGGCGTTGGCCGGGAGCTCACACATCATGATCACCCGCAGGCCATTTTCGCCCCGCTTCAGCCCGTTCTCCGCCAACAGGTTCACCACCTGCTCGGCTTCGCCAACGGTACGAACGAACGGCACCATGACCTCAACGTTGGTCAGCCCCATCTCATTGCGTACTTTCTGCAGGGCACGGCATTCCAGCTCGAAGCAGTCCCGGAAGGTTTCGGAAATATAGCGGGAGGCGCCACGGAAGCCCAGCATCGGGTTTTCTTCGTCCGGCTCATACAGGGTGCCACCGATCAGGTTGGCGTATTCATTGGACTTGAAGTCCGAAAGACGCACGATAACCTTCTTGGGCGCAAACGCTGCCGCCAGGGTCGAAATACCCTCAACCAGCTTGTCGATGTAAAAGTCGACCGGAGACGGGTAGCCGGAAATGCGCTTTTCAACCGTCTGCTTGATGTCCCGTGGCAGGCCGTCAAAGTTGAGCAATGCCTTGGGGTGGACACCAATCATACGGTTGATGATGAACTCCAGGCGGGCCAGACCGACGCCCTCGTTGGGCAGCGCCTGGAAATCAAACGCACGATCCGGGTTGCCCACGTTCATCATGATCTTGAACGGAATATTGGGCATGGAATCGACGGTATTTTCCCGCAGTTCAAAGTCCAGGGCGCCCTCATAAATCATGCCGGTATCGCCCTCGGCACAAGAAACGGTCACTTCCTGGCCATCTTTCAGCACTTCCGTGGCATCACCACAGCCGACGACCGCCGGAATACCCAGCTCACGGGCGATGATGGCGGCGTGACAGGTACGGCCGCCACGATCGGTGACGATGGCGGAGGCGCGCTTCATCACCGGCTCCCAGTCCGGATCCGTCATGTCCGTGACCAGGACATCCCCCGGCTGAACCCGATCCATTTCGTTGATACTTTCGACAATCTTGACCGGACCGCTGCCAATCTTGTGACCGATACTACGGCCTTCCACCAGCACCTTGCCGGTCTCGTTCAGCAGATAACGCTCCATGACGTTGGCCGCAGCACGACTCTTGACGGTTTCAGGGCGGGCCTGAACGATGTAGATCTTGCCGTCATCACCGTCTTTGGCCCATTCGATATCCATCGGGCGCTGGTAATGCTTTTCGATGATCATGGCCTGTTTGGCCAACTCTTCCACTTCCGCGTCGTTAATACAGAAGCGGTTACGATCTTCCTGCTCAACCTTCACGGTCTCGACAAACTGGCCTTCACCGGGGCTGGAATGGTAGATCATCTTGATGGCCTTGCTGCCCAGGTTACGGCGCAGCACCGCCGGGCGCCCACCCTGCAGGGTCGGCTTGTGAACGTAGAATTCATCCGGGTTAACGGCACCCTGAACCACGGTCTCCCCGAGGCCATAGGAGGCGGTTACAAACACCACGTCGCGGAAGCCGGATTCGGTATCCAGGGTAAACATCACGCCACTGGCGGCGGTTTCACTGCGCACCATTTTCTGGATGCCGGCAGACAGGGCCACCAGCTTGTGATCAAAGCCATGGTGAACCCGATAGGAGATCGCACGGTCGTTAAACAGGGAGGCAAACACCTCCTTGACCGAAGTGCGCACCTGCTCCAGGCCCACCACGTTCAGAAAGGTCTCCTGCTGACCGGCAAAGGACGCATCCGGCAGATCTTCCGCGGTAGCGGAGGAACGCACGGCGACGGCCATTTTGTCATTGCCATCCCGCAGTTTGGCATAAGCTTCTTTCAGGGCATTATCAAGCACGTCCGGGAACGGCGTATCGATAACCCACTGACGGATACGGGAACCCACCCTGGCCAGCTCGTTGACGTCATTGACATCCAGCTCGTCAAGGGCCTTATCGATCTTGTCCTTGAGACCATCGGTGGCAAGGAACTCACGGTAGGCATGGGCAGTGGTCGCGAAACCACCCGGAACGGTAACACCTGCATTGGCGAGATTACTGATCATTTCTCCGAGAGAGGCATTCTTTCCCCCTACCCGGTCAACATCGGACATTCCCAGGTGATCAAACCAGATAATGTAATCTTCCAAAGCACGTCTCCCTTGATTCATTAGAGCATTCTGCGCTGCGCAGTCTCGAACTGGGCGTGTATGATACTGTAACCTGCGGCAATTACCTAGGGAACCCGTCGAATCCGGAGTTGGACCACACACAATGAAACGAACTGCTTTCTTTATCTCCGACGGTACAGGCCTTACCGCCGAAGCCCTCGGCAACAGCCTTCTGGCCCAGTTTGAAAAAATAGATTTCGAGCGCGTTACCGTGCCCTACATCGATGATGCCGACAAGGCCCGGGACATGGTCAAACGCATCAACCAGGCGTCGAAAGCCGATCAGAGCCGGCCATTGGTGTTTGATACCATCGTCAACAGCGATATTCGCGACATTATATCCACCGCAGACGGTTTCATGGTGGATATCTTCGGCACCTTCCTGAGCCCCCTGGAGCAAGAGCTGCAGTCGTCCTCGTCCTACTCGGTGGGCAAGTCCCACTCGATAAACAACGAAGGCAATTACGAGCGCCGCATCGCGGCTGTGAACTTCGCGCTCGACAACGATGACGGCGCCCGCACACGCTATTACGATGAAGCCGACCTTATCCTGGTGGGAGCCTCCCGCAGCGGCAAAACCCCTACCTGCCTCTATCTGGCCCTGCAATACGGCGTGAAAGCCGCCAACTACCCGATCACGGAAGAAGACCTGAATGACCAGCAAATGCCTGGAGTCCTGAGACCCCACAAGGAAAAGATCTTCGGGCTCACCATTGAACCGGAGCGACTGGCAACCATTCGCAATGAGCGACGCCCCAACTCCCGGTACTCGTCACTCAAACAGTGTATGCACGAAATCGAAGAGATTGAACTGATGTATCGCAGGGAGCGGGTACCGTACCTGAACACCACGGCCTACTCAGTGGAAGAGATTTCCACCCGGATCATGGTGGCCACCGGGTTGAAGCGGAACCGGTAAATTCCGATTCCTGATATTCCGGAAACAGCCCCGCCAGGGACTGTTTCCGGTGTTTCAGGGCTCACAGCTCCTGAATGTCCAGACCCAGCTGCTCCGCCACCTCGCGGTTTTCCGGACTGGTCACCACGGCGGTACTCGCATTGCCGGGCACCAGCCACTGCCGGGCCACCCGTTTGATATCATCCATGGTCACCGCCAGAACGCGCTCGCGGAATCTGGCGCGCTGCTCCGGTGAACGGCCAAACAGCTCGTTATGGAAGGCATGTCTCGCCGCACCAGCCGGTGACCGGGGGCGGTCCAACTGGCCAATCACGCCGAGAATGGATTCTTCCAGTTCCTGGGGATCGTGCTCGGTTTCCTGCAACCAGGTCAGCGCACTGTCAAAATCCTCCAGGGTGTCCGCCAGCCTGGGGTCACGGTAGGAGAAGAACCGGAACGTGCCATTGACGCTGTCCTGTCCGGCGCCACCGCCGTAGGCTCCGCCCTTCTCGCGAATCGCCCGGTGCAGGTAACCATTGCGCAGGAAACCACCCAGCACGGTCAGTGCCGCGGCATCCTCATGGTCCACAGCCACTGTGCTGTAGGCTCTGGCGCAGAAGTTAACCTGGGTGGAAGTGAGCCAGGCCTGGCGTGTGGTGTAACTCACCGGGTCCATCTTCCAGCCACCGGGTGCGGCCGGCCCGGCGCCCTGCCAGCAGGACTTCAGGTCATCCAGCATCGGGTTCAGCTGCTCTTCCTCACCGATCACCAGGAACTGCCGCGATTGCTGCCGGACCTTCTGGTGCAACGCCGCCAGCCTGGCACAGAAAGCATCGAGTTCGGCGGGATCGTTCAGCGCCTGGTCCAGCGCCTTGGTGCCGCGGATGGCTTCCAGGCCACCAATGCGGAAAGACAACCAGGCGCCCGGGCTCATACCCTGGGACGCCGCTCCCATGGCCAACCCATGACCACTTCCGGTCACGGCCTGCTCCCGACGGGCACGGATCTGGGCAATCAGCTCCCGCACCCGCTCTTTTTCATCAAAGCGGGCGCCATGGAACACATCGTGCAACAACCGGCTCAACTCGCTGCGATTGCGCGCCAGCGCTTTACCGTTGAAGATCAGATAACCGGACAGGTCCTGGACGTCATCAACACGACCTTTGGCCGAGAAAGAGACGCCGATGCCACCGGATTCCGCAGAAATGCGGTCCTGCATCTGCAGGTAATCCAGCTCACCACATCCCACTTCGGGAATCAGCGTGGTGTAATACGGCAGCAGCAGGAGTTCCTCTTCGGTCAATTCAGGTACCGGCAGAACAACCTGTTGGTAGACCAGGCCGTTGGTGCCACGGGCAAACACCGTTGCCGCGATATCACCATCGTAGCGGCTCTCCGGCTCCGGCATCTGCAGGGGCACGTCGGTCAGATCCACTTTCGGCAGGATGGAATCGTCATCCTTGCGCTGCTGGCGTTCTTCCAGCGCCTGGGCGCGCTCAACAATCTGCCGTACTTCCTCTTCCGTCAGCTCCGCCTTGCGACGTGCCAGCGCCTCGCGAATCGCCTGCTGGCGACGGCTATCCAGCTTGTCATCGGGGCGCAGGGTCAGGGTTACCCTGTGCGGGTTCTCCAGCAGTTTCCTGCGGATCAGGTCCGGCACATAACGGGGATCGCGGATTTTTTCACGCATATCCGCCAGCACCGGCTCCAGGTCCAGCAGCTCCACCGGGTCGCCGCCATGAACCATGGGGGCAATCGCCTGCATGATCAACTGCAACCCGTACGGGAACTGATCACCGGCAATTTCACGCTGATGCAGCTCGAGCTGGTGCAGGATCGCCTCCAAACGCTCCTCGCTGACGCCCTCTTCGACCACCTTGTGCAGGGTGCCTTCAATCAACTCTTCCAACGCCTTGTGTTGCTCCGGCTCACTGCCTTCAATGCCGCAGACAAAGGTCATTTCGCGGTTGGAGTCCTCCAGCCCGCACATCGGGGACGGGGCATGACCGATATCCGTGGTTTCCAGGGCCCGCATCAACGGCGAGGCACTGTTCTCCAGCAGTACCGCTGACAGCAGCTGGCCTTCCAGATTTTCCTGCAGGTCAAAACTGTGGCCCAGCAACCACCCCATCACGATATGGGTCTTGTTTTCGGTGCTCTCGCCTTCGTTGACGGCATACCCCTGCTCGACCCGCACCGGCGCAAACATGCGCTTCTCATCCCGTACCGGCAGTTCAATGTCCAGTCGATCGAACCGCTTCAGGGCCAGTTCCTCAAAGCGCTCATGGTGCTCATGGGCAGGAATATCGCCGTAGGTGGCAAAAATCGCGTTACTCGGGTGATAGTGGTGACGATAGAATTTCACCAGGTCGTCATAGCTCAGATCGACAATGTGATCCGGCTCGCCGCCGCTGTTGTAGTGATAGGTCGTGGTCTGGAACAGGTGGCTCGACAGGTTCTGCCACAACTGGGAGGTGGGTGCGCTCATCGCTCCCTTCATTTCATTGTAGACCACGCCCCGGTAGACCAGATCGGTCCCGGGGTCGTCCGGCTTGTCGAATTCCAGGCGGTGCCCTTCCTGGGCAAAGTCCAGCGGATCCAGCGTGGAAAAGAACACCGAATCCAGATACACCGACAGCAGGTTATCGAAATCCTTGCGGTTCATGCTGGCGAACGGATAGGCGGTCCAGTCGCTGCTGGTGAACGCGTTCATGAAGGTGTTGAGCGAGCGGCGAATCATCATGAAGAAAGGATCCCGCACAGGGTAACGCTCGCTGCCGCAAAGCGCGGTATGCTCCAGAACATGGGCCACACCGGTGGAATCCATCGGGAAGGTGCGCAAGGCCACGAAAAATACATTCTCGTCGTTATCAGCGGCCATGTGCAGGTGCCGCGCGCCGGTTTTGCGATGACGATACTCTTCAACCGTCAGGTTCAGAGTCCCAATCCGGTGACTGCGAAGCTTCTCAAAAGCCGGATGGGTTGCGTTGTCGATCACTGCAGCCATTCAATCTATCCTGTCTTTAACGATTTTAGACTTGTAGGGTAACACGTACTATCTATTATCATGCATCAGTCCTGTAGCCAATCAGTCAGCCCTGTAGCCAATTAAGGTATTATCCGAATCCATGACCACAGAAAGCCGAAACGACGCCAGCCAGGATCTGACCGACGCCGCCAGCGAGCCGGCGCCGAAACCCGCCGAAACAACGGCGGGCGCCGTACAGGCCCCGGAAGTAGCGGCCTACTGGGCGGAGCGCCGCCGTTATATCGAGCGCATCCGCAAGGTTCCCGAAGTCAGGCAACGTTACTGGCGCGAAGCCGGCATGTACCTGCTGCGCCGCATTCTCTGGTCGTTCGGATTCTTCCCCATCTTCCTGGCTTTCTGGGTGCCGTTCGTGCTGTCCAGCTTCAACCCCGTGGTGATGGCGACCGACCTGATTCCGATGCTTCAGGGCTTTGTCGACTCCAACCCGGAAGTTCAGGCCACCACCGTCAGCACCCTGGTCATTGCCTGGGCCTCCGTGGGTTTTTTCTTCCTGGTGTTCGACTTCGTGCTGACGCCGTTTCGTTCCCCTTATGAATACGAGGCGGATGTCTACATGAGATCCTGGGAACAGTTCAACCATGACCAACTTCCGGACAAAGTGTGATTTGTCCTGCATTCTCGTTAAGTTCAGATACTTTCTGTTACATAACATTGCATTCACTGGTTAAGATGATGGCGTCTGGAATGCAGGAATGCGAGGTTTCCCATGGTCGACGCCAGACCACTGCTGTTCGTCAATGCGCTGGCCCTGATGCTATTGGTCACGGCGGGGTTTGCCTCGATCCGCCAGGACACATCACTGCCCCACACCGCTGCTGACGAAGCGGAAGCCCCGCAAGTGGCCCTGGCTGACTCCACCCCGGAGCCTGAACAAGTCGCTCCGCCAGCACCTGACATCCAACACATCGAGACCGTGACTGCGGCCTCGCCTCCCTCCGAAGCCGTGGTTCGCAACATCCCGGCCGTAGAGCCATTTACCATCGCCCCCATGCCGGAGCCCCCGCCTGACGTTCAACCGCAGCCCGCAGAACCGGAACCTACGACCGCCAAGCTGGTTCTGCGCTCCAACGTTGTGGGCGATTCCGTCACCATCAACGGTCGCGAATACGGCGCCACCCGGCTTGATCTGGAACTGGACCCGGGCAGATACGAAGTCACCATCAGCAAGGACGGCTTCAAGCCTTGGCGCCAGACCGTTGCCATGAAAGCCGGGCAGGAAAAAACCCTGGTGGGCAGGTTAAAAGCCTACACCACGGTGAACTACCGGGATGGCACCTGGATTGGCGGCGTGAAAACCGGAGACGGCACCTACGAAAACAGCGAAGGGCTGCGCTATGAAGGCCACTTCGAGGATGGCCAGTTCCACGGCCAGGGCACCCTGACCCGGGGCAACGGCGACATCCTCACCGGCCAATGGGCCGAAGGCAGGCTGAACGGCCATGGCTCCCTGACCACGGCAGACGGCATGTTCTATGTGGGCGGCTTCCGACAGGGCGAATTTCACGGTCAGGGCAGCCTGACCTACCCCGATGGTCGTTTTTACGAGGGCGAGTTTTCCAATGGTGATTTTCACGGCTCCGGCGCCGAAGTATTTGCCGACGGAAAGAAATACGAGGGTGAATACATCGAAGGCAAGTTTCACGGTAAGGGCCTGCTACGCAATCCCAACGGCAGCTCCATTGAAGCCACCTTCAAATACGGCGAACCCTATGGACAGGTTCGCCTGACAACCGCGGCCGGCGAGGTTTTCACCGCCCGCACCACGGAACCCGGTGTTTGTTATCGGGACAAGAGTTACCGGGCCACCCAGTGCCCGCAACTGGACGGCTGGTAAATCACCGGCCCGATAATGAACGCATAGCTGTAACAGGTTGAGGTTGTGACATGGCGATCAAGAACGCACTCCTGGTAGACGACTCTAAGGTGGCGAGATTTGCCCTGAGCAAATTGCTGGAAAACCATGACTTGGAAGTCAACATGGCCAGCTCCGCAGAAGAGGCGCTGGACTTTCTCAATAGCCATAACCGCCCGGACGTGATCTTCATGGATCACCTGATGCCCGGCATGAATGGCGTGGAAGCCACCAAGGCCATCAAAGGCAACCCGGAGACCGCGGGCATTCCCGTCATCATGTGTACGTCCCGGAAATCCCCCTCTTTTATGGAGGAAGCCCGTAATTTCGGCATCTACAACGTCCTCACCAAACCGCCTCACACCGAGGGACTGACCCTGGTCCTGGAGCAACTGACGAGCGATGTCTCCAACGGCACCCTGCCCGAGCCCCCGCAGCCGACGGTCGCATCTCCGGAGCCGGCGAAAGAACCACCGACACCCGTGAACGGAACAGCAGCCCTTCCTGAGGACGGGGATCTGGCGGAGCAAGTAGCCCGCTCGACAATCAAAACCCACATCAACAACCGCCTGCACGAACTGCTGAGCGATCTGTTTGATGAACAGTTCGATCACCTGAAACGAGCCCTGGACGACGCCGGCAAAAAGCAGGCAGCCACCGTTGACGAGAAACTTGGAGCGCTGGCCGACCTGGTGGAGGAACGTACCCGCAATCTGCGGGATGAAGTGGCCGCCGAGGTCAACCTCAACCTGGGGCGGGAACTGGCAGAACTGCGCATGGATCTGTCGCGCACCAACGGTTTTACCGGCGACCATATGGCCGAACTCAAGGACCACATTACCAGCGTGCAGACCATTGATACGGAGTTCTGGCAAACCTTGCAGTCGGAAGCCATACAGCAGGCTCACGAGATCTCACGGGAGACAGCGGAAGACATTGCCCAGCGCACCATTGATCTGTACGTGGCCCGGCAGCACTCTTCCACATCGAAGTTCTACACCGTTGGCCTGACCATCAGCCTCAGCATTTTCACAGTCGGGATCGCCTGGTTGTCGGGCCTGTTTGGCTGAGGCGCTGCCGCAGCGCCCGCCGCAACGAAAAGGCTGATAGGTTCCGGGGATTTTTGGTAGAATCCGCCTATCAATCAACCTCATCCTTTTCGGACTTCCCGATGAATCACCTGTTTGTGGACAACCTCACCGTTATTGATTTCGCTTACCTGGATCCGAATCGCGGTCTGGTGGGGGAAAGCTGGATTGCCGATGTGGTCCTCGGCGGCGAGTTGGACGAACAGGGCATGGTGTTCGACTTCAGCAACGTGAAGCGCACCATCAAGCGGGTCATCGACGAACGCGTGGACCACCGCCTGGTGGTTCCCCGTGGCTATGATGGCCTGGCCTGGACCGAGGAAGAACCCGATACCTTTACCTGGACGCTGACGGACGGCTCGCGGATTGTACACCGCTCCCCGGATGAAGCCGTCGTCTGGCTGTCCTCGGAACGGGTTTTGCCCTCTGCCGTAGCCGCACTGCTGGAGCGGGAGTTAATGGCGGTTTTGCCGGGCAACGTTACCGATGTTGAGGTCCACCTGCGCGAGGATGTGATCGAAGGCCCCTACTACCATTATGTTCACGGCCTGAAGAAGCATCTGGGTAACTGCCAGCGCATCGCCCATGGTCACCGCTCCCCTATCCGCATTGATCGCAATGATCACCGTGATTATGAACTGGAAAAGCGCTGGGCGACGCTGTGGCGGGATATCTACGTGGGTTCGGAAGAGGACGTGACCCAGCGGTGGGTGGCCGAGGACGGCGTTGCCTATGTGACCTTTGAGTATGAGGCCAACCAGGGCGAGTTCGCGCTGACGCTGCCCGAGCGACGGGTTTATATGCTGGCGACAGACACCACCGTGGAATTGATCGCCGCGCATATGGCGGATCAGCTGAAGGCGGAGTTTCCGGAAGACTCCATTCGGGTGAAGGCCTACGAGGGGGTTGGCAAGGGAGCGATTGCGTCTCGTTAAGCGGACCACAACGCTCGGATTTGCGCCAAAAGGCCCGGTGTTTTGCACCGGGCCTTTTGGCTTGTGAAGCGATGATTCTTGATCGAACGCTGACTAAACCAGATTGTAAAGGAACACCACGGCGATGCCGGCGGGCGCCAGGTATCGGAGTACAAACATAAAGGCCCTGAACGCACCGCCTTCCAGACCAATATCCGCCGAGAGTCCTTCTCGTTTCATGGCCCAGCCCGCAAACAGGGCAATAGCGAGTCCGCCCAGGGGCATCATCAGGTTGGAGACCAGGAAATCGAGCAGATCGAACACGGTCTTGCCTTCGAAGAAGGCAATGAAGCCCAGTGGGTGCAGATCGCCCCAAACGTTGAACGACAGCACTGTGCCGATGCCGATAAACCAGATTGCCAGCCCACCACCAACAGCACTCTTGGCCCGGCTGACACCCTTGTGTTCTTCCAGCCATTCCACCACCGGCTCCAGCATGGAAATAGCGGAGGTAATCGCTGCCACCAGCAGCAGGGCGAAGAAGATGGTACCGAAGAAGGCGCCGCCGCTCATCTGGCCGAAAGCCAGTGGCAGGGTCACGAAGATCAGGCCGGGGCCTGTCCCGGGTTCGAGACCGTTGGCAAACACCAGCGGAAAGATGGCGAGCCCGGCGAGCAGCGCCACACTGGTATCAAGAACGGCGATGGTCATTGCGGTTCTGGCAATGTTGACGTTCTTCGGCAGGTAGGAGCCATAAGCCATAAGCACGCCAATACCGATACTCAGTGTAAAGGCCGCATGGCCCAGGGCGGTCAGAACGCCGGCCGTGGACAGCTTGCTGAAATCCGGAGAGAACATGAAGCTCACCGCCCGACCAAAGCTGCCGCTGTTCATGGCATAAAACACCATGGCAATCAGCAGAACAAACAGCAACGGCATCAACGTGTTCACCGCCTTTTCAAGGCCGGAACGGATGCCCCGACCAACGATAAACACGACAATCGCCATGAACACGGAATGCCAGAGCAATAGCTCCCAGGGGTTTGCCAGCAGCCCACCGAACTGCCCCCCAATGGCTTCGGCATCCGCCCCGGTAAACAACCCGGCGGCGGCCTTGCCGATGTATACCAGGGCCCAACCACCGATGACCGCGTAGAACGACAGCACCAGGAATGAGGCGATAACGCCGTTCCAACCGATCGCTCTCCAACCCCTGGCGGTGCCTTCGGTTCTGGTCAGGGTGCGCATGGTAGCGACAGGGCTCTGGCCACCCCGGCGGCCGATCATGGTTTCAGCGATCAATACCGGCACGCCAATAAGGAAAATACAGGCGAGATAGATAAGGACAAAAGCCCCGCCGCCGTTCTCACCGGTAATGTAGGGAAACTTCCAGATGTTTCCGAGGCCGACTGCCGAGCCGGCAGCTGCCAGGATGAAGGCCATCCGTGAAGACCAGAGGTTGTTGGCCTGCTGGTGTGGTTGGGTACTCTCACTCATTGTGGTCTCCGGCTAGTTGTTTTTGTCGGATTAACGTTGCTGGTCTGATTTATTGTCGGAACGGGCTGCTTACTTGAGCACCTCGCGCAGTGCCTCCGCCACCCGTGGCAGGACGCGGTCGTTAAGCCCCGCGACATTGACGCGGCTGCTGTCGAGCATGTAGATACCATGCTCCGTCCGTAACTGGCCGACCTGCTCCGGGCTGATCCCGAGGAACGAGAACATGCCTCGCTGACGGGCTATGAAACTGAAGTCGCCAACCGGGGCCAAGGTATCGGCAAAGGCGTGGCGAAGGTGCAGGATGCGCTTGCACATGCCGTTCAATTCCTCCTGCCATTGGGCTCGCAATCCCTCATCTCCCAGAATGGTCTCCACGATGGCCGCGCCATGGGCCGGTGGCATGGAGTAATGCGAGCGGATGACGCTCAGCAGCTGGCTGGTGGCAGCCGAGTTGATAGTTGCCGTCCCGGAGATAAGAGCCAGGGCCCCGGTGCGCTCGCGGTACAGGCCAAAGTTCTTGGAACAGGACGCGGCAATCAACATCTCTGGAACCTCTCCAGCAAGGTGCCTCAAGCCTGCCGCATCGGTTTCCAGGCCTTCACCAAGCCCCTGGTAGGCCATGTCCACGAAAGGCAGCAGGCCCTTACGCTGAATCAGGCTGGTGACTTCCTTCCATTGCGACAGGCTCAGATCTGCGCCTGACGGGTTATGGCAACAGCCATGGAGCAGCACCACATCGCCCGCCTCGGCCCCTTCGAGGGTTTCCAACATGCTGGCGAAGTCTACCTCCAGCGTTTTCGGATTGAGGTACGGATATTCGCGGATGGTCAGGCCGGCTCCGCCCAGCAGGGGAAGATGATTGGCCCAGGTGGGAGTGCTCACCCACACCGTGGTGTCCGGTTTGCACAGGCGCAGAAACTCGGCCGCCATGCGCAGGGCACCACAGCCGCCCGGCGTCTGCACAACGGATGTCCGGCCATCCCGGATCAGCGGGCTGTTGTCTCCCAGGATCAGCTCTGCCATGGCGTTGTTGAAGCCGGCAGAACCCGCGGGCCCGACATAGCTCTTGGTGGTTTCGCCTTCCAGCAGACGACGTTCGGCTTCGTGCACGGCGGCCAGGATGGGAGTATTGCCAGCGTCATCCTTGTAAACGCCGATGCCCAGGTCCACCTTTTCCGGGCGGGTGTCTTCCCGGAACATCTGCATCAATTGCAGGATCGGGTCCTGTGGCAGGGGCTTCAGGGCTTCAAACATGATTCGCCTCCTTATCGGCCTGCTGTGTGCGGATGAGGGTTGGGCGGCCGGTGTCCAGCGCCTTGATCAGCTGGGTCTGCTTTTCCTGGATGGCTTCTGCAGCCTGCTCGCGGACAGGCCCGTAGCCCCGAACGTCGGCTGGCAGCTCTGCCAGTTGCAGGAAAGTTTCGTAGTTGCTGGCGTTCAGTTCCCGGCCAATGCGGGCGACGAGGCTCTGATAATCTTTCAACATCGCACGATCCAGTTTCCGGTCTGCTGAGTAGCTGAACGGATCCACCGCGGTTCCGCGCAGGCGGCGGAGCTTCGCCAGTAGCCTGAAGGCCCGGAACATCCAGGGACCGAAGCGGCGTTTCTTCGGGCGTCCCTGCGCATCGGTTTCCTTGCTGAGCAGTGGCGGGGCGAGGTGGAAATGGACCTTGAAGTCACCTTCGAAGGTTTCCGTAACCTCTTTCATGAAATCAGTTTCCGCAAACAGCCGGGCCACTTCGTACTCATCCTTGTAGGCCATGACGCGATAAAGCTGCTGTGCGACAGCCCGGGTCAGGAGCAGGTTGGTCTGCCCTACGGCTTCCTCGGCCTTCCGGACTTCGGCAACACTGGCCCGGTACTGGTCGGCCCAGCGCCGGTTCTGATAGTTGACCAGGTGCCCGTGACGGGTCGCGATCAGCTCATCAAGAGTCGGCTCAGGCTTAACTTCGACAACCTTCGCGTTGCCGGTGTCCAGCAGGTCCGTTACCGCGCTCAGATCAACAGCAGCCACGCGGCCCCAGCCGAAGGCTTCCTTGTTGCGATCAATGGCAACGCCATTGAGTTCGATGGCTTTCATCAAGGCGGCTTCGGACAAGGGCAGCAGCCCTTTTTGCCACGCGAAGCCGAGCATCATGACATTGGAGAACACGGTGTCGCCCATCAGCTTATCGGCGATGCCGTTGGCATCAAGCTGATCAAAATGGTCCTGACCTACCGCATCCCGGAGCAGACCAAGTCGCTTGTCGGCCTTCATGTCGGCATCGCGGAAGAGCACATAATCGGCGGTGGGCAGCTCCGCTTCGTTGGCAACAATCCGGGTGTGGTTCGGCCTCAGTACACTGAGGGCCTTCTGGGAGGAAGCCACCACCAGATCACAGGCAATAACCGCATCGGCCTGGCCGTTGCTGATCCGCACCTGGTGCAGCGTGTCTGGAGACGGCGCCATGCGCACATAGCTGAGAACGGTACCGCCCTTCTGGGCGAAGCCCATGAAATCCAGTACCGAGGCGCCCCGGGATTCCAGGTGTGCGGCCATGGTGATCAACTGACCCACGGTGACCACGCCTGTGCCGCCAACGCCACCCACAAGCAGGTCGTAGGAACCGGTCATCTCCGGCAGTGCCGGAGCGGGTATCTTGGCCAGCTTGCTGGTCAGCACCGAGCCGGTATCCATGCCCCGAGACTTGCGCAGCTGCCCCCCTTCAATGGTGACAAAGCTGGGGCAGAAGCCATTGACGCAGGAAAAGTCCTTGTTGCAGGAGGACTGGTCGATCTTGCGCTTACGGCCGAGTTCGGTTTTGCGAGGCACCACCGAGAGGCAGTTGGATTGCACCGAACAATCGCCACAACCCTCGCAAACGTGGTGGTTGATAAACGCCCGCTTTGCCGG
This sequence comes from Marinobacter alkalisoli, assembly GCF_045449855.1. NCBI lineage: Bacteria > Pseudomonadati > Pseudomonadota > Gammaproteobacteria > Pseudomonadales > Marinobacteraceae > Marinobacter > Marinobacter alkalisoli. The sequence continues at coordinate 82,017 of NZ_JBJJLC010000005.1, read as the reverse complement.
ATCCGGGAACTGCTTGCGCTTGCGGCGCCGGCGCTTTTCAGCGGCACAGGTCTGATCGTAGATCAGCACAGTGCAGCCGGGAATGTCCCGGAGTTCCCGCTGAACCGTATCCAGTTCGGAGCGGTCGTGGAAGGTGACGTCCTTCGGGAACTGGTCCTCATGCCCTTTGTACTTCTCCGGTTCATCGCTCAGTACCACCACCCGGCGAACGCCTTCGGAGGCCACCTGCTGGGCAATCATGGGAACGGTGATCTGGCCATCCACCGGCTGGCCACCGGTCATGGCGACAGCGTCGTTGAACAGAATCTTGTAGGTAATGTTGATGCCTGCCGCTACGGCCTGGCGGATGGCCATGGAGCCGGAGTGGAAATAGGTGCCCTCACCCAGGTTCTGAAACACATGAGGATTGCCGGTATAACGGCTCTTGCCGATCCAGTTGACCCCTTCACCACCCATCTGAATCAGGGATTCCGTGTCCCGCCCCATCCAGGATGCCATGAAGTGGCAACCAATGCCCGCCAGGGCCTTACTGCCCTCGGGAACTTTGGTGGACGTGTTGTGGGGGCAGCCGGAGCAGAAATAAGGCATCCGCTTTACGCCACCCGGGTCCTGGGCGTTCGACATGGCGCTGATCTCCGCCATGCGCTCGCTGAAGTCCACCGAGAAAAACCGGCCAAGCCTGGCAGCCAGGAAGCCGGCAACCAGTTTCGGGCTCAGCTCACCGACGTAGGGAATCAGCGGGCGGCCCAGCTCATCCTGTTTGCCGGTAATCAGCACCTCGCCGGGGCGATCCGGCTCGGACATGTATTCCTTGATCTGACTCTCAATGATGCCCCGTTTCTCTTCGATGACCAGGACCTCTTCCTTGCCATGAACGAAGTTGAGGATGCCGCTGCGCTCCAGAGGCCAGACCATACCGATTTTATAGATATCCAGCCCCATGTCCCGGGCCTTGTCTTCATCAATCCCCAGAAGGTCGAGGGCTTCGAGCAGGTCCAGGTGGCCCTTGCCGGTGGTCACAATGCCGAAACGGGCTTGCTGGTTACTGTACAGGCAGCGGTCAATCGGGTTCGCCCTGGCAAACGCCTGCACGGCGGCCAGCTTGTGTTCGATACGGGTTTCCAGCTGGGGCCCGGGCAGGTCCGGCCAGCGGTAGTGGAGACCGCCTTCCGGTGCCGTAAAGTCATCGGGTGTTACAAACTCCGGTTCCGGTGGCAGCTCCACGGAGGCCGCGCTTTCAACCGTCTCGGAAATGGCCTTGAAACCCACCCAGCAGCCACTGTAACGGGACAAAGCGTAGCCCCAGAGGCCGAATTCCAGGTACTCGGCGATGTTGGCCGGGTTGATGGTGGGCATGAAGAAACTCATGAACGCCACATCGGACTGGTGGGGCATGGAGGAGGACACACAGCCATGGTCATCACCGGCAACCACCAGAACACCACCGTGGGGAGATGAGCCGTAGGTGGTGCCGTGCTTCAGTGCATCACCGGCGCGGTCCACGCCGGGGCCTTTGCCGTACCAGAGGCCGAACACACCATCCACCTGCCGATCATCGTCGGTTTCCACCTGCTGGGTGCCGAGCATGATGGTGGCGGCCAGGTCTTCATTAATGGCCGGTACGAAGTCGATGCGGTTGTCATCGAGCAGGGTTTGGGCCTGCCAGAGCGCCTGGTCGTACGCGCCCAGGGGAGAACCCCGGTAACCACTGACCAGACCCGCCGTGTTCAGTCCCTGTTTGCGATCCAGGGCTGCCTGCATCAGAGGTATGCGAACCAGAGCCTGCGTTCCGGTCAGGAAAACCCGACCTGATGCCCGCAGGTAGCGGTCTTCCAGTTTGTAATTGTCGAGCTGGGGGGTATCGGCGGACATGGCGCCCTCCTTTTTGTCGATTTTATGACCAAAATTCTAGAGGGAAGTCCGCAAAAGGTGCTTGCTTATTGAATGAAGATTTTCGGAACTTGCGAAAGACTATTTGTTAAATGACAATAATAAGAAAGATTCTTTGATAAAAATCCGGTGTTACTAAATGAAACAGGTTGATCTGGACAAACTGGACCGACGAATTCTGTCGGCGTTGCAGCAAGACGGGCGCATCAGTAATCAGCTACTGGCGGAACAGGTGGGGTTGTCACCGGCGGCCTGCTGGCGGCGGGTGCGGGCTCTCGAGGAAAGCGGCATCATCCGGGGATACAGCGCAAGAGTGGATCCGGAGCGCATTGGTCAGGGCCTGTGCGTGCTGGTCAACCTGTCATTACAGAGGCACAGCATCGACAGCACGGCAGAGATTGAGCAGCAGGTCAGCAGCTACCCTGAGGTACTCCAGTGTTTCGCGGTTACCGGGAACGCAGATTTTGTGCTGAGGGTCATCGTGCCTGATATGGCCAGCTACGACCGTTTTCTGAACGAAAAGATCTTTACCTTGCAAGGTATTGCGCAGGTGAACTCAAACTTTGCCCTGCGGGAGATAAAGAACACCGAAACGATCTCGGTGGAGGGGATGGAATAAGGAGCTAAAACAAGCCTCCGCCAATATGGCGAGGGTTTTCAGTTTTCCATAAAAAAAACCGCCCGAAGGCGGTTTCTTTTATGGCTTTCCGGTGGACTAAACCGTCAAGCCGTATTGGCGTCCCCTAGGGGGTTCGAACCCCTGTTGCCGCCGTGAAAGGGCGGAGTCCTAGGCCACTAGACGAAGGGGACTAGAAATTGGTGGAGCCAAGCGGGATCGAACCGCTGACCTCAACACTGCCAGTGTTGCGCTCTCCCAGCTGAGCTATGGCCCCTCAACGGCTGCGTATATTAAGGATCCGCCCTATGGGCGTCAACCTCTTTTCTTCAATTTTTTCAGTTTTCTGAACATCCCTGTCCATTCCGTTCACTTCTTCACCAAAGCGGTTATTCCGCGAGCAATGCGGCGTATTCTTTTTCCACTCGCTTGGTTTCTTTCTTGGAGAAGCCACCCAGAACTTCCAGGGCATGACGCAACCGTGACCGGGTCATGTCCGGTCCGAGCAGTGCCATGGAGTCCATCACCGACCAGGAATTAGGCGTGCCGGCAATGGCCACGAAGATGGAAAACATGAAATCGCCCATTTTCAGCTCCATGGCCTTGGCCAGGGTTTTGATGTCGGCAAAGATGTTGTCCTTGCTCCAGTGGCGCTGGGCTTCCAGCTTCCACAGGGTGAACTGGAGTACCCGCTTGATCTGGGCTTCCTCCAGTTTGTTGTGGGCAAAATCCTCCGCCTTGAGATTGAGCATGCCGGAGAACATGAAGGCGGCCATGGGCGCTACGTCAGAGAAGACTTCCGCCCTGCCCTTGATGTGCGGGATCAGCGCGCGCAGGGCGTCTTCGTTGAACCACCAGTCACGCATTTTCTCCACGAACTGATCGTCGCTCAGATCCTCGCGCAGCCACATTCCGTTCAGCCAGCGCAGTTTTTCCACATCGAACACCGGACCGCCCAGGGATACCCGCTGAATGTCGAAGTTCTCGATCATCTCGTTCAGAGTGAATTTTTCCCGCTCATCAGGCATGGACCAGCCCATGCGGCCGAGGTAGTTGGTGACCGCCTCCGGCAGGAAGCCCATACGCTCGTAGAAATTGATGCTGGTGGGGTTCTTGCGCTTGGACAGCTTGCTCTTGTCCGGGTTGCGCAGCAGCGGCAGGTGGCACAGCTCCGGCATATCCCAGCCGAAGTACTGGTACAGCAGCTTGTGCTTGGGCGCGGAATTGATCCACTCCTCACCCCGCAACACATGGGTAATCTCCATCAGGTGATCGTCCACTACGTTGGCCAGGTGATAGGTGGGCATGCCGTCGGATTTCAGCAGGATCTGGCAGTCCACCTGGGACCAATCGATCTCAATGGTGCCACGCAGCATATCGCGGATCTCGCATACGCCCTCATCCGGAACTTTCATGCGAATTACATAGGGATCGCCAGCGTCCAGGCGACGCTTCACTTCTTCCTCCGGCAATTCCAGATTACCCTTGATGCCGGGGTTCAGGCCCTGGGCCTTACGCTCTTCGCGGATGGCTTCCAGTTCTTCCGGGGTGCGGAAACAGTAGAACGCATGGCCGGCGGTCACCAGATCCAATGCGTACTGACGGTAGGAGTCCTTGCGCTCGGACTGGCGATACGGACCGTGTGGCCCGCCGACATCCGGGCCCTCGTCCCATTCCATTCCCAGCCAGCGCAGGGCACGCAGGATGTCCTGCTCGGACTCGTCAGTGCTGCGGGCCTGGTCGGTATCTTCAATACGCAAAATGAACTGGCCGCCGTGCTGACGGGCAAAGCACAGGTTGAACAGGGCCACGAAGGCGGTACCAACGTGTGGATCACCGGTGGGTGACGGAGCAATTCGGGTACGTACGGTCATGTAACGATCCTGATAGATAAGTGGCCGACTGGAAAGCCACGCATTATAACGGCCCAGAACGAATTTCGCATGATTGGAGCGACCCGATCTTTAATCAGTGGCCAGCTTGTTATATTATAACGTTTCAATCCTGTTTCAGAGCACGACACCATCATGCCCAACAAATCACGAGCCAGCGCCGCCGCGCTGGGACTGGCGGCGTTACTGAGCCCGCTTTCAGCACTGGCCGCCACCAACGTCGTCACCTCCATCAAACCGGTGGAACTTCTGGTCAAAGCCGTCGCATCGGACGATGTCAACGTCACCAGCCTGGTGCCCGCAGGTTCCAGCCCCCACAACTACACCATGCGCCCGTCACAGCGCCGGGCGCTGGAGAATTCCGACGTCATCTTCTGGATCGGACCGGAAATGGAAACTTTCCTGTCCCGCCTGCTGGGCGGTGAAGAATTCAGGGAGCGCACAGTATCGCTGATGCACGGTGATGACGTGCCCCCGGCCGACGACACCGACGCGCACCACGATGAGCATGAAGAGGATCACCACGGGCATGACGATCATGGTCACGATGATCACGGCCACGACCATGGCGCAGGTGAGGACCCACACATCTGGCTGGATCCGGTACTGGCGCTGGACATGGCCAGGGACATCCACCAGGCGCTGTCGCAGCTGGACGGAGCCGACACCAAGGCACTGGACGCCAACCTGGCGAGGTTCGAGAAGACACTAAAGCAGGCCGAGGAAGACATTCAACACCGCCTTGAGCCACTGGCTGACATCAGCCTGTTCGCCTACCACGACGCCTTCACGCGCTACGCCGGGCACTTCAACCTGAAGCTGGACGGCATCCTCACCCTGAACCCGGAACTGTCCCCGGGCGCCCGGCACATCGCCGAGGTTCAGGACAAACTGCGCAAGGCCAACCAGCCCTGCCTGCTGACCGAGCCCCAGTTCAACCGCCAGTGGTGGCGCACCATCACCGAAGGCCTGGACATCACCTTCAGCACCTGGGATCCGCTGGCCACGAAGATTGAATCCGACCGGGATGGCTACGTGAACTTTCTTCAGGGTATCGCCGACGACGCGCTGACGTGCTTACCAGAGAATGCCCAGTAACAGTGGAATCGTGATCATGGCCAGCAACGTCTGGCCACTGATGATGCCGGCCATCAGGGGCGCGTCACCACCGAGCTGGCGCGCCAGTATGTAGGACGAGGTTGCGGTGGGCAGAGCCGCCAGCAACACCGCCACCTGCACCAGCATACCGTCCAGCCCCAACAACAATGCCAGCCCGGCGGTAATCAGCGGAAACGCCACCAGCTTGGCCACTGACGACACCAGGAACGGCGTCGACGCGCCCCGCAACGCCTTCAACTGCAACCCGGCCCCTACCGTCATCAGCCCCATGGGCAACGCCAGATCGCTCAACGGCGCCAGAATACCGGCAACCAGAGGGTGGAACCCGATCTGGAAATAGCTCCAGATCACACCAATAACCGACCCCACAATCAGCGGGTTGGTCACTATCGCTTTCAACACCGGCCGCAACCGCAGTGGCCCCTGGCCCGCCGCCAGCGAGAACATCAGAATGCAAAGTAGATTAAGGAGCGGTACCTTGACCGCCACGGCAATGGCAATCAGCGACAGCCCCTCGTCGCCCAGCAGCATACCGGCGGCCGCCAGCCCCACATAAGAATTGAAACGGATACCGCCCTGGAAAACGGAAGAGAACACCGGCCCTGGCCAGCGCCAGAACCACTGCAGCAACGCCAGCACCAGTGTCATCACCAGCAGCATGGCTACTATCAAAAGCAGGATGTCGCCATAAGCGGAGGCGGGCAAGCGGGCCTGGCCCAGTTTATAGACCAGCATGGCGGGAAACAGTGCGTAGTAGGTGAAGCGCTCCGCCTGCATCCAGAAGCCTTCACCGGGGAAGTTCCAGCGGCGGAACAGGTGCCCCATCACAATCAGCGCAAACACAGGCACCAGCGCCTGAACCATTACCGGCATGTTGAATTTCTCCCGAACCCCACTCTCACAAGGCCCGAAAGGATAACAAAGTTAGCAGGCTAGCGTCTTGATCGGGTGTGCCTTATTTGCGCCACAGCTTTCTCAGCACACCACGGGTGACGGACGCCGGCGCGGACTTGGCAATGGGCCACAATGCCCGAAACTGCATCGAGATTGGCCGGTGCAGGCGCGGTTGCTCCACCTGCGCCCACACTTGGGCGGCCACCACATCCGGCGTCAGATTCACGCCAAGACGCTCGAACAGCCGTGAGCCCTGCTCGTTCTGCTGCACCATGCCGGTATTCACAAACGGCGGCATCAGATCGCAGACACGGATACCGTGGGGCTCCCACTCAATATCCAGGGCCTCGGTCATCGCCCGTACCGCATGCTTGCTGGCCGAATAGGACGCGAAATCCGGAATTCCGTAAGCGGCCGACGCCGAACTCATATTCACCACCTGTGCGTCCGGCGTCGCCTTCAGGTACGGAAAGGCGGCATGTAACACCGTCATCAGCCCGATCACATTGACCTCAATAATGGCCCGATGCGCCGCCATGCTGATCTCCTCAAACCGCCCCACCTTCAGAATACCGGCATTGTTGTGCAGCAACCGCAGCTGGCCACCGGTGCGCTCGGTAAAATCCGCCAGCCCCTGTTTCACCGATGCCTCATCCACCACATCCATCACATGGATGCTGCAGCGGTCTTCACCCAGCTCGTCCTGCAGCGTTGCTAATGCCGCCTCGTCCCGGTCCGCTGCCCCGACAAACCAGCCTTTGGAGGCAAACAGAAGTGCGGTTTCACGGCCAATGCCGGCGGCGGCGCCGGTGATGAAGATGGTGTCTTTCATTGGTGTTCCTTGAAATTGTTATCAGAAGTAAATCGTTCAGGCGAGCAACAGCTGGTACACCATAATCAACACCAGCACAATCTGAATCAGGAAGAACGTCGCTCTCAGTAATATCTGCATAAACGATATACCGCTGATATGTACCAGGCTTTGAGCAATTCTTGCATAAAGAACAAACGCCGCCAGAGAGTCCACCACCTCCAGACGATCCATCAGGCCGGCAACGACGACAACCGACGCAAACACCGCGAAATTCTCAATGCAGTTGAGGTGCGCTGCCTTGGCACGCTGCAGAATAGGCGCATCAATCGGCTGCTTGTTGCGCTCCCAGCTGTCGATGGGTTTTGCACCGGTCAAGGCCTGGGGCACTCGGGGAGTGGCGTAGATCAGCGCCAGAATCAACATCCATCCGGCGTACAACAAAACAGCGGTATAAGCGGTCATTCATTCTTCCTTATTATTGAATTAAAACAGGCATTGCCCATTGGTATCTTGCACTCATCATGCATGTAATCGCCGCCGGTCAGCTTGGCTCTCCGAGCCATTTTGCCTTGGCTTTTTCAACCAGCGCGCGGGCATCATGATTCCACGGATGGAATTTCGGGCTATAGAACTTGAGATAGGATGGCAGAAGCCTCCGAAACACCCCGGGCTTGCCCCACATATAGTTCAGGGCGCCGGCCCAGGACTTCAGATTGCCCAACTGGCCGTCTTCCTTCATCAATTGCACCAGATGGATACTGGTAAACACCGGAAAAATAACACTCACAATCAGCATTTCCTGCAACCGCACGCTCTCACGACCGCCAACGGCCTTGAACACATCAAACGCCACCGCCTTGTGTTCGGATTCCTCAATGGCGTGCCAGGCCCAGATCTTTGCCATGCGCGGGTCCATTTCTTCCAGCGCGTCATACTTCAACAGGAATTCTTCCGCCATCAGGGCGGTGAAATGCTCAACCGCCACCGTGTGAGCCAGTTGCCGTTCGGCGCTGAAGTTCTTGCGCATCCAGTCCATAAACGCCTGGACTTCCGCCTCCAGTCGGCCGAGACCAACGCCCCGTTCTTCCAGAAAGCCGTTCAGCAGTTTGTGCTCCCGGGAGTGATGCGCCTCCTGACCGATAAACGCGCGCACGGCTTTTTTCAATTCCGGATCGGTGATGCGGTCCTGGTAATGGCGTACCGAATCGATAAAGAAGGTCTCCCCCGGCGGGAACCCGGAGGACAACGCAGCCAGCAACAGGGTTTTGACCGGATCATTGTCCCACCAGTATTTGGGCACATCCTCTGCCAGGTCGATATTCGGGCGGCGCACCTGGGGAATCATACTCAGGGGTGACTTGGCGGGCTTGCGTTTCGGTGAGCGAATAGCTTTGAGGTTAACGACTGAAGTCATGAACAGTCTCCGGTATGCGGGATTTCTTGTAATCTGGCCCATAGAGTACTGGTCAGATGGATACCCCCGTGAGATGTTTGGCGGACAATGCACTTGTCATTGGTGGCCAATGTTCGACAGATCTCCACATACCATCACACCCTCTAAGTTGCCCGGCTGGACCCGGCAGCCCAACCAGCCTGTGACCTACCCCCGCATGTTTGTCGCATCGGCGGTGGAACTTGGCGCAAGCCGAAGCGCAATCCTGCAGCGTGCTGCGGTGCCCGCTGAGACACTGGACGACCCCGCAGGGCGGATCTCCTACCTGCAAACCCTGCAGCTTTTCGAGGCGGTTCACGCCGTGATTGGCGACACTGCACTGGGGTTCGATACCGGCCTGCGCTTGCCACTGACCGCCCACGGCAACCTGGGATACGCGCTGATGTGCGCCCCGACCCCGCGTGACGCTATTTCAATTCTGGAGCGGTTCTGGCACTTACGCGGGCGCGGCACACTGATGGCCGTGAAAGAGTCGGAAACCGACCTGTTCTTTGAAATCGAACCGGAAGTGCCCATCCCGGTTCCACTTCGAGAAATGATGTTCAGCTCCATTCTGACCAGCATGATTCGGGGTATGGAGTTCGTGTTGCCTATGCTGCCCAACGAGCGGGAAATCTGGTTATGCGGACCAGAACCCAGGGGCTATGGCAGCCGACAGCAGCAAGTGCCTGGCGTAAGGTTCAATATGCCCCGTGCTGGCGTGATTCTGGGCGGTGACAGATCCTGGCTGGACCAACCATTGCCAACCGCCAACCCGGAGGGTCTGGCCCAGGCGCTGGCGCAATGTGAACGGGAAAGCGCTCTCACAGAGACCGATAACGACATTGCCCGACAGGTCCGCGCTCATTTGGTGCTGGGCCAGAATGGCTACCCCTCCCCCGAGCAACTGGCTGAAAATCTGTGCCTGACACCAAGAACATTGCGCCGGCGGTTGCATGAGCAGGGGCTGAGCTATAAGCAGTTGCTGGATGATGTCCGGCGACGGGACAGTTGCCAGCTATTGGCAAATTCTGAGATGGAAATTCAGAGCATCAGTGACATGCTGGGCTTTGCCGATCCTGCGAACTTTACCCGGGCTTTCAAGAGTTGGACGGGGGTGGCTCCGCGTGAATGGCGGCGGGGGAACCCCCGGGTTCCGGGTGAAGACTGACACTCCCCCAGTGGGATCCAATGAATGGAATTGAGTCAGCGTCCAGACGCCAGACGAAAAACCACACTCATTGGCGCACTTCCCTGGTGGCTTTGGTACTCAACCGGACCGTAATAAGTAAAAGGGGCACCCTTTCCATTGCGGAGCTTGTTTTCACGAACAAAAAGGTGAACAGATAAACCAAGCTTTTTGTGATCGATCAGTTCCCTACCTCGTTTACTTTCCGGTGTGGTCGAGCGCTGGCTCTGCCAATGAAAGGTGTGCTCATCAATCCAATGGTCCACATACCGGTGCTCCTCGATTTTCCCCTGCTTGTTAAGGGTGACCAGAAGCACATGTGCCCCAGCCTCCTGAAGAAAGACATGGCCGCTTTGCCAATTACCCGGGTTGAATGTTTCACCGAATAAACCCGGAATTTCTTCTCTGGGCAGTTCCTGCCCAATGGCCATTTCCAACGGATCAATAACGGTATCTAAACGAGCGAAGGTACGGAATTGCTCACTCAATTCCGGCGTCACCACAATATCTTCGTAGTCCGGGTTGGCAGCTTTCAAAACGTACTGACCGGAGGACGACTTCTGAACCATTCGCAACAGATACTGGGTATCTCCTGCGTCATCCATCCGTTCAATGGCGAGTGTTCTACCCGTGATTGAGCCGGCTCGCTCCGGATTAACTTGTTCCAGAAGCAGATAATCTCCGTCGTGAATGGGTCTTTTACCTCCATTCATGGAGTTACCAGAAGCCCGTGCAATAAAGTGCCGGGTGGGATCGATACGACCATATCCTTGCCCCAAAGAACGATACTCCTCTGCTTCCGCCCGACTGGTCCGAAAATGACCACAAGCAATTTTGAGCGATGGGAAGTAAGGCAACTCAGTGCCGGTTCGGGCAATGGGCGTCACATTGTTTATTTGAGCAGGGTCAACCCTTGCGTCCAACCTGGCTTCGTATGAGGCCAGGCGGTAATCAATCAACTCTTGCACCATCTGTTCAAAGGTTTCTAATTGGCCAGCCTGGATTGCAAAAGTGGGGGTAAATCGATCCTCGTCAGCTTGAAACAGAGGTGGCGTTTTATTTGTCCAATGATCGACCGGGTTCTTCTTCCAGTATTGCAGCCACTGAGAAGATAGCCCATCAACATCCTGAACCGACTCTGCCAGTTCCATAAACAGCTTGGGCCGGCGCTTGAGTATTCGCCATGACTCCTGAGCAAGCTCCGGCAATTCCGGAGCCTGCCGCCAGCCACTAAGCTGCTGGAACGCTTCAAGCAAAATCATCTTGAAGGACTTGGTCATTGAGGTGGTCTCCACCTCAACCAGAAAACGTTCCTGTTCAGTCAACAGGATAGCTTCAATTTCTGTGAGATCGCCCACATCGTTCAGCAAGCCAAACCAGCTGCCGTGTTGCTTGCGGGTCTGAGTGAGGTTGGCCCCGAAATGATAGTACTCAGTGAGGGTTGGACGGCGACCAAGCGTGTCTTTCAGTGCCTGGTAGTCTTTTTCAGCGCCTCTCTGATCAAGTCCTTTCAGGAAGTCGATCACTTCCAGGTCGTAATTGATGAAGCACCCATCGGGCAATTCGAGCCTGTTTTCCTGGGCCTTACGGGCAAAGTCCGCTAACTGGCGGTGGTTCATGGCCTGTCCCATCAGTGCCTGCGGCTTATGCAGAAAGCTCTGGTGGTTGCCAACGAAGTCCAGAATGACCAATTTATTTTTCCCGGAGCTACGCCGCAGCCCTCGACCTATCTGCTGAAGGAAAAGAACCTTGGATTCCGTAGGGCGCAGCAATAACACTGTATCGATGGCGGGCAAATCAACCCCCTCGTTGAACAGGTCAACTGAGAAAATGATCTCCAGCTGTCCATCCTCCAACATCTCAAGTGCCTCGCCACGAGACATGTCAGATTCACCATGGACGGCTGCTGCAGCTACGCCCTGTCGGGTGAACTGTGCCGCCATGAAATCTGCGTGCTGCCGAGACACACAGAAGGCCAATGTCCGGCTTTGACAGTGCCGCCGCCATACACTCAGTGCATGCCTGGCGCGCCCCAAAGTGGCCAGCTTGTGAGCGAGGAGATTAGGATCAAATTTACCGTTACGCCAGGGAATCTCCGTGTAGTTAACGGTATCGTCATAAATGCCATAGTAATGAAATGGCACCAAAAAATGACCTCGGACACCTTCAAATAACGGGTACTCGTAGACGAGATTGTCGTCACATAGTGACAGAATATCGGAACGGTCCGTCCGATCAGGTGTTGCCGTCAGCCCCAACAGAAACTGCGGGGCAAAGTAACTGAGCAGTCGGTGATAGGTCGGCGCAGATGCATGGTGAAACTCGTCCACCACAATATAATCAAAGTGCTGTGGACTGAATCGTTCGAGATGAGCATCTTTACCCAGGGTCTGAACTGAGGCGCAAAGAATGTCCACTGAACGATCCCGTTGCTTGCCCATATAAAAGCCAACACGACTTTCGGGCTTGATGCGGAGGTAGGTCTCCGCAGCCTGATAGAGAATTTCCTCCCGATGGGCGACAAACAAAATACGTCGAGCACCCATTTGTACCGCATCGAAGGCCGAGAGCCAGGTTTTACCTAGCCCCGTTGCCAATACCACCAACCCTCTGCGGTAACCCTCTTCACGGGTTTGCTCTAACGCCTCCAACGCAGCTATCTGGACTTCATTTGGTTCAGGGGCCGGCTCTTGCTCTACGCTACCCGGCGCCACCGATTGGGGCGGGGGCACTCTTCGTTGGGCATATTCATCAATCCACCGATCTGTCAGAGGAACCACGTTGGGATGTTGAAACAACTCTTCAAACCGGCTGACCGCCTCGAGATAACCGACATCCGGCGGAAAATCCACCTGATAATTCCACTCCAGACCATCCTGCAGTGCCTGCCGGCTTATGTTACTGGATCCAATAAAAGCCCTGCCCCAGGCCTGGTAATTGTCAACGTGCCCGGCAAACAGATAGGCCTTCATGTGAAAACTACTGCCCTTGCTTTCATAAATTCTTACCTGGGCACCCTGCTCCTGCAAAAGGATCAACTTACGTAGCGCCTCCGGATCAGTAATGTCCAGATAATCGCTGGTGAGAATACGCAGGCTAGCTGGTGAAGAAGCACGTTGTAATGCACTGACCAGGTCAGGGAATAAGAGATTCAAGCCGGTTGTTTTGACAAAGGCGACGGCCATATCCACCTTATCGGCGGATTTAATGGCCTGGCACAGCTTTGGCAGGAAGTGATGCTTCTTGCCGCCTGTGGTCAACTGTTTATGGGGTGCCGGCTGTTTGCTTAGGAGAATGTTCAGCCATTGCTCATCGCGACCTGGACGTTGGTCATCTGTGCGCCACAGACGGCACGTTTCCAGCTCTGACAAGCTATGCGCCCACTGTTCAACCAACGTCTCGTTGGCATCAGTAAAGTGCCGGCCATGGTGCTCACGTTCACCTGAGCCAACCTTGAAACTCATATAAAACGCACCGCCGGGCTTCAGGGCACGCCACAAACGCTCAATCGCATCAGGAACCTCAGACACAGGAAGATGCAATAGGCTGGCACAAGCCCAAATACCGTCGTAGGCACTGAGTTCAGACACGTCGGAAAACGTGCGATGCTGGACCGACAATTTGGTCTTCTGAGAGGCGAGAGCGGTTATCGACTTGGAACCATCAAATGCAGTTACTCGGTATCCGTGTTGGTTAAAATACAAGGCGTCCCGGCCGGAACCACAACCTGCGTCTATAATATGACCACCCTCGGAGATCATTGGTAGAAATTCATCGTAGAGTTCGTTCATTGAGACCTCAAATGTCGACTCTACAAACGCTGCGGCATTATTTTCGTAATAGCCTAGCGTGTCTGGCATCAGCGGTTTCCTTACTACTAGTGTTTACCCTATTTATCGATGGACCAGGTTAGCAGGTGGTTATCCAATGGCCAACTGACATTCACAGCCCTCACTTCCATGAAGCTTTATTATCACCGCGGGCTGCGACAAATATTGTCGCCATAGTGTTGTAGGGTTGTGCTACGGAGATAGAAAAGCGGCAACCTGCCCTACCAGTTGAAATACCACCCATGCGGAAGCGGAGAATCGATGCCATACCCGATAGAACACAAACTTGTTATCGCCGTTGCTTCCAGCGCACTGTTTGATCTGGCGGAGTCTGATCGTGTTTTCAGGGAACAGGGTGAGAAGGCGTACCGACAGTACCAGGAAGCTCATCTGGACAAGCCGTTGGACAAAGGCGTCGCCTTCCCGTTTGTGCGGCGCTTCCTGAGCGTGAACCAGAAGTTTCCGGAGCAGTGTCCGGTGGAGGTAGTACTGCTGTCTCGCAACTCGGCGATTACAGGCAAGCGGGTATTCCACTCCATTCACCACCACGGCCTGGATATTACACGCGCGGCATTCCTGGAGGGCAAATCGCCCTATGCCTATATTCCAGCGTTCAACGCGGCTCTGTTTCTGTCAGGGAATGAGAACGATGTGCTTCAGGCAATTGATTATGGCCATCCGGCCGGCACTGTTCTGCCAAGCCAGGTTGTTGACGACACCGATGATGCCGAACTCCGTATTGCCTTCGACTTTGACGGCGTAATTGCCGATGATGCTTCCGAACGGGTATACAAAGATGGTTCTCTGGAGGAATTTCAGGAGCACGAAACATCGCGATCCCACATACCCCACAATCCTGGCCCGCTGGGAAGTCTTTTCCGCAAACTTGCTCACTTGCAGCAGCTCGAAGATCAGGCGCTCGCTGAGGATCCGGACTACCGCAGAGTGCTTCGGACCGCTATCGTGACAGCCCGAAACGCCCCTTCACACGAGCGGGTAATTACCACCCTGGAACACTGGGGCGTGAACGCGAACGAGGTTTTCTTCCTGGGCGGCATGAAAAAAGACCGGATTCTGAGTGTGCTCAAGCCCCATATGTTTTTTGATGATCAGCGGTCGCACCTGGAGTCTGATGCCGGGGATATTCCGATGGTGCATATTCCGTTTGGGGTGGCTAATTTGGCTTGAACTTCAGTCTAGCCAAGTGTTGCCGTAGGTAGAACTGAACCGCGCGAATGAACCGGATATATTTAACGAGGGCGAAAAGTTCCCACGTTTCATCCCGCAGCGGAAGCGGAACTCAACGAAGCTATCGACTATAAATTTCGCAAAAGCCTTACGGCCAGCGGGTCCGCTTTCCTGATACAATAATGCCCGTTTTTAATTGCTCCGTAGCTCACAACAGCAGATGACGGATAGATTCAGATTGGGCAGTCAATGACCGCAAACAGCACAACAGGCAACGTCGACCATTCACCGGCAATGAGCGTAAGCACCGGCTCCGGGCCCTCCCGGAAGTTCTGCGTGGCCCCCATGATGGACTGGACTACCACCCACTACCGTTACCTGGCGCGCCAGCTCAGCCGGCACACCCTGCTCTACACGGAAATGGTGACCACCGGTGCGTTGATTCACGGCGATACCGCGCGGTTTCTGCGTCATGACGAGGCGGAATATCCGCTGGCGCTGCAGCTTGGCGGCAGTGACGCCGGTGAACTGGCTCATTGTGCGAAGCTGGCGGAGCAGTACGGGTTTGATGAGGTGAACCTGAATGTGGGCTGCCCCAGTGACCGGGTGCAGAACAACATGATTGGCGCCTGCCTGATGGGGCACCCGGACAAGGTGGCCGAGGGTGTGGGGGCGATGATCGACGCCACCGGCCTGCCGGTAACGGTCAAGCACCGCATTGGTATTGACGGGCGGGAGTCCTGGGATGATCTGTGCGAGTTTATTGAGAAGGTCGCGGCCGCCGGTTGCCGTACGTTCATTGTTCATGCCCGCATTGCCATTCTTGAGGGCCTGAGCCCCAAGGAAAACCGGGACATTCCGCCGCTGAAATACGACTGGGTGTATCGCCTGAAGGCCAAATACCCGGAGCTGGAGATCATCATCAACGGCGGCATCAAGACCTTTGACGAGTGCCGCCAGCACCTGGAACACACGGATGGCGTGATGCTGGGCCGTGAGGCGTACCATAACCCGTGGCTGCTGACAGGCGTTGATCCCGAGTTCTTTGGTGAAGCCGCTCCGGTACAAAACCGCCATGATGCCCTGCGTGCCATGCTGCCGTTTATCCAGAGCGAACTGGAGCGGGGCGTGTTCCTTACACACATGTCACGTCACCTGCTGGGACTGTTCCACGGACAACCCGGCGGCCGTCAGTTCCGCCGCTACATCAGCGAGAATGCCCATAAACCCGGGGCCGGGCTGGAGGTCATCCAGGAAGCCCTGACGAAGGTAAAGGAGCCATCGGAGCCGGCAATAGCGACGGCTTAATCGGGTCTATACGTTTTGTTGTCTTGTTCCTGTCAGAGCAGGCCGTTATTGTAGGGAAAACAACTCTGACGGGACGGCAGGACGACGAATGACCAGCAAGCTTGAACAACTGAAAGCCATGACCACGGTGGTTGCCGATACCGGTGACCTGGATGCCATCGCCCAGTGGCGCCCTGAGGATGCCACCACCAACCCTTCCCTGCTGCTGAAAGCCGCTGCGTCAGACGCCTATCGCCCGATGCTGGACAAGGCCGTTGCCATGGCAAGCCAGCAAGGCGGTTCTGACGCCGAGCAGCTGGGTTACGCCACGGATGCCCTGGCCGTGCTGGCCGGGCGCGAGATTCTGGAACTGATTCCCGGCGTAGTCTCCACTGAGGTGGACGCCCGCCTGTCTTTCGACACCGACGCCACTCTGGCCCGGGCTCGCAGGCTGGTCGACCTGTACCGGCAGCAAGGCGTGGACACCAGCCGGGTGCTGATCAAGATTGCTTCCACCTGGGAAGGTATTCGCGCGGCGGAGCAATTGGAGAAAGAAGGCATCCATTGCAACCTGACGCTGCTGTTCTCGTTTGTGCAGGCGGCGGCCTGTGCCGATGCCGGCGCTTTCCTGATTTCGCCGTTCGTGGGTCGTATCCTGGACTGGCACCTGGCCCACAGCGGTCGGGACAGCTTCCCGGCAGCGGAGGATCCCGGTGTCCAGTCTGTGTCCCGCATCTATAATTACTATAAGGCCAACGGTTTCAAGACCGTGGTGATGGGCGCCAGCTTCCGCAACCTCGGTGAAATCGAGATGCTGGCCGGCTGTGACCGCCTGACCATCAGTCCTGCCCTGTTGCAGGAGCTGAAAGACGATACCACGCCGCTGGAGCGTCAGTTGTCACCGGCCACCGCCAACAGCTCCGATGGATTCGGTGCGATGGACGAACGCCTGTTCCGTTGGGAATCCAACGAAGACGCCATGGCGACCGAGAAGCTGGCTGAAGGCATTCGCCGCTTTGCCGCAGACCAGATCGAGCTGGAAGGTCGTGTCAGGCAGCTGGCAAAAGCGGCGTAACTGTCGTGCATTAACGGTCGTACATATACAGGAGAACACTTCAGGTCATGATCGAACGTCTGAAGCAATTATTTGCCCCTACCGAGGAAACCCGGGAAGCGCCGGACCCGCATTCGCTGGCCGTGGCTGCCACTGCGCTGATGGTTCAGCTCTCGCGCATTGACAACAATGAGGATGAGCGGGAACTGCAGACCATTGTGGATTGCGCCGTGAGTGCCCATGAGGTCACCCGCGATGAAGCCGAGGAAATCCTGCAGGATGCCCTCAGCCACGCGGATGACGCCACGTCACTGTATGAGTTTACCGGCCAGATCAATGAACACCTGGACCAGACCGCCAAGCAGAGCCTGCTGGAGAGCATCTGGCGGGTGGCATTTGCCGATGGCCGGATCGACAAATACGAGGAACATCTGATTCGCCGCATGGCCGATTTGCTGCATCTTAATCACCGCGAATACATGCAGGCTCGCCATCGTGCGGAAGGCGCGGGCTGACTGCTAAAGGAGTCAACATGCTAGCCATTCTCCACCCCGATACGCCACTGGACAGCGACGCCTACCGGCAGACCATGCATTTTCTGGAGAACCTGCCGGGCGTTTCGGTTCGGGTTCATGAGGTTCAGGGCGCCAGCCAGCGGCTGACGGAAATCTATCTGCTGGGCGACACCAAATCCCTCGACAAGGAAGAGATTGAAGCCCTGCCGGCGGTGGAGCGGGCTATCCGCATCTCCGATGACTACCGTATTCTGGGCCGCCACCGGGATGACAGACGCCAAAGCGGCTTTACCTACAACGATGTGGAGTTCAGTCAGTCCAACCTGAACATATTCGCCGGGCTGTGTGCGGTTGACGTGCCCGAACACGTAGAGATGATGATGCAGGCCCTGGAAGATCATGGCGAGGTCTGCACCCGCATGGGCGCCTACAAGCCCCGTACCAACCCCTACTCCTTCCAGGGGCATGGCAAGGGCTGTCTACCCTGGGTGTTTGAAAAAGCGGGTAAACATGGCATCAAGGTGATTGCCATGGAAATCACCCACGAGAGCCACATCGAAGAAATCGACACCTGCCTCGAGCAACTGGGCCGCCCCACCGGAGTCATGTTGCAGGTGGGCACCCGCAACACCCAGAACTTTGAGCTGCTGAAAGCCATTGGCCGCCAGAGTACCTACCCGGTGCTGCTGAAACGGGGCTTTGGTATCACCCTGAATGAATCCCTGAATGCCGCCGAATACCTGGCCAGCGAGGGCAACGCCAACGTCATTTTCTGCCTGCGGGGCATGAAAACCGAGGCGGGCCAGCCCCACCGTAACATGGTGGATTTCGCCCATGTGCCGGCGGTTAAGCGGCTGACGCGTATGCCGGTGTGTGTAGACCCGTCCCACTCCGTGGGCAGCCGTGAGAAAGCGCCGGACGGCATCCTCGATGTCATGCACGCAACGGCCCAGGGCGTGATTGCCGGCGCCAACATGGTGCTGGTGGACTTCCACCCGAAACCGGAGAAAGCCCTGGTGGATGGCCCCCAGGCGCTGCTGATGAACGAATTACCGGCTTACCTGGAAGATATCCGCCTGTGTCACGACACCTGGAAAAAACGCCAGGCCATTTATCAACGCCTAAAGGAAACAGCAACAGAATGATTGTCTACGGACACCGTGGGGCCAAGGGAGAAGCCCCTGAAAATACACTGGCCGGATTTTCCCACGCCTACCGGCACGGCATCCGCCATTTCGAACTGGACCTGGTGTTGTCGAAAGACGGCAAGCCGGTGATCATCCATGACCTGACGGTGGACCGCACCACCGGCCAGAAAGGCGCCGTGTCCAGTTTCACCAGTGAGGAACTGGCAGCGATGGATGCGAGAAAGGGCGCAACCCCATCCTGGTCCAGAAAGGTCGGCATACCGGCCCTGGAAACGCTGCTGGACGCATTCGCGGATCTGGAGCACCTGCAGCTGGAGGTCAAGAAAGACAACCGTCAGCGGCTGAACGTACTGTGCAACCGCCTGACCGAGATCATCCAGCGCAGAAATCTTTACCAGCGGGTCACCGTGACCTCGTCAGATGTCTGGTTCCTGCAGCAAATCCGGCGGCGGGACACGGGCATTCCCATTGGCCTTGTCGCCGAGCGCAAGTTCCCGCGCCCGATTAACGTCGCCTCACGGCTGCACTGCGAGTTCCTGTGTGTAAACTGGAAGATCTGTTCGAAATCCCTGGTGGACGACGCCCATCGTCGCGGCATGCATGTGTCAGCCTGGACCGTCAACCGGATCCACGACATGCTGGAACTGGAGCAGCAGGGGGTCGACAGCATCATTTCCGACTTCCCCACCAGCACCCGCATGTACTTTGACAATCGCGCCCGCTCTCTGATCAGCCTGCCCCGGGGAAACGCCACGGAGAACAAGGCGGAAGACGCCGCCGTATCCACGAGCTGATATCACAGGCACAAAAAAACCGGGGTGCGGATAGCCGCAGCCCGGTTCCCGTCAGCCACACCGATCAGAAGATCCGGTTCAATCCGTTCAATGCCGCTACCCGGTAGGCTTCCGCCATGGTCGGGTAGTTGAACGTGGTATTGATGAAATAGTTCAGGGAATTGGCTTCCCCTTCCTGGTTCATGATGGCCTGGCCGATGTGGACGATCTCCGCCGCCTGGTCACCAAAGCAGTGGATGCCGAGAATCTCGCGGGTCTCGCGGTGGAACAGGATCTTCAGCATACCCACGGCTTCACGGGTGATCTGGGCGCGGGCCAGATCCTTGAAGAACGCCTGGCCCACTTCATAGGGCACCTTGGCTTCGGTCAGCTCGCGCTCGGTCTTGCCCACGGAACTGATCTCGGGAATGGTGTAGATACCGGTCGGCACGTCCGATACGAAGCGGAAGAATTCGTCGTGCAGGATATCGGACGACGCTGAGCGGCCCTGATCGTAGGCGGCGCTGGCCAGACTGGGCCAGCCGATCACATCGCCAGCGGCATAGATGGTATCCACTTCGGTACGGTAATGTTCGTCCACCGCCAACTGGCCACGGCCGTTGGGCACCAACCCGACGTTATCCAGGCCAAGCTTTTCGGTGTTACCGCTGCGGCCATTGCACCACAGGAAGGCATCAGCACGGATTTTCTTGCCGGATTTCAACGACAGCACCACACCATGATCATCGCCATCAACCGATTCGTACTCCTCGTTGTGGCGAACCAGCACGCCGTTATTACGCAGGTGATAGCTCAGAGCATCAGAAATCTCGTCATCCAGGAACGTCAGCAGACGGCTACCGGGGTTGATGAGGTCAACCTTCACACCCAGGCCGGCAAAGATGGACGCGTATTCCGAGCCGATCACACCTGCACCGTAGATAATCAGGGTACGGGGGGTATGGGACAGGTTCAGGATGGTGTCCGAGTTGTAGATCCGGTGGTGACGGAAGTTCACATCCGGCGGCAGGTACGGCCGGGACCCGGTGGCAACAATGGCCTGCTTGAAGTGCAGGGTCTCAACTGACTTGTTACCGCGGACTTCGACACGGTGCTTGTCCAGAAATGACGCACGGCCGCTGATCAGGTCCACCCGGTTACGGGCGTAAAACTGGGTTCGCAGGTTAACCTGCTTGTCGATCACCTTCTGGGCATTCTGCAATACCCGTGGAAAAGAGAACCAGCGGGGCTCACCGATATCCCGGAACATCTGGTTGGTATTGAAGGTGATGATCTGTTTGACCGAATGGCGCAGCGCCTTGGAGGGGATGGTGCCCCAGTGGGTGCAATTACCACCAACCGTGGGCTTGTCTTCGATGATCGCGACACGTTTGCCGTGTTTCGTCGCATTCATCGCTGCGCCTTCTCCGGAAGGACCAGCGCCGATAACGACGACGTCGTAATGATGTTCTGCCATGCGTGCAGTGACTCCTTATCTACGTCGTTAAAATGTGTTCTTATTTATTGGTGCGGGATCAGCGATCACCGGTTTTGGTAGCGTCGTAGCTCAGCTCGCTCGCCGTGTTGCCCTCATTGGCAAGGCGCTCGTTTTCCTCTTCACACTTCTGCGTATTACCGCCACAAATATCACAGGACTTGCTGATACCCATGGCGCCAATGCCACCGCAGGTACCGCTGATCGGCTTGCGGCCGAAAATCACGCCGATCGACATGGCTGCCACCAACACGGAAACAATCAGTAAAACCAACAGAAAGGTACCCATAAGCCCTCCCCTAGTCTGTTAGGTACGCAGTGAATGCGGGTGTGTAATGCGCCTCAAACCCGTTATCACCTCGTACGATGAAATAAGCCGCCATGTTCTCACGGGTGGCCAATGCCTGTGCCCGCTCAAAACCCATGACGTTGAAACCGGTCGCCAGCGCATCCGCCAGCATGGTGTTTTCGGCGATCACCGTTACGGAAGCGAGTTTGTGCCGAATTGGCTTACCGGTCTCAGGGTCTATTGTATGCGAATAACGGCGGCCTTCCGATTCGTAATAGTTACGATAATCCCCGGAGGTTGCCATGGCCTGCCTATCCAGTGCCACCACGCGATTGATCTGACGGCGTTCCGACACGGGCTCCTCAATGGCCAGACGCCAGGCATCACCGTTGGGTTTGCGGCCGTTGACACGAACTTCGCCGCCTATCTCCACCAGGTAAGCGCCTACTCCCGCCTCCTCAAGATAGCGGGCAACTGCGTCCACCGCATAGCCCTTGGCAATCGCCGACAGATCGATGTACTGAGGACGATGGGCCCGCATCGCTGGCGGGTCTGACTTCAGCTCGATGTGCTCGTATCCGGTCTGGTCCAGCTTCGCCTTGAGTTCCTGATCATCGGGGACCTGGTCTGGCCGGGCATCGGGGCCGAACCCCCAGAGGTTAACCACAGGGCCGATAGTGACATCAAACGCCCCGTCAGTGAGACTGGACACCTCTGCTGCCACAAACAGTACTTCGTAGAGAGGTTCCGAGAGTTCAATCCACTCCGATTGGTCTTCCCGACGGTTAAGGCGGGAAAGCTCCGAATCCTCGCGCCAGGTCGACATGGAAGCGTCCACATCTTCCAGAACCTGTTCAATACCGCTTCCCAGATTCTCAAGGCGGGACTCGTCCTCGGTCAATACGACGTTGATATGGTACTGGGTGCCAAACACCGGGCCGGCAATTTCCCAGATCTTTTCCTCAGGCTCAAACGAACAACCCGCCAGGGCGGCAACAGCCAGCGTCCAAAAGACGCTGACCATTACCACCCTGACGGGCCGAAACATGCGGGATGTCATGTGAGTAAATTACCCTCCGAAGTCATCCAGCATGATGTTCTCGTCCTCGACACCAAGATCCTTGAGCATCTTGATCACGGACGCGTTCATGATTGGGGGCCCACACATGTAGTACTCACAGTCTTCAGGGGCCGGATGGTCCTTCAGATAGTTATCGTACAATACGTTGTGGATGAACCCTGTGGGGCCTTCCCAGTTGTCTTCAGGCAGCGCGTCGGACAGGGCCACGTGCCACTCGAAGTTGTCATTTTCCTCGGCCAGACCGTCGAAATCTTCCACGTAGAACATCTCGCGGACGCTTCGCGCACCATACCAGAAGCTGATCTTACGCTTGGAGTTCAGGCGCTTGAGCTGGTCGAAAATGTGGGAACGCATCGGCGCCATACCGGCACCACCACCGATGAATACCATTTCGGCGTCGGTCTTCTTGGCGAAGAACTCACCAAACGGCCCCATGACCGTCACCTTGTCACCCGGCTTCAGGTTGAACACGTAGCTGGACATGATGCCCGGCGGGTAATCCGTGCCTGGAGGCGGCGTGGCGATACGGATGTTGAACTTGAGAACACCCTTCTCTTCCGGGTAGTTCGCCATGGAATAGGCGCGAATGGTCTCTTCCTTGTTGATCGCCTTGTAACGCCAGATGTCGTGCTTGTCCCAGTCTTCATGGAACTCTTCCTCGATATCAAAGTCCTTGAAATTGATCTCGTAGGGAGGACACTCCAGCTGAACGTAACCGCCGGCGCGGAAGTCGACTTCCTCGCCCTCAGGCAGCTTCAATACCAGTTCCTTGATGAAAGTGGCCACGTTGTGGTTCGAGATGACCTCGCACTCCCACTTCTTGACCCCGAAGAATTCCTCCGGAACTTCGACCTTCATGTCCTGCTTGACAGGAACCTGGCAGGACAGGCGCCAGCCTTCTTTCTCTTCACGATTGGTGAAGTGGGTCTTTTCCGTGGGCAGCATCGCGCCGCCACCGTCCAGAACCTTACACTTGCACTGGGCACAGGTACCGCCACCGCCACAGGCTGATGACAGGAAAATGCCGTTGTTCGCCAACGTCCCCAGGAGCTTGCCACCGGCCTCGGTGGTCAGGGTGTGCTCCGGGTCGTCATTGACTTCGATAGTCACATCACCGGTGCTTACCAGCCTGGACCGTGCCGCGAGGATGACTGCGACAAGGGCCAGTACGATAACGGTGAACATGACCACGCCGAGAATAATTTCTGTACTCATGGTCTCGCCTTTTCGTTAAACCGAATCACCGGGTTGATTACAGTGAAATACCTGAGAATGACATAAAGCCCAGGGACATCAGACCAACCGTAATGAAGGTGATACCCAGGCCTCGCAGCCCCTCGGGAACGTCGCTGTACTTGAGCTTCTCACGGATACCGGCCAGGGCCAGTATTGCCAGCGCCCAGCCAACACCTGCACCAAACCCGTACACCACGCTTTCGCTAAAGGTATAATCGCGCTCTACCATAAACAGTGAGGCGCCCAGGATGGCGCAGTTCACTGTAATCAACGGCAGAAACACCCCCAATGCCGCGTAGAGGGTCGGGATGTACTTGTCCAGTATCATTTCCATGATCTGGATAAGTGCGGCGATGACACCGATATACGTCAGCAGGCCAAGAAAGCTCAGATCAACATTCGGCAAACCTGCCCACGCCAGCGCTCCCTCACGGAGAATGCTGTTGTACAGCAGGTTGTTCACCGGGACCGTAATGGTAAGCACCACAACAACCGCGATGCCCAGACCGGCGGCGGCCTCAATCTTTTTGGAGATCGCCAGGAAGGTACACATCCCCAGGAAGAAGGCCAGCGCCATGTTTTCAACGAAAATGGCCTTCAGAATCAAGCTGATATAATGTTCCATCAGAAGGCCTCCTTGGCGGTGTGGCGAGACATCTTGTAGTCAGGCTCTTCAACCTGCTCCGGCTTCCAGGTACGCAGGCCCCAGATCGCCAGACCGATGATGAAGAACGCGCTCGGCGGCAGCAGCAACAGGCCGTTCGGCACGTACCAGCCGCCTTCGTTCACCACTGGCATCAGGGACACACCAAACAGTGACCCCGCACCCAGAAGCTCACGGAAGAACGCAACGAAGATAAGCAGCACCGAGTAGCCCAGACCGTTACCAACGCCGTCCAGGAAGCTCAGCCACGGGCCGTTCTTCATGGCGAAACCTTCCGCACGGCCCATCACGATACAGTTGGTGATGATCAGACCAACAAATACCGACAGCTGCTTGGAGATCTCGTAGGCATAAGCCTTGAGTATCTGATCGACCACAATAACCAGTGACGCGATGATGGTCATCTGGA
The DNA here is from genome assembly GCF_045449855.1 of Marinobacter alkalisoli. Classification (NCBI taxonomy): domain Bacteria; kingdom Pseudomonadati; phylum Pseudomonadota; class Gammaproteobacteria; order Pseudomonadales; family Marinobacteraceae; genus Marinobacter; species Marinobacter alkalisoli. The sequence goes on along the minus strand of NZ_JBJJLC010000005.1, from coordinate 57,202 downwards.
CGATGATCCGGATACTGCCCGGAATCTGGGTGCGTACCAGCGAAACCGCCAGGTTGGAACAGGCCGTTACCGAGATAACCGCCATACACATAACCAGGGTTACGCTCATGCTGGTGGTTACCGCCAGCGCGGAACAGATACCAAGAATCTGCAACGCGATCGGGTTGTTACTGAAAATCGGTTCGAAGAGAACCTGTTTGGCTGAAGCGTCTGCCATGATCAGACCTCCCCTTCACGAAGTTTTTTCAGGAACGGTGCGTAGCCACGGTCACTCATCCAGTAGTTAACCAGCTGTTGCACACCGCGGCTCGTCAGGGTCGCACCGGAGAGCGCATCAACCTTATGCTCCTTGTCAGCAGCATCGGCGCTTACACCACCTTTGACCAGGCGGATCTGGGGCTCTTCCAGCTCATCGCCGTAGACTTCCTTACCGACCCACTGTCTTTTCCAGCGAGGATTGTCCACTTCGCCACCAAGCCCCGGTGTTTCAGCGTGAGCGTAGAAACCAAGCCCTTCGATGGTGTTGGCGTCGCCTTCCAGGGACACAAAGCCGTACAGGGTGGACCACAGACCATACCCGTGAATCGGCAGGACCACGCGTGTCAACTCCCCGTTCTCAGAGAGCGTGTATATCTTGGCCACATTCGGACGACGTTTGATACCCGCCCTGTCTTCCGACGACGGAATGTTGGTGGACATGGCAGGATCAGACGCGGCTTTGTACATATCGTACTTCATCGGGTCCTCTACGCCGACCTCGGAGGGTTCGACGTAGTCACCACTGTCCAGGTTCAGCAAGCGCACGTCAAAACGGGAGAATTCCTCCTCGATCTCGTCGGCGCTGGCACCTTGCTTCAACATGCCAGCGGCCGCCAGGATGTTGGTTTTGATATCCAGATTCTGGTTCTTGATCTGTGCCGGTCTGAGAGACACCGCGGCGGTGGAAACCACAACCGAGAAGACAATACTCAGTACCAGGGCAACAAGCAGCGTTCTGGAGACGGTTTCTTTAGCTTTAGCCACGAGCGAGCCTCCGTTTGATGTTGGCCTGAACCACGTAGTGATCCATCAACGGTGCGAACAGGTTGGCGAACAGGATGGCCAGCATGATGCCTTCCGGGAACGCCGGGTTAACAACGCGAATCAGCACGGTCATCACGCCCACCAGGATACCGAAACACCAGCGACCGGTGTTGGTCATGGCGGCAGACACGGGGTCGGTTGCCATGAACATCATACCAAAGGCAAAACCACCCATGACCAGGTGCCAGTGCGCCGGCACATCAAACATCGGGTTGGTGTCGGAACCAATAATGTTCAACAGCAGAGCCATGGCAATCATGCCGATGAGCACGCCCCCGACAATGCGGTATGACGCAATCTTCATGATCAGCAGGATGATACCGCCGATCAGAACCGCCAGGGTCGAGGTCTCACCCACGGAGCCCTGAATGGTGCCCATGAACGCGGACATCCAGCCAATCTGCTCCTGCAGGGCTTCCAGACCGCCACTGGCCGCCCAGCTCAGTGCCGTTGCACCACTGAAGCCATCAACGGCGGTCCACACGGTATCGCCGGAGATCTGTGCCGGGTATGCGAAGTACAGGAACGCACGGCCGGTGAGCGCCGGGTTGAGGAAGTTCTTGCCGGTACCGCCAAACACTTCCTTACCGATCACCACACCAAAGGTGATACCCAAAGCCACCTGCCACAGTGGAAGGTCCGGTGGGCAGATCAGGGCAAACAACACGGAGGTTACGAAGAAGCCTTCGTTGACTTCGTGGCGGCGAACGGTGGCAAACAGCACTTCCCAGAAACCACCCACAACGAAGGTCACGAAGTAAATGGGCAGGAAGTACGCCATACCATAGACGAAATTATCCCAGATGCTGGCGGCGTTATTACCCGCCAGGGCGCTGATGAACGCAGTACGCAGGCCACCGTCACCCATCAGGGCATCCGGATTTTCAGCGAGGAAGCTGTTGGCCTGGAAGCCGATGTTCCACATACCGAAGAACATGGCCGGGAAGGTACACAACCACACGGTGATCATGATGCGCTTCAAGTCAACGCCGTCACGAACGTGAGCCGTGGTGGAGGTTACACTGCCTGGCGTGTAGAAAATGGTATCGACGGCTTCGTAAAGCGCGTACCAGCGCTCGTACTTGCCACCTTTTTCAAAGTGATGCTCGATGCCATCGAGAAACTGTCGGATTGCCATCGTATTAGCCCTCGATCTCGATTCGGGTCAGGTTCTCGCGGAGAATCGGACCGTATTCGTATTTACCCGGGCACACGAAGGTACACAGCGCCAGATCTTCTTCATCCAGTTCCAGTGCACCCAGCTTCTGTGCCGTTTCCGTGTCGCCCACAATCAGCGAGCGCAGCAGCTGAGTTGGCAGGATATCCAGGGGCATGACCTCTTCATACGTGCCCACCGGCACCATGGCGCGTTCACTGCCATTGGTGGTGGTGGTGAAGTTGAACAGCTTGCTGCTGGCCAGCTTGGACAGGTAGATGTTCAGCACCGAGAACTTGTTCGGGCCCGGAGACAACCAGCCCATGAACTCACGCTTATAGCCTTCTTCCAGAACGGATATCTGGTTGGCGAAGCGACCAAGATAAGCACAGGGACCGTCACCACGACGACCGCCGAACACCGAGCCGGAGATGATGCGCACATCGCAGTCGGTGGCCACTTCGTCCTTCAGCAGTTCGTTCAGGTTGGCGCCAATACGGGTGCGGATCAGACGCGGCTTAAGCGCCTTGGGGCCACCAATGGCAACCACCCGCTCCACCGGCAGCTCACCGGTTTCAAACAGCTTGGCGATGTCGATCACATCCTGGTAGCCAATCGACCAGACCACCTTGTCACCGGCAATCGGGTCAAGGTAATGGATATGAGTGCCCACGTTACCGGCCGGATGAACACCATCAAACTGGTGAACTTCGACACTATCCGTTTTGGGAACAGGCACGTCCGAGCCAGGCTTACCGGTGACAAACACCTTGCCAGTGGTCAGCTTGCTCAGAATTTTCAGGCCTTTTTCAAACGCCGCGCTGCTTTCCCGGATGATAACGGTCGGGTCAGCGGCCAGCGGGTTGGTGTCCATCACGGACACAAAAATGGAATGGGGGGCCGTGTCGATAGCCGGCACTTTGCTGTAAGGACGTGTCCTCAGCGTGGTCCACAGGCCGGACTCCACCAGGTTGTCGACTACCTGCTGGCGCTCCAGCCCAGCCAGGTCCGCCTCATTATAACGGGCGAAGGTTTCGGCATCGTCGCCATCGATCTCGATGACCATCGACTGAAAAACACGACGCTCACCACGATTTATTTCTTTTACCACACCGGCAGCCGGGGAGGTATAACGCACGCCTTCGGTCTTCTTGTCCGTGAACAGCAGCGTACCGCGCTTGACACGGTCTCCCTCTTTCACAGCCATCGTCGGCTTCATGCCGTTGTAGTCAAAACCGATCAACGCCACGTGGCGAACGGGTTTGCCGTCAGTAATGGTCTGCTCAGGAGCGCCGCTGATGGGAAGATCCAGGCCTTTTTTGATCTTGATCATTAGCCTTATCCAATCATCAGAAACTATTCGATGGATTTGTAACGTCGGTCCCTGTGGCCCAGATTCCCTTTCCGGGATGCACCAGGTTGGCTGCACCGACGCAGCGAAAGCTTACAGGTTGAGATTCACCTTGCTTTCGGCAAAAGGGAAAGATGAGAAACGGGTGCCAGACGTACCCAAAATCGCGCCAATTATAGAGATTAAGTCATCCTATTTCCACCAGAAACCCGGTGGAGTTTGTGCTCTAACGTAACACGACCATGGTGGAATTCAGGCCAAAAAGAAACCCCGGCAGCAAAAGCTGGCGGGGTTTCTGACCAATTTGCCACTGCGAAGGACCGTCAGGTGCTCCACAACGACTGGCGCTCTACGCCAAGGGCATCAGTCGCGGGCACGCTTCGGGAAGATCGGGTAAGTCACACCTGCCATCTGGTTGACGCAGCGAACCACCTGGGCGCTGTAACCGAACTCGTTGTCGTACCACACGTACAGGATGATGCGCTTACCGCTGGCAATGGTCGCCTGGGCATCAACGATACCGGCGTGGCGCGATCCGACGAAGTCAGTGGACACCACTTCCGGGGAGTTCACGAAATCGATCTGCTTCTGCAGCTCGGAATGCAGCGCCATTTCGCGCAGGTATTCATTCACGCTCTCGACACTCACATCCGTTTTCACGTTCAGATTGAGGATGGCCATGGATACGTTCGGGGTCGGAACCCGGATGGCGTTGCCGCTGAGCTTACCTTTCAGTTCCGGCAAAGCCTTGGCAACCGCCTTGGCAGCACCGGTTTCAGTAATAACCATGTTCAGAGCGGCACTGCGGCCACGACGGCTACCCTTGTGGTAGTTGTCGATCAGGTTCTGGTCGTTGGTGTAGGAGTGTACCGTTTCAACGTGACCATCCTCGATACCGAACTCATCGTTGAGCGCTTTCAGGACCGGAGTGATCGCGTTTGTAGTACAGGAAGCGGCCGACAGAATCTTGTCTTCGTTGGTGATCCAGTCGTTGTTGATGCCGTATACGATGTTCTTGATGTCGCCCTTGCCGGGTGCGGTGAGGATGACCCGGCTGACACCCTTGGATTTCAGGTGCAGCCCCAGACCATCTTCGTCACGCCAGATACCGGTGTTATCAACAACGATGGCGTTATTGATACCGTACTGGGTGTAATCCACCTGATCCGGACCCTTGGAGTAGATCACCTTGATGTAGTTGCCGTTAGCGATCAGCGCCGAATCTTCCTCATCCACGGTGATCGTGCCGTCGAAGGGACCGTGCACGGAATCGCGGCGCAGCAGACTGGCACGCTTCTCCAGGTCGTTCTCGGCACCGCCCTGACGAACCACAATCGCACGCAGGCGCAGGTTGTTACCGCCACCGGCTTTCTCGATCAGGATGCGCGCCAGCAGGCGACCGATGCGACCAAAGCCATACAGAACCACGTCTTTGGTGCCATTGCCGGCGTCTTCCTCGGACTGGGTAGCGTACTGTCCCACGATCGGACCAATTTCGCGACTGAGGAAATCCTCCAGTGAGCCGCCTTCGGCCTTGAACTTGACCGCCAGCTTGCCAATATCCACGTGGGCACGTCCCAGATCCATGCTGTCCATGGCCTGCAGGATCGGCAGGGTGTCGTGAACCGACAGCTCGCTGTCCTCTACCTGACGGACGAAGCGGTGAGCACGAATGATGCCGATAACTGACTGATTGATGATGGAGCGACCGTATACGGAAGTGACCACATTGTTCTTGCGGTATAGACGGCCGATCAGCGGAATCATGGCTTCCGCAGTGGATTCTCTCTCGGTCCAGTTAGACAGGTGCTGGTTAATCTGTTCGTGACTCACGCTTGAACCTCTGCAGTTGGCACTTGGAAAAGTTGGGCGCATATTATCCAATTTAAAATGCCAGACCGCAAATACTGCCAGCATACCTACCATGACAGCCACCCTTGCGACCGGTAGAATACGCGCCTCGCCGCCCCGGACTTAAACTGCAGGAGAAGACAAACGCCCATGACTGACGGTGCATCCTCACTACGCTCCCGCCCTGCCCTGGTGGCTCCGGAATTCCCGGCAAAGGCTACCGACCACCGCACATGGGGCCAATTGCACGGCAGCAGCGATGCACTGGCCATTTGCGAGAGCGCAAACCGGCACCGGGGCCTGACGCTGGTGATTACCCGCAGCACCGACGAGGCCATTCGCCTGGAACAGGCCATGCGCTTCTACCTCGGGCTGCCAGCCGAGGAAGACGGCACGGCCGTGACCGGATCGGGCCTTGAACTGCTGTCACTACCGGACTGGGAAACCCTTCCCTACGATCTGTTTTCACCTCATCAGGATATTACATCCCGCCGGATTCGCACCCTGCACCGACTGCCATCAACCCGCCACGGGGTTCTGGTGGTCCCGGCACGCACCCTGATGCATCGCCTGCCCCCGGCTCAATACCTGCAGGGCAGCACCCTGCTGCTGGAGGTGGGACAGACACTGGAAATAGACGAGTGGCGCCTGCAACTGGAATCCGCTGGCTACCGCCACACCGAGAATGTTTACGAACACGGTGAATACGCCGTTCGCGGCGCCATTCTGGATATTTTTCCGATGGGCGCGACGCAGCCCTACCGGATCGACCTTTTTGATGACGAAATCGAAACCCTGCGGACCTTTGACCCGGAAACCCAACGTTCCATTGATCGCATCAACAAGATCGAACTGCTGCCGGCCAACGAATTCCCGTGGAACAAGGAAGCCCGCTCCGGTTTTCGCAACCGCTGGTTCGAGCATTTCCCCAATGCCGACAAGGACGCTCCGATCTACCAGGACGTCAGCCAGGGCATCACGCCTCCGGGCATCGAGTATTACCTGCCGCTGTTTTTTGATGAAACAGCGACGCTGTTCGACTACCTGCCGGAAGGCACCCACGTTTTCACTGCCGACGAACTGAACGACGCCATCGCCCACTTTGACGCGGACACCCGGGCGCGATACGAAGACCGGCGTCACGACCGTTTGCGTCCGATCCTGCCGCCAACCGAGCTGTTCCTGCAGCAGGACGAGCTGTTCGGGCAACTCAAGCGTTTTCCCCGGGTGACCCTCACGGCCAATACGGCAAGCACCACCGGCGCCGAGAATTGCAACACCGACAAACTGCCCGATGTCGCCATGGACGGTCGTGCAGCGGACCCCGCCGCTCGCCTGAAACGGTTCATTGAAGCTTTCGGCGGGCGCGTGCTGCTGTGCGCGGAGTCCTCCGGTCGCCGGGAAGCCCTGATCGACAACCTGGCTGACCACAATGTGAAACCGGCAACGCTGAACAGCTGGCAGGCATTCCTGGAAGACAGCAACTGCCCGCTGGGCATTACCATCGCTCCCATGGAACAGGGACTGGTGCTGCCGGGAGAACATCTGGCGCTGGTCACCGAAACCGCCCTGTTCGGCGAGCGGGTGCTGCAGCGTCGGCGCCGGGAAAAGCCGACGGAAGTGGACGATTCCGGCTACCGCGACCTGTCCGAGCTGCGCATTGGCGCGCCAGTGGTTCACATCGACCACGGGGTCGGGCGCTACCAGGGCCTGGAAACCATTACCGTGGAAGGCGAAGCCAGTGAGTTCCTGATGCTGGAGTACGCCGGCGGCTCGAAACTGTACGTTCCGGTGTCCAGCCTCCACCTGATCTCACGCTACACCGGTTCCGACACTGAACACGCCCCGCTTCACAAACTCGGCACCGAGCGCTGGAGCAACGCCAAACAGAAAGCCCTGGAAAAAATCCGCGACACCGCCGCCGAACTGCTGGATGTCTACGCCCGCCGCGAGGCCCGCAAAGGGTTTACTTTCGAAGACCCCCAGGAAGCCTACCGCGCCTTCGCCGCCGGCTTCCCCTTCGAGGAGACCCCGGATCAGCAGGTAGCCATTGAATCCGTTTTCGAGGACATGACCAGCGAGCGACCCATGGATCGACTCGTTTGTGGCGATGTGGGCTTTGGCAAAACCGAAGTGGCGATGCGGGCGGCGTTCATGGCCAGCTTCTCCGGCAAGCAGGTGGCGGTATTGGTGCCGACCACCCTGCTGGCACAGCAGCATTACGAATCCTTCCGCGACCGTTTTTCCGATACTGCAGTGACCGTGGAGCTGCTCAGCCGTTTCCGCAGTGGCGCCCAGACCAGCAAGGCCATGGAAGCCATTGAGGCCGGCAAGGCAGATATCGTGATCGGCACCCACAAGCTGCTGCAGGGCGACATCAGATTCAAAAACCTGGGACTGGTAATCATTGATGAGGAACACCGTTTCGGCGTGCAGCAGAAGGAAAAGCTCAAGGCGCTGAGGGCGGAAGTGGACATGCTGACGCTCACCGCCACGCCGATTCCACGCACCCTGAATATGGCCATGGGCCATCTGCGGGACCTGTCCATCATTGCCACGCCCCCGGCGCGCCGACTGTCGGTGAAAACCTTCGTACGCCAGCGGGACGACGCCATGGTCAAAGAAGCGATCCTGCGGGAAATCCTGCGGGGCGGCCAGGTGTACTTCCTCCACAACGACGTGGCCACCATCCAGAAAACCGCCGAAGACCTGCGCCGACTCATTCCCGAAGCCCGTGTGGGCGTGGCCCATGGCCAGATGCGGGAACGCGAGCTGGAACAGATCATGTCGGATTTCTACCACAAGCGCTTCAACGTGCTGGTGTGTACCACCATTGTGGAAACCGGCATCGACATCCCCAGCGCCAACACCATCATCATTGAACGTGCCGACAAGTTCGGCCTGGCTCAGCTGCATCAGTTGCGGGGCCGGGTTGGCCGTTCGCACCACCAGGCCTACGCCTACCTGCTGACACCGCCTCCGCGATCGATCACCACCGACGCAAAAAAGCGCCTGGAAGCCATTTCCGAGGCCCAGGATCTGGGCGCCGGCTTCATGCTGGCTACTCACGACCTGGAAATCCGTGGCGCCGGCGAGTTGCTCGGAGAGGAGCAGAGCGGCCAGATCGAGAGTATTGGCTTCACCCTGTACATGCAGTTGCTGGATGAGGCGGTCAAGGCCATCCGCGAGGGCCGCACCCCCAACGCCGACCTGCCCCTGAGCCACGGCACCGAGATGAACCTGCGCATACCCGCGCTGATCCCGGACGATTACCTCCCGGACGTTCATAACCGGTTGATGCTCTACAAGCGCATCGCCAGCGTCAGCAATAAAGAGGAATTAAAAGAACTTCAGGTTGAGATGATTGACCGCTTCGGATTATTACCGGACCCGGCCAAAAACCTGATCCACCAGAGCGAGCTTCGGCTGCGGGCGGAAGCCCTCGGCATCGTCAAGATCGACGCTGGCAAGGAGTGGGCCCGGCTGGAGTTCGGGGCATCGACACCGGTCGATCCTCTCGTTCTGGTTAAAAAAGTGCAATCCGCACCGGACCAGTACCGCCTGGAAGGAGCCAACAGTTTCCGGTTCCGGCTGAAGGATGACTCAACCAGTGGTAAACTCGACGGCATTTCCGACATGCTCGGGCAGTTGACGTCCTGAATTTCAGGCCTGCCCGCCAAACGACAGCAACTGACATTGTGGAGTAAAGCCCTTGCGAATGCCCGGTTATGCCCTGCCCGGAAAGGCCCTGATCACCTTCACCGCTGCCCTGCTGGCGCTTGCGCCGTTGCTTGCCACTGCCCAGGAGGGACGTGAGCATCTCTACCGGGCGGAAATCGTCATTGTTGAACGGATTGTGGATCCCGGAAACGTTGAGGAGCGCATGGCCAGCCGGATGCCCGAGCCGGCGACCAATGTTTCGAAACAGGTGAAAGTGATCCGCGAGGACGGCAGCGTGGGCACTACGCTCCGACTGGCGCCCGACAGCGACCTGAGATTGCAGTCTGTCGCCCAGCGCCTGGAGAACAGTGGGCGTTACCGGGTACTGATGACAGCAGGCTGGTACCAGTCATTCCCGCCGGACTATGACGGCGAACCGATGCAGATCGCCGTTGGTGACTGGCTGGCGGGCGCCGGCCACCGTGAAGTGGAAGGCCAGATTACGATTGACCGCCAACGCTATCTGCACGTGGACGTGCACCTGAACCACTGGCAGCCGGCCGCCAATGCGGTTTATCCCGTTCAGGCGAGCGCTGAGGGTGATGCACAACAAGCCGCAGGCAGCGTTCGCCCGGCGGAGCTGCTCACCTGGATCCGCGAGACGCGTCGTATGCGCAGCGAGGAAGTCCATTTCCTGGACTCCCCCACCATCGGGGTTCTGGTGTTCTTCAGGCCGGTTGAGGGCTGAGCGCCCCCAGCCCGGCCATGGACTCCTCAAGAATCCGCTTCACCCCGGACATACCCTGTTCAATGGCGGCCTCTATCTCTTCCATCGTGATGATGTGATCGGATTTGCCGGCCGCCCAATTGACCACCAGCCCCAGGCACACGTAATTCATCTTGAGCTCGGCGGCCAGGGCCGCCTCGGGCATACCGGTCATGCCTACCAGGTCGCACCCGTCCCGCTCCATCCGGGCGATTTCCGCCGCTGTTTCCAGACGCGGGCCCTGGGTTGCCCCGTAGACGCCGAAACCGGAAAACGACAGGCCCAGCGCCCTTGCCGCCTCACCCAGGACCTGCCGTGCAGGCTCGGCGTAGGGGAAAGTGAAGTCGATGTGGGTCACTTCCTCGAGCTCACCTTCAAAGAAGGTGCTCCCGCGTCCCCAGGTGTAATCAATAATCTGCTCCGGGATCACGATGTGGGCAGGCCCCATGGCCTCGTGAATACCCCCCACGGCATTAACACCAACCACGGTCCTGACACCAGCGTGGTGCAGGGCCCAGAGGTTTGCCCGGTAGTTCACCTGATGCGGCGGAATGCGGTGAGGATTGCCGTGACGGGACAGGAAAATGACCGGCTGATCACCCAGCCGCCCCTCAACCAGAGCCGATGAAGGCTTACCCCAGGGGGTGTCCACTTCGCGTTCGCCGGTGATTTCCAGCCCGGACAGGGTGGTCAGCCCCGTCCCGCCAATAATGCCGACTGCCGCCGGTGTCTGTTCGTTCGTCATGCCTCGCTCCCGTCAATCACCATTGCCGCCGCCCGTCGCTTCCACAGCCGATCCGTACCGGGTGCGCTGGGAGGCATGGGATTTGTCCGACCCCTCGTCGCTGTTCTCGATAGGACCTTCATCGTCACTGGCCTCGCTGGCTTTTCCGTTGTCGGCGCTGGCCAGCCGCACGCTGTCCGCCACATGCAAGGTGCGCGTCGGGAACGCCACTTCCGCACCATGGCCCTCAATAATCTCACTGATTTTCAGCAACACATCCTGCTTCACCTCGTGATACTTCACCCATTGTGTGGTCTTGGTGAAGGTGTACACCATGATGTCCAGGGACGAGGCGTTGAACGCCAGGAAATTCACGATCAGGGTCTGGCTGCTCTCAATCTCCTCGTGATTTTCCAGCATGGTGCGAATTTCGGAGACGATGGTGGCCATCTCACGAACATCAGCGTAGCGGATGCCGATGGTTTCCGAGATACGGCGATGACTCATACGGGAAGGATTTTCCACGGCAATCGTGGTGAACGTAGCATTTGGCACATACAGCGGGCGCTTGTCGAAGGTCCGGATAGTGGTCAGCCGCCAGCCGATGTGCTCAACGGTACCCTCGATGTTGCGGTCCGGGGAACGCACCCAGTCACCAACCTTGAAGGGTCGGTCCAGGTGAATGATGAAACCGCCGAAGAAGTTGGCCAGCAGGTCCTTGGCGGCAAAGCCGACGGCAATACCCCCCACGCCACCGAACGCCAGTACACCGGAAAGACTGTAACCCATGGATTGCATGATGATCAGTACCGCTGTAATGATCACCACCGCGCGGGACAGCTTGCTGATGGCATTAACCGTGGTGTAGTCCATCGGTTTCTTCATTTTGATCGGGGAGACAAGAATGCTCTCACCTTCCTTCACGAAACGAAGAATGGCCCATACCAGCGCCCAGACAAAACCGATCCTGAGCAGGTGTTCGTTGACCGCGAAAATCTCTGCTTTGGAATAGTGATAGGCGACTTCCGCCGCCCAATAAACGCCCTGAATCCAGACAAATGCCACCACCGGCTTGCGCGCCGCGTGGAGAAAAGCATCGTCCCACAGGTTCCTGGTTTTACTGAAACGCCTTTCAAGTGCGCTCACGACATGGCTGGCAATATAAGCCACAACAGCAGTTCCGAACACCAGGGCGAAAACGACAACACCCACCCGCCAGCTTTCGGACAGTAATTCCCAATTCTCAATCCAGCCATCAATGGTGGCTTGCAGTTCGCTGATCATGGACGTCCTCAGTCGTAAAAAATCAATGCCAGCAGGGTCGCACCAATGCGCGACGTTCAGGATTCTTCGATGGTAACGGCAGTGCCTGGGGTGACCAGATCATAAAGTCTGATCACATCGGTATTGCGCATGCGGATGCAGCCATGGGATCTGGGTTTCCCCATGGGTTCGGTATCCGGTGTGCCGTGAATGTATATGAAGCGTCGGAAACTATCGACCCCGGGGCCACGGTTTATACCCGATTCACAACCGCACAACCAGAGTATCCTGGAGAGAATCCAGTCCCGCTCAGGATGGCGGGCGGCAAGTTCAGGGGTGTAGATTTCACCGGTTGGTCGCCGGGCAACAAACACGGTACCTGACGACTGCCCCTTACCCACCATGGCGCGGACATAATGCCTGCCACGGGGAGTGCAACCGCTGCCGTTTTGCTCTCCCGGACCGTTCAGGGCCGTGGATACCGGGGCCTGAAACAGCGGTTCGCCACCGGCGCCAATCAGCGTCAGGGACTGGGAGGCGATACTGATGTGGAGATGGGGAAAGGCCCCCTCTGGCGAGTTCATCTGCAGTTAAGCTCCCGACTGACAATGCCAGTGCTGAAGCCTAACCGAGAGAGAGCAAGTCAGGCAACCGGAGCCTGACCGAATGACGGCATCAGCATGGTGTCTTCGGCTTGCATGCCAGCTGCCAGGAACGGCACCAGGCGTGCAGCAATTTCCTGGACGGAGGTTTCCACACCCAGCTTGTTCTCGAGAATATCCCGCAACGCATCGCTACTGGACATGGTGAACGCGGTGGCCCCGAGCATGAACTGTATCCGCCAGTATCGATCCACCGCCGACAATTGCGGCGTGGCTTCTTTCAGCAGGCTCATGAAGCGACTGAAAGGCTGGCTGTATTCCTGCTCCAGGAACTTGCGCAGATGACCCTGGGACTGGGTATAGGCGAGCCCGAGCAGGCGCATGAAGATGGAAATGCCCTTCTCGTTACGCTGGGGCATGCGCACGGCGCTTTCCGTCAATGCCCAGAGGGTCTGATTGAGAGTCGGCGGTTTGCCCTCACAACGCTCCTCCAGCTCATCAAACGACGTTTCCAGGGTGGTGGAAAACGGTGTCAGGAACCGGGCAAACACGGCGTGGATCAAGGCATTCTTTGAGCCAAAGTGATAATTGACAGCGGCCAGATTTACTTTAGCCTTACTGGTAATCATCCGCAGCGAAGTTTCGGAGAACCCCCGGTCTGCAAACAGCTCCTCGGCGGCATCCAGGATGCGGTCAACGGTATCAGACTGAGCCATATTGTTATCAGTGCCTCTAGCAAACGTCTGTTTGAAACATACGTTTGAGACACCCTCATGTCAAGCTCTCTGCTCGGGTGATGCCGCCACTGACGCCCAGCCCCGGTCAATCGCCTCCTGATTGCCATCAAAAAAGGCTTTCTGAACCCGGTCGTAGGCCTTTTCCGCCTCCATCAGGTAGATCAGATAAAGCCGGATATACTCGCGGCGAGTCATGTTCCGGGCCAGGGTCCGGTGTTCCGACAGGGCCAGCAGCTCGCTGAACCGCGACGAACGCAGGGCTGTATTGAACTCCGCCATGCGGGCACACTGCCAGATCAGCCCCTCCTTTCCTTCCAGATGCTCGATATGCTTGCGGGCATCCCGCAACAACCGCTGCCGCATCACGATGAGATCAAGGTAGGAGGGGCGCGAAGTGTAGACTCGGCGAACGGCCGGCACCCCCAGCATGAGAATAATGACGAACGCGCCAAAGCCGCCGCCGGCAATCCATGCCGGCACAAACCCGGTCAGTCCGCTGAGGAAAATCAGCGCAGCCACCAGCGCGCTGAACAGCCAGAGGTCCCGGCTACGTCTGGCGGTGGCGAGGGAATAATTGTCAGGCCATCCCGACATGGCAAGGGTATCGAAATCCATCAGCAGTACGCGGTCGCACTGCTTCAGCATCAATCGCAGCTTCCTCTGACGGGACTCCGCCAGAGCTCTTTCAATGGCTGCTGGTTCCTCCGATGATTCGGCGGCACCGCCCTGCACTTCATCAGCCACTGCATCGGCGCTTGTCGCTTCCTCTGCCCGGCTCTCCGCTTCCGACGCAGCCTCCACCGCCCGATCGGTCGACGGGAAAGACTGCCTGGCAACGCGGGCATCGCCCCTGGCTTCGGCGGGCACATTCGGAGCGCCGGCCGCAGGCACAGGATCCGCCGCACGGCCCTGCCGCAACACTGGCTCTCCGGGATTCTGCGCTGTCTGTCGTTTTTCTGCCATAGCCCCTACCAACCAAGCCCTTGCCAGTGACCGCTCAAACCGGCCCCGCGATTATCCAATACTTGTGTATCGACCACTTTACGATAACCTTGACCCCTTGGCATCACGGCACCAGGTCGCTATGCTTTGCCGGTATTTCGCCGGCCCGAAGCTGCCGGCCCCACTATGAGGGTAGTCCATGTTCACTGGCATTGTTCAAGGCGTTGCCACCATTCAGGAAGTGTCCACGGCCCCCGGCCTGAACACTTACGCCATCCAGCTCCCGGCGGACCGGACTGAAGGCGTGACCATTGGCGCTTCTGTCTCTATTGACGGAGCCTGTCTGACCGTCACCCGTCAGGAAGGCGACTGCCTGTACTTCGATGCCATGCAGGAAACCCTGAGACTGACCACACTGGGAAAGCTGACCCAGGGCGACCGGGTGAACTTCGAGCGGGCAGCGCGCATCGGTGATGAAATCGGCGGCCACCTGCTGTCAGGCCACGTCCATACCACCGCGACCGTGGCGTCCATTGAGCGGCCTGAGAACAACGTCACCATCGAGTTTGAAGTGCCGGAGGCCTGGGCAAGGTACATCTTCCCCAAGGGCTACATCGCCATCAACGGTGCCAGCCTGACCATTGGCGAGGTGACCGGCAATCGCTTTAACGTCCACCTGATCCCGGAAACCCTGAGGGCCACCACATTTGGCGATATTCGGGAAGGTGATGTGGCTAATATCGAGATCGACAGCCAGACCCAGACCATTGTGGACACCCTCGACAGGCTGGGTTATGACCGCCCCGCTCCCAGGGACTGATGGCGGGCTGAAAACACCACGAATTTGGGATCGGCCTGCAACTGGGTAACCACAGGAAAATACCGTTGCAGGCTGCGGTGATAACCCAGGTGCCGGTTACCCACCATCAACAGCTGCCCGCTTTTCGCCAGATGCCGGGCAGCCTGCTGAAATAATCGCAGCGCGATGTGATCGCCCACCACGCCGCCCTCATGGAATGGCGGGTTGAGCAGGATCAGATCAAACTCTCCCGCGTCTTCCGGAACCCCGTCCCCATGACAGAAGCGGGTCTCTGCATCCGGCGCCAACCTTTCAACATTGTGCCGCGCACTGGCGACTGCCTGACTGGATACATCGCTGAACACCACGCTGAGCGCCGGCTGGGCGGCCAACGCCTCAAGCCCGAGAACGCCGTTGCCGCAGGCCAGGTCCAGCACTCTTGCCCCGGGCGCCAGCCTGGCGGCCCCATGACGAACGTCCGGCAGCAACAGCCGGGTACCGATATCCAGACGCTCCCGCGCAAATACTGCGGGAAGGCCACTGACACTACCGCCCTCACCCAACGGGTAGCCTTTCCACTGCCCCTGCCAATCTTCCAGCCCCTGCTCGCCCGGCCCGCATATCACCACGCGGGCTTTCTTGCGTGCGGGGCAGACCTGCTTCGTCCGAACCAGGTCGCTGAACAACTCAACACTCCGGTCCGGCAGGTGCTTGATCATACCACCGGCAATCAGGACGCCGTCGGGAGCCAGCACATCGTTTGCCCAGCGCAGCAGCCAGCTCAAATAATCCAGCTGCCGGGGAATCCGCATGACGATGACATCAAAAAGCCCTTGGGGCGGCGTCAGCCAGCTCTCCGGGGCTGCCACACGGACCTCTCCGTTCAGGCGACCGTTCAGGACCAGGGCCTCTCCCAGGCTGGCGCTGTCTGCCAATGATTCCGGGCCCAGGCTGCCGAGCCCCAGGGTGAGCGCACCGAACTGGTCATCCACCACCAGCACCCGCGAACCGACAGCCTCCGGCATCCGGGCATACACCTGTTCCAGCAGCAACTCATCGGCAGCATCCCAGGCCCGGAGGCTGCGATCCGTGTTGCCAGGGCGTTTCAGGGTCAGAGCGCCTTTCGGCGTTTGCAGGGTGTCATTTGTCATTTCGGGCACCAGATCAGGCGGTTTTACAGGGCGGGACCATTCTAGGCTGATTATTCTAGAAATTAACCCTAAAGTGCCCGTCAAGTTGATTTACAACCGATTCAGATGAGAGAGCCACTATGATTCGCGATTCCATCAAGAACCGCTTTGAGTCCGTCCAGGCCGCCGGCAAACGCGTTGAAGGCCAGTTGCGCCCGCAGCTCGACAAGGCATCCGCCGAACTGAAAAAGGTTCTGACCAATATGGGCGCCGACGTATCCGAGCCCCGCAGCCTGTCTGACGTGGTCAGCCAGATTCGCAGCAAGAACCCGACGTTCCGCGAACTGACCCTGCGTCTGGATGTCGCCACCTACGACCTGCGCAAGAAACTGTGGTGGGATGCCAACATGATGACCGCCTACTTTACCGATAAGGCGGGCAAAACCTACGAGGCCGAGGTCAAGCCCAAGCTCACCGAAGCCCGTAACCGCGCCGAATCCGAAGCACGCCGCCTGCTTGAGCAGGTACGGGAACTGACGCCACGCCGCACCGCCCGCGAGCAGGACGACACCAGCCGGGAAGAATGATTTCAGGTTGTCTCCCTTTCTTTTGGAAGCAGCCTTTTTGCCCCTCACCCCAGGGGCTTTTTTTCGTCCGGAGAAACGTTCCGCCGGTTATCGGCGCCTGGCGGAATACACGGTAAAACGCTTGTCGGATTGCAGCCGCGTCACCGGACCAATGCACTTGGCCATCAGCGCCTCATAGGGCAGAAAACTGTTGGCCACCAGCCTCAGTTCGCCCCCCGGCTGCAAGTGCACTGCCGCCTGCTGTAGAAAGCGCTCGGTCATTGAAATGTCTGTTCGCACCCCGGCGTGAAACGGGGGATTGGTCACTATGGCACGATACTTCCGGGTCACGCCCGCCAACCCGTCAGACGCCACAACATCCCCGAGGGCCCGGGCGTTGGCGTATGTCGCCTTCGCGCAGATCACCGCCTGGGACTGGACGTCTACCGCATCAACCGGGGAAGGCTCAATACCCTGCGCCTGCTGCCAGCACTGAAGCCAGCTGCCAATAACACCAGCCCCGCAGGCAAAATCCAGTGCATGCCCGCGGGAAAGAGGCTGTTCGGCCAGGCTACGCAGCAACATCGCCGTGCCGTCATCCAGCTCCCCGTCGCTGAAGATCCCGGGCAAGCCGGCCACATCCACGTTTACCCCTGCACATTCCACTGCATGCCATTGCATCCAGGCCTCAAGGTCAAAGGCGGAGACCGGCGTGAACGACTCAGCCAGCCACACCTGGCAATGGCGGGCGCTATCCACCTTGGCGGCATCGGGAGCAACCTCCTTCAGTTGCCGGACCGCCCCGGCAATCCCCTCGCGTTTCTCACCAATCAGGATCAGCCTGGCACCGTCATCCGCCAGCCAACGCGCCAGTTCCAGCCGGAAGGTCAATTCCGCGCGTGCCTTGGGCAGGAATACCACCACGGTATCGGCAGAAGCCGATTGCAGGGCCTGGTCGTCATAACCAAAGGCGGGAAGCCAGCCTTTCAGTACTGGAAATTGGGCAAATACTCCCGCGTGTTCGGTCATCGCCAGCCCACCGGCGGGCAAACGGGACAACAGGGCGGCATCGGAGAGCCCGATCAGGGCAAGGCGTCCCCGGATCAGGTCGCGATTTCTGAGCAGGGCCTCATGGGCATTGGGTAATGCAGACATTGGTTTGGAATATCCCGAACTGGTTTACAGGCGGCATACTCTAACCGGATTCGGACCTGGAGTCTCGGTCCATCAGACTCCAGGCCGGGGAGCTATGAACAGGAATGCGCTTACTTGTACCGTGCCACGGTACCGACCCGCAGGGCGTCTTCCGGAGACATCCCCCAGTCTTCCCGTTGTGCGGGTGGGCGGGGTTGCTCGCGCCTGTGGTTATGCTCGACAGAATCGTCAACGCTCTTGCGCTGGTTCAATGCATCCAGAGCTTTTTGCATCAATTCTCGCATTGCTCACCTCCTGACTGACTACGGTACAAGTGTACCGAAACCACCGGAGGCTATCTGTGATGACGACAGGGGTCAACAAGTGACCCTCGTCACGATTTATTGACACAAATTGACAGTTTCCGAATTACTTTTTCTGGCGACTGGCACGTACCGGACGCAGAATCAGCTCATCCACACTGCTCTGCTGCACGCCCTCAAGCTCCTGTTCACCGGAAATGGACAGCCCCATATCCCGTAATAAACCGTCAGCAACATCGTAGACAAATCCGTGGACCGTCAACGGCTGACCGCGACGCCAGGCTTCCTGCACAATGCTGTTCTGGCACACGTGCCCCACCTGCTCAACCACGTTGAGTTCACACAGGCGATCAACCCGATCCTGTTCGCTGGAGATCTCGTCGAGCACCGGCAGGTATTTGTCCCGCACATCCTGAACGTGGCGCAGCCAGTTGCTGATCAGTCCGAAACCTTCATTCAGCAAGGCTGCCCGGACACCACCGCAACCGTAATGCCCCACCACCATCACATGCTTGACCTTAAGCACGTCGATGGCGAACTGGAGCACCGACAGACAGTTGAAATCGGTATGAACCACCACATTCGCCACGTTCCGGTGCACAAACAGCTCACCGGGCAGCAAATCGACAATCTGGTTGGCGGGCACGCGGCTGTCCGCGCAACCAATCCAGAGGTATTCCGGCGCCTGCTGATTCGCCAGGCGATTGAAAAACTCGGGGTCCCGCGCTTTTATGCCATCCGCCCAGGACTCGTTATTTTTCAGAAGATGATCCAATTGCCCCATATACCATTCTCCTGCTGGTTATTCCGATAACGGAATTGAACGGTAATCAGCGGATTAACGCAATACTCAGTTGGTCGCAGCATCGTCGTCACCGTGTGAACTGTGCATGGTCGCCTGGGCCAGATCCAGCAACTCTCGCAGGGCCACCGAGAACATGGCGTACTCCGGCTCGCGAACACCCTTCAGCTCCGTCAACATGGATTTCCAGCGACTGATCATGGTGTCGTGCCGGGCCATCCAGTTGTCCACGCAAGCCGGCACTTCACCGGGTTTGCCAGCGAGTCTGAGTACGCCGGTGGTCAGTGCCCGCTGTTGCCAGTCCAGGTCTTCGCGGAAACTTTCCCGGGCCAGGGCCTGCCAGTGAGAGACCGGAAGCAGGGCCGCAATCGCATTGGCAAACCAGCTCAGATCCAGCTTCTCACCGAGGTCATAGTAAAGGTTGGCCACGGTTTTCAGGGGCATACCCGTTGCCTCGCGGGCTTCGATAATGCCCAATGAGGAATACAGATAGTTGGTACCGGACAGCACCGAAGCCAACTCTTTCGGCAGCCCCGCCCCGGTCAATTGGGTGAACCGCTTGTCCCAGTGGGCCCGCGCCTGCTCGCCCAGATAGTCCGGCAGATCGGTGGTAATTTTCCACACACTGTCGGCAAAGCGTTCCATGTGGGTCTGGATACTGAGCTCGGCACGGCGATTCCGCAGCAGCCAGCGTACCGAACGACGAATCAACCGCATCAGGTCATTCATCAACTCCATCTGCAACGGCGCCGGAATATGGAAATCCAGGGATTCGATCTTGTCCCACCAGGTATCCAGCCGGAATACATCCCGGGCAATGATCCACGCCAGGGCGATGGAGGCAGAGTCCGCCCCCGTGGACTGCGACAGGCGCTCCACAAAGGTAATGCCCATGTGGTTGACCATGTCATTGGCGATCTGGGTGGCAATAATTTCCCGCCGCAACTGGTGCTCGCCCAGCTCCCGGGAGAACTTGCGGGTCAGCGCCTGGGGAAACACCTTGTACATTTCACCGGCCAGCAACGGCTCATCGGGAAGCGTGCTGTCGATCAGCGCCTGTTTCAGGTCGCCCTTTACGTAGGAGATCAGCACCGACAGCTCCGGACGCGTCAGCCCCTTCTTGTCCAGCTTGCGCTCGGACAGGGTCTCGTCGTCCGGCAGGAACTCCAGAGAACGGTTGAGTTTGCCCTCGCTTTCCATGGTGTTCATCAACCGGCGATATTCCTCCATCCGCGTGCTCGCCTCTTCATTGGCGATACTGATGGCCTGGGTCTGACGGTAGTTATTCTTCAGCACCAGGGCAGCCACATCGTCGGTCATGTCCTCCAGCATGATGTTGCGTTGCTTGGAGGTGAGATCCCCCAGGGCCACCGCCCGGTTGAGCAGGATCTTCATGTTCACTTCATGGTCGGAGCAGTCAACGCCGCCAGAGTTGTCGATGAAATCGGTATTCAGCCGTCCGCCGTTGAGCGCAAACTCGATGCGGCCGAGCTGGGTCATACCCAGGTTGCCGCCCTCGCCGACCACCTTGCAACGAAGCTCGGCGCCATTGATGCGCAGGCCGTCATTGGCCTTGTCACCGACATCGCTGTGGGATTCGTTCCTGCCTTTCACATAGGTGCCAATACCGCCAATCCACAACAGGTCCGCCTGGGCCTTGAGGATGTGAGTGATCAGCATATTCGGCGGCACCCGGTCCGACTTGATACCCAGCAGTTTCTTCATTTCCGGGCTGACCGGTATCGACTTGGCACTGCGACTGAACACACCGCCACCCTTGGAAATCAGCTTGCTGTCGTAATCCGTCCAGGCGGAGCGGGGAAGCCCGAACAGCCGCTTGCGCTCCTTATAGCTCTTTTCGACATCCGGTGTCGGGTCGATAAAGATATGAACGTGATTGAACGCCGCCACCAGGCGGGTCTTCTCGGAACACAGCAGCCCGTTACCGAACACGTCACCGCCCATATCACCGATACCGATGGCGGTAAACTCATCGAGAGCCGGATTGATGCCGATCTCGCGGAAGTGTCGCTCAACGGACACCCAGGCGCCCCGGGCGGTAATACCCATTTTTTTGTGGTCGTAGCCGTTGCTGCCACCGGAGGCAAAGGCATCGCCCATCCAGAAACCGTATTCTGCCGACAGGCCATTGGCGATGTCGGAGAAGGTCGCGGTGCCCTTGTCCGCCGCTACAACCAGGTAGTGGTCGTCCTCATCGTGACGGATAACCCGCTCCGGCGGCTCAATGCCCGAGTCCACCAGGTTATCGGTAATATCCAGCAAGCCACGGATGAACGTCTTGTAGGCCTCGATGCCTTCCGCCTGGAAGGCTTCCCTGTCAGAAGGATCGGGGAGGCGCTTGGCGACAAAACCGCCCTTGGCGCCCACCGGTACAATCACCGCATTCTTCACCTGCTGGGCCTTCACCAAACCGAGAATTTCCGTACGGTAATCCTCGAACCGGTCCGACCAGCGCAGCCCGCCCCGGGCCACCTTGCCGCCGCGCAGGTGCACACCCTCCACCCGGGGTGAATACACAAAGATCTCGAACATCGGCAACGGCAGCGGCACGTCGGGGATCTGGGTCGGATCAAATTTCACACTGATGTAGGGTTTGTTGCTGCCCTGATCGTCAAGCTGGAAGTAGTTGGTTCGCAGGGTCGCCTGCATCAACTCCAGGTACAGCCGCAGCACGCGGTCCTCGCTCAGGTTCTCGACCGCATCCAGCCCGGCGCTGAACTCTATCTCCAGCTTCTGTTGCGCAGCCCTGCTCTTGCCCTCGCTCTGGTAGCGATCCGGATTGAAGCGGACCTCGAAGAACTCCAGCAGTGCCTGGGCCAGGTCCACGTGATTGACCAGGGTGTTGGAAATAAAGGTCTGACTGTTGGAGAAACGAATTTGCCTCATGTAACGGGCGTAGGTCCGTAACAGGGCAATCTGCCGCCAGCTCATGTAGGAAGACAGCAGTAACCGGTTAAAGGCATCGTTTTCCGCATCGCCATACCAGACCCGGCGGAACAGATCCTCGAAAATCGGGCGAATACGGTGGATATCCACCACATTGCCACTGTACGCCTGGAGGGTGAAATCGTGGATCCACACGACCTTGCCGTTACGGTCGGTCACCTCGAAGGGATGCTCCCCGATCACCCGGAACCCCAGGTTGTCGAAAACAGGCATGACGTCCGACAGGGGCAACGGTTCATTCGCATAGAACAGCTTGAAGTGAAGGGTGTTCTCGTCCTCTTCCAGGGCGCGGTAGAAACTCATCGTGAGTTGGCCATCGGCGGCGCCGGTGATGTGCTCCAGGTCGATGGCGGCACGCCGGGGGGAGAACATGTCGGTATAGCTGGGCGGGAAGCCGCCGGAATATAACCGGTACAGCTCGTTACCCTGCTCCTCGCCATAGACTTCGTTGAGCGCCTCGGCCAGCCCGTCACGCCAGGACTGGGCCAACTCAATCACCTTCTCGCGAATTTCGGCAATGGGCAGCTGGCGATTCTCAACCTGGGGAACGCGAATGGTGAACTGCACCCGCGCCAGCACCGACTCTGAAAAGTGGGTGACGAACTCGATGTCTTCGGCTTCCAGCCGGTCCAGCAGGACCTGCTCCACCTTCAGGCGCAACTCGGTGTTGTAGATATCCCTCGGGAAGAACGCCAGGCAGGTCACGAACTGGCCGTACACGTCTTCCCGCATGAACAGCTCGATGCGACGCCGCTCCTGGATATAGAGGATATTCTTGGCAACAGTGAGCAGCTCCTGGGGTTCAATCTGGAACAGCTCATCCCGTGGATAAAGGGTCAGGATCTGTTCCAGTTCCTTGCCGGCGTAGTCATCCCGCAGAAAACCGGATCTTTTCATTACGGTCTGGAACTTGCGCCGCAGCAGCGGGATTTCATCTGGGCGTTCGTTGTAGGCGCGGGATGTATACAGGCCCAGGAAACGCCGCTCACCCACCACTTCGCCCTGGCTGTTGAATTTCTTGACCGCGATGTAGTCCGGGTATGCCGGGCGGTGAACCCGCGACCGCTGCGCTGATTTGGCAAAGATAAAAATATCATCGCTACGGGTCATTTCGTGGCGTGTGCGCTGGGGCAGTTCGTTCAGCCGAACCTTGTCGGGGCGTTCGTTGTTGACCCGCAATATCCCCAGTTCGGAATTCTCCACGCGACGGACCACCATGCCGCTCTTGTCCTTCGCGAAATCGTATTCGTCATACCCCAGGAAGGTGAACCGGTCAGAGACCAGCCAGTTAAGGAATGCCCGGGCCTCCTCTTTGTCTTCATCACTGATCCCGGCATTGGTGGCATCCAGTTCGGAGATGATTTCATTCACCTTGCCGGTCACCACCGGGAAATCCTCAACCGCAATCCTCACTTCGTGGAGAATGGTCTGCAGGACATCCTCCAGCTCCTTGAGATCGGCCGTGGCACTGTGACGGTCAATTTCCAGAACGATGAAGGCTTCGTACTCGGACCCCGCACTCGATTTCTTGGTGGAGTGCAGTTTTTGAAGCTTGCCACCCTCATCGCGATCCACCCGCAGGATGGAATGCTGGATCGAGTGAGTGCCGATTTCCCGTTGATTGATGGCGATACGAATAGAATCAATCAGGAACGGAATGTTCGGGTGCAGGATAAAGATGACGGTATGGGTCGACTGCCAGCCATCGCTCTCCAGATCCGGATTGAAAACCGATACCGGCGTCTTCTCGGTGCCGCGTTTTTGCAGGAATTGCCAGGCTGCAAGGATGGCGCCGTAGGTATCCGAGAATCGTCGACTCACCAGCTCTTCGAGGGGAATATGGGCGTAATGCTGCTTGGCAAATTCACTGATTCTCTTTGCTTCCGTCTTCGCGATTTTCTGAGCGAAAGCATCAGCCAGCTGTTCAAAAAACTGTTCCTTGCTGGCAACCGTCAGCGCATTCATAGTCGACCTCAGTAAGTGTGAATTAAACGTAATCAGGGTATTGTCACATAAGCATAGTCAAGCCCTTGATTTTTGCCGCCCAGATGCGAAAACTGCGGCAAATACTTAGGTAAAGAGCCTCCACACAGGAACAACCACTACCCATGTCACTACAGCATACGTTTGGGGAACTCCGGTCTCAGTTAGCGAAAAGGATTATAGGCCAGGAAAAACTGGTGGACCGGCTGCTGATCGCCCTGCTCGCCGACGGACACCTGCTGGTCGAAGGCGCCCCCGGTCTGGCCAAGACTACTGCGATCAAGGCACTGGCCGATCATCTGGACGGAGATTTCCACCGCATCCAGTTCACTCCGGACCTGCTGCCATCGGATGTCACCGGCAGCGAAATCTATCGCGCTGAAACCGGCCAGTTCGACTTCCAGCACGGCCCCATCTTCCATAACCTGGTGCTTGCCGATGAAATCAACCGCGCGCCGGCCAAGGTACAGTCGGCACTGCTGGAGGCCATGGGCGAACGACAGGTCAGCGTGGGCATGCGCACATTTCCGCTCGATCCGCTGTTCATGGTGATGGCGACCCAGAACCCCATCGAGCAGGAAGGCACTTATCCACTGCCTGAGGCGCAGCTGGACCGGTTCCTGATGCACGTGGTCATTGACTACCCCTCCGCCGATGCCGAAAGGGCCATCCTCCACCTGGCCCGGAACGATTACCGCCAGGGTCAGCCTGCCGCCGCGATTCGTCTGAGTGCGGATCAGGTGTTCGAGGCGCGGCGTGACATTGCGGACATCTACATGGCCGAACCGGTCGAGCAGTACCTGCTGGCGCTGGTGCTGGCAACCCGTGACCCACAAGGCCTGGACCCGGAACTGGCCCGCTGGACCGCCTTCGGCGCCAGCCCCAGAGGCACCATCGCCCTGGACCGCTGCGCACGCGCCCTGGCGTGGCTGGAAGGTCGTGACTATGTCAGTCCGGATGATGTCCGCAACATCGCGTTTGATGTGCTCCGTCATCGTATCCTACTGACGTTCGAAGCCGAGGCCGAAGGCATGACCGCCGATGCAGTGATCCAGCGATTGATCGATCATGTCCCTGTCACCGCCTGATTACAGCCGATGATGCAAGCGCAAGACGCCACCCATATCGACCTTTCCGGTCTGATCCGTCTCCAGGCCGATGCCCGCGCCCTGAAGCTCCCGTCTGCCCGCCCCGTGCGCAGCAAGCAGGCGGGCCTGCAACGGTCCCCCATGCGTGGCAGGGGCATGGCGTTTGCCGAGATCCGGCAATACCAGCCGGGAGACGATATTCGCAGTATTGACTGGCGGGTGACCGCGCGGCGCCAGTCGCCCCACACCAAGCTTTACGAGGAGGAACGGGAACGCCCCGTCCTGCTGTTATGCGACCTGGGCCCGAGCCTGTTCTTTGCCAGCACCGGCGCCTACAAACAGGTGCGCTGCGCCCAGCTTGCCGGCATCCTGTCATGGCTGGCGCTGTGGTCCGGCGATCAGGTGGGCGGCATAGTCTTCAATGGCAGGGAACTGACCGTACTACGTCCCGCCCGCCGCAAGAAATCGGTGCTCCAGCTGCTCGACACCCTGGCCAGACTGCAGAAAACGCCGGAAACCGGGCAATCCCCCGATCTTCAGGTGTCATCACTGACGGCCAATCTCGACACCGCCCTGCGGGAAGCCCGCCGCGTCGCCCATACCGGCAGCCGCATCTTCGTGCTCAGCGACTTCCTCACCATCAGTGCCGAAACCTCCCGGCTCCTTGGCGCCCTGGCCAGACACAACACCGTCAGCGCGCTACGTATTGCGGATCCCCTGGAACTTCATCTGCCGGAAAGCGGGCGGTTTGCGGTTGCCGGTGAAGATGGCCCGGTGTGGTTCGATGCCGACAACCCACGTTTCCAGCAGGCCTGGCACGACAAAGTGGCACACCATGAAACACAACTGGCGGACTGCTTCCGTACCTCCGGCGTGACTCCGGCCACGGTGATGACCGGCGAAGAACCCGCAGTGATCCTGCAATCCTTGCTGGGCCCGCGAGGGAGGATCGGTTGATGGAACAGGATCCGCTAAGCCAGCTCCGTGACATACATCTGCCGGAAACCGGCGGCATCTGGCCGCCTGCGCCGGGTTGGTGGGTATTGCTGGCACTTGGCGTGCTGCTGGTGATCGCAGGATTGCTGTTCGTCCGTCGCAAGCGTAGAAAGAACCGCTGGCTCAGGGTTGCCCGCCGGGAACTTAACCAGCTCGCCAGTCACGCAGCGCGGGAACCTCAGTGGTTTGCGCAACTCAATACATTGTTGAAGCAGTGTGCCCGGGAACGTTATCCCGCCGAACGTCCGGAAGCCATGAGTGGGCAGCGGTGGGCTGATTTCCTGATCCGTACCAGTCCGGAAGAACGTGCTTCAGCACGCACCGTTGTGGATGCCATGATTAACAGCAGCTGGCAGCCGGTAGCCGACGCCGAGCCGGATCAGGCGCTGGCGTTCGCACGAGCCTGGCTGGAGGGGCAGAAATGCTGAACCTCGCCTATCCCTGGGTACTGATACTGGTGCTGGCGCCTTTGCTGGTGAAGCTTGCAAGGCGCACGGGGCAGTCCGTGGATGCGCCGGTGTTACCGGTGGGTCACTGGCTGTCCGAGCTTCCCGGAGTCAGCCGCAGCGGAAACCGGCTGCCCTGGTGGCAGGTTGCGTTGTTACTGGTCATGTGGCTGTTGCTGGTGATCGCGGCCGCAAGACCGCAACACGTGGGCGAACCGGTTCAGTTGCTGGTCAGCGGCCGCGACCTGTTACTGGCGGTGGATATCTCACCCAGCATGGACGAACAGGACATGATCATTCAGGGGCGGGGCATCAACCGCCTGCAGGCCGTCAAGCGGGTCGTTGACGATTTCATCCAGCGCCGTGAAGGGGACCGCCTCGGGCTGTTGCTATTCGGCACCGAGCCCTACATCCAGGCCCCGCTGACGTTTGACCTGGCCACTGTCCGGACACTGCTGCACGAATCCGGTATCGGTATGGCCGGACGCGCTACAGCCATTGGCGATGCCATCGGCCTGGCCGTCAAGCGCCTGAGAGACCGCCCCCAGGAACAACGAGTGGTGATACTGTTAACCGACGGCGCCAACACCGCCGGTGAGATCACCCCGGACAAGGCCACCGAAATCGCGAAAGCGACCGGCGTGCGTATCTACACCATCGGCATCGGGGCCGAATCAATGGTGCAACGTGGTCTGCTGGGATCGAGGCAGGTGAACCCCTCTCGCGATCTGGACGAAGCCCTGCTGAAGCGCATGGCGGAACAGACCGGCGGTGAGTACTTCCGGGCCCGCAGCCTGCCGGAACTGGAACTGATCTACGAGAACATCGACCAGCTTGAACCCATCGAGCTGGAGGGCAAACACTATCGCCCGGTCACCGACCTGTATGTCTGGCCCGCTGCGGCAGCGGTTTTGCTGTGGTTGCTGCTGCAACTGCTAAAACTGGCCCGTGCCTCTGGCCGACGCTCATCCGGTCGTGAACGCTCCGGCGGCATAGCGCAGAGGTCTCCCCATGGCTGATTTCCATTTCCTGCGCCCGTTGTGGCTACTGCTGATACTGGCAATACCGCTGATGCCCCTGCTCTACCGCAAGGCACGCCAAAGCGACAGCGGCTGGTCGCGTATCATTCCCGAACCAATGCTACGCCCGCTCATCAGCCGGTTTGGTCAATCAGGCTCCCGCACACGTTCCCCTGTGCTACCTGCGGCGGCGGCCCTGCTGATTCTCTCCGTCGCCCTGGCCGGACCGGCCTGGCGACAGGCCCCGACACCACTGCAGCAACAGAACGACAGCCTGGTGATCGTACTGGACCTGTCCCTGTCCATGCTGGCGACCGATGTTGAGCCAGACCGGCTGACACTGGCCAAACGTAAAATTCGCGATATTCTCAGGCAACGGGAAGGCAGCCTTACCGCTCTGGTGGTCTATGCCGCCGATGCCCACGCCGTCAGCCCTCTGACCGATGACCGGAGAACCATCACCGGTATGTTGGAGATACTCGACCCGGTGATCATGCCGGCGGCGGGCAATCGCGCCGATCTTGGCATTGCCAGGGGCCTGGAACTGCTGAAACAGGGGGCCCCGGGCAAAGGCCGGATGCTGCTGATTACCGACAATGTCCGTGATGACTACCAGGATCGGATTGCCCAACAACTCCAGGGCAGCCGTTTTGCCCTCAACACCCTCGTCGTCGGCACAGCGGAAGGCGGCCCGATTCCACTGCCCAAAAGGGGATTCATCCGGGATAATGGCGACATAGTGATTACCAAAGCGAGCCCGTCGGCATTACAGCACCTGGCCCAAAGCAATGGCGGCAGCAGTCATCTACTGACCATCGACGATACCGACATCAGCAACCTGGGCTTGCTGGCCGAGGATGCCGAAGATTGGCAGGAGAGTGAACGGGACCTGACGGTGGATCGCTGGCAGGATGATGGATACTGGCTGCTCTGGCTGGCACTGCCCCTGATACTCATTGGCTGGCGCCGGGGAGCCCTGGCCGTCGCGCTGCTTGCAATCCTTCCGCTGACTCCCCGGCCAGCCCTTGCGCTGGAATGGTCCGAACTGTGGTCGCGGGAGGATCAGCGGGCTCCGGAAATGATTGCCACGGATCCCGAATCGGCAGCCCGGCGGCTGGAGAACCCGCAATGGCGGGGCTTCGCCCAATACCGTGCCGGCGACTATGACGCAGCAGTGGATTCCTTTGCCACCGACGACAGTCCCCGGGCCCACTACAACCGGGGCAATGCGCTGGCCAGGTCCGGCAAACTCGAGGAAGCGATCAGTGCTTACGATCAGGCCCTGACGGCCCAGCCAGACATGGAGGACGCCCGCTTCAACCGCGACATCGTTCAGCAAATGCTGGAGCAACAACAGCAGCAAAATGATTCCGGAGAAGGCAACGATTCCGATCAGCAGAACAATGAGCAACAGGACCAACAGGACCAACAGCAACAGCAGGAATCCAATGGCGGTGGCTCCGGCGAGCAAAGCCAGGACAATCAGCAGGGTGACCCATCCGGCGACCAGCAGCAGAACAACGAACAGAGCCAGCAGGGCGAACAGAGCGGCAATCAGGACCAGGAGCCGTCCTCGCCACAAGACCAGCAACAACAGGGTAGCAGCCAGGCAGACGGCTCGAATGAAACCGCCGAACAAACCCGGCAGGCGCCCGCGGAACTCTCCGAGGAACCGCTGACCCAGGGACAGGAGCAATGGTTGAGACGAATACCCGATGACCCCGGCGGGCTCCTGAAACGAAAATTTCTCCAGCAATACCAGCAACGAGATACCCAACCCGATGAGGGCGACACCCCATGGTAAGACGGCATGCGATCCCCTTTATTCTGATCACCCTACTGCTCGCACTGGCCGGCCCAGCCAGCGCAGACAGTGACCTGACGGTGGAGCCAGACCGCACCCGGCTTTACGAGGGCGAGGCCCTGACACTGACCGTCAGGGGCAGCATGAAGATCGATGTAAACCTTGGCAATCTGTTTGACCTGGATGTCTCCAGCCTGCCCTCACCGGATATAGACAAGGTGGAAGAAGACTTCGACATTGTCGGCCGCAACCAGCGCTACAGTATTCGTACCGTGAATAACGAAATGGTGGGCGAAATCACCTGGACCTACCAGTTGGCTCCGAAAAAAACCGGACAGTTGACCATTCCCGCACTCACCTTTCAGGATGCCCGGTCCGATCCGGTCGATATCAACGTTATCAGCGGAACGTCGCCTGATGAGCAATCCGAGCCCCGTGACAGCTTCATCGAACTGTCTGCCGACAAGGACGAAGTGTATGTGCAGGAACAGCTCGTCCTGACCATCAAACTGTTTTTCAGTGGCAATCTCATTCGCGGCGAACTGTCGGAGCCGGAGCATCCGGACGCCATCATCGAAAGCCTGGGTAAGCAGAGGGAATACAGCCGTTACCGCGACGGCGTCCGTTTTCGTGTGGTTGAGAGGCGATACGCCATTTACCCGCAACAGACCGGGGAACTCAGCCTCGACGCCATCCGTTTCGAGGGCCGTGCCCGTACGCCCGAGGGGCAACTGAAATTCCTCCGTGACAGCGAAAAGCTGTTCGACATCCCCGTCAAAGCCATTCCGGCCGATTTCAGCGGTGATACCTGGCTTCCGGCCAGCCAACTGGAGCTTTCGGAATCCGGCCTGCCGAACGAGCAGACTCTTGCCACCGGTCAAAACCTGACCCGAACGCTGGTACTGGAAGCCCATGGCTTGCCTTCCGAGACCTTGCCGCCCTTCCCCGAACAGGGCATTCCCGGCATTCGCACCTACCCGGAGCAGCCTGCACGCGCTGCGGACAGCGACCGGGATGGCATAACATCCAGCCTGACACAGACTACCGCACTGGTCCCGGTTCAGGACGGTGATCTGGTGTTACCGGAAATCCGGATTCCGTGGTGGGACACCGAAGCTGACGAAGAGAAAATCGCCGTTATCCCCGCCCGGACCCTGTCAGTCAGCGCCCCGCCCGGACAAGCCTCCACATCCGTTCGGGACTCAGAAGATCCAACACAGGGGGAGAACGCCGCAAGCAGGCGCGAGGGGGATGAGGACAGCGAGCCTGCGCCCACATCCCTGTTCTGGCCAATCCTCAGCCTGATACTGGCCATCGGCTGGCTGGTGACCGCACTCGCTTGGTGGAAGAACCGCGGGAAACGACAGCCTGCGACATCGGCGCATCCTTCTGTCGATCACCAGGAAAAGGCGCTGTTCCGGGAGTTGTGCCAGGCTGCGGATGCAGGAGCCGTGCGAACCCTTGAACTGCTACCCAGGTGGGCCAGCCGCTGTTTCCAGGACCAGCAGTTTGACAGTGCTGCCGATGTCGTTCGCTTTGCAGCGGACGACACGCTGACCCAGGAGCTGGAAGTGCTACAGCGGCGGCTGTTCGGCAGGCATCATAGTAATGTGGAATGGGACGGCAAGCCTTTGATAACCGCCCTGAAGAAACTGCGGGGGAAGGACGCCAACCACCCGGAAAAAAAACAAGGTCTGCCTCCCCTGTACCCGGCAGGACTGATCAGTCAGTAACTGAAAAAGGCCCCGGATGGGGCCTTTTTCAGTTCCGCAGCTGATGATCAATCACCAGGGTCGCTGCCACCCCTTCATCATCAGTCACGGCCACCGGATCATTCAGCTCGCCCTGCCAGTCTCCGGCCTGGGGCATGGCGTTGCCGGAACGGGACAGGCGCGCAACCAGCAGAACTTCGGAAGCCCCGGAGAGCCGGTTGTCCGGTGACATGGCATTGCCATCATCCAGACGGACCTCCGCCGGCAGGTCGCCGGCACTCAACCGCGCCACTGCCAGAGGCGCCGAACCCTGGCTACCCGCCTCGCGGGCGAAAACGAACAGGGTGGTATCGTCCGGGATTTCTCCCGCAAAGGCCTCCGACAACTCGATCCGGACGGTCACCCCCGGTCCGGACACGGCTTCTTCGGCGGTATGCGGCGCTTCACGCCCGAGACGTTCATAGGCTTCGTTAATACCCTGGCGAATCGAGCCAAGCTGGGGGTGATCAGGCGCCGCCTCAACAATACGCTCCCAATAGCGGATGGCATCCTCATAGTTTTCCTGGCTGAAGGAGGAAATACCCAATAACCCGAGGGCATTCACCTCATCGGGATTCAGCGCGCGCGCTTTTTCGATGGCCCGCGTGACATCGGCGTCCAATGCCCCCTGACTCCTGAAGAACAGCGCCTGGGCCGACAACCCCCAGGCCGTGGCTTCCTCCCGGTCATCGTCTTCAACCTGTTCGGCCAACCGTTCGAATGCCCATGCGGCATCCTCAAACTGTTCCAGACGCATGTAACTTCGGCCCAGCATGGCCCAGCCTTCGGTGTTTTCCGGTTTGGCTTCCAGCCGTTCCCGCAACTGGGCCGTCAGCCGCGTCATCTGTTCGACGCGGTCGCCATCCGATGCCGTCATTTCCTGCATCGCCAGGTATTGTTCCAGATCGTCCATCGCGCCCCATTGCTGGTACAGGAAAATCGCCGCCGCTGGCACCAGCAAGAGACAGACAAAGGCAATCACCAACGAGCTGCGGCGGCCACGCCCGGCCATCGCGGGTCTGGTCACCGCCTTGTCGGCATCGGGCACATCGTCAAGCATGCTGCCCGCCAGCTCCTCTTTCAGCTGTTGATAGTTCTCCTGATCAAGAATGCCGGCCTGGTACTCGTTCTCCAGTTCCGCCATGCGCGAGCGATACGCCATCAGGTTCTGATTACGGAGATCCGTTTGCTGCCGTTTGTTAGCCGGGTGGGAAAACAGTGGCCAGATAACAAAGGCCAGGGCCAGAACAATGAACGCTGTGGCGATAATCCAGAAAGTATCGGTCATAAGAAGATCGTGAAGTTTCCGTGGGGAGTTGGGTAGTCAGTTCAGCTGCGGGGATCCCGGTCATCGTCGGATAGCAACCGGTCGACACGGGCCCTTTCTTCCGCGGTCAGCGGCGGTTGCTGGCTGTTGCGTCGGCGGGAGCGAATCACGATGCCGGCAACCACCAGTAAACCACCTCCCACCGCGATGGCGGGTGTTGCCCACAGCAATAGGGTGCGGCGATCTACTTCGGGTTTGTAGCGGACGAATTCGCCGAAGCGCTCCACCAGTGCGTTGACGATTTCCTCGTCGCTGGCCCCTTCCTGCATCATGCGGTAAACCCTGTCACGCATGTCCTTGGAGATGGGGGCATTGGAATCGGCAATGTTCTGATTCTGGCATTTCGGGCATCGCAGCTCCGCAATCAGATCCCGGTAACGTTGCTCTTCCTGGAGTGAGCCGAAACCATGCAAGTTGGCTTCGTCCGCAGCTACCTGAAACGAGAACAGTGCGGCGAGCAGGATCAGGACCAGTCGTGCCATCAGGTGTCCTCCCGGTAACGCTTCACCAGGGGCTCGAGGTCTTCCTGCCAGACTTTCTCATTGACCACCCCCACGTGCCGATAGCGAACCACGCCCTCGGCATCGATGACGTAGGTTTCCGGAGCGCCGTATACCCCGAGGTCGAAGCCCAGGGTGCCTCTGGGGTCGTAGATAGTCAGGGCGTAAGGATTCCCCAGACGGTCAAGCCAATCCAGTGCATCCTCACGATTGTCCTTATAGTTCAGGCCAATAATATGTATGCCCTTCTCTTCGGCGAGCCACACCAGGTCGTCGTGCTCGTCGCGGCAGGCCGGACACCAGGTACCCCAGACGTTCAGCAGTGAGACCTGCCCCCTGAAAACCTCCGCATCCAGCTGTTTGTCGGCCTCAGCCAGGTCGGACAGCGTGAAGGCCGGAACCGGTTTCCCGATCAATGCCGAATCCAGATGCGTGGGATCCTTGCCAATCCCGGCAAACAGCACAACACCCAGCACGATCACCAAAACGAGTGGCAGGAACAGCAATACCCGCTTCATGACAGCACCTCTGCGACACCGCGATCACCCTGACGGCCCGTTTCCCCCGAATCCTGTTTTTCAGCAACCCGCTCACGGATGCGGTATCGCCGATCAGCAATCGCCAGGAAACCGCCGGCGGCCATGAACAGCGCTCCAAGCCACAACCAGCGCACCAGCGGTTTGTACTGCAGGCGGATGGCCCAGGCCTCGTCACTGATGCGCTCACCTATAGCCACAAAGACATCCCGGAACAGTCCGGCGTCGATATCGGCTTCGGTCATGACATTGCGCTGAACCTGATACTGCCGTTTCTCCGGGTGCAACGTTGCCACATGCCGGCCATCCTGTGTGACCTCAAACGAGCCGTACTGGGCCGTGAAATTCTGGCCCTGGCGTTCGCCAATTTCGGTGAAGAGTACCTGGTAGTCCCCTACCATCGCAGTGTCACCGGGTGTCATTCGCACGTCCCGCTCGACGCCATAGTTCGACACCACGGTTGCCCCGGCCATGGTAATGGCCAGCCCGAGGTGCCCCAGAACCATGCCGTAGTAGCTTCTGGATTGCCGCTTGAGGCCGTGCAGCCGCCCCTTCTTCGAGGACGACTTGTCCCAGAGGTCCCAGGCGGTAGCCATAGTGACCCATATAGCCACGAAACAGCCGGCAAAAGCCCAGGGCCTGAACCCGCCATAGACCACCATGACCGCCGCCGTTGCCACAATGCTGACCGCCAGCGGCCAGAGCAGTTTGCGGCCAAGCCAGCCGCCGTCGGTTTTCTTCCAGCGAGAGAAAATACCCGCGCCCAACAGCAGCCCTGCGGCCAGGGCCAGCGGGCTGAAGGTCAGGTTGAAGAAGGGCTCGCCTATCGACAGGCGTCCCATGTCCAGATAGTCCAGAACCAACGGGTACAGCGTGCCGATCATGACCAGCAGTGTGGCTGACACCAGCAACACATTGTTGAGAAGCAGGAAGATCTCCCGGGACAGGGAGCCATAACGCGACCGTACATGCACCACCGGCGCCCGCACCGCGTACAGGGTCAGGCTGGAAATGATGGTGATGGCCAACAGCGCCAGCAGGAAAGTGCCCCGCTCCGGATCGGAGGCAAATGCGTGTACGGACGTCAGCACGCCGGAACGCACCAGGAATGTTCCCAGCAGACTGAGGGAGAAGGTGACAATGGCCAGCAGCACAGTCCAGCTCTTGAAGACGCCCCGTTTCTCGGTCACCGCAAGGCTATGCATCAATGCGGTGCCGGACAACCATGGCAGCAGGGAGGCGTTTTCAACCGGGTCCCAGAACCACCAGCCGCCCCAGCCAAGCTCGTAATAGGCCCACCAGCTGCCAAGAGCGATGCCCAGCGACAGGAACGACCAGGCGACCGTGGTCCATGGGCGGGACCACCGGGCCCACGCCGCATCAAGGCGGCCATTGATAAGAGCGGCGATAGCAAACGCAAACGCCACGGAGAAACCCACATACCCCATGTACAGCATGGGCGGATGAATAATCAGGCCAAAGTCCTGCAGCAGCGGGTTCAGGTCGGCACCATCCGCCGGCACGTTGGGCAGCATGCGGTCAAAGGGATTCGATGTGATGATGACGAACAACAGGAAACCCACGCAGATAATACCCATGACCGACAATACCTGGGCGATCATCACCGACGGCAGACGGCGACTGAATATGGCCACCGCCAGCGTCCAGCCTGCCAGCATCAGGATCCAGAGCAGCAGCGACCCCTCATGGCCGCCCCACACCGCACTGAACTTGTAGTACCAGGGCAGCATGCTGTTGCTGTTATTGGCCACGTAGGCGACCGAGAAATCATCGGTGACAAAGGCGTGGGTCAGGATCGCAAAGGCAATGGCGATGAACACGAACAGTCCGGCGGACAACGGGCGCGCAAACGCCTGCAGGGTGTCACGACCGGTCACCGAGCCCACCAGCGGGACCACGGAAAGGAGCACTGCAAGCAACAGCGCGAGTATCAGTGCAAACTGTCCGAGTTCCGGATACATCAGAGCTCTCCAAACATCAAAAATTTATTGTCGTGACGCGCGCTCAAGGGCCTCGGCCACTTCCGGCGGCATGTAATTCTCGTCGTGCTTGGCCAGTACCTGGTCGGCCACAAAACGGCCATTCTCATTCAGCCGCCCCATGGCCACCACGCCCTGCCCCTCAGCGAACAGGTCCGGCAGGATGCCGGTGTACTCGACCAGCACCGAGGAATTGAAGTCGGTGACCTTGAATTCCACCTTCAGGCTTTCCGTATCCCGCAGCACCGATCCTTCCTCGACCATGCCTCCGGCGCGAATCCTGACGTCCACCGGGGCATCGCCCGCGGCAATCTGGCTGGGATCGTAAAACAGGTTAATATTCTGGCGCAGGGCAAACGTCGTCAGCCCAACGGCAACGGCAATCCCTGCCAGCAGGAAGAGAACTATCGTCAGTCGTTTTTTTCGAGTCGGGTGCATCGTTTTTTCTGCCATTCAATCTTGAGAAGCGTTCACACGCGTAAAACTGGCGGCCCGGGTTCTCTCGCCCGCAGCCATGTTGCTGGCCGGCGCCCGGGCCAACTCACGCCGCTGAGCTGCCATAACCTGACGGCGCTGGCGCAGCGACCAGTAAACCAACCCACCCAGCAGCAGGAAGAAAGCGCCATAACAGGTCCAGACATAAGGGCCGTGCCCTTCCATGGCGATAAACGCAGTCAGAGAATCAAACGCCATGCCGTCAGCTCCTTCCCGCCTGCACCAGCTCTTTAACCCAGCGGGTGCGGCGTTCACGAATCAGAATTTCCGTTTGCATACGCAAGCATGCAAACCAGCCAAAAACCAGATAAAGCCCCAGCACGGATAATAACAGGGGCACCCACATTTCCGCGGGCATGGAGGGTTTCTCCGTGAGCTTGAAAGTGGCGGGTTGGTGAAGGGTATTCCACCACTCCACGGAATACTTGATGATAGGTATATTCACCACCCCGACCAGCACCAGCACAGCAACCGCCCGCGCCGAGGATTTCTCATCGGAGATTGCCGCCCCAAGGGCAATCACGCCAAAATACAGAAACAGCAGAATCAGCATGGACGTAAGCCGGGCGTCCCATATCCACCAGGTTCCCCATGTGGGCTTGCCCCATACCGCACCGGTAAACAGCGCGAGGAAGGTTAACACCGCGCCCACCGGAGCCACCGACTTGACGAAGACATCCGCCAGCTTCATACGCCAGACCAGGGTAACCACCGCCGCCGCCGCCATCATGATATAAACGGACTGGGCCAGGAACGCCGACGGCACGTGAATGAAGATGATCCGGTAACTGTTGCCCTGAAGGTAATCCTGCGGAGCAAATGCCAGCCCCCAAACCAGGCCGGCAGACAACAACGCCACCCCGCCCCACAACAGCCAGGGCATCAGCCGGTTGGCAATACCGAAGAACCATTTCGGCGACCCCAGCTTGTGAAAGATTTGCCACATCAGGTGTTACCTTCTACCTATTAACTGTTAGACAAACTGATACGCAGGGCCGCAGCCGATGCGAAGGGCGCGAGCGTCACCGCCAGTGCCAGGAACGCCCCCATCAACGCCATATAGCCTCCCACCGGGGCGCCATCCGTCGCCGCAGCCACGGTGCCCGTGCCAAAAATCAGCACGGGAATGTACAGCGGAATGATCAGCAGAGACAAGAGCACCCCTGCCGACCTCAGCCCCAGGGTCAGTGCCGCGCCGATGGCGCCGATCAGACTGAGTATCGGCGTTCCAATCAGCAGCGTTAGACACAAAACCGCAATAGAGTTCCCTTCAAGATGCACCATGACTCCCAAAAGTGGTGCCAGCAACACCAACGGCAGCCCGGTCAGTACCCAGTGGGCGATCACTTTGGCCAGCACCAGCAGGAACAGGGGCTGGGGCTGCAACACCAGTTGTTCGAGGGTGCCGTCGTCAAAATCATGCCGGAACAGATGATCAAGGGAGAGCAACACCGACAGCAACGCCGCTACCCACAGGATACCGCTCCCCGCCTGCTGTAGAAATGACACTTCCGGGCTAACACCAAGGGGGAAGAGCGTCACCACCATGACGAAGAACAGCAACGGGTTGAGCAGATCCTGCCGTTGCCGGAATGCCGACTTGAGGTCACGCAGGAACACCGCCTTCATGGCGTGACCGGTGCCGACCGCTTCAGTAACCGGTCGCCATCCGCCCCGGGAATCAGACGTCATCGCTGCTGCCTCCCAGGGTGATACGCTGCATCGATGGCAACTGCAGGTCATGGTGGGTGGTCACCACAATGGCGCCACCATCCCGGGCTCGTTGCACCAGCAGGGATTCCAGGGCAGTCACACCGTCAATATCGATTGCGGTAAACACTTCGTCCAGAATCCACAGGGGCTCGTCGGCAATCAGCAGGCGCGCCAGCGCCACCCTTCGCTGCTGTCCGGCCGACAGGCGCCGGCACGGTACGTCCTCAAAGCCGGCCAGGCCAGTGCCCGCCAGCGCCTGTCCGAGCATGCTGTCACTGACCTTTTTCCTGCCGGCCATCAGCGCACGCAGATTCTCCATGGGTGTCAGCAGCGGTTTGATGCCGGGGCGATGGCCAATGTACAGCATGTTACGCACGAATTCTTCGCGAGCTCGGGACCGGGGTTGTCCCAGCCAGAGCAGGTCACCGGACCAGCCATCATTCAGGCCGGCCAGGATTCTGAGCAAGGTGGTCTTGCCGGAACCGTTGGGCCCCTCGACACGGGTCAGAGTACCGGGCAGTATGGAGAAAGAAAGTTCCCGGAACAGCATCCGGTCGTCGCGCTCACACTGCAGATTGACAGCCTGTAGTAACGGCTCAGACATCAGGGCCCCAGATCTGGAACAACGCGGTGGATACAACCGGCGTTGTGGACATTCAATTCTGCCTCCGTTCAGGTGTCGCGAATCAAGCAGGTACCGCGAATCAGGAAGGGACAGAGATTTCAGACAGGCAATAGTTACCAGCGCGGCGTATTATAACGAAACCGTGACCTGATTACTCTTGTCGAGAATCAAAACAGCACCGATGAAATTACCAAACGGTAACCCGACACCGCCGCCGTCCGGCGAACAAACCAGATTGCCCGCAGGTGGGGCCAGCAGGGGGCCGCAACCTCAGGGCTCCGGGGCCGTGTCGGCGCGTCAGCAACTGGACCAGTTACAACTCGCCAACCGGGAAAGCGTGCTGGCACGGGTCGCGGAAGTCATCAATCGTCAACAGGATGCCGGGCAGCAATTGCTGCTGGAAGTGCGTGGCCGCAACCTGACCGTGCAGGCCGCCATCGGCGAGACCTCCCTGGAACCCGGAGACTGGGTCAAAATCATGCGCGCCGGCAATGAGTTGCAATTGATGGGCAAGCTCGCTCCGGCCCAGGAAGCCGGTATCACCCGTGCACTCGCCCAGCGGCTGCCGTGGCAACAGAGTATCGACGGCGGGCTGGCGAAAATTCTTTCCAGCCTGGCCCAGGGTATCCGGCCAGAGGCGGGCGGGACCACCCTGCCCTCCGCACGACAGCCACAACCACTGCCCCAACCGGTGCGACAGGTTATCGAGCAATTGGTAAACCGGCTGCCTGCCAGTACCGGACTGGCCTCACCAGGCAATGCAAACGAGACAGGGCAGCAGATACGCCAGTGGATTGCCGAAAGCGGGCTGTTTGCCGAGGCCCGGCTCGCTCAGAGTCGGGAGACCGCCCTGCCCGACCTCAAACTGGCGCTGGGCCGGATTGTTACAGCACTGCTCAGCCACCAGGGCAGCAGTCCGGAACACTTCAACCGCCTGACCCCGCTGGCGACTCCCGAACTGGTCCAGGCGCCCCTGCAGTTCCCCAACACGCTATCGCCTCCGGCGCCACAGGGCTCGGCGGAACCACCGACCGTGGGGCAGATGCTGCGACTGCTCGCCGGTATGCTCAACCGGATCACCGTCAACCAGCTTCACAGCCAGGTGCTATCGACGCGCACCACGGCAGACACGCCGGCACCGGTGTCGACCCTGTTACTGGAGCTGCCCTGGGTGACGCCACAGAGTGAGCCGAGGATTGCGCAGCTGAGAATTGAGCACGAACAGCCAGACAATGAACACACCGGCGGAAAACGTGCCGGTGTCGCGGAATGGCGACTGTCCCTGGCCATGGATCTTGACGAGGCCGGCCCGGTGCATTTTGACGTGGCCCTGCGCCAGGAGCAGGTGTCTGCCCGCGTCTGGGCGGAAAAGCAACGCACCCTGCAACGGGTTCAACAGGACCTGCCAACCCTGCGCCAGAGTCTGTCGGAACTGGGGCTGGAGGTAACGGATCTGGAATGCCGCAGGGGCAGCCCCCGGGGTGCAACCACACGACTGGAACACCGACTGGTGGACACCAAGGCATGAGCAACACGGATCAGCAGCAATCCAGCGCTGCGGTGGCGCTGAAGTACGATGGCAAGTGCGCGCCGACCATTGCCGCTACGGGCACTCACGAACTGGCCGAGGAAATCGTCCGGATCGCCCGGGAACACAACGTCCCTCTCTACGAGAATCCGGAGCTGGCCAGTGTCCTGGCGCGGCTGGAACTGAACGAGGAAATTCCGGAGACCCTGTACCAGATCATCGCGGAAATCCTGGCGTTTGCCTTCAACCTCCAGGGTAAGACACCGGCGGACGCCGGCAGGACCACCCCGGAGAGCGAGTAACGCCCGACGAAAGCCGGCTTAAGCCGCCTCACGCTTCCTGAGCGCAGACACCAGCTCCGCTTCGGGCCGGGAAATACCACAGGTGTTCATCAGGTCGTCGATATCCGCCCCCAGGTCAACCAGCCTTGAGGCCTCATCGTAGGAAATTCGCAGGGGATCGTTCTGGCGCATCTCATCCAGTGCGCCGCCGAGCTCATGGAGCTGACGCTCACAGGCTACCAGCCGCTGGCCGACACCCATGCTGCCGCTGGCGGTGGCATGAAGTTCGCGGCCGAGGGTGTCACAACGATCCTTGAGCCGGGTTTGAAGCTGACGGATCTCACGACGCTGCACAATGGCCTGCACCGCCATCAGGCCAAGGGCCGCTGTTGTCAGCAGCCAGGGAATCAGGGAAGAGTACTCTGCAAACATGATGAACGCCCTCAAGTAGGTTAACCACCGGGGCGTCCATCATGCCGGCCTGTTCCGGAAAGCGTTTCCGGGATTACAGTGCCGCGATTTCAGCCCACTCGTGGTCAGACAGCATCTTGTCGAACTCGACCAGAATGATCAGTTCGCCATCTTTATTGCACACGCCCTGGATAAACTTGGCACTTTCCTCGTTACCCACGTTCGGTGCAGTTTCAATTTCACTGGCTTTCAGGTACACCACCTCGGCCACGGAATCCACCAGAATTCCCATTACCTGGTCCGCGGATTCCATCACCACGATCCGGGTCGCGTCAGTGACTTCCGAGTCCGCCAGACCGAATCGGCGGCGGGTATCGATCACCGTGACCACGTTACCGCGCAGATTGATGATGCCGAGTACATAATCCGGCGCACCCGGAACCGGTGCAATTTCGGTGTATCTCAGCACCTCCTGAATCTGCATGACGTTCAGACCATAAGTCTCGTCATCCAGCCGGAAGGTCACGTACTGCAGTACCTGATCGTCCTGGGCCTGATGTTGGTGTCCGCTCGGGGATGCCATAGCGTTGTCTCTCCTCTTTGGCTGCCCGGCGGGCAACCTGATCGTCAAAAAATCATCATCAGCGCCCAATACTATAGTTAAGGGCACAAACCGTGCCAGCACCGCACGGTTTCATTCAGTAACGGCTTATTAACTGAGATCCAGGTGGTGCTCCCGCTCCGCCCGGACCAGCAAATTCGCCATGGTGCGCACATCAATCAGGGCGCACATGTGATTGACCACGGTTCCCGCCAGCCAGGGGCGTTTGCTGCGAGCTGTCCGCCAGCGAACCTCATCCGGCATCAGGGTGAAGGACTGGGCCACATCATCACAGGCCAACCCCCAGTCGCTGTTATCCAGCCGGATCACAAAACGATAATTGTCACGCGCATTGTCGGGTGCTCGCCCCGCCATGATCCACTCCGCAGTGTCCACCACCCGCAGGTTATGATCGCGATCAGCACGGATCCCCATGTACCAGCGGGGGCTGCCGGGAATCGGCTTGATGCTTTCTTCGATGCGGTGAATGGCGCCCAGCAGAATCAGCGGCACCGCCAGCTGCAGGCCCGCCACGGTAAAGATCAGACACTCAAAGGGCTGTTCAGACCACTCAGGACGCGACGGGGGCGATTCAGGCTCAATCTTCGGTTGCGGCACCGATGCGGCAGGCGTCTGCTGGATGTCCGCTGCCTTTTTTGCGACGGGCTCCGGCGCGGGTCGGCTGGTTTCAACCCGGGGCGCTGGTTCAGTGATCACCGGCGTGGGATCAGGCGCGGGTTCAACCGTTGGCTCCGGTTCCGCCGCCACTTCCGGCGCGCTAACAGCGACGTTGTCCTGGCGCGCCGTATCCGTCGCGGTGTGCAACAGCTCGTCGAGATAACTGGCAATGGCACTGGCGGGATCCGCCAGCTTCGTCAATTTTTCGTCAGCCATGCCTGCGCTCCCGCTCCACGCCAGTGCGGGCCATCAGATCCTCGAGCAGGCTGCTGTAAGCCCGGACTCCGTGGGTACCGGCGTCCAGGGAGGAAGGCACCACCCCACCCTGACTGGCGTCGCGGAACTTGGTGTCCACCGGAATGGCAAAACGCCAGAGTGTATCCGGATAGGTTTTACGCAACAGGTTCAGGCTTTTTACGGACGCCTGGGTACGACGGTCAAAAAGCGTCGGAACAATGGTGTAAGCCAGCTCGTTCTTTTGGGATTTCATGATCATCTGCAGCGTATGTAGCATGCGCTCCAGGCCCTTGATCGCCAGAAATTCCGTTTGTACCGGAATAATCAGGTGCTGCGCGGCCGCCAGTGCATTCACCATCAACACCCCCAGGGACGGCGTGTTGTCGAGAATCACATAATCAAAATCATCCCAGAGCTGAGCCAGTGCGCGGGAGATGATCAATCCCATGCCTTCCACGCCCACCATCCGGCGTTCAAGGGTTGCCAGTGCGGTACTGGCCGGCAGCAATGACACGCCTTTGCAGCTGGTTTCGGTAATCAACTGGGCGGCGAGGCCGTCCGGCACCTTGCCCTGATGCTGGAACAGATTGAACACACTCTGGGCGATGGTGTCGGGATCATAGCCAAACCAGCTGGTCAGCGAGCCATGAGGATCCAGATCCACCACCAATACCCGCTTGCCGCGCTCTGCCAATAGCC
Source organism: Marinobacter alkalisoli (assembly GCF_045449855.1). Classification (NCBI taxonomy): domain Bacteria; kingdom Pseudomonadati; phylum Pseudomonadota; class Gammaproteobacteria; order Pseudomonadales; family Marinobacteraceae; genus Marinobacter; species Marinobacter alkalisoli. The sequence goes on along the minus strand of NZ_JBJJLC010000005.1, from coordinate 14,628 downwards.
CGGCCAGCGCCACCACCGATGTGGTCTTTCCGACACCGCCTTTTTGATTGGCTACTGCCCAGATTCGCACGTTACGCTCTCCACTCATTTATCCCCGGATATGCCATGGCACCACAGCGGTCCCTACCCATCGTTATCGGCAGCGGACCGCCCAACTTGAACGCTATCGGCAAGTGTTTGCCGCGAAAGACGGTACAGGGAAGATCAATACAGAAACCATGCCAACCAACGGTAACGCGATTACCGCATCACTCCACGGATGCTGGCATCGCGGGAAATCAGCAAAACCACCCGGCGATTCCGGCGGCGACCTTCTTCGGTATCGTTACGGGCTACCGGCTGGTGCGCACCGTACCCGACAGCGGCCAGCCGTTCAGGTTCCACGCCCTCCATGGTCAGCATTCGAACCACCGCCGCGGCCCGGGCCGCCGATAGTTCCCAGTTAGAGGGGTAAGCACTGGTGCGAATCGGACGGTTATCGGTGAAGCCTTCCACCTTGACCGCGTTGTCCCGGTTACGCAGAACTCCGGCGATTTTTTCAACCACCGCGAAACCATCGTAGTGGGGTTCCGCGGCGCCACTGCTGAACAACAGGCTGTCGGGCAGATTCAGTTCCAGCCAACGGTCATTGCTTTCCAGGGACACCACGCCCTGGTTGATCAGCTCCTCGAATTCCAGGGCGAGCTGGTCAGCCATGGCCCGCAGCGCTTCGGTCCGGCCCTGCTCACTGAGTTCCGGATTGCGCGGGGCCTCGGTTACTTCGGGCACAATGACACTGTCGGATGACGCGGAATCTGCACGCCGGGGCTGGTCCCCCACCTCTATGGGCTGAAAGGACCGTTGCGGTGCATTGAAAACGCCGGTCAGGGTTTCCGACAGCACCTTGTACTTGCCTTCGTTGACGGAAGACACGGAGTACATGACCACAAAAAAGGCAAACAGGAGGGTGATGAAATCTGCATAGGAGATCAGCCACCGTTCCTTGTTGTGGAGGTCGTCCTGAGGTGGTTGTCTACGACGCCGCATAGTCCCGCCCGGCTGTCACTGCAGGAAGCCCCGCAGCCGCAGTTCGATGGATTTGGGGTTCTCCCCTTCCGCGATAGCGATAATACCGTCGATCATCATGTCTTCGTAGCGGGTACGCTCCCGCACAATTCCGCGCAACTTGTTGGCAACCGGGAAAAACAGCAGGTTCGCCAGAGCCACACCGTAGATGGTGGCGACGAAAGCCGTTGCGATGCCGCTGCCGAGGGACTGGGGGTCCTCCAGGTTGGTCATCACCTGTATCAGCCCCATGACCGCACCGATGATGCCAATGGTCGGGGAATAGCCACCCATGGCTTCGTAAACCCGCGCCGATTCCAGGTCCCGCTGTTCGCGGGAGTCCAGGTCCACCTCCATGATGCTGCGAATAGTCTCGGTCTCGGCGCCATCAACCAGCAACTGAAGGCCCTTGCGCGCAAACCGTTCCGGTTCCTTTTCCGCCAGCCCCTCCAGCCCCAGCAACCCCTGCTTGCGAGCCTTGACGCTCCAGTCGATCACTTTGCCTATGCCATCTTCCAGACTGACATAGGGCGGCAAAAACACCCATCGAACCTGGACAAACGCACGCTTCAGCAGGGGCCAGGAGGTCTGCAGGATGGTGGCAGCCAGTGTGCCGCCGATGACGATCAGCGCCGCCGGAGCATTGAACAGGGAACTGAGGGCGCCGCCCTCCAGCAGGTTGCCGCCCAGGATGGCGGCAAACGCCAGAATGATGCCAAGGAGGCTGAGAATATCCATTAACTCACACCTTCCACCAGCCGCGGACCAATGTCGTTGAGGGCCAGCACCTCATCGGACAACCCGGCCCTGGCAACGGCCATGGGCATGCCGTAGATCACGGAGGATTTTTCATCCTGGGACCAGATCACGGATCCGCCCTGCTTCATCAAACGGCAACCTTCTTTGCCATCAGACCCCATGCCGGTAAGGATGACGCCCAGGGTCTTGCCGGGAAAACTGCGGGCCAGGGAACCAAAAGTGACATCCACACAGGGCTTGTAATTGAGACGGTCGTCGCCGGGCAATATGCGCACCCGGGCCTGGCCACTGCGATTTTCGATCATCATCTGCCGGCCTCCAGGCGCCAGCAGGGCGAGACCGGGCCGGAGCACATCGCCATCCTCGGCCTGGCGCACTTCGATGCGGCAAAGTTTGTTCAGACGCTCGGCGAAGGCAGGCGTGAAGCTGGCCGGCATGTGCTGAACCAGCACGATAGGCGCAGGGAAACTGGCCGGCAACGCGGTTAACACTTTCTGAAGGGCAACCGGACCGCCAGTGGAGGTTCCGATGCCCACCACGTTGTAGTGCCTGGCCGGCCCCCGGCGGGTGGCGCGCCTGGAGGATTCCTCTTCTGCGGGGGGTTCCGGTTGCGTGGGCCGCGCCGCAGGCGTATCGGTACGGGGACGCCCACGGGGTATCCCCCTTTCCTGACGAGGCGCGGGCGCTGCGGCCGATTTTGTCGCCGGTGGTGCAGCAGGTGCGGCTTTTGCGCCCGGGCTGCTACCGGCAACATCCAGTATACGACCAATCAGGATCTTCTGGAGCTGGCTGGAATCCCGGGCGATTTCCTCAAAATTCTTGGGAAGGAAATCGACCGCGCCGGCCTCCAGGGCATCGAGCGTCACCCGGGCGCCCTCGTAGGTCAGGGACGAGAACATCAATACCGGCACCGGGTGGCGCTTCATGATCTCGCGAACGGCTGAAATGCCGTCCATGATCGGCATTTCGTAGTCCATGGTGATGACGTCCGGCCGCAGCTTTTCCGCCAGCTCCACCCCTTCCCGGCCGTTGGTGGCCGCGCCAACGACTTTGATCTGACCGGATGCCGTCAGGATTTCCGTCAAACGCTTGCGGAAAAATCCCGAGTCATCAACAACCAGGACAGAAACTGTCATCCAACTCTCCTAAACCGTGCAGGCCGTGCGCCTCAACCGTACTGCTGAAGCAGGCTGGGAACGTCAATAATCAGGGCAATACGCCCATCCCCGGTAATCGTCGCCCCCGCCATACCCGGCGTGCCCTGGAGTGCGCGGCCCAGGGGTTTGATCACCACTTCTTCCTGGCCGATCAACTGGTCCACAACGAAGCCAACTTTCCGGGTGCCCATCGCGACGATGACAACGTGGGCGTTCTCCGGCTCCGGTTCAGCGGACGCGCCCTTCACCAGCCAGCGCTTGACGTGGAACAGCGGGAAGACCTTCTCCCGCACCACAATGCACTCGCGGCCATCGACGATGTTGGTCTTGCTGAGGTCCAGGTGGAAGATCTCCACCACATTCACCAGTGGCAGCGCGAACGACTGTTCACCCAGCATGATCATCAGCGTAGGCATGATGGCCAGGGTCAGCGGCACTTTAATGACAATTCGCGAGCCTTTGCCAAGTTCCGATTCGACATTCAACTGACCGTTCAGCTGGCCGATCTTGGTTTTTACCACGTCCATGCCGACACCACGGCCGGACACATCGGAAATCTGGTCCTTGGTGGAGAAGCCGGCGGCAAAGATCAGGTTAAAACACTCGCTTTCGGTAAGCCGGTCCGCGGCGTCCTGATCGTATATGCCTTTTTCAACGGCCTTACGACGCAACACCTCGGGATCCATGCCGGCACCGTCATCCTCGATGGACAACAGGATATGATCCCCTTCCTGCTCGGCATTCAGGGTCACTGTACCGCACCGGGGTTTGCCAGCCTTTTCACGAACATCCGGCGCCTCGATACCATGGTCCACCGAGTTACGAACCAGGTGAACAAGGGGGTCCGAGAGGGCTTCCACCAGGTTCTTGTCCAGGTCGGTGTCTTCCCCGTGCATCACCAGGCTGACTTCTTTCTTGAGGCTCCGGGCAAGGTCCCGCACCACCCGGGGAAAGCGGCCAAAGACTTTCTTGATCGGCTGCATCCGTGTCTGCATCACCGCTGACTGGAGGTCAGTGGTGACCACATCCAGATTCGACACCGCCTTGTGCATGTGTTCGTCTTCGCTTGCGGCGCCCAGACGCTGCAAGCGGTTACGCACCAGCACCAGCTCGCCGACCATATTCATGATGTCGTCGAGGCGCTTGGTGTCCACCCGGACAGAGGTCTCAGTTGCGGGCGCCTGTTCTTTCGATGCTGCGGGTGCTCGGGTCTCGGCCTTCTCGGGCGTCTCCGCTTTGGCGGCCGGCGCCGACTTCGCAGTATCGGACGCGGGCTTGCTGGCCGCCTTCGGGCTGCTCTCAGCCGTGGGGCCGCCGCCCTTGCCGTGGAGGTCATCCAACAGCTTCTCGAATTCATCGTCCGTGATCAGGTCGTCACTGCTTTTGCTGGCCTGATCACCGGACTCGGTCGGTGGCTCGATATCAGCATCACCGGCGGGCGCACCGGCGAACTGCCCCTTGCCATGGAGCTCATCCAGCAGTGCCTCGAACTCGTCATCGGTAATGTCATCGTCACTGGCGGCGCTGTCGTCCCCTGCTGCATCAGAGGCAGCTCCCGGGCCGGATGCCTTGTCGGCTTCGGCTTTTTCACCATCCAGCGCGTCCAGCAGTTGTTCGAATTCGTCATCGGTGATATCGCCATGGTCATCACCGCTGGCGGCGTCACTTGTGGTTTGCACCGGGGCTTTGTCGGCACCCCCGGAGGATGTCCCTTCCGGCTCGGCGAGGGCGTCCAGGGCCGCAATCAGAGCTTCTGGAGCTGGCGTCAGTTCCTCATGGTTACGCACCTGCTCGAACATCGCATTGACGTTGTCCAGGACCTCCAGCACCACATCCATCAACTCCGAATCCACTTTGCGCTTGTGATTCCGGAGAATATCGAAGACGTTCTCTGCAGAGTGACAGCAGTTCACCAGGGCTTCCAGCTGAAGGAAACCCGCGCCACCCTTTACGGTATGAAAGCCACGGAATATGGCGTTGAGGAGATCACTGTCATCCGGATTCTGTTCAAGATCCACCAGCTGTTCAGACAGCTTTTCGAGTATCTCGCCTGCTTCAACCAGAAAGTCTTGCAGGATCTCTTCATCGGCATCAAACGCCATGGGTTACCCTCTTAATTCAGAAACCGAGACTGGACAAAAGATCGTCAACATCGTCCTGACCCGATACCACATCTTCACGCTTATCGGCGTTCATCTGCGGGCCTACACCCTGCTCTGCCGACACTTCGTTTGATTCAATCTCATGCACGGTGCCGGTCAGCTGATCGACATGGCTCGCCATCATCACCAGGCCTAGCAGGTGTTCCTCCACTTCCTTCACCAGGTCGGTGACCTTCTGGATCACCTGCCCGGTCAGGTCCTGGAAATCCTGGGCCAGCAGGATTTCCGAGAGGTTGTTGTACATGGTGTCGGCATCCCGGGTCAGCGTTACAAAGAACTGGTCAATCCGGCCGTAGAGGTCCCGGAATTCCGCCGGCTCCATTTCCCGCCGACGCAGGCGCTGCCATTCGTCTCTCAATATCGCCGCCTCATCACGGATGGCGTAGGCCTGAGGCATGGTTTCCTCGACCAGGTCCATGGTGCGATTGGCAGCCTGACCGGTCATTTGCACAACGTATTCCAGGCGGTCGGACGCATCGGTCATTTTTGACAGCGCTTCCTGCTGCTCGGCATTGCGGGGATCGATCTGGAAATTGCGAATGGCTTCGTGGAGGCTGCGGGTAAGCCGCCCGACTTCCCGATACAGGCTTTGATCCCGGACTTCGCTGAGATCATTGATTACGTTCATAGCCCCTGCATAGTCACCGGCATTGACCTGTTCAACCAGCTCGTTGGCCTGTGCGCGGAGCTTTTCCGTCACCTCCGGATCCAGGCCCTGCGGGTTCTTTTTGCTATCGCTCATGAGAGCCCATCCGACCTTTGGTTACTGGATTCGTTCGAAGATTTTCTCAATCTTCTCCTTGAGTACAGCGGCGGTAAACGGCTTCACGACATAGCCATTCACCCCTGCCTGCGCGGCGGCCACAATCTGATCCCGCTTCGCTTCGGCGGTAACCATGAGAACCGGAAGGGTTTTCAGGTTTTCATCGGCACGTACAGCCTTCAGCAGATCAAAACCGGACATACCCGGCATGTTCCAGTCAGTCACCAGGAAATCGTACTTACCGCTTTGCAGCATGGGCAACGCGGTGTTGCCGTCATCCGCTTCGTCGGTATTGGTGAATCCCAGATCACGCAGCAGGTTCTTGATGATCCGTCGCATTGTGGAAAAGTCGTCCACAATGAGGATTTTCATGTTCTTGTCCAATGGGACCTCCAGTTTTGTCACACCCGGAATGCGTTTTATCTTTCTGCCAGACTCTGGCAGGCCGGTGGTTTAACCGCTTATTGTGTGGTGTTTGAACCCGTTGTAAAGCGCCGGTTACCAAAAGCTACAGACAGCCAACCTCAATACACGTTGGGCTCGTGTCGCCAGCCCGTCAGCCTGCCCCGAAGCCTCAGCGCGGCCTGACTGTGGATCTGGCTGACCCGGCTTTCACTCACTCCCAGGACAGCACCGATTTCCTTGAGGTTCAGTTCCTCCTGGTAGTACAGGCTGAGCACCAGTTTTTCCCTCTCGGGGAGCTCGCCAATCGCTTCCGCCAGACTGCGCTTGAAAGCATCAGACGTAATATCGTCCAGCGGATTATCACTGGCCTCTGCTTCCTCTATCGGCAGGTCGCCGGATTCATTGAGCTCATCCAGGCTAAAAAGTTTGCCGCTGTTGGCATCGCTCAGGCTGGAGTGGTATTCATCAAGGGACATCTCCAGCTCTTCAGCGACTTCCTGGTCCTGGGCCTCACGGCCAAGACGATCCTCAACAGCCTTGATGGCCTGGGAGATACGGCGGGCATTACGATGAACGGAACGGGGTACCCAGTCGCCCTTGCGGATTTCATCCACCATGGCGCCCCGGATACGGATACCGGCGTAGGTTTCAAAGGTCGCCCCCTTGGTGGAGCTGTACCGCTGAGCGGCCTCAAGCAGCCCGATCATGCCGGCCTGCATCAGGTCTTCCAGCTGCACCGAGGCCGGCAACCGGGCCATCAGGTGCAACGCGATCTTTTTCACCAGCGGAGCATGTTCTTCCACTAGCCGGGAAGCGCCCCCGACGCCGGTTTTTTGGTAGATTCCCAGGTTATTCGCCAATGTCATGTATCCAGCTTTTTGGTGACAGGATCAATGTCAGACTTCGACGAGCCGCTCCACAAAGAATTCCAGGTGTCCGCGGGGAGATGACGGCAGCGGCCAGTTATCGACCTTCTCCGCCAGAGCCCTGATCGCCAGTGACGCTTTCGCCCTGGGGTAGGCGTCCAGCACCGCTTTCTGCCTCTGCACCGCTTTCCGGACAGCTTCGTCGTAAGGCACCATACCCACGTAGTGTAGTGCCACGTCTAGGAACCGCTCAGTGACCCGGGTCAGCTTTTCAAAAAGATGTTTCCCTTCCTGCTCGTTCCGGACCTGGTTGGCAAGAATACGAAAACGGTGGGTGCCATACTCACGGTTCATCAGCTTGATCAGAGCGTAAGCGTCGGTGATGGAAGTGGGTTCGTCACACACCACCAGCAACAGTTCCTGGGAGGCCCTCAGGAAACTGATGACGGATTCGGAGATCCCCGCTGCGGTATCGACGATGAGGACGTCAATCTGGTCACCGAGTTCGCTGAACGCATTGATCAGACCGGCGTGCTCCATGGAGGTGAGCTGGGTCATGCGCTGGGTTCCCGAGGAGGCCGGCACAATCTTGATACCGCCCGGGCCATCAACCAGAACATCACGCAAGTCGCAATCACCCGCCAGCACATCCGAGAGGTTGCGATTGGCGGTGATACCCAGCAGAACATCTATGTTGGCCAGACCGAGGTCAGCATCCAGTAACACGACACGACGGCCTTTCTGGGCCAGGGCAATGCCCAGGTTAACTGACACGTTGCTCTTACCAACGCCGCCCTTCCCGCCGGAAACTGCAATCACCTGTACCGGATGTGGTTTGCTCATACTTGGTTTTATCTCTCGCCACGTTTGACCGAAGGCTCAGTTGTATTTCAACGGCGCCTGTTCACGCCGGATAGTCCGTCATCCGGTATGGCCGGGGAGTGTTTCAGGCCCCCTCTGCCACCGCCTGTTGTTGCTGGAGTGTTTTAAGCCGCTCCACGGCCAGTCGAACCAGGGGCACCGCTTCGGCGTGGTGCAGATCTTCGGGAATCTTCTGGCCATCCGTGTAATACGCCACGGGCAGACCGGACTCCATGACAAACCCCAAAGATTCACCCAGGGTCAGGGCTTCGTCGACTTTTGTCATCACACAGCCCGCAAGATTAGCCATCTTATAGCAATGCCACACTGATTTCATAATACGCGGTTGGCTGGTCGCTGACACCACCAGATGTGTACGAATCCGGTGATGGCTCCTGGCCAGTTCTGACAGCTGTTGCTCATAGCCCTTGTCAGTGCTGGTCAGGCCGGCGGTATCAATCAGCACCAGGTGGCGATCCGACAACTCGTCGAGGATATCATCAAGGGAATGGCTCTCATCCACCACCCGCACCGGCACATTCAGGATGCGACCGAACACAAACAGCTGCTCATGGGCGGCCACGCGATAACGGTCCGTGGTGACCAGCGCCAGGGAATCCGCACCATGACGCAGGACATGGCGCGCCGCCAGTTTGCCAATGGTGGTGGTCTTGCCGGATCCGGTGGGCCCCACCAGGGCGTATACGCCCCCCTGATCCAGCCACTCGGTTCGTGAGGTTTTCACCCCGGTGGCCAGCATTTTCAGGGATTGCTTCCAGCCATCGTCAAGGCGCCCGCCTTTATGGCGGCGGGACAGGGAACCGGACAGATCGAGGCTCAGGCCGAATTCCTGCAAACGTTCGGACAGGCGCTGCTGAACCGCGTTGGTCGCCGGTTTTTTCGGCTCGGCGGCCCGGGCTCCCACCATGTCCCGCAATGAACTGATCTCGGCCCGCATCTGTGCAAGCTCATCGGAGTAACCACCCGGTGCGCCGGATGAGGCAGCCGATCCGGACTCCGTTGCGGCAGACTCAAGCCCCAGCGCCGAATCGTCGATGAACGCCGAGTTATTGGCATACCCGGCGCCAACGCTTGCCCGCTTCTCGCGAACCTCGCGAATACGGTCCCGGGAACGCCCCAGCTCGTGCTCCAACCGGCGATGTTGTTCCGCCTGCATTTCCGCAAGACGGGACCCGTTGGTGGCCTCCCGGGCCTGCTCACCAAGACGCTGACGCGCCATATTCTCGTCGTAATCCAGCGCCGTCACGATTTCGACACCGCCGTCCACCCGGCGATTGGAGAGTATCACGGCGTCCGGGCCCATCTGTTCCCGTACCTGCTTCAGGGCCTCTGCCATGGTCTGAGCAAAAAAACGTTTTACTTTCATGGTGCCTCATCCTCCACCGGCAACGCCGTGCCTGCGTTGTCCGCTTTGTCATCCGTCGCCGTTACTGCCCGACGGACGCCACAATGGTGATCTGTTTGTTATCCGGAATTTCCTGGTAAGACAGTACGTGCAATCGCTCCACCCCATAACTGGCAAACTTCGCCAGCACCGGTCGCAACGGGCCTGACACCAGCAGAATCGCTGGCTTGCCAAGCATCTCCTGGCGCTGGACGCTCTCCTGCAGGGATCGCTGCAGTTTCTCCACCATGTTCGGCTCCAGCACCAGCCCGATGTCTTCCTGACCGCCGGATTGTTGACTCTGCTGAACTGACTTTAGCAATAACTGTTCCAGGTCCGGGTCCAGGGTGATCACCGGGATCTCCTGCTCGTTGCCACAAATGCTCTGAACGATCATTCGGCGCAGGGCCTGACGGGCAACGGTGGTGAGTAGCTTCGGGTCCTGGCTCTTCGGATGAACGTTAACAATGGACTCCGCGATCGAACGCATATCACGGATCGGCACTTCTTCCTTGAGCAGATTCTGCAGCACCTTCAACAGCAGGCTGATGGAAATGGTGGTTGGCACCAGCTCTTCCGCCAGCTTGGGAGACACCTTCTCCAACTGGTCCAGCCACTTCTGGGTTTCTTCGTGGCCAAGCAGTTCGTGGGCATGCTTCTGCAATATCTGGTTCAGGTGGGTGGCCACCACGGTACTGGCATCCACCACCGTGTACCCCAGGGTCTGGGCCTGATCTTTCTTTTCGGGCTCAATCCAGCTGGCATCCAGACCAAACGCCGGGTCCTTGCCTGCAATTCCCTCGATCTTGCCAAACACCTGGCCAGGGTCGATGGCCAGCTCCCGGTCCGGGTGAATCTCGGCCTCGGCCAGGGTCACGCCCATCAGGGTGATGCGGTACACGTTCGGCATCAGGTCCAGGTTGTCGCGAATGTGGACCGAAGGCATCAGGAACCCCAGATCCTGGGACAGCTTCTTGCGCACCCCCTTGATACGGCTCAGCAACTGACCGCCCTGGGATTTGTCCACCAGCGGGATCAGACGGTACCCAACTTCCAGACCCACGATGTCGACGGTGGCCACATCGTCCCATCCCAGCTCGCGGGTTTCGCCCGGCGCAGGCAGAGCCTGCCCCTGGTCTCCGCCATCCCCTCCGGGTGGAATATCCCGACCCGCAGGCTGCGCGCCTCCGCGAACAGGGAACACGCCATCTTCCTCGACCGTCTGGCGTTCACGTTGCCAGATCAGGTAAGCAGCGGTGGCAGCGATACCGCCAAGCCCCAGAAACGCAACGTGGGGCATACCGGGGATGAGCCCGAGAATAATCAGGATAGCTGCAGCAATAGCCAGCGCCTTGGGCGCGCTGAACATCTGTTGCAGAATCTGGCCACCCATATCCTGGCTGGAGGTTACACGGGTCACCATGATCGCGGCTGACGTCGACAGCAGCAGCGAAGGAATCTGCGCCACCAGACCATCACCAATCGTCAGCAAGGCGTAGTTCTGCGTGGCGGTGCCAAAATCCAGGCCATGCTGCAACATGCCGATGGCAATACCGCCGATCAGGTTGATGGCAAGGATAAGGAGGCCCGCAACCGCGTCACCTTTCACGAACTTGCTGGCGCCGTCCATGGAACCGTAGAAGTCCGCCTCCTGGGCGACCTCCGAACGCCTGTGCTTGGCCTCCTCCTGATTGACCAGACCAGCGTTCAGGTCGGCGTCAATGGCCATCTGTTTGCCGGGCATGGCGTCCAGGGTAAAACGCGCACTGACCTCGGAAACCCGGCCCGCGCCTTTGGTCACCACCAGGAAGTTGATGATCATCAGGATGGCGAACACCACCAGGCCGACGGCGTAATTGCCGCCGATCAACACCGCACCAAAGGATTCGATCACCTTACCGGCGGCATCTCCGCCCTCATGACCGTTCAGCAGTACGATCCGGGTTGAGGCCACGTTCAACGCCAGGCGCAACAGCGTAGCCACCAGCAGCACCGTCGGGAATGAGGCGAACTCCATCGGCCGCAAGGCGTACACGCACACCAGCAGGATCACGATGGACAGGGTGATGTTGAAGGTAAAGAAAACATCCAGCATGAACGCCGGCATGGGCAGGATCATCATTCCCAGCAGCCCCATCAGCATGATGGGTATGCCCAGGTTTCCCCGTGTCAGGGATTTGACGTTGTTCAGGACTAAAGCTCTGTCCATGCCAGGAAACTCTCCGCGTGGCCATGCCTGATGGCATTCAAAGGGTCGGAATTATGACGCTGACGCATCGTTTGCAGGGGTCTTCGCAAGATCCGTACCAGCCCTTACGGGATTTCACTTTTCAGTGCCTGACGCAACCTTTCAGATACGGTATCCTTGCGCCAATCCGACACAGCCGACAGATGAAAGGTGAGCCCATGCCAATCCACGAGGTTAAACACCCCCTGATCCGCCACAAACTCGGCCTGATGCGCCGCGCGGACATCAGCACCAAAAATTTTCGTGAACTGGCACAGGAGGTTGGCGCCCTGCTGACTTACGAAGCCACCCAGGATTTCTCCCTGCAGGAAAAAACCATCGAGGGTTGGGCCGGTCCGGTGAAAATCGAACAGCTCCAGGGCAAGAAAGTCACCATCGTGCCGATCCTGCGTGCCGGCATGGGCATGCTGGACGGTGTCCTCAGCCTCATTCCCGGTGCCCGGGTCAGCGTGGTCGGCCAGATCCGCAACGAGGAGACCCTGGAAGCCAGCACCTATCTGGAAAAACTGGTGGGTGAACTGGATCAGCGCATGGCCATGATCATTGACCCCATGCTCGCCACCGGCGGTTCCCTGATCTCCACCATTGATTTGCTGAAAAAGGCCGGCAGCACCGAAATTCGCGCGCTGATTCTGGTGGCCGCGCCGGAAGGCGTGCAGAAGGTTCTGGAGAAACATCCGGACGTGTCCATCTATACGGCCTCAATTGACGAGCGCCTGAACGAAAAAGGCTATATCCTTCCCGGACTTGGTGATGCCGGCGACAAAATTTTCGGCACCAAGCAAAAGGACGTCTGAACATGCAGGATCACACCACCGACCCGACCTGGAAACAGGTTGTCGCGGGCTCGCAAATGCTGCTGGTGGCCTTTGGCGCACTGGTGCTGATGCCACTGATCACCGGCCTTGATCCCAACGTCGCGCTGTTTACCGCCGGTCTCGGCACGCTGATCTTCCACATTGTCACCGGCGGCCAGATCCCCATCTTCCTGGCCTCCTCCTTTGCCTTTATCGCCCCGGTCATCGCCGCCAAGGGCCGCTTCGGCCTGGAAGAAACCCTGGGTGGCCTGATGGCTGCCGGTATTCTCTACATCATCCTCAGTGGCGCCGTCAGACTCCGTGGTACCGGTTTTGTCACACGGTTGCTGCCGCCGGTGGTGATCGGCCCGGTGATCATGGTGATTGGTCTGGGACTGGCACCCGTCGCTGTACACATGGCCTCGGGCCGTAGCGGCGACGGCGCCGCCGAACTGGTGCCCTACGACACCGCCATCTGGATTGCGATGATCTCCCTGGTGGTAACCGTCGTCATGTCGGTGTGGGCCAAAGGCATTTTCCGGCTGATTCCCATCATGTTTGGCGTGATCGTCGGCTATACCCTCTCCGCGTTCGCCGGCATTGTGGATCTGACACCCATTCAGGAAGCGCCCTGGCTTGCCGTTCCCAACTTTGTCGCACCGGCATTCAGCTGGAGCGCCATCCTGTTCATGATCCCGGTGGCCATCGCGCCAGCCATTGAGCATATCGGCGACATCCTCGCCATCGGCAACGTGACCCGCAAGAACTACCTGGAAAAGCCGGGCCTGCATCGCACCCTGCTGGGTGACGGCCTGGCCACCAGCGCCGCCTCCCTGCTCGGCGGACCGCCCAACACCACCTATTCGGAAGTCACCGGCGCCGTGGTGCTGACCCGCAATTTCAACCCGAAAGTGATGTGGTGGGCTGCGATCATCGCCATCGTGCTGGCCTTTGTCGGCAAATTTGGCGCCGCCCTGCAGACCATCCCGGTACCGGTCATGGGCGGCATCCTCTGCCTGCTATTCGGCTCGATCGCGGTGGTGGGCCTGAATACCCTGATCCGCCACCAGGTCGATCTGTCCCAGTCGCGCAACTTGGTCATCGTTGCCATCACCCTGGTGTTCGGCATCGGTGGCATGGCCATCGGCCAGTTCGAGGGCATCGCCCTGAGCGCCGTGGTGGCGATTGCCCTTAACCTGATACTGCCGGGCACACGTGAAGCCTGGGGAAAGGCCATTTATGAGCAAAAAGCCGACTGACAGTTCCGGCATCAGCTTTACTGCCCTCTACACCGGTGCCGTCTGGCACCGGCACGGGCTTTCCGACGACGCCCTGTCCACAGAACAGGGCCGCTGGCTCTACCACCTGATGAGCCCCTTCGAAACCGCCAGCAAGGCGGCCATCGGCGGCAACATCCGCACCTTCCTGCTGCAACGCCACCTGATCATCGACCACCTGATTGACCAGGCTGTCCAGGAGGACGGCGTCGACCAGGTCCTGGAAATCGCCTGCGGCATGTCCCCCAGAGGTATCCGTCTGCGGGAGAAGCACCCCACCCTGAAGATGGTGGAAGCCGACCTGCCCGACATGGCCACCCGCAAAGCCGCCCGTCTCCTGGCCGCAGGTCACCTTGGGGAGCACCACCAGGTCACCCCGATCGATATCCTGGCCGAATCCGGCGACTACACCCTGGAAGCCGTAGTCGCCCGCGCCTTCGACAACACCAAGCCCATCGTGGTGGTCACCGAGGGCCTGACCAGCTACTTCTCCCTGGAAGTCATCACCGAATTCTGGCAACGCCTGGCCAAACTCCTGGCCGACCGCCCCGGCTCGGTGTACCTGTCCGAAAGCTACCTGATGCCAAGGCAACCGCTGCTAAGAAACTCCCTGAAAACCCTCGGCGGCCTCCTGGGCACCCTGACCCGCAGCCAGGTCAGCTTCCACTTCGAGGACGACCAGCAGGCCTGTGACCATTTCCAGGCTTCCGGGTTTCCTTCGGTTCGCGTCTACAATCCCCGTGAGTTTTATGGCCTGCTGCCGATTCCTGAAAGCCGCCATGATCCTATGGTTCGGGTTGTTAGTGCTCGGGTTTGAGCTTTGGGCTTTTTGATCTTGTAGCCTGATGGGTATGGGGGAAGATGGTTGTGGTTGCCCCCTCCCA